>NZ_JAUJUJ010000027.1 GCF_030711595.1 Stenotrophomonas sp. YIM B06876
CGCCGGCCGGCAATTCCGCATCAAGCTGCCGCAGCAGGCTGCTGACCGGTTGCGGCGGACTCGGGACGGCGGCGCCGTCGAGCGCGGGAAAGCCGGGCGCCAGCCACAGCCACTGCGCCTGCGGGACATCGACCTGGGCCTGTGCCGTGGCCGCGTCCAGCCCCGGTACCACGGCCACCCGCGGCCGGGTGTCGGTGACTCCGGTCAAAGCCGGCCGCGCCAGCAGCACTGCCAGCAGTGCCAGCAGCACCAGCCGCAGCAGCAACAGCGGCCATTCGTCGAAGCGCACCCGGCGCCGTGGACGGACCCTGGCCTGCACCCAGCGCAGCGCGGCGAAATCCAGCAGCCGGTATTCGCCGCGACGGGCCAGATGGATCAGCAGCGGCAGCAGCAGCGCGGCCAGCGCGGCAAATCCGGCCGGAGCCAGCCACAACAGGTTCATCGGCCACCGCCGCGCCGGCCGAACAGCCGCTGCAACGGCGCATCGACCGGTTCGTCGAGATAGGCGCTGTCATGGCGGATGCCGGCCGCCTGCAGCCGCGCGTCCAGCTCACGCCGGGCCTGGGCAAAGCGCGCCAGGTAGCCGGCGCGCGCGGCCACGCCGTCGCTGGGCAGCTCCTGCCCGGTTTCCGGATCGCGGAAACGCTGGCCGTCGTGGAACGGAAAATCGCGTTCCTCCACCGTCAGCAACTGCACATGCACCACGTCGCGGCGGGCCGCGGCCAGGCGCTCGGCCAGCGCGATGCAGTTGTTGTCAAAACCATCACTGATGATCACCGCCAGGTCGCGCGGGCCGATGCGTTCCCACACCGGTGCCAGCTGCGGCGCTGGCGGCCACCGACCCTGCGCGGCGAGGGCTCGCAGTTGCAGCAGCACGCGGTCACGCTGGCGCGCGCCGTGGCCGGCCGGCACCAGTTTCAATCCGGCATCGTTGATGGCGATCAGGCCGAAGCCGTCGCCCTGCTGCAGGGCCAGCTCGGCCACGCAGGCGGCCAGCGCCTTGGCGGCATCCAGCCGCGACCAATGCGGGCGCGCGCGATCGCGCTGCTGCATCGAGGCGCTGGCATCAAGCAGCAGCCATACGCTGATCGGGCTTTCGCGCTCGGACTCGCGCACGAAGAAACGGTCTGCGCGGGCATACAGTTTCCAGTCGATCTGGCGCAGGTCGTCGCCCGGCTCGTAGGCGCGGTACTGGGCGAACTCCAGCCCGGCGCCACGGCTGCGGCTGGCATGCTGGCCAATACCGTGGCTGCCGCTGGCGCGCTGCGGCAGCAGCTGCAGGCCGCGCAGGCGATGGCGCACCTCGTCCGGAATCAAGGGAGTGAAAGCGGCAGTCATAAGGGTGGACGGCGGCCGCCACTCAGGCCGGGAACGGCACTGCGCGCAGCAGCATCGCGATCACGTCATCGGTGGACTTCTGTTCGGCCTCGGCGGCGAATGACAGCAGCAGGCGATGGCGCATCACCGGCGCGGCGAGCGCGGCCACGTCCTGGCGGGTGGCGGCAAAGCGGCCCTGCAGGATTGCCCGCGCCTTGGCGGCCAGCACCAATGATTGCCCGGCGCGCGGGCCGGCACCCCATTTGATCCAGGTGTTCACTTCCGCCAGCGCGCCGTCGCCCGGCCGGCTGGCGCGCACCAGCCGGGTGATCCAGGTCAGCAGGTCGGCGCTGACGTGCACCTCGCGCACCGCCGCCTGCAGCGCCAGCACCGCCCCGGCATCCATCACCTGCGGCACCACGCCGGCATGGCTGCCGGTGGTCTGGGCAAGGATGTCGCGCTCCTCGGTTTCGCTGGGGTAGTCCACCCGCACGTGCAGCAAAAAACGGTCCAGCTGCGCTTCGGGCAACGGGTAGGTACCGGCCTGCTCGATCGGGTTCTGCGTGGCCAGCACGAAGAACGGCGCCGGCAGCTGCCAGGTGGTGCCGGCATAGCTGACGGTGCGTTCCTGCATCGCCTCCAGCAGCGCGGCCTGGGTCTTGGGCGGGGTGCGGTTGAGCTCGTCGGCCAGCAGCAGGTTGGTGAACACCGGTCCTTTCTGGAAGCGGAAGCTGCGGTGGCCGGTGCCGTGGTCTTCCTCCAGCAGCTCGGTGCCGAGGATGTCGCTGGGCATCAGGTCGGGGGTGAACTGCACGCGGCGGAACTGCAGCTCCAGTGCCTGCCCCAGCGAGCGCACCAGCAGCGTCTTGCCGAGCCCGGGGGCGCCTTCGAGCAGGCAATGGCCGCCGGCCAACAGGCCGATCAGCAGCTGCTCGACCACCTCGCCCTGGCCGACCACCGCCTGCGCCAGCGCGCTGCGCAGCTGGTCCAGGCGGGGCAGCAGGGTGTCGAGCGGAGTGTCGGGCGAAGTCATGGCAGGTCCTGCGGAAAGTAGGGGGGGCGGTGCGGGGGAGATCAGCTGGTCAAGGCGTACATCACGATGTTGACGCCGAACCGGGTGTTGTCTTCGGCCAGGAAACGCTTGTTGCGCCAGTCGTAGTCCCACTCGCAGCCGTAGTCCTTGTTGCTGTAGAGCACGCCGAGGCGGCCATCGATCTCGATCCCCTTGAGGTAGTCGTGCACCAGGTCATCGCCCCAGCCGTTGAGCTCGAAGCCGGTGGCCGGTGGGCCGTCGGGGAATTTGAAGAAGCTGTTGTAGAGGGCGTGGTTGTTGGGCAGTTTCTTCAGTGCGGTGGCGCCGAAGATGCTGCGCATCTGTGCTTCGAACGAGGTCGCGAACAGGCCATCGACATCGTGGTTGCAGTCATCGACGAACACAAAGCCGCCGTTGCGCACGTAGCGTTCGAAGTTGCGGCGCTCATCCGGGTTGAACTCGACCAGCTTGTGCCCGGCCAGGTAGCAGAAGGGCGCGGCCAGCATCTTCGGATCGGACAGCGCCAGCACATGCTCCTTCGGATCGACCCGCAGCGTGGTGTAGTCGATCAGCGCGGTGATCAGGTTGGAGGGCATGCGCGCATCCACGTCCCAGTCACCGGAGTCGTACTTGAGCCGGGTGAACCAGAAGTCGTAGCGGCTGGCCTGCGCGCGCGCCAGCGACGGCAACGCCAGGCTGGCCGCACCACCGAGCATCAACCGCAGGAACTGCGCGCGGTTCATGGGCCGCACAGCCCCCTCATCCGCCCTGCGGGCACCTTCTGCCGTGGGCGGGAGAGCGAACGCGGGTCGAGGCTGACGTTTTTTCCACTCGCCGGAAACGGCTGCGTGACGCCAGCCAGGTCCGCGGGTATCAGATGAGCGGACTGCAGGTGGTTCATGGGAAATAAAACGCCCTCATCCGCCCTGCGGGCACCTTCTCCCGCGGGCGGGAGAAGGACAGCGGCGGCAAATCCCTTCTCCCGGCAACGGACGCAAGCGGCGACCCAACCCTTCTTCCGGCAACGGACGCAAGCGGCAACCTGCCTCTTTTCCCGGCAAGGGGAGGGCGCGGGGGCGCACCCCTTCGCCCATTGATGGGAGACGGTGCCCCGCAGGGGCGGATGAGGGCGGCTTCGCGTTGGCTCACACCGCGTCCGACAACGAGGTGAAGGTGAAGTCGCGCAGCTTCATCGGCGGGATCATCATCACCAGGCTGGATTCGTCGCCGGCCACACGTACCGGCTTGCCCAGCTCTTCGATGTTGTTGAGCATGATCACCGGCGATTCGTTGAAGCGGAAATTCTTCACCGGATATTTGATCTGGCCATTCTCGATGTAGAACGTGCCATCGCGGGTCAGCCCGGTCAGCAGCACGGTCTGCGGATCGACCATGCGGATGTACCAGGTGCGGGTGACCAGGATGCCCTTCTGGGTGCCACGCACCAGCTCGGCGGTGGACTTGTCGCCACCGGCCATCAGCAGGTTGCCCGGCCGCGCGTTGGCGGTCTTGCCCTGCTTCTGCGCCCAGTAGCGCGAGTAGTTGAGGTTGGCGATCTTGCCCTTGTCGATGATCGCGATCTTCTCGCGCGGCATGCCCTCGCCGTCCCACGGCAGCACCGCCGCATCCGGATGCCAGGGATCGGCCAGCATGGTCACGCGCGGGTCGTAGACCTGCTCGCCGAGCTTGTTGCCGCCGCCCTTCCTGGACAGGAAGCTGCGGCCTTCATCGGCCGAGCGCGCGTCGAAGAAATTCATCATGAAGCTGATCAGCCCGGCAGCCGCGGCCGGCTCCAGGATCACCGTGTACTTGCCTGGCTCCAGTGCCTTGGCCTCGGCCGATTCGATCGCCTTGCGCTTGGCGATCTCGATGTCCTGGTCGGCGCGGAAATCGGCCGCGTCCTTGAGGCTGCGCCCGACCCAGCCCGAGCCCCGGCCGTCTTCGGTGCGCACCGTGCAGGTGTAGTTGAAGTCGGTCGACTTCTGGTAGCCGAAGTTGCCATTGCTGTTGGCGGTGGCGATGAAGCGCTTGCCATCATCGAGGAAGCCGGCCGCGATCAGTCCCTTGCCGCGGCACGGGGTGATCGAATCGGCGGCCACCTGGGCGCGGAACTCGGGATCGATCGCCGCGGTGGATTCGCTGAAGGTCGGGCTGGCGGTGTACTGCTGCTTGCCGATGGCCGGCATGAACTCCGGGTTCTCCGGCGCCAGCCGGGCCAGGTCTTCGGCGCGGCGCACCACGCGCGCCAGCGAGGCATCGTCGAACTCGTTGATCGAGGCGGTGCCCACGCGCTTGCCGAAGGCCACCTGCACGGCCAGTTCGGCGTTGCTGACGATGCCGCTGGTGGAGACGTTGTTCAGCGCGAAACGGATGTTGCCATCGACCGAGCCGGTCAGCGTGGCGGTGCACTCATCGGCCTTGGACAGGGCGATGACCTTGTCCAGGATCGCCTTGGCTTCCTGTTCGGTGAAGATGCTCATTGAGGTGTTCTCCTGGTAGAGCGGAGCGTGCTCCGCTGCTCTTGTATTGGTTGGCAGACATGATCCGGTGCAGCCGGGCCGCGCCCGGCGCTAGCGGTATCAACCAAGGCTGCGGGCGGTATTGATGACGTTGATGCCGTTGAAGCGCGCGGTGGACGAGCCGTGCGAGACCGCCGACACCTGGCCCGGCTGACCCTTGCCGTCGAAGAACGAGCCACCCAGGCGGTAATCGCGCTCATCGGCCACGGCCGTGCACGCGTTCCAGAATTCCGGGGTGCGGATCTGGTAGGCCACGTCTTCGAGCATGCGGGTGATCTTGCCGTCCTTGATCTCGTAGAACAGCTGGCCGCCGAACTGCGCGTTGTAGCGCTGCTGGTCGATCGAGAACGAGCCGTCGCCGATGATGTAGATGCCGTTTTCCACGTCCTTGACCAGCTCGGCCACGCTCAGCGGGGTCTTGCCCGGCGCCAGCGACACGTTGGCCATGCGCTGGAACTGCACCGACGACCACGAGTCGGCATAGCAGCAGCCGTCCGACTCGGTCTTGCCGAGGATGTGCGCCTGGTCGCGGATGGTCTGGAAGTCCACCAGCTTGCCGTCGCGGATCAGGTCCCACTGTTTGGTCTTGACGCCTTCATCGTCGTAGCCGACCGCACCGAGCGAACCGGGCTGGGTCTTGTCGGCGATGATGGTGACCTTGTCGCTGCCGTACTGGAAGCGCTGCTCGCGTTTGTCCAGCGTGGCGAAGCTGGTGCCGGCGTAGTTGGCCTCGTAGCCGAGCACGCGGTCCAGCTCCAGCGGATGGCCGACCGCTTCGTGGATGGTCAGCCAGGTGTGCGACGGGTCCAGCACCAGGTCGTACTTGCCCGGTTTGACCGACGGCGCCTTGAGCTTTTCCTGCGCCTGCCTGGCCGCGGCGATCGCATCTTCGCGCATGTCGTAGGACTGGCCGTAGACCACCACGCCATTGGGCAGCACGGTCTTGCCGGAGGCATCGCCGTCCAGGTATTCAAAGCCCAGCCCCATCGGCGAGGACAGCCCGCCGCGGGTGCGGAACTTGCCGCTGCTCTTGTCGATCGCGGTGACCGTCATCGGTGCCCAGATGCGGTGCACGTCCTGGTCGATGTAGGAGCCGTCGGTGGAGGCGAAGTACTTCTGCTCGTTGACCAGGAACAGCATCGAATTGACGAAGCTGGCGCCGGCATTGAGCGCGGCGGCGTTGACGTCCAGCAGCAGCCCGGCCTTGTCCTTGAGCGGAACCTCCATCGCATTTTTCCTGATCGGGGTCTTCCACGACACCTGGCCATGGCCGGGCGCCTTGGCCAGCTGCACCGGTGCGGTCTGCACCTTGGCGTTGGCGCGGGCGATGGCGGCGGCCTGCTGCGCGGCCTTGACCACGCCGGCCGGGCTCAGGTCGTTGGTGGCGGCAAAGCCCCAGGCGCCATTGACGATCACGCGGATGCCGGTGCCGGTGGATTCGGTGTTCACCACGTTCTGCACCTTGTCCTCGCGGGTGATCACGAACTGGCGCAGGTAACGGCCGATGCGCACATCGCAGTAGGTGGCTCCGGCGGCGCGGGCGGCGGTCATCGCGTCGTCGGCCAGGCGCTTCTTCAGGGCCGGGTCGAGCACACTGAGCAGCTGCTCGGCGGCAATCGCCTTGCCGAAGATCGACGGCAGCATCAGGCCGCCCGCGGTAAGCCCGGTCAGGGCGAGGAAGTCACGTCTTTGCAAGGCAGCTCTCCACATGGCGACGCCCGCGCGGCGGGCAAAACGGCAGGAAACGGCAACGATTCCGCGCTGGTCCGCGAACCGTTCGATTCTTGCCGTGGCATCGATACAGCGTCAAATGACTTTTGGCATACACACGCCGATGCAGCAAAAAAAGGCGTAGGAATTACGTGAGTCGCGTGGCTCGAAAAAACCATCGCGACTTGCGTGCTGCGTCGCTCCTGCAGATCAGTCGGCCAGGGCGCGTCAGCCCAGGCTGCGCGCGGTGTTGATGATGTTGATGCCGTTGAAGCGGGTGGTGGCCGAACCGTGCGAAACCGCCGACACCTGCGAGGGCTGGCCCTTGCCATCGAAGAACGAGCCACCCAGGCGGAAGTCGCGTTCGTCGCAGATCGCCGCGCAGGCGTTCCAGAACTCCGGGGTGCGGATCTGGTAGGCGGCGTCTTCGACCATGCCGGTGATCTGGCCGTTCTTGATCTGGTAGTGCAGCTGGCCGCCGAACTGCGCGTTGTAACGTTGCTGGTCGATCGAGTACGAACCGCGGCCGTGGATGTAGATGCCGTTCTCCACGTCCTTGACCATCTGCGCCGGCGTCAGTGGGGTCTTGCCCGGCGCCAGCGACACGTTGGCCATGCGCTGGAACTGCACCGACGACCACGAGTCGGCATAGCTGCAGCCATGCGAGGCGTTCTCGCCGAGCAGGTGCACCTCGTCGCGGGTGGCCATGTAGTTGACCAGGGTGCCGTCCTTGACCAGGTCCCAGCGCCGCGTCTTCACTCCTTCATCGTCGTAGCCGACCGCGCCCAGCGAGCCGGGGCGGGTCTTGTCGGCGAAGAAATTGACGATGTCGCTGCCCCAGCGGTAGCCGGCGTCGCGCTTGTCCAGCGTGGCGAAACTGGTGCCGGCGTAGTTGGCTTCGTAACCGAGTACGCGGTCCAGCTCCAGCGGATGGCCGACGTTCTCGTGGATGGTCAGGAACAGGTTGGACGGGTCCAGCACCAGGTCGTACTTGCCAGGCTTGACCGCCGGCGCGGTGAGCTTCTCGCGCGCGTGCTTCGCCGCGGCGATCGCATCTTCCACCGCGTCGTAGGAGTCGCCGTAAGCGATGACGCCGCCGGGCAGGGCGATCTTGCCGGCCGGATCGGCGTCGAGGAATTCCCAGCCCAGCCCCATCGGCGAGGACAGCCCGGCGCGGGTGCGGAATTTGCCGCTGCTCTTGTCGATCGCGGTGGCGGTGAACGGCAGCCAGATGCGGTGCACGTCCTGGTCGATGTACGAGCCGTCGGACGAGGCGAAGTACTTCTGCTCGTTGACCAGGAACAGGGTGGAGTTGATGAAGTCGGCGCCGGCATTGAGCGCGGCGGCATTGACCGACAGCAACAGGTCGACCTTGTCCTTGAGCGGCACCGCCATCGCGTTTTTCCTGATCGGGGTGGTCCAGCGGACCTCACCGACACCGGTGACCGGCGCCAGCTGCACCGGCCGGGTCTGGATCCGGGCATTGGCGCGGGCAATGGCCACCGCGTTGCCCACCGCGTCGGTCACGCCCTGCACGGTGGACTGGTGGGTGGCGGCAAAGCCCCAGGCGCCATTGACGATCACGCGCACGCCGATGCCGGCCGATTCGCTGTTGGTGACGTTCTGCACCCGATCCTCGCGGGTGATTACCGCCTGGTTGAGATAGCGGCCGATGCGCACGTCGCAATAACTGGCGCCGGCGTTGCGGGCCGCGGTCAGCGCGGTATCGGCCAGCGCCTTCTTGCGGGTCAGGTCGGCGGGTACCAGCAGGTCTTCGGCGGCAATCAGGCGCGAATGCGGGAGCATCAGTCCGGCCAGGCCGAGGCCGGAAAGTGTCAGGAATTGGCGTCGTTGCATGCGCGGCAGGGCTCCAGGGTCGGCGCTGGCAGGCAGCCCGCGCGACCATAAAAAAGATGAAGCCCGAATCTGCTGGCCCGCGCAAAATGCGTCAAGTGACCATGGTCATGGCCGCTGCCGCGGATGCGCAGGCGCAGCTGCGGCACACTGCGGTATGTGCCGGCCGCTGCGGCCGGTGGCGATCCCTCTCCTGATCTTGTTATGCAACCGGAAAACCCACGCCGCCATGAGTTCAAGACCCTATAGCGAATCGTGCGAGCGCAATCGCGAACCGATCCTGGCCGTGCTGCGTCGCCATTTCGCCCATGCCCGCCAGGTGCTGGAGATCGGCAGCGGCACCGGCCAGCACGCGGTGCACTTTGCCGCGGCGATGCCGTGGCTGCGCTGGCAGAGCAGCGATCATCGCGACCATCTGCCGGGCATCAGCCAATGGCTGGAGGCGACCGGGTTGGCGAATACGCCGCCGCCCATCGAACTGCAGGCGGTGACATCGCCCGTACCCGGACTGGCACCGCCGCCGGTGTTGCCGCAAAACGCCAGCGGGTCCGGCTTCGATGCGGTGTTCAGCGCCAATACGCTGCACATCATGGGCTGGGACCAGGTGCAGGCGCTGTTCGCCGGACTGTCGCCGCTGCTGGCCACTGCGGCGACGCTGGTCATCTATGGCCCCTTCAACTACGGCGGCGACTTCAGCAGTGACAGCAACCGCACCTTCGATGCGTGGCTGAAGGGGCGGGATCCGCGCTCGGGCATCCGTGACTTCGAAGCCGTCGATGCGCTGGCGCGGGCGCAGGGCTGGACGTTGCGCGAGGATGTGGCGATGCCGGCCAACAACCGCTGTCTGGTGTGGACCCGACAGCTGGGCATGGGCGCCACGGGATAGGATGCGGGCAGTTCACGGACAAGGGGGGGGCGCGGATGCAGCGGTGCAACTGGCTGTTGGCAGGGGTGTTGGCCATGGCGCCCTTGGGCGCAGCGCTGGCGCAGGACGCCGCCGCGCGGCCGGGCGCCGTGCAGGTACAGGCGAGCTATCCGGGGGTGATCGAGCTGGAAGTGGATGCCAGCGACAGCGAGCGGCGCATCCAGCGCGTGCGCCAGCGCATTCCGGTAGCGCCCGGCGCGCTGACGCTGTGGTACCCGCAATGGATTCCCGGCAACCACGCCCCGACCGGGCCGATCAACCAGATGGCCGGGCTGGTGATCCGCGGCAACGGCCGGGCGCTGCCGTGGACGCGCGATTCCGGTGACATGTACGCCTTCCAGCTGCAGGTGCCCGAAGGTGTGGGCGAGCTGGAGGTCGAATTCCAGTACCTGTCGCCGACTGCCGCCGACCAGGGCCGGGTGGCGATGACGCCCAATCTGCTGGACCTGCAATGGCACCGGGTGGTGCTGTATCCGGCCGGCGTGGATGCACGCGGCATCCAGGTCAAAGCCTCGCTGCGGCTGCCGGCAGGTTGGCACAGCGGCACGGCTTTGGATGTGGCCCAGCGCAGTGGCAGTACCGAGCACTACGCGCCGGTGTCGCTGATGACGCTGATCGACTCGCCGGTGTTCGCCGGCCGGTATTTCAAGCGGTTCGCGCTGGACGACAAGGCCCGGCAGCCGGTGTGGCTGGATGTGGTGGCCGAGAACCCGCAGGCGCTGCAGGCCGATGCCAAGGTGCTGGCCGCGCATCGCGCGCTGGTGGCCGAGGCCGATGCGCTGTTCGGCGCGCGGCCGTATCCGCACTACACCTTCCTGCTGGCGGTGTCGGACGTGTTCAGCGGCATCGGCCTGGAGCATGCGCAGTCCAGCGAGAACGGCATGCATGACGGCTACCTGCGTGGCGAACGGCCGTTCGTCGACAACGACCTGCTGCCGCACGAATACGCGCACGCGTGGGTGGGCAAGGCCTGGCGGCCGCGTCCGACCTGGGTGCCGCACTACAACGCGCCGATGCACAACGACGAGCTGTGGATGTACGAAGGCCAGACCCAGTACTGGGCGGTGGTGCTGGCCGCGCGCTCGGGCCTGTGGCAGCCGGACTACGCGATGGCGATGCTGGCCCAGCTGCAGGCCACCTATGCCACCCAGCCGGGGCGGCAGTGGCGTGACCTGCATGACACCGTGCATCAGGGCATCCTCGATTTCAATGCCAAGCCGCAGGCCTGGGCCGACTGGCAGCGCGCCTTCGAGTTCTACAACGAGAGCACACTGCTGTGGCTGGGCGTGGATGCGCGGCTGCGCAGCCTGTCGCGCGGCAAGGTCTCGCTGGATACGTTCGCGCGGCGCTTCCACCAGGGCGGCACTCAGGGCGAGATCCGCCTGTACGACCGCGGTGATGTGATGCAGGCGCTGGAAGCGCTGCAGCCCGGTGGCTGGGACGCCTTCATCGGCACGCGTTTGGATGCACGCGATGGCAGCGCCCCGGAAGGATTGGCCGCCGCCGGCTGGGAACTGTATTTCAGCGACGCGCCGAATCCGGTGATCGCCGATGGCGAAGCCGATGGGGTGACCGATCTGCAGTATTCGCTGGGTCTGAAGACCGGCAACGACGGCGGGGTGCAGTGGGTGGGCTGGGACAGCCCGGCGTTCAAGGCCGGGCTGGCCAAGGACGTGACGCTGGTGGCGGTCAATGGCCTGGCCTACAGCGGCGCGCGGCTGAAGCAGGCGGTGACCGATGCCAAGGCCGGTACGCCGCTCGAGCTGATCGTGCGCCAGGCCGACAGCTTCCGCAGCGTGCGCATCGACTACCGCGACGGTCTGCGCTACCCGCACCTGCGCCGGATCGATGGCGCACCGGATCTGCTGACCAAGATCCTCGCGCCGCGGCGTTGAGCCGCGCTCTTGGAAAGGAAGGGCGCGCAGTGGCGCGCGGGGTCATTGATTCAAGACGCCGGGGTAGTTTGCAGTTTTCTTATGCAGCGTTCGCAGGAAAAACGTATTTCCTGGACAAGAAGATCAAGCACCGGGTGCTCGATGCCCTCACTCAACAACTGTTGCTGCGCCTGTTGTGCGGTATCTGGCAGCATCAGACACATTACAGACAATATCTGTAGCGCCAGCGCAGGATTCAGTTGCATGGAAGTTGCGGTCTCCTGCCAATCCTCAGGACGGATATCCCACCAGCGGTAGTGGCTGCCGATCTTCATCGCCATCTTGATCTTGCGCTTCTGCAGATGCGGGTAGGGAAGTGCGCTTGAGATATCGTAAAGCGGTGCGAGTCGCACGTTGCCACCGGCGCCGAACAGCAGCGAGTAGTTCTTGGCGTGCGCATCGGTGCCGCCGATCAGGTAGTTGAATGCCAGGGCTTGGAACAGAGTCTCCACGTCGGTACGCGGCTGCGAAGAGTGATCCCAAAGTATCTTGGCCAGATCGGCAGGTCCGGGCCCGCCCTGGCTCTGATACTTGATCTGCGGCATTACTCCCAAGGCCTGGCAGAAGTCCTCCTGATGCACGCGCACCAGATTTCCGTTCGTGCGGGCGCGGTCGTAGCGGCTGACGCAGATGGCGGTTTCCCCGCCGATGTCGATCTTCTCGACAGTGGCGGCCGGCAAGCCCAGCGCCTGTGCCAGCCGCAGACAGAACATCTCGTTCTCGACGAAGCCGTCGTAGTCACCGCCCGGCGGTTTCAGGATATGCGTGGTGGGTACACGACCGGCGGGAATGGCCCAGCTGCCGTCGTCCTGCCTCAGCAGCGCGATCTTGGATTGGGCGCCCGCCAGACTGAACTGCCCGACGTCGTCCACATTGCGTGCCATGCCGTTGTCCTGGCGAAGGCGTCGCAGCCGGTCTGCCAGCTCGGCGTCGTCCAAAGGTTCGATCTGATCATCACGACCTGACAACACGTCCTCAAGACGTTCGTCGCTGACGAACTGCACCGCGCCGGCGCAGTCCTCACCGACATGAGAGAGCAACGCAACGGGATTGCGGGGGGAAACATGGAAGCGCGTGCCCCAGCGTTGCAGCAGGCTCTCGTTGTCGGGAAGCAGGCCCCACAGGACAGCAGAGACCGCCTGCGGAGGGAAATCCGCCTGGGTCAGTGGCAGGCTCAGCGAGACGGCATAGGCGCCAGCGGTATTGAGCCAGGTATCGGCATAGCGGAGCCGCGGATTCCCGTTGCCGTCGGCTTCCAGCCGCCCGGCGATGCGACCGGACAACAGGAGCGTCAGCGCCACGATTGCTTCCCCTTTCGGCGGCTGCCCGGCTTGGCCCGGGATTCTGGCGGCAGCAGCGCATCGAGCTTTCTTTGCTGTTCCTCGAATGCGGAGAGGGCGGAAGAAGGCTTGAGCAATGCATCGAACCCCGAGCCGAATGCGTTACCTGAGGGGAACCGGCTGTGCTCGATGATGCGATCAACGTCCGGAAGGTCCAACGGCTGGTCGCTGGCAGCTGGCGGGGAGACGTCACGGGCGGAGGCGTCCAGCTCGATGCCGAGGACATTGAGCGCCCTCAACACTAGTTGCAGCTCGGCCCTGGGTTTGCCCTTCTCGATTTCGATGATCCATTGCCGGCTGACGCCGGCCTCATGGGCCAGGCGTGCCTGATCCCAGCCCAGCGCCTTGCGGCGCTGCAGGATCACGTTGCCCAGGTCGGCAGGAGTCTTGAGGGCGGCCATATGGCGCAATGTAAGCGAATGCTTACATTTGTGCAAATGTAAGCATCCGTTTACATTTGGCGGGCCCGGGTCTATTGATGTATGCGCTCGCTGACATTGGTAAAATGTCAGCGAACGCCTGCATCAAGTCGCCTGCACGATATGCAGCGCCTTCGGATTACGCCATGTCGCCAGCAAGGTCGCCTCGCGGGCCTTGGCTTCGTGCAGGTGCGCTTCCTTGACATGACCGTAGCCGCGGATGTGCTCGGGACTGCTGGCGATGTCCACCGCCAATGACAGCCGGCCGGCGTCGAGCGTGCCCAGCAGTTCCTGCAGGGTCTGCTCGTAATCGGCGATCAACTGGCGTTCGCCGCGGCGTTCGGCGGTGTAGCCGAAGACGTCGAAGCGGCCACCGCGCAGGCCCTTGAGTCGGGCCAGCAGGCCGAACGCCTTGAACATCCACGGCCCGTATTCCTTCTTCTGCAGGCGGCCCTGCGCGTCGCGCTTGGCCAGCAGCGGCGGCGCCAGGTGGAAGCGGATCTGGTAGTCGCCTTCGAACTGCCGTTCCACCTGCCTGCGGAAATCGCCGCTGGTGTACAGCCGCGCGACTTCGTACTCGTCCTTGTAGGCCATCAGCTTGAAGAAGTAGCGGGCCACCGCTTCGGTCAGCGCGGTGCTGCCTGGCGCCAGGCGCTGCTCGGCCTGCCGCACCGCATCCACCAGGCGGCGGTAGCGGCCGGCATAGGCGGCGTCCTGGTAGTCGGTGAGGAAGCTGCTGCGACGGGCGATCAGCTCGTCCAGCGAACGCGACAGGTGGGCATCATCCAGCGCCGCGAACGCGGTCGCGGCCGGCTGCGGATCGCTGGACGGCAGGCCACGCACTTCCGGCTCGTTGCCCGGATTGCGCGGCGCCGCGGTGGCGCCCCATTCGTTGCCTTCCCAGTCGCCCGGCGGCAGTTTGTGCAGCGCGCCCGGCGTGCGTTCGGCGGGGGTATGGGTGTTGTGCACCAGCCCGGCGGCCTGCTGCACCGCCTGCGGATCGACCGCGGCCAGGCGGCCCCAGGCGAAGGCCTGCTGGTTCATCTCGATCGCTGCGCCGTTGAGCTCGACCGCCCGCATCAGCGCTTCGAACGAGACCGGCACCAGCCCCTGCTGCCAGGCGAAGCCGAGGATGAACAGGTTGGCGGCGATCGCGTCGCCCAGCAGCGCGGTCGCCAGCTGGGTGGCGTCGAGCAGGATCGGATCGCGTCCGCCCAGCGCCACGCGCACCCCGGCGATGATGTCGGCGGCCGGGAACTGCATGTCCGGGCGCGTGGTGAAGGTGCCCGGCATTGCTTCGTAGGTGTTGAGCACCACCTGCGAGCGCTCGGCGCGCACCTTGGACAGCGCCCAGTAGTCGTTGACCACGACCATGTCGCAGCCCAGCACCAGATCGGCTTCACCCGCGGCAATGCGCACCGCGTGGATGTCTTCGGGCGTACGCGCGATGCGGATATGGGTGGTGACCGCGCCACCCTTCTGCGCCAGGCCGGTCTGGTCGAGCACGCTGGCCCCCTTGCCCTCGAGGTGCCCGGCCATGCCCAGCAATGCGCCGATGGTGACCACGCCGGTACCGCCGACGCCGGTGATCAGGATGTTCCACGGCTGTTCCAGCGTGCTGCGGAAGTTCGGCGCCGGCAGGTTGTCGAGCAGGCCGCTGGCACCGCTCCGGCTGCCCTTGCGCGGCTTGCCGCCGTGCACGGTGACAAAGCTGGGGCAGAAGCCGGTGGTGCAGGAGAAATCCTTGTTGCAGTTGGACTGGTCGATCTGGCGCTTGCGCCCGAACTCGGTTTCCTTCGGCAGCACCGACACGCAGAAGCTCTTCTGCCCGCAGTCGCCACAGCCCTCGCACACCAGCGAGTTGACCATCACCCGCTTGGGCGGATCGACCAGCTTGCCGCGCTTGCGGCGGCGGCGCTTTTCGGTGGCGCAGGTCTGTTCGTAGATCAGGATGCTGGTGCCCTTCACCTCGCGCAGCCGCTTCTGCACCGCATCGAGTTCGGCCCGGTCATGGAACTCCACACCCGGCGGGAAGTCCTCGCGGCGGTTCCACCTGGACAGGTCCTCGCTGACCAGCACGATCGTGGCCACGCCCTCGGCGCGCATCTGGTGGGCGATCTGCGGCACGCTCAGGGTGCCGTCCACCGGCTGCCCGCCGGTCATCGCCACCGCGTCGTTGTAGAGGATCTTGTAGGTGATGTTGACGCCGGCAGCGATCGCCTGGCGGACCGCCAGCGAACCGCTGTGGAAATAGGTGCCGTCGCCGAGGTTCTGGAACACGTGCCCGGTGTCGGTGAAGCTCGCCTGCCCGGCCCAGGTGACGCCTTCGCCGCCCATGTGGGTGAAGGTGTCGGTGCTGCGGTCCATCCAGGTCACCATGTAATGGCAACCGATCCCGGCCAGGGCGCGCGAGCCCTCCGGCACCTGGGTGGAGGTGTTGTGCGGGCAGCCCGAGCAGTAGTGCGGCACGCGCGGGAACTGCGCGCGCGGCAGGGCCATCTCGGCCTCCTTCTCGTCCATCCAGCGCAGCCGCTGCTCGATCGATTCGGTGTTGAAGAAACGCTGGATGCGGCGGCCGATCACGCCGGCGATGGTGGCCGGGGTCAGCTCGCCGGTCGAGGGCAGGATCCATTCGCCGGCCTCGTCGTACTTGCCGACGATCGACGGGCGCGGACCGGCACTGGCCGGCCAGTTGTAGAACTGCTCCTTCATCTGCCGCTCGATGAAGGCCTTCTTCTCCTCCACCACGACGATGTCTTCCAGCCCCTGCGCGAAGCGGGCGATGCCGACCGGCTCCAGCGGCCAGGTCATGCCGACCTTGTACACGCGGATGCCGATATCGGCGCAGGCACGCGCGTCCAGACCGAGGTATTCCAGCGCCTGCAGCACGTCCAGGTAGCTCTTGCCGGTGGTGACGATGCCCAGCCGCGCGTGCGGCGAGTCCATCACCACGCGGTCGATCTGGTTGGCCCGGGCAAACGCCTGCGCGGCCTTGACCGCATAGCGGTGCAGGCGCATTTCCTGCTCCATCGGCGGGTCCGGCCAGCGGATGTTGAGGCCGCCGTGCGGCATCTCGAAATCCTCCGGCAGGAGGATCTGCCGCGCGAACGGATTGACGTCCACCGAGGCGGAGGATTCCACCGTCTCGGCGATGGTCTTGAAGCCGGTCCAGCGCCCGGTGTAGCGGCTCATCGCCCAGCCGAGCAGGCCCATGTCGAGGATGTCCTGCACCCCGGCCGGATTGAGCACCGGCATCATCGCGCTGACGAACTCGTCCTCGCTGCCGTGCGGCAGGGTCGAGCTGCGGCAGGCGTGGTCGTCGGCGGCCAGCGCCAGCACGCCCCCGTGCTGCGAGGTGCCGGCGGCATTGGCGTGCTTGAACACGTCGCCGCAGCGGTCCACGCCCGGGCCCTTGCCGTACCACATGCCGAACACGCCATCGACCTTGGCGCCGGGGAACAGGTTGGTCTGCTGCGTACCCCAGACCATGGTCGCGCCGAGGTCCTCGTTGAGCCCGGGCACGAACTTCACCTTGGCCGCTTCCAGGTGCTTGCGCGCGCGCCACAATTCCAGGTCGAAACCGCCCAGCGGACTGCCGCGGTAGCCACTGATGAAGCCGCCGGTGTTCAGCCCGGCCGCGCTGTCGCGCAGCTGCTGCATCAGTGGCAGCCGCACCAGCGCCTGCACCCCGCTCAGATAGATGCGGCCGTCGGTGCGGGTGTATTTGTGTTCCAGCGTGTAGTCGTGGTCGCGTACGCCGATCGACGGGGTATTGGCGGACGAGGGGGAAGTGAGTTCGGCGGTGCTGGTCATGGCGGGCCCGGAAAGAATCGGCTGGCGGCCGCGCGGCGCAGGCGGGGCGGACGCGGGAAGAGGGCGCGGATTGTAGCAGTGGGGCTTTTTGCCGCCGCCCGGGGTCGCCGCGCGTACGTTGTCGGGTTACGATCCATGAAGGGTTGCTGAAGCACGACAGGGGAAGGGACGTAGATGGAAGTGTTCAGAATCACGCTGCCGGCACTGGTGCTGCTGGCCGGTCTGGCGATCACCGATGCGCAGGCGCAAACCCTGCCGAAGATCGACGAATTCTATTTCGACAATGACAGCGCCGCGCAGCCGCTGCTGGCTGTACCCGGCGATGCCGCCGATGCGGTCGAGCAGCTGATGAAACTGCGTGAACGCGGGCGCAAGGCGGTGGAAGCGACCACCCAGCTGGCCAGCCTGGCGATTGCCCAGGGGCGCGTGGACCTGGGGAAAAGCCTGTACCAGGAGGCGCTGGCCGCCACCCAGGTGTCGGCGGTGCAAGGCCGCGCGGTGCGCTGGAACCACGCCTGGGATCTGTACCGGTTGGGGGAAACCGAAGCGGCGCTGGGCGAATGGATGAGCCTGCAGGCCGCCAGCCGCGGCAATCCCGGCTGGGTGCCGCCAACCTACGCGCTGGTGCTGTGGACCCTGGGACGCCGCGACGAAGCGGTGCGCTGGTATGCCGCGGCGGTGCGCACCGAACCGCAGCAGTGGAGCGATCCGGACAACTATCTGCAGCTGCTGCCGCATTGGCGTGAGCAGGACCGCGCCACGCTGGCCGAAGTGCACCGGGCCTGGAGCGGCAGTCCGCCCGTCTGGCCCTGAGTGCGCGGGAAGCGTGGCTGCCGGTGCCGGCCGGTCGCGGCGCTTTGAAACCGCTCATGTTGCGGCGCGCAATGGTGCTGCGGCGGTGGTCTGACCTTTCCGTCGACGCCGCTGCCTTTCCGACGACGGAGTGGTCGTGACCATGGCATTGGATGCCTTTGCGCTGATCCTGGCCATGCTGGCGCTGGGCATGGGCTTCGCGCGGCTGCGTGCGCTGCCGGACAACAGCGCCGATGTGCTCAACCGGATCGTGCTGTACGTCTGCCTGCCGGCGGCCGTGCTGCTGTATGTGCCGCGCCTGCAGCTGGATCTGTCGCTGATCGGCATCATCGCCACGCCGTGGCTGCTGATGCTGGCGACACTGGCGCTGGTCGCGCTGTGCACCCGCCTGTTCGGATTCAGTCGCGAAGTGCACGCGGTGCTGCTGCTGTGCGTGGCGCTGTGCAATTCCAGCTTCATCGGCTACCCGATGGTGCGCGCGCTGCTGGGCGATCACGCGCTGCCGTATGCGGTGGTGTACGACCAGTTCGGCACCTTCGTGCTGCTGTCCACGTTCGGGCTGTATGTGCTGGCGCGCTACAGCGGCGATGTGCCCCCAAGCGGGCGCCAGATCGCGCTGCGCATCGTGCGCTTCCCGCCGCTGTGGGCGCTGGTGTTCGCCCTGGTGCTGATGCCGGCGCAGCCGCCGGCATGGATCGCGGGCGGGCTCCAGAGCCTGGCCGATGCGATGCTGCCGCTGGTGATGCTGGCGGTGGGGCTGTCGATCCAGCTGCGCCTGCCGCGGGCCGAGCTGCTGCCGCTGGGCGTGGGGCTGCTGCTCAAGCTGCTGGTGATACCGGCGCTGGCGTTGCCGCTGTCGTGGGCGTTTGGCCTGCATGGCGAACGGCTGCAGGCCAACGTGCTGGAATCGGCGATGCCGACCATGATCACCGCCGCGGCGCTGGCGATCTCGCACCGGCTGGCGCCGCGACTGGCCGCCGCCCTGGTCGGCTACGGCATCCTGCTGTCGCTGGCCACCTTGCCGGCGTGGCTGTGGTTGCTGCAGCAACTGCACTGAGGGGGCGGTAACGCCAGCGGTCCCCCCCGCAATCAAGCCGGCCCGCGCAACCGGTTCGACTGGAATGAAGTGCCAGGTGGGGTCACTGCGTAGCCGTAATCGTGCGGTCGGAGTATTTGATGGTGGCACCGTGTGCATCGAGCCAGTCGACGCCGACAACGCCAACGACCGGGTGCGCCTGCGACGAGAGGGCCTTGACGACGTGACCCAGATCCATAATGCGGAACGTGAAATCTTCCGATTCCGTGCCGGCAAATTTGAAGTGATTGCCCGGGGATGACTGGATAGCGATTCCGGCATCGCTGGCACTTGTTGCCGCGGAGCTTCCCTTGTCCGGGACACGCAGATTGAGCGCTGCAACTGAGGACCGATCAATCACGGTGGCTCCGGCGCCTGTATCGATGACGAGAAATACAGCATGTCCGTTGATTTCCGCCGGTGCCACGATGTGCCCGGTGTTCGTGGTCTGGAATTGCTGAGACGCGCGCGCGCCTTGTTCAAGGTTCGGGTGGACGGTTGAGCAGGAGGAAATTCCGATAACGAGCAGCAGCAGAAAAAATGGGCGCATAAGAATCCTGCAGAAAAGACAAGGGAGGCGGTATGACACCCGGCGGCGTGCGAAGTTCAGGCGCGCGGCGGCATGGCAGCCGCAACCGGCATGCGAGGCGTGCTGCAATCAGTCGGCCGGTACCGTGCGCTCACGGGCCCAGTCGCGCAGCGCGCCGACCTGTTCGGCCATCACCACCGACAGCGGACGGGTGGCGCGGATTTCCTCCATCAGCATGCCGGTGTCCAGCGGCTGCCTGGCGGCATGGGCCGCGTACAGGCCCGAGACCACCGCCTGCTCGATCTCGGCGCCGGAGAAGCCGTCACTGGCGGCGGCCAGCGCCGGCAGCGCGAAGTCGTCGGGCTGCAGCTGGCGCTTGCCCAGATGCAGTCGCAGCAGTTCGACCCGGCTGTCGGGCGAGGGCAGGTCGACGAAGAAGATCTCGTCGAAGCGGCCCTTGCGCAGCAGTTCGGCCGGCAGTTCGTGCACCTGGTTGGCGGTGGCGACGATGAACACCGCGCTCTTGCGCTCGGCCATCCAGGTCAGCAGGTAGCCCAGCACCCGCCGCGATACGCCGCCGTCCTCGCCGCCACTGGCCAGGCCTTTTTCAATCTCGTCGATCCACAGCACGCACGGCGCCAGCTGCTCGGCCGAGGCCAGCGCGTCGCGCAGGTTCTTCTCGGTTTCGCCGTGGTACTTGTTGTAGAGCATGCCGAAGTCCAGCCGCAGCAGCGGCACGCCGAAGCCGGCGGCGGTGGCCTTGGCCAGCATCGATTTGCCGCAGCCCTGCACGCCCAGCAGCAACATGCCCCGGGGCGGGTCCAACCCCGGCGGGGCGGTGCCAGCGACAAACACCGCGCGGCGTTGCCCGATCCAGCGCTTGAGCCGCGCGGCTCCAACCACATCGGCGAGGCGCGCGCTGTCGTAGTCGTAATGCAGATGGCCGCTGCGGTTGAGCAGTTCGAACTTCAGCCTGGCCAGCTGCGGCAGATCGTTGGCGCCCAGCGCGCCGTCATCGTAGATCAGCTGGCGGGCGATGCGGCGGGCATCGGTCAGGCTCAGCCCCTGCAGGTTGCGCAGGATCTGCTGCACCGCCTCGTGGTCCACCTCCACCCGCCGGCCACCGTTCTCGCCGGCATAGGCGGTGGCCTCTTCGCGCAGCATCTTCAGCAGTGCATTGGCATCGGGCAGGCGCGGATTGAAACGGGTCGCCAGCGCTTCCAGCTCGGCCGGCAATTCCACCCTGGCGCCAACCAGCACCAGCACGTGCGGCTCGCTGTGGCGGCGCTGCAGGATGTCGCGCAACAGCCGCTGGTGGCTGGCGTAGCCCAGGTAGGGGTGGAAATCCAGCAGCAGGTAGATGCCGCGCTGGTCGGCCTGCTGGATCATCCGCAATGCCGCGCTGGCATCGGGCGGGCCGACGGCATCGTCCTCGCGATCCAGGTCGATGCGGCGCAGGCCCTCGGTGATCGTCCAGCGGTACAGCGCGCGCCAGACATGCATCAGCGCCTGCCGGAACAGGTCGACCACCCGGCCCTCGTCCCCGGTTTCGATCACGATCAAGGGCGTGTTGGCGCGGATCAGCGCGGTCAGGTCCTGCAGTTCGCTCATGGTGGTTCCGTTGCCGAGGGGCGTCACGATAGCAAACCCGTCGCCGCATCCGGCAGCCGTCACGCGATGACTACCGTTGCCGGCTTGGCGCGGTGTACGCTGCAACCAGTCCCGCGGAAACGAGGCGTGCATGAAGACGATTCTGGTGGCCGGCTCCAAAGGCGGCGTCGGCAAAACCACCATCGCCACCCATCTGGCAGCCGTTTCGGCGCTGGACGGTAACGCCACGGTACTGGCCGATGCCGACCCGCAGGGCTCGAGCACGCGCTGGGCGCAGCGGCGTTCGGTACTGGACAGCGCGGTGCTGCCGATCAATGTGTATCGCAAAAAGTCCTGGGAAAAACAGCTCCCCGCCGGCACCGGGCAGGTCATCATCGATGCCCCGGCCGGTGCCTATGCCGATGATCTGGCGCATTTTCTCGACGTCGCCGATGCGGTGCTGGTGCCGGTGCTGCCCTCGGCGCTGGATATCGAGGCCATCGTCGGTTTCCTCAACAGTCTGGCCAAGGTCCCGCGGGTGCATTCGCGCCAGCTGCCGGTCGGGCTGGTGCTCAACCGCACCAAGGCCTGGACCCAGACCTCGCAACAAGCCCGGCAGATGCTGTCGCAGTGGCCCTATGAGGTGGTGACGCAATTGCGCGACAGCCAGGGCTACGTGGTGATGGTCGGCATGGGCCGCAGTCTGTTCGATTACCACTCGGCCCAGGTGCGCGAGCACCAGAAGGACTGGGACCCGTTGTTCAAATGGCTGAAGAAAGCCTGACAGGAGTGCCAAGCGACCATGCGTGAACTGATCCTGCTGCGCCATGCCCATGCCGAACCCACCGATACCGGCCAGGCCGATATCGACCGGCCCCTCTCTGCGCACGGACTGGCCGAGGCCGAAGCCGCCGGACGCTGGCTGCTGGAACAACGCCTGGTGCCCGACCGGGTGTTGTGCTCGCCGGCCCGGCGCGCCCGCGAAACCCTGGAAGCGGTGCTGGAGCTGACCGGCTATGTCGAACAGCGGCTGGAGGAGCGGATCTACGACGCCACCGCCGGCACGCTGGCGGCGCTGGCCGACGACCACCGCGATGTCGAACGGCTGCTGCTGGTAGGCCACAACCCGGCAATGGAGCAGCTGCTGGCGCTGATGCACAGCGGCCAGTCGGGTGACTACCGCGGCATGCCGACCGCCGCGATCGCCGTGCTGGCCATGCCGATGACCGCGGCGATAGAACCCGGAGTGGCCCGCCTGACCGCGTTCTGGTGGCCGTAAGCGGATGCTGTGCGCGGTGCGGCGGGGGCTGCTGCTGACGTTGCTGCTGGTCATCGCGCCGGCCGGAGCGTCGCAGCAACTGGCGTTCGATACCGCCCATTCCCGCTTCGGGTTCGAGATCCGGACCCGCTTCGGGCAGAAGATCGAAGGCGTGTTCCCGCGCTTCGAAGGGCATATCACGGTGTTGCCCGACGGCCGCCACCAGGTGCGGCTGCGCATGTTCAGCCAGTATGTGGAGATCCCCGACCGGCCGCGTTACACCGGCTGGATGCGCGGTGAGGAATTTTTCGACGCCGAGCGTTACCCGGTGGTGGAATTCGACTCGCTGCCCTACATGCCGGGCGTGGTGGAAAACGGCGGCGATGTGCAGGGCACCTTGACCCTGCGCGGCATCAGCCATCGTGAAACCCTGCGGGTGATGCCGCCGGAATGTGCCCGCCCCGGCTATGATTGCGACGTGACCAGCCGCGGTACCGTCCTGCGCGGACGCTACGGGATGGACAGTTGGCAGATAGCATTGAGTGACCGAGTGACGTTTGTACTGCGCACGCGCCTGACCGCGGCGCCTATTCCGTGAATCCATGGCTGCGCCTGCTGGTGCTGGCAACGCTGTTGCTGGGCGGCGGCTGCGCCTCGCTGTCCAATATCCAGCGGGAGCAGGCCAGCCGCATCGCCATGCAGGGGCGCGACACCGCGGTCGATTGCCAGCAGCCGGACCGCTGCGCACTGGATTCGCCGCTGCGGGCGCTGGGCGGGCGCGCGTTTGCCGAATCCAGCGCGCAGACGCCGCAGCACTATGCGACCATTCTTGACGAAGGCGAACTGTCGCTGGTGGCGCGCTTGAACCTGATCCGCAGCGCCAGCCGCAGCATCGACCTGCAGACCTACATCTTCGATACCGACGACAGTGCGCGGCTGGTGATCGACGAACTGCTGGCCGCGGCCCGGCGCGGGGTCAAGGTGCGGGTGCTGATCGACCAGCTGTCGGCGATTTCCAATCTGGAAATCCTCGCCGCACTGGCCGGGGCCCACCAGAACTTCGCATTGCGGATCTACAACCCCACGTTCGGCAAGGCCAAGCTCAACTATTTCGATTACGCCGGCAGCGTGCTGTGCTGCTTCCGCCGCTTCAACCAGCGCATGCACAACAAACTGCTGGTCATCGATGACGCGCTTGGCGTGGTCGGTGGCCGCAACTACCAGGACGACTATTACGACTGGGACCCCGAGTACAACTTCCGTGACCGCGACGTGGTGATTGCCGGGCCGGAAGTGCGCGAAATGGCAGCCAACTTCGATGCCTTCTGGGACGCCAGGCGCAGCGTACCGGCCGAGCGCCTCAACGATGTCGGTCGCGCCCTGCTGCGGCAGGGCGTACCGGCGCTGCCGGCGGCGGACTTCCGTCACCCGGAGCGGATCGAACGGGTCAGCGCCGAAGCGGACGATGCCGATTTCATCAGCCGCGCCTTTGTGCGGACCGCGCTGCCGGTGCGTTCGGTCAACTACGTGGCCGACCTGCCGCGCAAGCACCGGCGCCACCGCGGCGACACCGCCACCGATGCCCGCGGTACCGATCCACGGCTTGATGGCCTGATTGCCGGCGCGCAGCAGGAGGTGCTGTTGCAGACCCCGTATCTGGTGCTGTCCAAGCCGGCGCAGAAGCTGTTCCGGGGGTTGCGCGCGCGGCCCGCGCCGCCGCGGGTGGTGGTGTCGACCAACAGCCTGGCCGCCACCGACAATCCGATCGTGTATGCGCTGTCCTACAAGTACAAACGCCGCAACCTGCGTGAGCTGGGGTTCAACATCTACGAGTACAAGCCGTTTCCGCAGGATGCTCCGGTGGATTACCGCAGCCTGTTGCCGGCGCCGCTGGGCGAGGAGCCGTTCTCCGGCGGCAGCCGCAACCGCCTGATCGGCGGCAGTGCCGCCGGCAGCAATGCGCATGGAAGCGGCAGCCGCCGCGCGGACAGGCGCAGTGGCGGTACCGGCAGCGCGGTGGCGCACGATGTGCTGCGTACCGAGACCCGGCCCTCGTTCCTGGGTACCCGCGCGGTCAACCGGCCCTTGCCGGTCACCCGTGCCGGCGCGCGCATGGGCCTGCATGCCAAGTCGCTGGTGGTGGACCGCCGCATCGGGGTGATCGGCACCCACAACTTCGACCCGCGCAGCGAGAACTACAACACCGAGGGCGCGGTGATCATCGACGATCCGGCCTTCGCCCAGGCGCTGGCGCAGAGCATCCTGCGTGATGCCGGCCCGGACAATTCGTGGGTGGTGGCGCCGCGGCACAAGCCGCCGCTGCTGTCCGGGCTGAACTACAGCGTCGGCAAGGCCTCCGAATCTTTGCCGATCCTGGATCTGTGGCCGTGGCGTTATGCCACCGACTACGTCTTCCAGCCCGGCCAGGACTGCCCGCTGCCGCTGCCGCGGCAGGACCCGGATTTCCACAAGTGCTACATCGCGGTAGGGGATTTCCCCGAAGTCAACGTCGGCCCGAAATGGCTGCTGGTGCGGATGCTGACCGCCTTCGGGGCCGGCCTGGTGCCGATCCTGTAGCGCGGCGGCACTGCAATTTTCCTTCAACGAGTAAGTGCCATGTCCCAGGTTTTCCGTGCCCCCGTCAATCTCGATGCCTTGAACGCGCTCAGCCGCGACACCCTGATCGGGCATCTGGGGATCGTCTTCACCGCCGTGGGCGATGACTGGCTGCAGGCGACGATGCCGGTCGATGCACGCACCCGCCAGCCCTACGGCCTGCTGCATGGCGGCGCCTCGGTGGTACTGGCCGAAACCCTGGGCAGCAGCGCCGGCAACCTGTGCGTGGATCCGGACAGCCAGGTCTGCGTCGGCCTGGAGATCAATGCCAACCACCTGCGGGCGGTGCGCGAAGGGGTGGTGACCGGCACCGCACGTGCGTTGCATGTCGGGCGCACCACCCAGGTGTGGGAGATCCGGATTGAAAACAGCGCCGGCAAGCCGGTGTGCATCTCGCGCCTGACCCTGGCGGTGGTGGCGACTGCCTGAGCGGCGCCGCGCGGCCAATGCAGCGGATCAGTCCGCGGTGGACGTTGCCGGCCGCCACTGCTGCAACCACGCGCACAGCTGTTCGGCCGGCAGTGCCGGGGTGAAGTGGAATCCCTGGACCACGCGGTAGCCCTGCTCACCGAGCAGGCGCAGCTGTTCAGCGCTTTCCACGCCTTCGGCCACCACATCCAGCTGCAGGCTGTGGCCGATGTGCAGGATCGCGCGGGTCAGCGCGGCCGCCACTGCGTCATGCTCGATATCGCAGACGAAGCTGCGGTCCAGCTTGAGTTCGCTGATCGGCAGCTGCCGCAGATAGCTGAGACTGGAATAGCCGGTGCCGAAATCGTCCATCGACAGCCGCACCCCCAGTGCGCGCACCGCTTCCAGCGTGCACAACGTGGCCGGATTGTTGTCCAGCAGCACGTCTTCGGTGATCTCCACGGTCAGGTCCGCTGGCGCCAGTGCTTCGGCCTGCAGGATCTGCGCGATCTGCTGGGGCAGGTCGAGGTTGTGGAAGTTGGTGGGCGACAGGTTGACCGAGATCGATGGCACCCCCACGCCTTGCCGACGCCAGCGGGCCAGTTGCCGGCAGGCCGTGCGCAGCGCCCACTGGTCGAGGTCGCCGATCAGCCCGCACTCCTCGGCCAGTGCGATAAAACGGCCCGGCGGGATCTGGCCCAGCGTCGGATGCCGCCAGCGTGCCAGGGCCTCGACGCTGTGCAGCGAGTGCTCCTGCAGGTTGATCTGCGGCTGGTAGTGCAGCTGCAGGCCGCCGTCTTCCAGTGCCTCGCGCAAGGCCGCCTCCAGCGCCAACCGCTCCTGGGCGACCTTGTCCATTTCATGGCTGAAGAAACGGAAACCGTTGCGGCCGCTGTGCTTGGCCTGGTACATCGCCATGTCGGCGCGGTGCAGCAGCGTCTCCATATCCGGGCCATCATGCGGAAACACGCTGATGCCGATGCTGGCCGACGGCCGCAGCGCGATGTCGGCCAGCGACAGCGACCGCGACAGCCGGCGCTGGATGCGCTCGGTCCGCTCGGCGGCGGCTTGCGCATCGCACGGGGTGAGCACCACCACGAACTCGTCACCGGCCAGGCGGCCGACGATATCCTGCGGCCCCACCTCTTCCTGCAGGCGCCGGGCGATGGTGCGCAGCAACTCGTCGCCGGCCGGATGGCCGAGCGAATCGTTGACCTGCTTGAAGCGGTCCAGGTCGATGAACAGCACCGCCAGTACGTTGCCGGTGGTGCGCGCGGCGCTGATCGCCTGGTCGGCCTGGGCATGCAGCAGGTTGCGGTTGGGCAGCCCGGTCAGATCATCGTAGAAGGCCAGTTTGCGGATGCGGCTGCGCGCCTCCTCACGTTCCAGCGCCAGCGCACACAGGTGCACGCTGACCTCCACCAGCAACTGGTGGAACGGATCAGGCGCATGCGGTTGCCGGTAATAGAAGGCGAAGGTGCCCAGCACCCGGTCGTCGCTGGATTTGATCGGGGTCGACCAGCAGGCGGCAAGGCCATGGTCCAGCGCCAGGTGGCGGATACCTTCCCAGTTCGGGTCGCTGGCGATGTCGCTGGCCACCACGGTCTGGCCGCACCAGGCCGCGGTACCGCAGCTACCCACCCGCGGCCCGATCATGACGCCGTCGATCGAGTCGCTGTACGCCTGCGGCAGGCTCGGGCCGGCCAGGGTACGCAACCGGCCCTCGGCATCCACGCGCAGCACCGAGGCGATCACCTGCGGGGCGATGTGTTCCACCTCGCGGCACAGCAGCAGCATGATGTCGGCGGTGGGTACTTCGCGCACCATCGCATCGAGCATGCGGTTCTGCAGCACCTCGTGGATCTTGGAATGGGTGATGTCGGTCAACACGCTGACCAGGTTCACCAGCGTGCCGTAGTCGTCGAAAATCGGATTGGTGGTGATCGAGCACCACAGCGGCTCGCCATCGCCGCCATACACCCGCTCGTCGGAGCGCAGGTGTTCTCCGGCCCGCAGCCGCGCCAGATCGCGCGGCAGGCGCGCGGGGGCATAGTCCTGGCGCAGCAGCAACGGCAGCGCGGGCTGGCCCAGCACGGTGTCCTTGCCCGGCTCCAGGCCCAGCATCTGCGCAAAGCCCGTGTTGAAATGCACAATGCGGCCTTCGCCGTCGGTGATCAGCACCGCGCTGTCGGTGTGGTCGAAGCCCAGCGACAGCAACCGCGTGCGTTCCTGCTGCTGGCGCGGCACGGTGACGTCGCGGATGAACGCCATATGCACCGCGCAGTGGTCATCCACATGCAGCTGTGACAGCGCCACGCCGATCCAGCACGCCTGCCCGTCCTTGCGGATCAGCTGCACCTCGCGCGGCTGGTTCAGCAGCTGGTGGATGCGGTTGCCAGTACCGGGATGCAGGCCGGTGTCATAGCGGTCGCGCATCGCCGGCGGGGCGAGCAGGCCGACGTTGCGGCCCAGCACTTCGGCCCGCGGCCAGCCGGAAATGAGTTCCATGGCGCGGTTGAAGTGCAGGATGCGGTTTTCGTCGTCGAACAGGATGACCCCAACGTCGATCTGTTCCATCGCGGAGCCGAACAATCGTGAAATATCGTCGGCCGATGCCATCCGCTTTCCGTTCATTCCGTCGCTCCGCCGCAGTCCTGGAGCCAAGTTTTGCATGCTTCGTGCGCGGCCGTGATGGGGCGGCTGTTCTGCCCCGGCGCAGCCGCCAGCGGCATCGGCGCACGCCCCCGTGGGTGCGGCCACCGCAGTGGCCAAAACCGCCCCGACTCCCCTGGCGGGGCGCTGGCGGAAGCCGGAGCGCATCCGGTATCGTGCGCCCATGACTTCTCCCCCTCGCGCCCATCCGGGCGGCGTGGCGCGTGTAGTGCGCTACCTCTACCGCGCCCCGTTGCTGCTGGTCCACGTCGTGCTGTTCCTGCCGCTGATCCTGCTGTTGATGACGCCACCGTGGGGCCGCCTGCGCGTGGGCGGCGATACGCTGGAAGGACGCGTGGTGCGCGGGTGGTCGGGCGGGCTGATGTGGATTTTCGGGTTCCGCCTGCGCCGCTACGGCACGCCGCTGCCCGGCGCGGTGCTGTTCGTGGCCAACCACGTCGGCTGGGTCGACATCAGCGTGCTGCACAGCCAGAAAATGGTCGGGTTCGTCGCCAAGCGCGAGATCGCCGGCTGGCCGCTGGTGGGCTGGCTGGCCGCGCGCGGCCAGACTATTTTCCACCAGCGCGGCAATACCGAATCGCTGGGCGGGGTGATGGAGGAGATGGTCAAGCGGCTGCAACAGCGGCGCCCGGTGGCGGTCTTTCCCGAAGGCCGGACCCGCGGTGGGCACGAGGTCGGCCCGTTCCATGCGCGGATCTTCCAGGCCGCGGTCCAGACCGGAGTGCCGGTGCAGCCGGTGGCGTTGCGCTACGGCAAGCGCGGCCGGGCGCAGGCGGTGGTCGCGTTCGCGCCGGGCGAGAGCTTTTTCGGCAACTTCCTGCGGCTGCTGGGGGAACCGGCGCGACGTGCCGAAGTGCATTTCCTCGAACCGATCGCCAGCAGCGATCTGGAAGGCCGCCGCCGCATCGCCGAGACCTCGCGCGCGCGCATCGTGGCCGCGATGACCGGCCCTTGACGCGGTGGCGGTTTTTCACGTCACCTGCGGCTGTTCCCGCCCAGCATGTCGGCCATGTTGACCGCTGCCGATTATCAGCCACCGCCGTGGCTGCGCAACCCGCACCTGCAATCGATGCTGGCGTCCAGCGGCCTGCGCCTGCGCCGGGGCGAACAGCTGATCTCGGCCAGTGCCGCCGGCACCTCCGAGCTGATGCTCGATGGCGGCGGCGGCGTGCGCCTGCAGGCCTGGCACAGCCGCGTCTGTGGCCGGGGGGCGCCGCTGGGCGTGGCCCTGCTGCTGCACGGCTGGGAGGGCAGCGCCGAGTCGAGTTACATGCGCATGACCGCCGCGCGCATGCTCGAAAGCGGGTTCGACGTGGTGCGGCTGAATTTCCGTGACCATGGCAACACCCATCACCTGAATCCGGGCATCTTCCATTCCTGCCGGATCGACGAGGTGGTGAACGCCGCCGGCGATGTCGCGCGACGGTTCGGTTCACTGCCGATGGTGGCGGCCGGCTACTCGCTGGGCGGCAATTTCGTACTGCGGCTGGCGCTGCGCGCGCCGGCCGCCGGCGTGCCATTGCTGCACGTGGCCTCGGTGTGCCCGGTGCTGGACCCGTCGGTGACGATGGACAGTATCGAACGTGGGCCGGCGGTGTACGACTGGTATTTCCGCCGCAAATGGACCGGCTCGCTGCGGCGCAAGCGCGCGCTGTTCCCGGAACTGGCCGATTGCGACGAACAGGTGCTGAAGCTGGACATCCGCGGGCTCACCGGCTGGCTGGTCGAACGCCACACCGATTTCGACTCGCTGCAGGCCTATTTCGACGGCTATTCGATTGCCGGCGCGCGGCTGGCGGAGCTGCAGGTGCCGGCCGACATACTGATGGCGCAGGACGATCCGGTGATCCCGTTCGCCACCTTCGACCGCTGGCAGCTGCCGGCCAGCGCCCGGTTGGAGATCGCCGCGTGGGGCGGGCATTGCGGTTTCCTGGAAAACATTCGCGGCGATGGTTTTTCCGAGCGCTGGGTGGCGGACCGGCTGAGCGCGGCCCTGCTCCGCTGAGCCGTGGCGGCGGCTTGCGGCGCGGCGGCTACAATGCGGGTTTGCCCTGAAGCCGGACCGTCATGCAAGACAAGATCATCGAAGCCCTGCGTCGCAACGCCACCGACGACGCCGTGATGCTGGCCCGCCAGTGGAGCGAAGCCGAGCCGCAGCAGGCCCAGGCCTGGCGTTGGCTGTCGCTGGCGCAGCAGCAGCAGGGCCAGAGCGATGCCGCGCGCGCCAGCCTCGAGCAGGCGCTGGCGCTGGCGCCGGACAATGCCGATCTGCACCTGCAGCATGCCGGGCTGCTGCTGGCACAACGCCAGCTGGACGCGGCCGGGCAGGCGCTGGACAAGACCACGGCGCTGAATCCCAACGAATTTTCCGCCTACCTGATGCAGGCGCATCTGGCGCTGGCACGCAACGACACCGACGAGGCCGACCGCCTCGGGCGCATGGCCGCGCGGGTCGATCCGGACAGCCCGGAGCTGGCGCCGATCGAAGGCATGGTGGCGTTGCGCCGCGGCGACGTCGACCGTGCGCTGGCGGTGCTGTCGGCCGCCAGTGCGCAGCTGCCGGATGACCCGCGGCTGCTGTATGCGCTGGGTTTCGCCTATCTGGGCAAGGACATGCTGGCGTTTGCCGAGCAGGCGTTCCGTCGCGTGCTGGAGCTGAACCCGGGCAGCCGCGCGCTGCGCGGGCTGCTGGTGCAGCTGGCGTTGCGCCAGGACCATGTCGATTCGGCCGCGGAGCTCCTGCGCCAGGAGCTGGCCATGCCGGACGGCGACACGCCGGCCATGCGCCGCCTGGCCGGCGAGCTGGAGCTGCAGGCCGGGCAGCCGTTGCAGGCGCTGGAACACCTGGTGCCGCTGCTGGCGCAGTTGCCGGGCGACCGCGCCACATTGCAGATGCTGCTGGTGGCCTGGCAGCGGCTCGGGCGTGAGGAAGCGGCCCGCGAGCAACTGGACGCGGCGCTGCAAGCGCATCCGCAGCTGCACGACCTGTGGCTGGCGCGGCTGGCGGTGGCGCCGGTGGGCAGTGACGAGGCGGTGGCAGTGGTCGAGCGCTGGTTGCAGGCGATGCCGGCGCATGTGCCGGCGCTGGAAGCGCGCATGAGCCTGCACGATATGAACGAGCAGGCCGATGCCGCCGAAGCGGTGGCGCGGCAGATCGTGGCCCTGGAGCCGGGCCGGATCAGCGGCGAACAGCGCATTGTCGAAGCGCTGCTGGCACGCGAACCGGCGGCGGCCGTGGCGCACCTGCACGCGCTGATCGACAACGCGCCGGACGCGGCGCGCCCGGCACTGCGCACCTGGCTGGGTGCGGTGCAGGACCGGGCCAACGACCCGGCGGCGGCGCTGGCCACCTGGCTGGAGCTGCATGCCGACCTGGCGCCGTCACGGCTGCCGCTGCCGCCGCAGGCCAAGGCGCCGATGAGCTGGCCGGAGATGGGCGCGGTGGCCGAAGACAACCGGGTGCGGCCGATGTTCATCTGGGGCGCGCCCGGGTCGGGCGTGGAGCGGGTGGTGGCGGTGATCGAAGCCGGCAGTCCGGTACTGCGCGCCGACCGCTTCGGGCCGAATCCGCCCGACGACGCGTTCCAGAACTACCGCACCCTGCAGAGCCTGGCGACCGACGAACTGAGCCCGGAGCAGCTGGTGCGGCAGTGGCGCGACCAGCTGCCGGGGCGCGGCATCACCGAGGGCAATGTCATCGACTGGCTGCTGTGGTGGGACAACGCGCTGTTGTGGGCGCTGCGGCCGCAGCTGCCGGAAGGACGGCTGGTGATCGCGGTCCGCGATCCGCGCGACATGCTGATCGAATGGCTGGCACTCGGTGCCCCGGCGCCGCTGGCGCTGACCTCGGCCACCGAAGCGGCCGAATGGCTGGCGCGGGCGCTGGCGCAGGCGGCCACGCTGCACGAGCAGGACCTGTACACCCACCTGCTGCTCCGTACCGACGATGCGGTCAACAGCCCCGAGGCCATGGCCGCGCTGCTGGAACAGGCGTTCGGGCTGCCCTTCCCGCAGGTGCGCAGTCTGGGCCCGGCCACCATCGCCGCCGGTCACTGGCGCAAATACGCCGAGGTGCTGGCCGCACCGTTCGCGCTGCTGACGCCGGTCGCGGTGCGCCTGGGCTATCCCGAAGTCTGATCTGCAGGAGAACCGCATGAAACTGGACAGCCAGAGTTTCCGCAACGGCCAGCCGTTGCCGGCCGAGTTCGCCGCCGGCACCGCCGCCGGTTTCGGCCGCAACCGCAACCCGCAGCTGGGCTGGAGCGAGGTGCCTGCCGGCACCCGGTCGTTCGCGCTGCTGTGCGTGGACCCGGATGTGCCGACCGTGGCCGAACTGGTCGGCCGCAGCGATGTGACCATTCCGCGGGATCAACCGCGTTGCGATTTCATCCACTGGGTGATGGCCGATATTCCGGCGCAGGTGCGCGCGCTCGCCGCCGGCAGCTGCAGCGATGGCTTCACCGCCCGGGGCAAGCAGGCGCCGGCCGGTCCGGCCGGGTCGCGGCAGGGGCTCAACGACTACACCGGCTGGTTTGCCGGCGATGCCGGAATGGGCGGGGAGTACGTCGGCTATGACGGGCCGTATCCCCCGGCCAACGACGAGCGCCTGCATCGCTACTTTTTCCGCGTGTTCGCGCTGGAGGTGCCATCGCTGGTCTTGCCCGCGCGTTTCACGGCGGCCGATATGCTGCGCGCCATGCATGGCCATGCATGGCCATGTGCTGGCCGAAGCGGCGATCCACGGCACCTACACGCTCAATCCGGCACTGGGCTGAGCGCGCAGCAGGGTATGAAAAAGGGCGCCGCAAGGCGCCCTTTCCCGTGGATCGAAACCGTGGCCGTTTACGGCTTGACCGTTTCCGACTCCACCACCATGTCCAGCACGTAGGCCTGCGAAGCGCCGTCGGCCGGCGGGTTGGCGACGGTGTAGCGCTTCAGGCGCAGCACATTGCGCACGCCGGCTTGGTGGGTATAGCCCTCGATGGTGCCGTGGAAGTTCCCGAACGGGCCCGGCTCGCCCTGCTTGACGCCGTTCTCGGCGTAATGGATCTCCCGGGTCTGCAGGCACTGCGCATCTTTGGTGAGCCCGTTCGAACACGGCCGGGTCTGCGCGCCCACTTCCAGGAACACGGTCTCGCCTTCGCCGCCGTAGCGGGTTTCGGCCGTCGGCTCGCCGCGGAAGGTCAGCACGTCGCCCTGGGCATTGACCAGCTGCAGCGTGCCGGCCTCGGGCATTTTCCCTTCCAGCGCACCTTCGAGCCGTTCGCCCACGGCCTGGTCCAGCGCCATCAGTCCGGGATCGGCGCAGGCCATCAGGGTCGAGGCCAGGCTGCCGACGGTAAGCGTCGCGCCATCCACGGTGTAGCTGCCACCCATGCGGTTGCAGGTGTTGGAGACCGAGATCCGGCCGTCGCTGAAGTCCAGGGTCAGCGGCTGGTCGGCCCGCGCGAACAACGCATCAAGCCGCTGGCCGGTGGCATCGCTGGCCTCGCTCAGCCGCCAGTGGTTGGCGGCCAGTGCGGCACTGTCGATCGTTGCGGTCGCGGCGGGGGCGGCGACTGCGGACGGGGTGGCGTCCGGCGTGGCCGGCGGTTTGCTGCAGGCGGCCAGCAGGGCCAGCGGAAGAATGAGCAAAATAGTGCGGTTCATGCAGATCTCCTTGGGAATGGGGGGACATACGGATGGGGCCGATGGGGTGTCAGCGCCGGTGCCTGTTCAATTGCCTGCCGGCAACCACAGCAGCAGGGCGATGCCGACCACGATCCGGTACAGCGCAAACACGGTGTAACGGTGGCCCTTGATGAAGCCGAGCAGCCATTTCACCACGAGAAACCCGGTGGCCACCGCCGCGGCAAACGCCACCGCCACGTCCAGCCAGTTCTCGCTGCCCAGCTGGCCGTGCCGCGCCAGTTCCAGGAACGCATAGCCGCTGGCGGCGAACATGGTGGGGATGCCCACCAGGAACACGAATTCGGTCGCCGCCGAACGCCGGCTCAGGCCCAGCAACATGGCCAGGAAGATCGCCGCGGCCGAACGCGAGGTGCCGGGGAATACCCCGGCCACGACCTGTGCCAGGCCCACCGCGATCGCGACTTTCCAGGTGACCTGGTCGCGCTCGGGCATCCGCGCGGCAAACGCCTCGGCCAGCAGCATCCACACGCCGCCGATCAGCAGGGCCCACGCCACCGGCGTCACCGTTTCGGGCAGCTGCCAGCCGGCCAGCCGCACCGGCAGCCCGACCAGCGCGGTGACCAGGAACGCCACGCCCAGCTTCATCACGTAGTCGCGGTTCTCGCGCCGGTCCAGACCGGTGGCCAGCGCCCACAGCCGCTGCCGGAACACCAGGGTGATGGCGAGGATCGCGCCGGCCTGGATGACGATGTTGAAGAAGTCCGAACGCGCGCCCAGCCAGTGCTGGGCAATCAGCAGATGGCCGGTGCTGGAGATGGGGAGGAACTCGGAAAGGCCTTCAAGGATGCCCAGCAAAAGGGCGGAGATCAGGTCGGACATCGGCAATGGGATTGGAAAAGAGCGCTGAAGCATAGAGCATCACCGCCACGCACCAATACAGTGCGTCATCCGGGTTTTGCACCAACATGGCGCGCGGCAAACCCGCAGGCGACGGCTGTTACCTATGTAAATCAGCAGGTTGCGGTTGTTTGAGAACTTGGCATGGTGGTTGCTTGATATTCCCCACGTCCTGCCACCGAGGTGTTACCCGATGTCCCTGGAAACCATTGAGAAGCTGATCAAGGACAACCAGGTCGAGTTCATCGACCTGCGTTTCACCGACATGCGCGGGGTCGAGCACCACGTGACCTTCCCGGCCAGCATCGTCGAGCCGGCGCTGTTCGAGGAAGGCAAGATGTTCGACGGCAGCTCGATCGCCGGCTGGAAGGGCATTGCCGAATCGGACATGGTGCTGCTGCCTGACGCCGACACCGCCTACCTCGATCCGTTCTACGCCGATCCGACCGTGGTCATCACCTGTGACGTGCTCGATCCGGCCACCATGCAGGGCTATGGCCGCTGCCCGCGCGGCATCGCCAAGCGCGCCGAGGCCTACCTGAAGTCCTCCGGCATCGCCGACCAGGCGTTCTTCGGGCCGGAACCGGAATTCTTCATCTTCGACTCGGTCCGCTTCGCCAACGATATGGGCCACACCTTCTTCAAGGTCGAGTCCGAAGAAGCGGCATGGAACACCGGCAAGAAGTACGACGGCGCCAACAGCGGCTACCGGCCGGGCGTGAAGGGTGGGTACTTTCCGGTCGCGCCGACCGATACGCTGCACGACCTGCGCGCGGAAATGTGCAAGGTGCTGCAGCGCGCCGGCATCGAGATCGAAGTGCACCACCATGAAGTGGCCAATGCCGGCCAGTGCGAGATCGGCATGAAGTTCAACTCGCTGGTGAAGAAAGCCGACGAGCTGGCGATGACCAAGTACATCATCCGCAACGTCGCCCATCGCAACGGCAAGACCGTGACTTTCATGCCCAAGCCGATCGTCGGCGACAACGGCAGCGGCATGCACGTGCACCAGTCGCTGGCCAAGGGCGGCACCAACCTGTTCAGCGGTGACGGCTACGGCGGCCTGAGCCAGCTGGCGCTGTGGTACATCGGCGGCATCTTCAAGCACGCCCGTGCCATCAACGCCTTCGCCAACGCCGGTACCAACAGCTACAAGCGCCTGGTACCGGGCTTCGAGGCGCCGGTGATGCTGGCCTATTCGGCCCGCAACCGCTCGGCTTCGTGCCGTATTCCGTGGGTGTCCAACCCCAAGGCCCGCCGCATCGAGATGCGCTTCCCCGACGCGCTGCAGTCCGGCTACCTGACCTTCACCGCGCTGATGATGGCCGGGCTGGACGGCATCCGTAACCAGATCGACCCGGGTGCGCCGAGCGACAAGGACCTGTACGACCTGCCGCCGGAAGAGGAGAAGCTGATTCCGCAGGTGTGTGCCTCGCTGGACCAGGCGCTGGAAGCGCTGGACAAGGACCGCGAGTTCCTCAAGGCTGGCGGGGTGATGAGCGACGACTTCATCGACGGCTACATCGCGCTGAAGATGCAGGAAGTGACCCGGTTCCGCGCCGCCACCCACCCGCTGGAATACCAGCTGTACTACGGCGTCTGAGCGCTCGCGCAGCCGGTCAGCGGGGGCAGGCACGCGGCAGCGCGGCATGTCCCCCGGTTTGGCCGGCACGGGGCAATGGTGGCGATGAGGCAGGCTCCCCTCCCGCCAGGGTCATCGCCGCCGTGGCTGTGGAAGCAACGGGGATCAACAGGCACGCGTATGCGGACCTGCGCCATCGACCGTCCTCGTTCCCACAGCAGTGCTGTCACCGCTTCGCGGGTCCGCGATGGGGTGGCCAATCCGGCGTCCGTCGCGGTAGCCGCCTGCCGCAGCGTGGCACGTGGTTGATCTGATCCCGGCCCGCCGCGGCCGGCCGGCTTCCTCCAGCATCGGGATATCTGCATGAAACTGATCTCCGCCATCATCCGCCCGTTCAAGCTCGACGAGGTCCGCGAGGCTCTCGCCGAGGCGGGCGTGTCCGGCATCACCGTGACCGAAGTCAAGGGCTTCGGCCGGCAGAAGGGCCATACCGAGCTGTATCGCGGCGCCGAGTACGTCGTCGATTTCCTGCCCAAGATCCGCATCGAGACCGCGGTCACCGACGACCGGCTCGATGCCGTGGTCGAGGCGATCCAGAGCGCGGCCGGCACCGGCAAGATCGGCGACGGCAAGGTCTTCGTCACCGCGCTGGAGCAGGTGGTCCGCATCCGCACCGGGGAAACCGGCGCCGACGCGCTCTGACTGCCCCTTCCGAGTGACGCCGCGCGGGCCAGCGCCCGGCGGTTTTGCGGGGGCGGCGCAGGGAGTTCAGGGGGTGTCGATATCGCAGCGGCACGCGCGCTACCGCTGCGCGATCCGCGCCGGCTGGGGTCCCGTCGGCGCCGGCGGGTATCCGCTGCTGTCTGCCCAGGCTTGCAAACCTGCGCGGACGCGGCTGCAATGGGGCATGACTTCCCGATTCCTGTTGCCGCTGGCGTTGATCGCCTCCCTTGCGGCCTGTAGCCCGCACACCGTACGCAACCCGCTTGCACAGTGGGTGCCGTCGCCCAACTACAACGACCGCCAGCCGGTGATCATCGTGCTGCACCACACCGAGCAGGATTCGGTGCGGCAGAGCCTGGACACGCTGCGCAGCGCCAACAGCGGCGGCAAGGTCAGCTCGCATTACCTGGTGGGCCGTGACGGGGATCTGTATCAGCTGGTCGCCGACGGCGAACGCGCCTGGCATGCGGGCGGCGGCCGCTGGGGGGCGATCAGCGACCTCAATTCGGCCTCGATCGGGATCGAGATCGACAATGACGGCGCCAGCCCGTTCACCGCGCCGCAGATCCAGACCCTGCTGCGTCTGCTCGAGGACCTGTGCACCCGCTTCAACATCCCGCGCGACCAGATCATCGGCCATGCCGACCTGGCGCCCACCCGCAAGGCCGACCCGAGTCGCCACTTCCCATGGCAACAGCTGGCTGCCGCCGGCTTTGGCCGCTGGCCCGATCCGGCCCACGGCCCGGCGCCGGAGGGCTTCGACGCGTGGCTGGCGCTGCGCGCGTTCGGCTATCCGCTGGACGACCGCGCCGCGGCGGCGCGCGCGTTCCATCGCCGCTTCCGGGGCAGCGACACGCTGCCGGCCGAGCTCGATGCCGAAGACGCCCGCATCCTGTATTCGCTGCTGCTGCAGTAGCTGTCCGGTACCCGCCGTCCGCGCCGCGGGGTGGGGCCCGGTCAATGCGCGTTCCGGGCAGCGCGGCGGAAAAAGATTCAAGCGGCCGGCCCCTCAGCCATAGCTTGGCGGCGGATCGACGTTTTTGCCGGGTTTGCACTACATTGGTGCAATGACAAGCCACGATAGTCCGCCGCTGGAAGTCCTCGGCACGCCGCTGGCGTGGACCGACGAGGGCGGCCGCATCTGCGGTGCCAATCCGGCCTTCTGTCGCTGGCTCGGGGTCAGCGTGCGGCGCCTGCTGGGCCAGCCGCTGGCGTCGCTGGAAGCGCAGGGTGAGGCGCTGGCGCGCCTGGTCGAGCGCGCTGCCTCCGATGTCCTGCGTCTGCACCGGCTGGCGCTGGCCTTGCCGGGCGAATCGCCGCGTTTTGCCGAGGGCTGGCTGAGCCGCCTCGATACGGGCGGCTGGCTGCTGGAGGCCTGGCCGGTGGACGAATTCCCCGCGTCCGATCCGGCCCAGGTGTTGCCCAGTGCGCTCAACGCCGCGCTCAAGGGGCTGGCACATGAACTGCGCAATCCGCTGGCGGGGCTGAAGGGCGCCGCGCAGCTGCTGGCACGGCGCGCCGGCGCGCGCGATGCCGACGAGCGCGAACTGATCGACCTGATCGGGGCCGAGAGCGAGCGTCTCAATGCCCTGCTCGAACAGCTGCTGTCACCGGCCCCGGTGCGCCCGCACGCGCCGCTGAACATCCACGCCGCGCTGGAACGGGTGCTGCGGCTGGCCGAGAACGAAGCGGGCTGGTCGGTGCGCCTGCAGCGCGACTACGACCCCAGCATTCCCGAGTTTCCCGGGGATGCCGACCGCCTCACCCAGGCGGCGTGGAACCTGGTGCGCAACGCGATCCAGGCCGGCGCGGCCAGCGTGGTGCTGCGCAGCCGGGTCGAGCACGGCCTGCGCATTGGCGACCAGCTGCATCCGCTGGCGTTGCGGCTGGAAGTGGCCGATGACGGACGCGGCGTGCCGGAACAGCTGGCCGAACACCTGTTCCTGCCGCTGGTCAGCGGCCGCGCCGAAGGTACCGGACTGGGGTTGGCGCTGGCCCAGCAGGTGGCGCGCGAGCATCGCGGCACGTTGACCTACCGCTCGCGCCCGGGCCATACCGTGTTCACCGTGCTGCTGCCGCTGCCCGCCGGCGATGCCGCCACGGAGCCGCCACATGGCTGATACCCCCGCTTCGGCGCAGTCGGTATGGGTGGTCGATGACGACCGCTCGGTGCGCTTTGTGCTGTCCGCCGCGCTGCGCGAGGCCGGCTATGCGGTGGACGGCTTCGACAGCGCCGCCGCCGTGCTGCAGGCGCTGGCGCAGCGGCCGCCGCCGGATCTGCTGTTCACCGATGTGCGCATGCCCGGCGACGACGGGCTGGTGCTGCTGGACAAACTCAAGGCCGCGCAGCCGCAGTTGCCGGTGATCGTGATGTCGGCCTACACCGATGTCGCCAGTACCGCCGGTGCGTTCCGCGGCGGCGCCCATGAATTCCTGTCCAAGCCGTTCGATCTCGATGACGCGGTGGCACTGGCGCGGCGCGCGCTGCCCGAGCCGCATGCCGCGGCGCCCGAACCGGCGCCGTC
>NZ_JAUJUJ010000130.1 GCF_030711595.1 Stenotrophomonas sp. YIM B06876
GCAGGTTTGCGAATGGATACTAAAGAAACCAGCGGATTCACTGCCTTGCGGGGCGGGTGCGTGCGTCGGCGGCGAGGTGCTTTGCGCGCTGCCGCGCCTTGTGGCGAGCGCTTTCTATATGAAGTGTGGAGCGTCGTCCGATTATTCCTATATGAATATCGAGCGACTGACTTTCTGGGGCACCGTTACAACGGTTCCGGGCAAATCTGCTTGCCAGTGGGTTTTGCGTACGTACAATCGATTGGCGTTGCTGCTATCTGTGCACAGTGGTAGCAGCTTCATTTTTTTTGTGAAACCTCAGGAGCTCTCTGAAATGGCATTTACTGAACAAAACAAGTCCGACGCATACCTGTTCTTCGCGCTGGCATTCAACGCAGCCCCCGGCTCGGTGTACGGCGGCCAGATCGTGGAAGCCTACAACGCAGGCATGACCACGCAGCAGATCGTGAACGTGTACACCACCAAGGAACAGTTCACCAAGCTGTACCCCACCACCGATACCAGCGCCCAGTTCGCCTTCAAGCTGGTGTCCAACGTGGTCGGTGGCACCGCCACCGCCGCTGTGAAGACCAAGGCAGAGGCCGACATCGTGGCCGCCCTGGCTTCGGGCATGAGCAAGGGCGACGTGATCTACGCCGTGTTGGGCAACTTGGCAAAGATGGACGTGACCAATGCCGACTGGGGCAAGACCGTGGCCATGATCAACAACAAGATCGCCGTGGCCAAGGTACTGACCGAAGGCGCCAAGGCCCTGAACACCACCGATGTGGCCACCCTGCAAGGTCCGCTGGCGAATGTGACGGAAAATGTTCAATCCGTGCAAGACGCCATCAACGGCGCTGGCGCACTGGCCGACAAGATTGATGCCCTGAATACGGCCAACAAGGCGCTGGTTGATTTCTTTGTGACTGCGAAGCTGGCTGACCACGCCGCCGTCGTGGCTAAGGTGGGTACGGCTGTCACGGCTGTGGAAGGTGTAAAGGGTGTTAGCGACGCTACTTTCTCTGACGTCAAGACTGTTGTGCAAAACGGTTTTAGCTACGACGTCGAGACCGTGTCTGCCGCTACGCAAAACGCCATCGTGGCAGCTGCCAAGCAGAAGAATGCTGATGGCGTGGCAGGGGCAAAGGCTGCTCTGGATACGGCCAAGGCCGACTTCCTGACGGCTAACCCTGCTGTTTCCGCGACTAAGCTGGATGCGTATCTGAGCGCTGTGGCTGCTGATGCCGCCGCAGGTAAGGCAGTGGGTGCTGGCACGTTCGGTACGCCTGCCGCTGCTACCGATACTGGTGCTGTCAAGGCCGCCAACGATCAGTTGGCTGCACTGAAGACCGCTTCTGTTGCTACCAACGTGACTGCTGCTGCTGTGATCGACGTGACTACCGGTACCGTGGCGGATGCTGGTGGTGTGCAGATCATCACCGTTCAAAGCGGCAAGCTGGCGCTGGATGCTGGTTTTGTTGCCAAAGCTACTGCAGTCCAGCTGACGGCTGCGCAAAAGCTGCTGGACGGTATCGTTTCTTGGCAGGCCGCAACGGCTGCTAAGGCTGCTGCCGATAAGGTCGTGCTCGATACGACTGCCGCACTGGGTGGTGCTGTCAAGGGCGCTGTGGACACGGCCGCAGGTAATCTGACGACGGCGCAGGATAAGGTGACTGACCTGGATGCGGCGCTGAAGGGCTACAACGATGCCATGGCCAACTTGAACAAGAATACGGATCTGCAGAAGGCGATTGACGCTGCCACCAAGGCGTTTGTCGACGCTGGCCAGGCTGTGCCTGCCGCTATCGCTGGTGGCTCGCTGACCACTTCGGGCGATGACGTGTTCTTGGTGAATGCAGGTAGCAACAACCAAGCGCTGTCGGGATTTGCTGCTGGCGACAAGATCTATGCAGGCAAGGGTTATGTGCTGAGCGCAGATGTGACCAAGGGCGACGATACCAAGCTGGAAGTGTTCTTCAAGGCCAACGGCTCGAGCACGGATGTGTACATCGAGCAGAAGGCATTCGGCTCCCACAGTGCCGATGCGTCGGGCGCAGACATGGTTCACATCACGCTGACCGGCGTGGCCGCTGACAAGCTGGTGTTCAAGGACGGCTTC
>NZ_JAUJUJ010000131.1:0-991 GCF_030711595.1 Stenotrophomonas sp. YIM B06876
GGCGGGCTCCAGCGGGGCGGCAGGGTCCGCAGGCATCTGCCGGGCGGCGGCGTCCAGCATGGCATCAGTCCAGGATGCGGGTGGCCGTTGCGTCCAGCCGGGGCGGCGTGACGAAGGTGTGAAACGGCGCAGGCGAGGGCACTTCCCACTCCAGCCCCTCGGCGCCGTCCCAGGGTTTTTTCGGCGCCCGCTTGCCCCGACCGCGCAGCGCCGGAAAAACGACAAACAGCACAAAATACAGCTGCGATAGGGCAAAGGCAAACGAGCCCAGCGAGACCAGCATGTTGAAGTCGGCAAACTGCAGCGGGTAGTCGGCGTAGCGGCGCGGCATGCCGGCCAGGCCCAGAAAGTGCATCGGAAAAAACGCCACGTTGAAAAACACCAGCGAGGTCCAGAAGTGAATGCGGCCGCGCGTCTCGCTGTACATCACGCCGGTCCACTTGGGGCTCCAGTAGTAGTAGCCGGCAAACAGGGAAAAGAGCGCCGCCGCCACCAGCACATAGTGAAAGTGCGCGACCACGTAGTAGGTGTCCTGCAGTTGCACGTCCAGCGGCGCAATGGCCACGATCACTCCCGTCATTCCGCCCATGACGAACACAAAAACGAAGCCCGCACCAAACAGCATCGGCGTCTCGAACGAGATTGCGCCCTTCCACATGGTGGAGACCCAGTTGAACACCTTGACGCCGGTCGGCACGGCCACCAGCAGCGACGCGTACATGAAAAAAATCTGCCCCGTCGCCGGCATGCCGGTGGTGAACATGTGGTGCGCCCAGACAACCATGCTGATGATGGCAATGCCGGCGGTGGCATACACCATGGAGATATAGCCAAACAGCGGCTTGCGCGAAAACGCGGGAATCACCTGGCTGATGATGCCGAAGCCCGGCAAGATCATGATGTAGACCTCGGGGTGGCCAAAGAACCAGAAGATGTGCTGGTACATCACCGGGTCGCCGCCGCCGGCAGCGTCGAAAAAGCTCGTACCAAA
>NZ_JAUJUJ010000131.1:1219-2078 GCF_030711595.1 Stenotrophomonas sp. YIM B06876
ACCGGCATCGCGAAGAGGAGCATGTAGGCGGTGATCAGCCAGGTCCAGCAAAACATGGGCATTTGCATCAGCCGCATGCCCGGCGCGCGCATGTTCAAAATGGTCACGATGATGTTGATGGCGCCCATGATGGAGCTCGCGCCCAGCAGGTGAATGGCAAAAATCGCCATGTCCATGCCCATGCCCATCTGCATGCTGAGCGGCGCATACATGGTCCAGCCACCGGCCGGCGCGCCGCCGCTGACGAAAAACGAACCCAACAGCATCAGCGCCGCCGGAATCAACAGCCAGAAGCTGAAGTTGTTCATGCGCGCAAAGGCCATGTCCGAGGCGCCAATTTGCAGCGGCACCATCCAATTGGCAAAGCCGACGAAGGCCGGCATGATGGCGCCAAAAATCATGATCAGGCCGTGCAGCGTGGTGAGCTGATTGAACATTTCGGGGTTGACCAGCTGCAGCCCCGGCTGCATCAGCTCGGCGCGAATCAGCATGGCCAACAGCCCGCCAACCATCAGCATGGTCAAGCTGAACAGCAGGTACAGCGTGCCAATGTCCTTGTGGTTTGTCGCCATCATCCAGCGTCGCCAGCCGGTGTGCCTGTGGTGCGCTGTGCCGGGCGCGGACGTGGGCGGGGCAGTCGAGATGCTCATGGCGGCTTTCCTCCTGAAGCGCAACCCAGACCGTAGCAACGGATTGGCAAGGCCCTTTCCTTGCTGCCAGGCGGCAACTCCATGCTGCGCTCTTTGCGCCGCCTGTGTGTCAGGAATGACGCACTTGGCCTGTCGGACGTGTCCTACATCAGCCCGCTGCCTGCTTCGGTGCCGGGCGGCTTGCTGCGCGGCACGGACTGCCTATTTCT
>NZ_JAUJUJ010000132.1 GCF_030711595.1 Stenotrophomonas sp. YIM B06876
GCCGTCGCTGCGCCCACCGGGCCTTCGCCGGTCGCAGCCCTGGCGGCCTGACTTCCAAAGCCCTTCCCGATGGACATTCTCTACCTTCTGATCCCGCTGTCTGTGGTGCTCGTGTTGCTGATCATCCTCGGCCTCTGGTGGGCCGTGTACCGGGGGCAGTTCGAGAACGTAGAGCAAGAAGGCGAGCGCATTCTTCGTGACAATTGACCTCGGTCAAATCCCCTACCCATACGCTGGTTAATACTTTCGCTGAAATCAAGAGGTGCCCGATGGATATTCCAAAAAAAGCAGATGCTGCGCACTACAACGACACGGTTGTGCGGCAGTTTTCGATCATGGCCGTGGTCTGGGGGGTGGTGGGGATGCTGGTGGGCGTGTTCATCGCCGCCCAGCTGGCCTGGCCTGAACTCAACTTCGGCATACCCTGGCTGAGCTACGGCCGCCTGCGACCCTTGCACACCAATGCGGTGATTTTCGCGTTCGGCGGCAGCGCCCTCATCGGCACCAGCTACTACGTGGTGCAGCGCACCTGCCAGGTGCGCTTGTTCGGCGGGGCCCTGGTGCCCTTCACCTTCTGGGGCTGGCAGCTGGTCATCCTGGCCGCAGCCATCAGCCTGCCGCTGGGCTACACCCAGGGCAAGGAATACGCCGAACTCGAATGGCCCATCGACATCCTGATCGCCCTGGTCTGGGTGGCCTATGCCATCGTGTTCTTCGGTACCGTGGGAGTGCGCAAGGTGCGCCACATCTATGTGGCCAACTGGTTCTATGGGGCTTTCATTCTGGCCGTCGCACTGTTGCATATCGTCAACAGCGCCGCCGTTCCGGCGGGCTTCATGAAGAGCTACTCGGCCTACGCCGGTGTGCAGGACGCCATGGTGCAGTGGTGGTATGGCCACAACGCCGTGGGCTTCTTCCTGACGGCGGGCTTCCTGGGCATGATGTATTACTTCATTCCCAAGCAGGCCGGCCGCCCGGTCTACAGCTACCGCCTGTCCATCGTCCACTTCTGGGCGCTGATCTTCACCTACATGTGGGCCGGCCCGCACCACCTGCACTACACGGCGCTGCCCGACTGGACGCAATCGGTGGGCATGGTGTTCTCGCTGGTGCTGCTGGCGCCCAGCTGGGGCGGCATGATCAACGGCGTCATGACGCTCTCGGGCGCCTGGCACAAGCTGCGCGACGACCCCATCCTGCGCTTCCTGATCGTGTCGCTGTCGTTCTACGGCATGGCCACGTTCGAGGGTCCGATGATGTCCATCAAGACCGTCAACGCCCTGAGCCACTACACCGACTGGACCGTGGGCCACGTGCACGCCGGCGCGCTGGGCTGGGTGGGCCTGATCACCATGGGTTCGCTCTATTACCTGGTGCCGCGATTGTTTGGCAAGGAAAAGATGCACTCCATGAAGGCCATCGAATTGCACTTCTGGCTGTCGACCATCGGCATCGTGCTGTACATCGCTGCGATGTGGATCGCCGGTGTGATGCAGGGCCTGATGTGGCGCGCCGTGAACGCCGACGGCACGCTGACCTACACCTTCGTCGAAAGCGTGAAGGCCACCTATCCGTTCTACGTGATCCGCTTCGCGGGCGGCGTTCTCTACCTGACGGGCATGCTGATCATGGCCTGGAACGTCTGGGTCACCGCCATTTCGGGCCGCTCGGTCAGCGTGGCCATTCCCGCCGTCAAGCCGGCGCACGCCTGAGACCCGAGGAGTCCCTTCATGTCACAACACAACAACAATGCCTCGAGCGGTTTCACCCACGAGAAGGTGGAAACCAACAACTTCCTGATGATCGTCCTGATCATCCTGGTGATTGCCGTGGGCGGCCTGGTCGAGATCGTGCCGCTGTTCTTCCAGAAGTCGACCACCGAGGCGGTCAAGGGCGTCGAGCCGTACGCACCGCTGCAGCTGGTGGGGCGCGATATCTATCTGCGCGAGGGCTGCTACAACTGCCATTCGCAGATGATCCGGCCGTTCCGCGCCGAGACGCTGCGCTATGGCCACTACTCGGTCGCTGGCGAGTTCGTCTACGACCACCCGTTCCAGT
>NZ_JAUJUJ010000028.1 GCF_030711595.1 Stenotrophomonas sp. YIM B06876
GGCTCCGCTCTACATTGCGTACGGGCTCCCGCTGTGCTCGCGGAAAAAGGTCTGACGATCACCGGCATCACTAACCGGTGATGCCGGGCAACGCCCGGCAACTGTTCTACTAGTCGGGAGTTTGTCAGTGGGGCGTTGCTCCGTGCTTACACCAGTTTCGCCAGCGCTTGCCCCAGCTGCACCGGGCTTTCGGCGCCCAGCCCGGTTGCAAGTTCGGCCACGCCGGGCGGCAGCAGCACGATCACGGTGGAGCCGTAATTGAACCGTGCCATCTCCGCAAACCGCTCGATCGTGATGCCCTTGCCGCGGTAATCCTTGCGGGTGATGCGGTCGCCATAGGCGGGGATTTCCTCGCCGCTCCACACCGTTTCCACGCCGGAAACCAGCAGCGCGCCGACCATGACGCTGACCATCGGCCCGAAATCGGTATCGAAATGGCAGACCAGCCGTTCGTTGCGGGCGAACACGCCGGGCACGTTGGCCACCGCGTCCGGGCCCACGCTGAACAGCCGGCCGGGCACGTGCACGGTCTCGCGCAGGGTGCCGGTCCAGGGCATGTGCACGCGGTGGTAGTCGCGCGGCGACAGGTACACCGTGGCGAACAGGCCGTTGTGGAATGGCGTGGCAGCAGCGGCATCGCCCAGCAGCTCGGCCGCGGTGAATGACTGGCCCTTGGCCTGGAAAATGCGGCCATGCTCGATCGGTCCAAGCTGGCTGATGCGGCCATCGGCCGGCATCAGCAGCGTGCGCGGATCGGCATCGGGCACGCGGGCACCGGGCTTGAGTGCACGGGTGAAGAACGCATTGAAGCTGGAATAGCTGCGCGGATCCGGATTGGCGGCCTCGGCCAGGTTCACCTTGAATCTTTCAGTGACGATGTCGATCAGCCAGCGCGACAGGCGCGGATTGCTGGAATACGCCAGTCGGCGCGCCATCGATGACAGCAGGCGGTGGGGCAGGGCGTAGCTCAGCGTGGTTACCAGACTCATGGGGCGGATTTCTCGGTCAGCGATTGCAGGTCGGCGGCGATCGCCTGCGGGTTGAAAGGAGGACGGATCAGGCCGGCCAGCTTCCCGTCCGGATCAAGCACGGCGATGCTGGAGGAGTGGTCCAGGGTGTAGTCGTCCGGGTTCTCGGCGAAATGCGTGCCGGGCACCTTCTGGAACACGAACCCCAGCGCGGTGGCAAAGCGCTCCAGCGACGGCACGTCGGCGGTCGCGGCCAGCGTGTCCTTATGGAAGGCATGGGCGTATTCGCCCAGCCGCGCGGGGGTGTCGCGCTCGGGGTCCACCGAGACGAACACCACGCGCGGGCGGATGCTCTCCGGCAGCGGCTCCCATTGCTTCTGGGCCTGGGCCAGCTCGGCCAGCGTGGTCGGACAGACGTCCGGGCAGCTGGTGAAACCGAAAAACACCAGCGTCCAGTGTCCTTTCAGCTCGCCGGGAATCAGGCGGGTGCCATCGGACTGGCTGAGGCTGAAGTCGGGAAGGGTGCGCGGCTGCGGATAGAAAATGATCGTGTCCGCGGCCTTCGTCGTGGACGGGCCGAACACCTTCTGTGCCAGCACCAGGCCCAGCCCGGCGGCCAGCGCGACGATCAGGATGATGCCGAAATTGCGATTGAACATGGCCGGTATTTCCGTGTGGGAGGGCCATGGCGGGAGCGCGCGGCCACAAGGGGAGGCAGGAGTGTAGGGGGATACGGGGCCGTGGCAACCGTGGCGCGCCCGGTGACGGCGCGCACCAGGGCAGCGTCGGCCGGCGCTTTGCCGGCAGCGGCAAAGCTGAAGTTTCCCTTGCAACGGACGCTCAATATACCGGGCGGCCCCCTATAATCGACTGCCCCCCTGTCCCGATAGCCTTGTCATGACTGCCGAAGCGGCCGCCGAACTCCATACGATCATCGACCTGATCCGCTACGGCACCAGCCGTTTCAACGCCGCCGGGCTGACCTTCGGGCACAGCTATGACAATGCGCTGGATGAAGCGACCCAGCTGGTGCTGCACACCTTGCACCTGCCGCACGACCTCGGCCCGGCCTATGGCCAGGCCCGCCTGCTGGCCTCGGAGAAGGAGCAGGTGCTGGGGCTGTTTGAACGTCGCATCAACGAGCGGCTGCCGGCGGCCTATCTGACCGGCGAGGCATGGTTTGCCGGGCTGAGCTTCAAGAGCGATGCGCGCGCGCTGGTGCCGCGTTCGCCGATTGCCGAACTGATCGAAACCGGTTTCGAGCCGTGGCTGGCCGGGCGCGAGGTCAACCGCGCGCTGGACCTGTGCACCGGCTCGGGCTGCATCGCCATCGCCATGGGCCACTACTACCCGCACTGGCAGGTGGATGGCGCCGATCTCAGCGATGACGCCCTGGCGCTGGCGGCCGAAAACAAGGCGCGGCTGGATGCGCACAACGTCACCCTGCTCAAGTCGGACCTGTTCGACAGCCTGACCGGGCGCCACTACGACCTGATCGTCACCAATCCGCCGTACGTCACCAACGACGAGACCGATGCGCTGCCGCATGAGTACTCCCACGAGCCGGACATGGCACTGCGCGCGGGCAACGACGGTCTGGACCTGGTGTTGAAGATCCTGCGCGATGCGCCGATCCACCTGCATGAAGACGGCCTGCTGATCTGTGAAGTGGGCGAGTCCGAACAGCACCTGGTCAAGCTGTTGCCGGAGGTGGACTTCGCCTGGATCGAGTTCAAGGTCGGGCAGATGGGCATTTTCGCCGTCGAATGCCGCGAGCTGATCGCCCATAGCGCGCGCATCACCGAACTGGCGAATGCACGTCCGTAATCCTTGCCTGAAAACGTGCTTGCGCGGTGGGTTGCCGGCGCGGCGCAGCGTGACCCATCCGTGTGCGGCGCCAGCGGCAACGCCGCGCGGCATGGGTACAAGGCCGGCCGCCATGGGCCGCCGTCGCGCCGTTGGCGTGCGGCTTCCGTTGATCGTGTTCGAGCGCGCGCTGTTCGCCGGCTTGCCTTCTGCAAAGGTCGCACATGTCCAGTAATACGTTCGGAAAACTGCTTTCGGTCACCACCTTCGGCGAATCGCACGGGCCGGCGATCGGCTGCGTGATCGACGGTTGCCCGCCCGGGCTGGAGATCGCGCCGGAGGAATTCGCCTACGACCTGCAGCGCCGGGCCACCGGCAGGAGCCGGCACACTTCGGCGCGGCGTGAGGCCGATGAGGTCGAAATCCTGTCCGGCGTCTACGAAGGCCGCACCACCGGCACCCCGATCGCGCTGCTGATCCGCAACACCGACCAGCGCAGCAAGGACTACCGCAACATCGCCGCGCAGTTCCGCCCGGGCCATGCCGATTACAGCTACTGGCAGAAGTACGGCATCCGTGACCCGCGCGGCGGCGGCCGTTCCTCGGCGCGCGAGACCACCATGCGCGTGGCGGCCGGGGTGATCGCCAAGAAGTGGCTGGCGCAGCGCTTCGGTGTGACCGTGCGCGGCTACCTCTCGCAGCTGGGCGAGATCACCCCGGCCGGATTCGACTGGTCGGCGGTGGAAGACAATCCGTTCTTCTGGCCCGACCCCGTGCAGGTGCCGGCGCTGGAGGCGTACATGGATGCACTGCGCAAGTCCGGCGATTCGGTCGGCGCACGCGTCAATGTGGTCGCCGATGGCGTGCCACCGGGGTGGGGCGAGCCGGTCTACGGCAAGCTCGACGGCGATCTGGCCGCGGCGCTGATGAGCATCAACGCGGTCAAGGGCGTGGAGATCGGCGACGGCTTCGCCAGTGCCGCGCAGAAAGGCACCGGTCACCGTGACCTGATCACCCCGGACGGCTTCCAGTCCAACCATGCCGGCGGCATCCTCGGCGGCATTTCCACCGGCCAGCAGGTCACTGCCTCGATCGTGCTCAAGCCCACCTCCAGCCTGCGCCTGCCTGGCGCGACGGTGGATACGGCAGGCAACGCGGTGGAGGTGATCACCACCGGCCGCCACGACCCGTGCGTGGGCATCCGCGCCACCCCGATCGCCGAGGCGATGATGGCGCTGGTGCTGATGGACCAGGCCCTGCGCCACCGCGCGCAATGCGGCGATGTCGGCCCGATGACGCCGCGTATTCCCGGCTCGGTCGATGGCTGACCGGCGGCCCCGCGTCTGGGTATCGCAACCGCTGTTCGACGATATCGTCGCGCAGCTGGAGGCGTACTTCGAGGTGGTGCCCACGGTTGAGGTCACCGCCCACAGCAGTGCGGATATCACCGCCCGGCTGGGCGGGGTGGACGGCGCGCTGGTCACCCTCAACGAGTCTGTCGGGGCGGCTGAAATCGCCGGTGCCGCGCATCTTCGCGCCATCGCCAATGTCGGCGTGGGCTACAACAACCTGGATGTCGAGGCGCTCGGCGCCGCCGGCATCCTCGCCAGCAACACCCCGGATGTCCTGACCGAAACCACCGCCGATCTCGGGTTTGCGCTGCTGATGGCCGCCGCGCGCCGGATCACCGAGTCCGAGCGCTGGCTGCGCGACGGGCAGTGGCGGCAGTGGTCGTTCACCACCATGCTCGGCGCCGATATCCATGGCGCCACGCTGGGTATTGTCGGCATGGGCCGGATCGGCCAGGCGATCGCCCGCCGCGCCCACCACGGTTTCGGCATGAAGGTGCTGTACCACAACCGCTCACGCCTGCCCGTCGCGCTGGAGCAGGACGTCGGGGCCGTTTACACCGGTTTCGAGGAGCTGCTGGCGCGCGCCGACCATCTGCTGCTGGTGCTGCCCTACACGCCGCACAACCATCATCTGGTCGATGCCGCCGCATTGGCGAAAATGAAGCCGACCGCCACGCTGGTGAATATCGCCCGCGGCGGTCTCGTCGACGAACTGGCCTTGGCCGATGCGCTGGCCAACGGCAGGCTGGCCGCCGCCGGGCTGGATGTCTACGAAGGCGAGCCGCAGGTGCGGCCGGAACTGCTGGCGCTGCGCAATATCGTATTGACCCCGCATATCGGCAGCGCCTCGCTGGCCACCCGCCGGGCCATGGTGCAGTTGGCCGTGGACAACCTGATCGCCGCGCTGGGCCACGGCCCGGATGCCGGCCATCCTGCCAGCGCGATCAATGCCGACGCCGTGGCCGCCGCGAAAGCCGGTGGCGTGACCGTGCGCGGCAAAAAAACCGATCTGGACAAACGCTAGGGAACCTCCGCGGTGCCTGTTGGAGGTTCCCCGCACCCGGCCTGGCGTTGGTTCCTGTCCCGTTTCCTGTTTCCCTTTCCTCTTCGAGTACACCCCCATGAGCAATGAAACCCGTCGTTTCCACGTCGCTGTCGTCGGTGCCACCGGCGCCGTTGGCGAGACCCTGTTGTCGATCCTTGCCGAGCGCAAGTTCCCGATCGCCACGTTGAGCCTGCTCGCCTCCGAGCGTTCAGCCGGCGGCGAAGTGGAGTACGAGGGCGCAAAGATCGTGATCCAGGACCTGGCCACGTTCGATCCGGCCGGGGTCGATATCGCCCTGTTCTCGGCGGGGGGCAGCGTGTCCAAGGAATACGGCCCGAAGTTCGCCGCCGCCGGTGCGGTGGTGATCGACAATTCCTCGGCCTTCCGCTACGACGATGACGTACCGCTGGTGGTTTCCGAAGTGAACCCGCAGGCGGCCAGGAACCGACCGCGCGGGATCATCGCCAATCCGAACTGCTCGACCATGCAGATGCTGGTCGCCCTGGCGCCGCTGCACCGCGCGTACGGCATCGAACGCATCAATGTCTGCACCTACCAGTCGGTCTCTGGCGGTGGTCGCTCGGCAATGGAGGAGCTGGGCAAGCAGACCGGCCAGCTGCTCAGCTTCCAGCAGATCGACCCGCAGCGTTTCCCGGTGCAGATCGCCTTCAACCTGATCCCGCATATCGATGATTTCCTCGACAACGGTTTCACCAAGGAAGAAATGAAGCTGGTGTGGGAGACCCGCAAGATTCTTGGCGACGACAGCATCATGGTGAATCCGACCGCCGTGCGCGTGCCGGTGTTCTACGGCCACTCCGAAGCCGTGGCGATCGAAACGAAGAAGAAGGTCACCGCCGAAGCGGCGCGTGAGCTGCTGGCCCGCTCGCCGGGGGTGGAGGTGGTCGACGAGCGCAAGGCCGGCGGCTATCCGACCCCGGTCACCCACGCCTCCGGCACCGATGCGGTGTATGTGGGCCGCATCCGCGAGGACATCTCGCATCCGCGCGGGCTCAATCTGTGGATCGTGTCGGACAACATCCGCAAGGGTGCGGCCTTGAACGCGGTGCAGTTGGCCGAGCTGGTCATCAACGGCGGTTGAGGTTTTGCGGTGCCGGCCTCCGGGCCGGCATCCCGTGCGGGCGCCGCGGTATTCGAAAACCGGGCAAGCCGCTATATTGGCCGTCATGAAAAACAGGGGCAGGAGCGCCATGCGCTCGAAACAAGCTGTGCTCGCATTGGTCCTGGCGCTGTTCAGCAGTGCCGCGATGGCCCTGGGGCTGGGTGACATCCGCGTGCTGTCCAAACCGGGACAGCCGCTGGTTGCCGAAATTCCGGTGATCTACAGCGATCCGGCGGAGCTGGAAAACGCCCATGTCGCCCTGGCGTCGCCGGTCACGTTTGAGCGGGTCGGGTTGGCGCGTCCGCAAGGACTGGTCAGCGAACTGCAGTTCCGCTTCGCGCAGGATGCCAGCGGGCGGGCGGTGATCCGCGTCACCAGCGTCACTCCGGTACAGGTGCCCACGCTGGGCTTCCTGATCGAGGTCGACTGGGGCCAGGGCCGGCTGGTGCGCGAATATTCGGCGCTGATGGACGCACCGCAGACCGCGACCGCGATTGCCGAGCCGGCCATCCAGGCGCCGGCGCCCGCGCCGACCAATACCATCATCCGCAGCCCCGAAGTGCCGGCCGCAGTGCCACCGGTTGCAGCCGTTCCTGCCGCGCGTACGCCGCGTGCCGAATCCGCGACAGCGCGCCCCCCGGCAGCCGGTGGCGAGCCGGTGCCGGTGCAGCGCGGACAGACGCTGTCGCAGATTGCCGCTGGGCTGGCGCGGGAAAACGGCCACTCGCTGGACCAGACCATGGTCGCGCTGGTACAGGCGAACCCGGAAGCCTTCATCCGCGGCAACATGCACCTGCTCAAACAGGGGGTGGTGTTGCGCACCCCGCGGCAGGACGAGCTGGCGCAGGTGGACGTGGCCCAGGCGCGTGCGATCGTCAATCAGCAGACGGCGCAGTGGCGGCAGGCGCGTGCGCCGATTCCGCAGCCGGCAACCACCGATGCGGTTGCCACCACCGGAAACGCGGCTCCGGCGACAGCGAGCTCCGGCGCGCGGTTGGAAATCGCACCGGCAGTGGCCGCTGCGCAACAGACTGCAGGAACGACAACCGGTCTCGAGGCCGGCGGCGAGGGTGACATGCTGGCGAACGAACAGTTGCAACAGGCGAAGGAAGATCTCGCCGCCCGCGATGCGGAGCTGCAGGAATTGCGCGATCGGGTGGCCGATCTGGAAAAGCTGCAGAAGCAGCAACAGACCCTGATCGCGATGAAGGACACCGATCTGGCCGCCGCGCAGCAGCGCCTGGCCCAGGCGCCCGGCGCCGCGCAGGCCAATGCGACTCCGGCATGGCTGTGGGCCGGGCTGGTGCTGCTGGCACTGGCCGCGGTTGCAGGGTGGCTGTCGCGCCGGCGCAAGCCATCGCCACTGCCGCCGCTGTCACGGCACGGATTCAACCGCAGTGAACTGGCGTCGGCGATGCCGTCGGCGGCAATGATGCCAGCCGTGGTCGATATGCCGACCCTGGACGAGCGCGAGCACGACGAGCGGCTGGCGCGCGAGGATGAGGACGTGGCCGAAGCCGGTTTCCAGGTGCCGCCGCCGATGCTGGGAGAGCCGGTTGAAGACGCGCCTGCACCGCTGTCGCAGGCCGAAGAAACAAGCGACGGGATGGAGGTGTTCGTCACCGATGCGTCGGGCCAATGGCGTGACCTCGATCCATCGGCCGCGGTGTCGCTGGATCCGGCACCGGCGGGTCGCGACCGTCTGGAGCTGGCGATTGCCTATATGGACCTGGGCGATGCCGAAACCGCGCGCACACTGCTCAACGAAGTGGCGCTGGGTACTGACCCGCAAGCCTGTGCCGAAGCGGCGGAACTGCTTGGGCGGCTGCGGTGACCGCGCCCGATCCGGCGGCAGCAGGGCGCGAGCGCCGGATCGACTATGTCGAGTTCGCCTCCACCGATCCGGCCGCCAGCCGCGCGTTCTTCGAGCAGGTCTTCGGTTGGCGGTTCCAGGACTACGGCCCGGACTACACCGCATTTGACGATGGCCGGCTGCAGGGGGGCTTCTTCCGGGGCCAGCCGCTGACGGCGACCGGCGGCGCGCCGCTGCTGGTGTTGTATGCCGCGGAGCTGGCGCCGCTGCTGCAGGCGGTCGGTCTGCACGGGGGCACGATTGTCCGGCCGGTATTCACCTTTCCTGGCGGCAGCCGTTTCCATTTCACCGAGCCGGGCGGCAACGAGTTGGCGGTGTGGTCCGAGCGCGACGCCGGCTGATCCGCCGCACCGGCCCCGGGCCATCGGCATCAACGATTCAGAGGTTTGAAGATGCGTTACGCGCTGGGCGTGGAGTATGACGGCAGCGACTTCAAGGGCTGGCAGCAGCTCGGTGAGAACGGCTGTCCAAGCGTGCAGGCGGCCTTGCAGGCGGCGCTGGGCTCCGTGGCCGATGCTCCGGTGAGCGTGGTCTGCGCCGGCCGTACCGATGCCGGTGTGCACGGTGAATGCCAGGTGGTCCACTTCGATACCGACGTTGTCCGTGCTCCGCATGGCTGGACGCTGGGTACCACCACCCGGCTGCCACGTTCAGTCGCGGTGCGCTGGTGCGTGCCGGTGGCCGAGGATTTCCATGCGCGCTTTTCCGCACGGGCGCGCCGCTACCGTTACCGGTTGCTCAATCGCCAGGTGCGGCCGGCGCTGTACCGGCAGACCTTGAGCTGGGAGCGGCGGCCATTGGATGCCCGGCTGATGGACCAGGCCGCGCAGGCGCTGCTGGGCGAGAACGACTTCAGTTCCTTCCGCAGCATCCAGTGCCAGGCGCTGCATGCGCGCCGCGAATTGCAGTCGATCCGCGTCAGCCGCCACGGCGAGATCGTGGAGGTGGAGGTGCGGGCCAATGCATTCCTTCATCACATGGTGCGCAATATCGTCGGATCCCTGATCCTGGTCGGTGCAGGTGAGAAACCGGTGTCGTGGATCGGCGAGGTGTTGGCCCTTCGCGACCGCACCCAGGCCGGCCCGACGGCGCCGCCCCAGGGACTGGTTTTTGTTGGACCGTTGTATCCGGACAACTGGCAGTTGCCTGCCGAGGTCACGCTGTGAGTCGAACGCTGTATCGCACCCGTATCAAGTTCTGCGGCATGACCCGCGCCGGTGATATCCGCTTGGCCGGCGAATTGGGCGTGGACGCGGTCGGATTCATTTTCGCCAGGAACAGCCCGCGCCGGGTGGCGCCTGCCGAAGCCCGCGCCATGCGCCAGGCCACCGCGCCGATGGTCGATGTGGTGGCGCTGTTCCGCGACAACAGCAAGGAAGAAGTGCGCGAGGTGTTGCGCACGGTGCGCCCGACCCTGCTGCAGTTTCACGGGCAGGAGGAGGAATCCTTCTGCCGCAGCTTCAACATGCCGTATCTCAAGGCGGTGGCGATGGGGGGCAAGGAGGAGGTGACCGCCCGCGCGTTGCACCTGGCGTATCCGACTGCCGCCGGTTTCCTGTTTGACAGCCACGCCCCGGGCGGTGGCGGCGGTACCGGGGTGGCGTTCGACTGGTCGCAACTGCCGACCGGCCTGCATCGTCCGTTCCTGTTGGCCGGCGGGATCAAGCCGGAGAATGTGTTCGATGCGATCGTTGCCACCTTGCCGTGGGGGGTGGATGTGTCCAGTGGCATCGAGTCCGAGCCGGGAATCAAGGACGGCTACAAGATGCGCAAGTTTGTCGAGGAAGTACGGCGGGCCGATTGCCACGAACTGTCGCTGTGATGGGGGCCGGCGGGTGCCCGCCGCTGGGCGGCGGCGCGGCGGTTTGCCGCCATGCGGGGCTGCACGGCCGCCGTGGTTTGCTGCCGGTCGTCAGCCGGCCAGTTCCGATTGCAGCCAGGTTGCCAGTGCTGCCACGCGCTCATCGTTTTTCCCGGCCGGGGCGCACAGCGCCCAGCAGCCGGTGGTCTCGATGAAGCCCCAGGGTGCGATCAGGCGCCCACTGGCCAGGTCTTCGGCGACCAGTGGGGCGGGCGCGATCGCCACGCCGATCGCGGCCACCGCCGCTTCCAGCAGGTAATACAAGTGCTCGAACCCGGTGCCGTAGCGCAGCTGGGCCGGATCCAGGCCAGTTGCCAGCGCCCAGGTGGGCCATGCCTGCGGGCGCGAGGCGGTATGCAGCAGATTGCATTGCAGCAGCGCGGCCGGCGCCTCGTCGCGTAAAGTGGCGGCCTGCGCCAGGGCCGGGCTCAATACCGGGCCGATGCGTTCGGGCGCCAGCACATGCACCTCCCAGCCCGCCGGCCAAGGCGCCTGGCCGAGCAGCAATGCCGCATCCAAGCCTTCCAGTTGCGCAGTGAAATCGCCCTGCTGCGCGGACAGGTGCAAGGTCAGCTGGGGCAACGCCTGTTGCAGTGATTGCAGCCGCGGGATCATCCAGCGCGCCAATACGCTGCCGGGGCACCCCAGTACCAGCGCGTTTGAACGTGGCGGATGCCGCAGCTGCGCCACCGTTGCCTGCAGCCGGGAAAACGCGGCAGAGGCGGCCTCCTGCAACCGCTGTCCAGCCTGGTTGGGGCGGATGCCGCGCCCCTCGCGTTCGAACAGCGCCATCCCCATTTCCTCTTCCAGCAGCTTCAGTTGCCGGCTGACGGCGCCGTGGGTCACGTGCAGCTCGGCGGCGGCCAGGCTGACGCTGCACAGGCGGGCGGCGGCCTCGAACGCCCGCAGGGCGTTGAGGGAGGGCAGGGTACGCAAGCGGCTCATGTGAGTTTATCTAACACAAATGTCAGTCTTTATCGATTTTTGTGTGCTGATCCGTGCGTTAAAGTGCAGACCTGTCCTTCCGTTGACCGATGCCATGACTGCGCCTTTCCCTGCCGACTTCCATGCCTATCCCGATGCAGCCGGCCACTTCGGCCGCTTTGGTGGCAGCTTTGTCGCCGAGACGCTGGTCGGGCCGCTGCAGGAACTGGCGGCCGCCTATGACCAGGCGCGGGTCGACCCCGCCTTCATCGCGGCCTACGACAAGGATCTGAAGCACTACGTCGGCCGGCCGAGCCCGATCTACCACGCCGAACGGCTCAGCCGCGAGGTGGGCGGGGCGCAGATCCTGCTCAAGCGCGAAGACCTGAACCACACCGGCGCGCACAAGATCAACAACACCATCGGCCAGGCGCTGCTGGCCAGTCGCATGGGCAAGACCCGGATCATCGCCGAGACCGGTGCCGGCCAGCATGGCGTGGCCTCGGCCACGGTGGCCGCGCGGCTCGGGCTGGAATGTGTGGTGTACATGGGCGCCACCGATATCGAGCGGCAGAAGATCAACGTCTACCGGATGAAACTGCTGGGCGCCACGGTGGTGCCGGTGTCCAGCGGCTCGGCCACGCTCAAGGACGCGCTCAACGAGGCCATGCGCGACTGGGTGACCAATGTGCGCGACACCTTCTACATCATCGGCACCGTCGCCGGCCCGGACCCGTATCCGCGCATGGTGCGCGACTTCAACGCCATCGTCGGCCGCGAGGCGCGGGCGCAGATGCTGGAGGACTACGGCCGACTGCCCGATGCGATCACCGCCTGCGTCGGCGGCGGTTCCAACGCCATTGGCCTGTTCCATGCGTTCCTCAACGATCGCGAAGTGAAGATCTACGGCGCCGAAGCGGCCGGCGACGGCATCCATACCGGTCGCCATGCCGCGTCGATCTCGGCCGGTCGCCCGGGCGTGCTGCACGGCAACCGCACCTACGTGCTGTGCGATGACGACGGCCAGATCACCGAAACCCATTCGATCTCGGCGGGGCTGGACTACCCCGGCGTCGGCCCGGAGCATGCGTTCCTGTCCGACACTGGCCGGGCGCAGTACCTGGGCATCACCGACGAGGAAGCGCTGGCCGCGTTCCACCGCCTGACGCTCACCGAGGGCATCCTGCCGGCGCTGGAATCCAGCCATGCGGTGGCGCAGGCGATCAAGCTGGCGCGGGAGTTGCCCAAGGACGCGCTGGTGCTGTGCAACCTGTCCGGCCGTGGCGACAAGGACGTGCATACCATCGCCGCCCGCGAGGGGCTGGTGCTGTGAGCGTTCACGTTGCGCGAGGCGTGCCTGCGCCGGCCATAGCGCCGCTTCCGGCCCGCGTTGCGGCAGTAACCACTGGACGGGCGGGTGCGCTCGAACCGCCGGGCCCGCCGGCTGCGGTTGAACTGATTGAAGGATGTGGCTGAGATGGCTGTGAACCGGATTGACGAATGCTTCGCCCGCCTGCGCGCCTCCGCACGCAAGGCGTTGATCCCTTTCATTACCGCGGGCGATCCCGCACTGGAAGCGACGGTGCCGGTGATGCACGCGCTGGTGGAAGCCGGTGCCGACCTGCTGGAGCTGGGGGTGCCGTTTTCCGATCCGATGGCCGATGGCCCGACCATCCAGCGCAGCTCCGAACGGGCGTTGGCGCGGGGAGCCGGCATGCGCTATGTACTCGATGCGGTGGCCCGTTTCCGCGAGCAGGACGTACGGACACCGGTGGTGCTGATGGGCTATCTCAATCCGGTCGAGATCCGGGGGGCGGCGCATTTCGCCCGGGAAGCGGTCGCCGCCGGAGTGGACGGGGTGCTGCTGGTGGACCTGACGCCGGAGGAGGCCGACGAAACCCGGCATGCCTTCACCGCGGCCGGGCTGGGGCTGATCCTGCTGGCCGCCCCGACCACGACCGACGCGCGCATTGGCAAGCTGTGCGCGATCGCACAGGGCTATCTCTATTACGTCAGCTTTGCCGGTGTGACCGGAGCCTCGGAGCGTCTGGACAGTCACACGGCCGGTGCGCGTCTGCGGGCGGTGCGGCAGCAGGCGCAGGTGCCGGTGGTGGCCGGGTTCGGCATCAGTGATGCGGCCAGTGCGGCGGCCATGGCGGTGGATGCCGACGGCGTGGTGGTGGGCAGCGCGCTGGTGTCGGCGATGGCAGGCGCGGCCAGCCCCGTCGAGGCGGCTATGTTGGCTGCCGCATTCCTGCGGCCGCTGCGACAGGCACTGGACGCGCGCTGAGCGTGGTGTCCGGCGCCGCACTGGCGGTCGCCGGGCCGGCGAAACGTACGCCAGGGCATGGTTTGCGGGCCGTGGCGATGGCGGTGGCGGCCTTGCCTGCACCTGCACCGGGGTCGCGGTGGTGAGCTAGACTGTCCGCCCTGTCGCGGCCGTTGGGCCGCCCTGAACGGAACCGTCATCCCGCATGAGTTGGCTCAGCAAGTTGATGCCGTCCGGCATCCGTACCGACAACACCCCGAGCAAGAAGCGCAGTGTCCCCGAGGGCCTGTGGGAGAAGTGCAGCAGCTGTGGCGCTGCGCTCTACCGTCCCGAGCTGGAGGAGAACCTGGAAGTGTGTCCCAAGTGCGGACACCACATGGCGATCCGCGCGCGCGCGCGGCTGGCCGCGCTGTTCGATGCCGGCAGCACCACCGAGATCGCCGCCCGTCTGGGGCCGACCGACGTGCTGAAATTCAGGGACCAGAAGAAGTACGTCGAGCGGATCAAGGCCAGCCAGAAGAACACCGGCGAGTACGACGCGCTGATCGCCATGCGCGGTCAGCTCAAGGGCAACCCCCTGGTCGCCGCTTCGTTCGATTTCGCCTTCATGGGCGGTTCGATGGGCTCGGTGGTCGGTGAGCGTTTCTCGCTGGCCGCGGAAACCGCGCTGGAGCTCGGCGCCCCCTATGTGTGCTTCTCCGCCAGCGGCGGCGCGCGCATGCAGGAAGGGCTGTTCTCGCTGATGCAGATGGCCAAGACCTCGGCCGCACTGGGCAAGTTGCGCCAGGCCGGGCTGCCGTTCATCTCGGTGCTCACCCATCCCACCACCGGCGGCGTATCGGCCTCGTTCGCGATGCTGGGCGATATCAATATCGCCGAGCCGCACGCGCTGATCGGTTTTGCCGGCCCGCGCGTGATCGAGCAGACCGTGCGCGAGAAGCTGCCTGAAGGTTTCCAGCGTTCGGAGTTCCTGCTCGAGCACGGTGCCATCGACCAGATCTGCGACCGCCGCCAGATGCGTGAGCGTCTGGCCGGGCTGCTGGCGATGCTGATGCGCCAGCCCAGGCCCGCGGTCGATCCGGCGGCCGTCTGATGAGTGGTCGCAAGTATTTTGGGACCGACGGCATCCGCGGCCGGGTCGGGCAGGGGGTGATCTCCGCGGACTTCGTGCTGCGCCTGGGCAATGCCCTGGGGCGGGTGCTGGTCGAGCGTACCGGGCGCCGTCCTACGGTGGTGATCGGCAAGGACACCCGCATTTCCGGTTACATGTTCGAAGCCGCGCTGGAGGCCGGACTGGTGGCCGCCGGTGCCGATGTGCAGCTGCTGGGGCCGATGCCGACCCCGGCGGTGGCGTTCCTCGCCCATACCCTGGGCGCCGATGCCGGCATTGTGATCAGTGCCTCGCACAACCCGCACTACGACAACGGCATCAAGTTCTTTTCGGCCGAAGGCGAAAAGCTCGATGACGCCACCGAGCTGGCCTTGGAGGCCGCGCTCGATGCGCCGTTCACCACGGTGGAGTCGGACCGGCTGGGCAAGGCCATGCGCGCGCGCGATGCGGTCGGGCGCTATATCGAATTCTGCAAGGCCAGCGTGCCACGCGATTTCTATCTGCGCGGACTGAAGGTGGTGCTGGATTGCGCCCATGGCGCCACCTACCACATCGCGCCGTTGCTGTTCCGCGAACTGGGGGCCGAGGTGGTCACCATCGGTGCCGAGCCCAATGGCGTGAACATCAATGATGGCGTCGGCTCGATGCATATCGACAACCTGGCGGCCAAGGTGCGTGAAGTCGGTGCCGATATCGGCATCGCCTTCGATGGCGATGGTGACCGGGTGCTGATGGTCGATGACCAGGGCAACCCGGCCGATGGCGACGACCTGCTTTTCATCCTGGCCCGTGCCTGGCAGGCCAGTGGCCGCTTGCGCGGTGCGGTGGTCGGTACGTTGATGACCAACTACGGCCTGGAGCAGGCACTGGGTCGGCTGGGCATCGACTTTGTGCGCAGCAATGTCGGCGACCGGTACGTGCATCAGGCGCTGATAAGTGGAGGTGGCGTGCTCGGTGGCGAGGCTTCGGGCCACCTGCTGTGCCTGGATCGCGCCACCACCGGTGACGCCATTGTCAGTGCGTTGCAGGTGCTGGAGGTGCTGCGTCGTGACGGCACCTCGCTGCGTCAGGTGCTGTCGATGTTGAACAAGGTGCCGCAGAAGACCGTCAATGTGCGGTTGCAGGGTGCGGCCAAGGCGACCGTGCAGGCCGAGAGCGTGCAGGCCGCACTGGCCGCCGCGCAGCAGGCGGTCAAGGGCCGTGGGCGCGCGTTCCTGCGTCCCTCGGGCACCGAGCCGGTGGTGCGTGTCACCGTCGAGGCGGACAGTGCCGAACTGATGCAGTCCACGCTGGACCACCTGTCGGCGGCAGTGAAGGCCGCGGCGGTGGCCTGATCCACCCGTGGGTTGGAAGCGGAAACGCCCCGGCAGACCGGGGCGTTTCCGTTGCAGGGCAGGGGCGGACTACGGCCCCGCCACCATCTTCTTTTTCTTCGCCTTGAAGCGGTTGAACAGCGGCGCGACCAGCGGGTGGTAGCTGCAGGCGATGCGCTTGCGCAGCCAGCTGGCCGGGCGGTTGCGGATCGCGAACCGGTAGATGTGTTCCGGATCGCCACCGACCACGTTGCGGCCGAACGGGTGGGTGGTATGCAGGTATTTGAAGCCCTGTGTCCGCGCGATCTGCACGTAGTCCTCGTCGAAATCGCCGTACGGCCAGCACAGCGTGTCTGAGACCTCACCCAGCTGCTGCTGCAACACCTGGCGTGCCACCGCCAGGTCGCCGCGGATGCCCTGGCACTTTTGTTCGCGGGAGATGTCCTGCTTGAGCCAGCGGGTGTGCGTGTGCGTGTGGCAATGCACCTCGAAGGTGCCGGCGGCGATCATCGCGCGCGCCTCGCTCCAGCGCATCATCACCTCGTCCGCGCGGTTCTCTCGCAGGATCGCCGCCTCGCAGCCGCGATGGTCCGGGGTTGCGGGCAGGGTGGCGCCGGGCTGGCCGGCGTGCGGGCGCACGGCGCCTTCGCCGATCCAGCCGGTGACCACGAACACCACCGCGCGCATGCCGTACTTGGCCAGGATCGGGTGCGCGTACACCCAGTTGTCCAGGTAGCCGTCATCGAAGGTGATCACGATCGACTTGCGCGGGGTCGGTTTGCCCGCCAGGAAATCGGCGTACTGGTCCAGGGTCAGCGAGGTCCAGCCATCGGCCGCGAGCCATGCGATCTGGCTCTCGAAGTTTTCCGGCGAGACCGTGATCATCCCGGGCGAGGGCGAGACATGGTGGTGCATCAGCACCGGGACGGATCTAGCGTTGGCCATGGCCCAGTTCCTTCAACCACTGGTGGTAATAGTGTTCGGTCGCCTCGGAGTGACCGGTCGGGGTGAAGCGGTGGGCGCTGCGCATCCATTTCCAGCCGGCCAGGCCCATCTGCTGCCGGCGTTCGGGCTGCTCGATCAGGGTGCGCAGCGCCCCGGTCAATGCCGCCTGGTCGCCCAGTGGCGTGAGCAGGGCATTGCTGCCTTCCACCACCATTTCCGGCACGCCACCAACACGCGTGGCGACGATCGGTACGCCGACGTAGGCCGCTTCCAGGAACACCGTGCCGGCGGCTTCCTTGTGGGTGGCGAGGGCGAAGATATCGAAGCCGGTCATCAGCCGGCAAGCGCCCTGGCGGTAGCCGAGCAGATGCACCTGCGCGGCGATGCCCAGCTGCTCGCGCAGGGCGATCAGGCGATCCATCACCGGCTGGCCGTCACCGACGACCACCAGGTGCACGCGTGGATCGGCGCGGCACAGCGGCGCGATCGCCTGCAACAGGTCAAGGTGTCCTTTTGGCTCGCGCAGCACGGCGACACAGCCGACCACGATCTGCTCTTCAGTGAAGCCCAGTTCCGCGCGCACTTCCGCGCGGGTGTCCTGCAGGCATTGCCAAGGGTCGCGCTTGGCGATCTGCGACCATTGCGGCGGCACCGCAATCGGCGGGACGATGCCCACATGTGATTCTTCGATGCCGCGGCTGACCATCAGCTTCTTGACGAAGCTGCTCACCGTCATCACCCGGTGGGGCAGGGTGGTATAGGTCAGCAGCGAGTTGATCGGGCTCATCAGGTGGCGCGAGCGCACCACCAGCGGCGTGCCGCCCAGACGGGCGCCAGTGGCGGCGATCAGGCTGTCGCGGCGGCTGGTGGTGTTGACCACGTCATAGCCGTGGCGGCGCACCAGGCGCCAGACCCGGCAGATTCCGCGCAGCAGGCGCAGCAGGCGCAGCAGGCCGCCCATCTTCAGCGTGTGCACGGTGAAGCCGGCTTCGCCCGCCATCTCGCCCAGCCGGGCGCCGGGCTGGCACAGCAGCGAGACGTCATGGCCGCGCTCGCGCATGGCCAGCATGTGGCGGTAGATGTAGATCTCCTGCCCGCCAAATCCCGTGGCAGCCTCGGTGTGGAGAATTTTCAGTGGCACGTTTATCGGAGACAGTCCATGTGTGGGAAAACGCTCGTGGTCTGCGCCAGCGGCCGTCGTCACTGCCTGCGGGATCACGGCAGCGCATCCCGTGCGTTGCGTGGGCGCGCGGGGTCGGGAGGGGACAGGTGTGCAGGCCGGGCCGACAGGTCGTGGGGGCCCGCGCTGGCCGCCGCGTTGCTGTCTGGCGGACACAGGTCCAGTCCTGCCGGCGTGAGCCAGCGCAACGCCGTTGGCGTGGAGGAGCAGAGCTGGGTATCCATGGAGCGGACCGGGCGACGTTGGGGGAGGCGGCGCATGAGCGTGGCCGTTGACCCGTTGTGGCCATCCGGGCGCGCGCATTGTATCGGTTTGTATCCAGGTATCGATGGCGTGTCTGGTCCGATCTGTCACAATGTTCAGCCGGGCCACAGCTGGCCCACCGACCACCACGAACAAGCAGGAATCGCTGTGAGCCAGATCCCCACCCTCGACATCACCCGTTTCGACACCGACCGCGACGCGTTCGTGGCTGAGCTGGGGGCGGCCTACCGCGAATGGGGCTTTGCTGGCATCCGCAATCACGGCATTCCCCAGGCCGACATCGACGCCGCCTATCAGGCTTTCAAGGCATTCTTCGCGCTGCCTGAAGAGACGAAGAAGAAGTACCACGTGGCCGGCGGCGGCGGTGCGCGCGGCTATACCCCGTTCGGCGTGGAGACGGCCAAGGGGTCCAAGCACTTCGACCTGAAGGAGTTCTGGCATATCGGCCGCGAGATTCCGGACGACTCCCGGTACCGCGATGTGATGCCGCCGAACCTGTGGCCGAGCGAGGTTCCCGGGTTCCGCGAAGCGGGCTACGGTCTCTACCAGGCGCTGGATAACCTGGGCTCACGCGTGCTGTCGGCGCTGGCGCTGCATATCGGTCTGCCGGAGAACTATTTCGCCGACAAGACCGACAACGGCAACTCGATCCTGCGGCCGATCCATTACCCGCCGATCACGGCCGACGACATCCCCAACGTGCGCGCCGGTGCCCATGGCGACATCAACTTCATCACCCTGCTGGTCGGCGCCAGTGCCGCGGGGCTGGAGGTGCAGTCGCACGAGGGCAAGTGGGTTCCGTTCACCTCCGATGCCGACACCATCGTGGTCAACATCGGTGACATGCTGCAGCGCCTCACCAACCATGTGTATCCCTCGACGATCCACCGCGTGGTCAATCCTCCGGGCGACCAGGCGCGCCAGCCGCGCTATTCGGTGCCGTTCTTCCTGCATCCGAATCCGGATTTCCTGATCGATGTGCTGCCCTCGTGCATCACCGCCGAGAATCCCAGCCGCTACCCGGAACCGATCACCGCCCACGGCTTCCTGGAAGAGCGCCTGCGCGAGATCAAGCTGAAGTAAGGTCCGGCCCTGGCGCCCGCCGGTGCCAGGTTTCGCAGCGCCGCCGCGGCCGTGTGCCTGCGGCGGTATTTGCCTGTAGTGTCCGCGCTGTCCAGTGCCTGTCCGGCGGAGGCGGGCACATCCGCTATGCTTTGCCCACTCAAATTCACGGAGATGCATGCTCATGCGTCGCAAGATCGTCGCCGGTAACTGGAAGCTGCATGGCAGCCGTCAATTCGCTGCCGAGCTGCTCGGGCAGGTGGTCGCCGGGCTGCCGCTGGCCGGCGTGGAGCTGGTGGTGTTGCCGCCCGTGCCTTACCTGGCCGGGCTGATTGAAAGTTTCGGCGGGGATTCCCTGGCCTTCGGTGCCCAGGATGTCAGCAGCAACAAGACGGGTGCTTTTACCGGCGAGGTTTCCGCCGCGATGCTGGTCGACATCGGCGCCCGCTACACCCTGGTGGGGCATTCGGAGCGTCGCCAGTACCACCATGAAGACAGCGGACTGGTGGCGCGAAAATTCGCCGCCGCCCGCAGCGCCGGCCTGGTGCCGATCCTGTGTGTCGGTGAGACGCTGGAGCAGCGCGAGGCCGGGCAGACCGAGTCCGTGATCGCCGCGCAGCTGGCGCCCGTGCTGGACCTGGTCGGGGCCGAGGGTTTTGCCGGGGCGGTGGTGGCCTACGAGCCGGTGTGGGCGATCGGTACCGGTCGCACCGCCAGCAAGGAGCAGGCGCAGGCGGTGCATGCGTTCATTCGTGGCGAAGTCGCCGCGCGCGATGCTAGAATTGCCGATTCGCTGTCGATCCTGTATGGCGGCAGTGTCAAGCCCGACAACGCCGCGGAGCTGTTCTCGCAGCCGGATGTCGATGGAGGGCTGGTGGGTGGCGCCTCGCTGGTGGCTGCCGATTTCCTGGCTATCGCGAAGGCGGCAGCTGGTCGCTAACAAGAAATATTGTCCGGGACGGATTTCAAATGTTGATGTTGATCCTCAATGTGGTCTATGTGCTGGTGGCGATCGCGATGATTGCCCTGATCCTGATGCAGCGCGGTTCCGGCGCGGCCGCAGGCTCGGGCTTCGGTGCCGGTGCTTCCGGTACCGTGTTTGGTTCGCGCGGTGCGTCCAACTTCCTGTCCAAGTCCACCAAGTGGCTGGCGGTGGTGTTCTTTGGCATCAGCCTGTTCATGGCCTGGTATGCCGGCCACAGCACCCGTCCGGATGCGGGGCAGGGTCTGGGGCTGATGTCGCAGCCGGTCGAGTCCGCGCCGGCCCCGGCCGCCGGGTTGCAGTCGGTGCCGCAGGCGCCGGCGGTCGATGCAGTGCCGCAAGCCCAGGTGCCGGCAGCAGATATTCCGGTTCAGAGTGAAGAAAAGCCCGCGGAAGGCTCACAGAAACCCTGAAGACGGTTACAATACGCGGCGCACTGGGAAACCCTGGTGCGTGACGTAGGCCCAGGTGGCGGAATTGGTAGACGCACTACCTTGAGGTGGTAGCGACGAGAGTCGTAGGGGTTCGAGTCCCCTCTTGGGCACCATTGTTTTTCAGCGGGTTCGCAGGGCGCGGTCGCGCCCCGCTGCGGTATCCGTCAATCCCCCATGCTGAAGCGCCCGCAGGCGCGTAGGCAGAGGCAAGAGAGAATCGCTGTGCTGGCCGAATATTTGCCGTCTCTGCTGTTTCTGATCGTCGCCACCGGTATCGGCGTCACGCTGATGCTGATCGGCAGGTTCCTCGCTCCCCGCAGCCCGGACGCCCAGAAACTGTCGCCGTACGAATGCGGTTTTGAAGCGTTCGAAGATGCGCGCATGAAGTTCGACGTGCGCTACTACCTTATCGCGATCCAGTTCATCGTCTTCGATCTGGAAATCATCTTCATCGTGCCCTGGACCCAAGTGTTCACCGAGCTGGGTGGGCGAGGGCTGGTCACGATGGGTCTGTTCGTGGGCATGCTGTTTCTTGGTTTTATCTACGTCTGGAAGAAGGGAGCGCTGGAATGGGAGTGATTCAGACTCTCGATGGCCTGATGACCAACCCGATCCCGGAAGGGCGGGTGGATGACATCCTGCGCCCCGAAGGTGAGAACCCGTTGCTCGAAAAGGGATATGTGACCACCAGCGTCGATGCGCTGCTGAATTGGGCGCGTACCGGTTCGATGTGGCCGATGACCTTTGGCCTGGCCTGCTGTGCGGTGGAAATGATGCATGCCGGCGCCTCGCGCCTGGATCTGGATCGTTATGGCGTGGTGTTCCGCCCCTCGCCGCGTCAGGCCGACGTGATGATCGTGGCCGGTACGCTGGTCAACAAGATGGCTCCGGCGCTGCGCAAGGTCTATGACCAGATGCCGGATCCCAAGTGGGTCATTTCGATGGGCAGCTGCGCCAACGGCGGCGGCTATTACCATTATTCCTACTCGGTGGTGCGCGGTTGTGATCGCGTGGTGCCGGTGGATGTGTATGTGCCGGGCTGTCCGCCCACTGCTGAAGCGCTGGTCTACGGCATCTTGCAGTTGCAGAAGAAGATCTGGCGCACACAGACCATCGCCCGCTGAATTCCCTTCACCTATCAAGAGCACGCCAAGCCCCCATGGCACAGCAAGCACCTTCCTTCATCGATCGACTCGGCGCACGTTTCGCCGGTGCCCGGGTCTTCGTGGTCGAATCGCGCGGCGAAGTGACGTTGGAAGTGCCGGTCGCCGACTGGCGCGCCACGGCTCTGGCGCTGCGTGACGAATTCGGTTTCGAGCAGCTGGTCGACCTGTGTGGCGTGGACTATCTCGGTTACGGCAGTGCCGAATGGGATACCTCGGACGTTTCCGCGCACGGTTTCAGTCGCGGAGTCGAGGGCAGCGCGGTTGGCCGCTTTGCCTGGGGTGAATTCCCGACCGGCGAGACGTCCGATGGCGCGCAGCCGCAGCCGATGCCGCAGCAGCGGTTTGCCGTGGTCGCGCAGCTGCGCTCCTACCGCAACAACCAGCTGTTGCGCATGCGTTGCTATGCGCCGAGCGAAGAGCTGCCGGTGGTGGCCTCGCTGACCGACGTGTGGGCGGGTGTGAACTGGTTCGAGCGTGAGGCGTTCGACCTGTTCGGCGTGATCTTCGAAGGTCACCCGGACCTGCGTCGGATCCTGACCGACTACGGTTTTGTCGGCCATCCGTTCCGCAAGGACTTCCCGCTGATCGGCAATGTCGAAGTGCGCTACGACGAAGAAAAGAAGCGCGTGATCTACGAGCCGGTGACATCGGTCGAGCCGCGGGTCGGAGTGCCGCGGGTCATTCGTGACGACGCTGGCTTGCAGACTGCAGCCGGCGAGAGCGCCCAGGCGGAGGCAAGCAAGTGAGTGAGTTCCATCAGGCGTCGCAGGCCTTTGCAAGCAATACGGCCGAAAGTCGCAAGGAAATCCGCAACTACACGATGAATTTCGGTCCCCAGCATCCGGCTGCGCACGGTGTGCTGCGCCTGATTCTGGAAATGGATGGCGAGACCGTCATGCGCGCCGACCCGCATGTGGGTCTGCTGCATCGGGGTACCGAGAAGCTGGCCGAATCCAAGCCGTTCAACCAGTCGATCGGATATATGGACCGGCTGGATTACGTGTCGATGATGTGCAACGAGCATGCCTATGTGCTCGCGATCGAGAACCTGCTGGGGATCCGTGCGCCGGAACGCGCGCAGTACATCCGCACGATGTTCGACGAGATCACCCGCATCCTCAATCACCTGATGTGGCTGGGCGCCTGCGGGCTCGATCTGGGTGCGATGGCGGTGATGCTGTACGCCTTCCGCGAACGCGAAGAGCTGATGGACTGCTATGAAGCGGTCAGCGGCGCGCGTATGCATGCCACCTATTACCGTCCGGGCGGCGTCTATCGCGACCTGCCGGACCAGATGCCGCGCTACAAGGAGTCGCGTTGGCACAAGGGCAAGGCGCTGAAGCGCCTGAACGCCTCGCGCGAGGGGTCGCTGCTCGATTTCCTGGAAAACTTCACCAGCGAGTTCCCGACGCGGGTCGACGAATACGAAACCCTGCTGACCGACAACCGGATCTGGAAGCAGCGCACCGTCGGCATCGGCGTGGTCTCGCCGGAACACGCGTTGGCGTGGGGCATGACCGGTCCGATGCTGCGCGGTTCGGGTATTGAATGGGATCTGCGCAAGAAGCAGCCGTATGCCAAGTACGATGCGGTGGATTTCGATATCCCGGTCGGCACCAATGGCGACTGCTATGACCGATATCTGGTGCGTATTGCCGAGATGCGTGAATCCAACCGCATCATCAAGCAGTGCGTGCAGTGGCTGAAGGCCAATCCGGGCCCGGTCATGATCAACAATTTCAAGGTCGCTCCGCCCAGCCGGGAGGAGATGAAAGACGACATGGAAGCGTTGATCCACCACTTCAAGTTGTTCAGCGAAGGCTATTGCGTCCCCGTCGGTGAAACCTACGCCGCGGTGGAGGCTCCCAAGGGCGAGTTCGGCTGCTATCTGCTGTCGGACGGCGCCAACAAGCCGTTCCGCGTGCATCTGCGCGCGCCGGGCTTCGCCCACCTGTCTTCGATCGACTCGGTCGTCCGCGGGCACATGCTCGGTGACGTGGTGGCGATGATCGGTACCTACGACCTGGTCTTTGGCGAGGTCGACCGGTGATCAACTTCGGTCAGGCAACGCCTGCGAGCTGCCGCCACCGGCTGGCTGCCGCGGATCTGGAAATTCACGATTTTGCATTTGCTGAGGTCGGCCAATGAAGGCGACAGGTAATTTCGAAGCGGCGCGTGACGTCGACCCGATGGTGGTGCTGAGCGACAAGACCCGCGCGCACATTGATCACTGGCTGAGCAAGTTTCCGCCGGATCGCAAGCGCTCGGCGGTGTTGCAGGGTCTGCATGCCGCGCAGGAGCAGAACCAGGGCTGGCTGAGCGATGAACTGATCGCCGGCGTAGCCAAGTACCTGGATCTGCCGCCGGTGTGGGCGTACGAAGTGGCCAGCTTCTACTCGATGTTCGAGATCGAGAAGGTCGGCCGCAACAACGTCGCGATCTGTACCAACATCAGCTGCTGGCTCAATGGCGCCGAAGACCTGGTCAAGCACGCCGAGAACAAGCTCGGGGTCAAGCTCGGCCAGTCCACCGCCGATGGCCGTGTATTCCTGAAGCGCGAAGAGGAATGCCTGGCGGCCTGCTGTGGCGCGCCGATGATGGTCATCAATGGTCATTACCACGAACGGCTGACGGTCGAGAAGCTCGACGAGCTGCTCGACGGGTTGGAGTAAGTCATGGCACATCATCACGAAGCCCGTGGTCCGGTCGGTCCTGCACCGCTGCCGCACCAGGTGGTCTACACCACGTTGCATTACGACACTCCGTGGTCGTACGAGAGCTACCTCAAGACCGGTGGTTACGCTGCGCTGCGCAAGATCATCGAAGAGAAGATCTCGCCCGAGCAGGTGATCGAGATGGTCAAGCAGTCCAACCTGCGTGGCCGTGGCGGTGCGGGCTTTCCGACCGGTCTGAAGTGGTCGTTCATGCCCAAGGGGACGATGCAGAAGTACATCCTGTGCAACTCGGACGAGTCCGAGCCGGGGACCTGCAAGGACCGTGACATCCTGCGTTACAACCCGCATTCGGTGGTGGAGGGCATGGCGATCGCCTGCTACGCCACCGGCAGCACGGTGGCCTACAACTACCTGCGCGGCGAGTTCCACCACGAGCCGTTCGAGCGTTTCGAGCAGGCGCTGGCCGACGCCTACGCCAATGGCTGGCTGGGCAAGAATGTGCTGGGCAGCGGCGTGGATATCGATATCTACGGTGCGCTCGGCGCCGGCGCCTACATCTGTGGCGAAGAAACCGCGCTGATGGAATCGCTGGAAGGCAAGAAGGGCCAGCCGCGCTACAAGCCGCCGTTCCCGGCCAATTTCGGCCTCTACGGCAAGCCGACGACGATCAACAACACCGAGACCTATGCGTCGGTGCCGGCGATCATCCGCAACGGCCCCGAGTGGTTCCTGGGGCTGAGCAAGACCAAGAATGGCGGCCCGAAGTGTTTTTCCGTCTCCGGCTGCGTGCAGCGCGGTGGCAACTTCGAAGTGCCGCTGGGCACGACGTTCGACGAACTGCTGGCGCTTGCCGGTGGCTTGAAGCCGGGCCGCAAGCTCAAGGGTGCGATTCCCGGTGGCGTCTCCATGCCGGTGCTTACCGCGGCCGAGCTGCAGGGCCTGCCGATGGATTACGACACCATCCGTGCACTGGGTTCCGGTCTGGGGTCGGGCGCCATCGTGGTGCTGGATGACAGCGTGTGCTGCGTCAAGTTCGCCTGCCGCGTCTCGCAGTTCTTCCACAAGGAATCCTGTGGCCAGTGCACCCCGTGCCGTGAAGGCACCGGTTGGATGCACCGGGTACTGGAGCGCATCGTCGCCGGCAAGGCCACGATGGAAGACCTGCACCAGTTGAAGGCGGTGGCCGGCCAGATTGAAGGCCACACCATCTGCGCGTTCGGTGAAGCGGCGGCATGGCCCATCCAGGGGTTCCTGCGCCAGTTCTGGGACGAATTCGAGTACTACATCGTCAACGGTCATTCGATGGTTGACGGCAAGAAGGTGGAGGCTGCTCTGGCATGAGCGCGCAACCGTTAGATTCCAACGTGACTCCGGCGATCGTGCCCGAAGGGCATGTGACCATCGAGATCGACGGCAAGTCGATGTTCGCCCCGAAGGGCGCGATGATCATCCAGGCGGCCGACAAGGCCGGCATCCCGATCCCGCGCTTCTGCTACCACGAGAAGCTGCCGATCGCCGCCAACTGCCGCATGTGTCTGGTCGACGTGGAGAAATCCCCGAAGCCATCGCCGGCCTGTGCGACTCCGGTGATGGACGGCATGAAGGTCCTCACCCGCAGTGAAAAAGCGCTCAAGTACCAGCGCAGCGTCATGGAGTTCCTGCTGATCAACCATCCGCTGGACTGCCCGATCTGCGATCAGGGCGGCGAATGCGAGTTGCAGGACGTGTCGCTGGGTTACGGCCGTTCGGTCAGTCGCTTCAACGAGCGCAAGCGCGTGGTTGCCGACGAGGACATGGGGCCGCTGGTCGCCACCGAGATGACCCGCTGCATCCAGTGCACCCGTTGCGTGCGTTTCACCGCCGATATTGCCGGTACCTACGAGCTGGGTGGCATGTATCGCGGCGAGAGCCTGCAGATCGGCACCTACGACGGCAAGCCGCTGACGACCGAACTGTCCGGCAACGTCATCGATGTGTGCCCGGTCGGCGCACTGACCAACAAGGTGTTCCAGTTCCGTGCCCGCCCGTGGGAGCTGACCGCGCGTGAATCGCTCGGCTACCACGACGCGATGGGTTCCAACGTGTTCCTGCACGTGCGCCGCGGCGAAGTGCTGCGCGTGGTGCCGCGCGACAACGAGCGCGTCAACGAATGCTGGCTGTCCGATCGGGACCGTTATTCGCACCAGGGCCTGTACAGCGACGACCGTGCGCTCAAGCCGCTGCGCAAGGTCAACGGCGAATGGAAGGAAGTGAGCTGGGCCGAAGGTCTGGCCGCGGCCCGCGAAATTTTCGATGGCAACCGTGGCGACGACCTGGGCGTGCTGGTGCATCCGTCGACCTCGAACGAGGAGGGCGCGTTGCTGGCCCGTCTCGCCGCAGGCCTGGGATCGACCAACATCGATCACCGCATCAACAACCGCGATTTCTCCGACGCTGCCACCGCCGAAGTCTTTGGCCTGCCGCTGGCCGGGATCGAAGGCGCCGACAGCATCGTCGTGCTCGGCAGCAACATCCGCCATGAGCTGCCGCTGCTGCATGCCCGCCTGCGCAAGGCGCAGACCACAGGCAACGCCAGCATCCACGCGATCAATCCGGTCGATTTCGATTTCGCGTTCAAGCTGGCCGGCAAGCAGATTGTCGCGCCGTCGAAGTTTGTCGACGCCCTCGGCAATACCGAGCTGCGCGAGGCGGTCAAGGCCGCCGGCAACGCGGTGCTGATCGTTGGTGCGATTGCCGAAAATCATCCGCAGGCCGCTGCGATCCGTGCCGCTGCGCGCGAGTTTGCCGCCGTCACCGGCGCCAGGCTGTGCCGCATTCCGCAAGGCGCCAACGCCGTGGGCCTGGCCCGTGCCGGTGTGCTGCCGGCCGGCAAGGATGTCAATGCAATGCTGGCGCAGCCGCGCAAGGCCTATGCCCTGTACGGGATCGAGCCGGGTCTGGATTTTGCCGACGCCGCCGCTGCACGCAAGGCGTTGGCCGGGGCCCAGGTAGTGGCGTTCAGCCAGTTCGCCTGCGTCTCGACCCGCGACGTTGCCGACGTCATCCTGCCGATCGGCGCGTTGCCGGAAATCGATGCGACCCTGACCAATCTGGACGGCTGCGAGCAGCTGGCGCGTGCCGGTGGCAAGCTGCCGGGCGACGCCCGCGAAGGCTGGCGGGTGCTGCGCGCGCTGGGTGGGGAAATGGGCCTGGCCGGTTTCGAGTTCACCGATCTGGCCGGCCTGCGCTCCAGCCTGGCACCGGTCACCGTCAACGTTGCGGCCTCCGCGGTGACGCCGGTGGCGGGCGAGGGGCTGGAAGTCGCCTCGACCGCGGCGATCTACCGCACCGATGCGGTGGTGCGCCGTGCCCAGGCGTTGCAGTCGCATCCGTTGAACAATGCCCCGCGCATTGTCATCGGCGCCGCCGACGCCGCACGCCTGCAGCTGGTCGAAGGACAGATGGCCAAGGTCGGCACCGATGCCGGCAAGGCGACCTTGCCGGTCGTGGTCGACGCGCGTGTCGCCACAGGCACGGTGTGGATTGAATCGGGCCACGGTGCAACCGCACCGCTGGGCGCCGCTCGGGTAACGGTGGTGGCTGCATGAACGAGTTGCTGTTGAATGCGGTCGATCCGCTGCACCAGTGGTTGCTGGCGCTGGGTGATATCGGTGCGCTGATCTGGATCGTGTTGAAGATCCTGGTCATCGCGGTGCCGGTGATCATCTCGGTCGCCTTCTATGTGGTCTGGGAACGCAAGCTGATCGGCTGGATGCATGTGCGCCACGGGCCGATGTATGTCGGCATGGGCATCTTCCAGGCCTTCGCCGATGTCTTCAAACTGCTGTTCAAGGAGATCATCAGCCCGTCCAGCTCGCACAAGGCGATGTACGTGCTGGCGCCATTGATCGTGCTCGCGCCGTCGTTCGCGGCCTGGTCGGTGGTACCGTTCGACTTCAAGATCGTGCTGTCCAACGCCAACGTCGGCCTGCTGTACCTGTTGGCCATGACCTCGCTCGGTGTGTACGGCGTGATCCTGGCCGGTTGGGCATCCAACTCGAAGTACGCCTTCCTCGGCGCGATGCGTTCGGCCGCCCAGGTGGTCAGCTACGAAATCGCGATGGGTTTTGCGATGGTCGGCGTGATGGTGGCTGCCGGCAGTCTGAACCTGACCCAGATCGTGCTGGCCCAGCAGGGCAACTCCGGGTTTTTCGACTGGTTCCTGCTGCCGTTGTTGCCGTTGTTCGTCGTGTACTGGATCTCGGGCGTAGCCGAAACCAACCGTGCCCCGTTCGACGTGGTGGAATGCGAATCGGAAATCGTCGCCGGCCACATGGTCGAATATTCCGGCGGTGCGTTCGCGCTGTTCTTCCTGGCCGAATACGCCAACATGCTGCTGATCAGTTTCCTGATCTCGATCTTCTTCCTCGGTGGCTGGTTGAGCCCGATCCAGGGTTGGGTCACGGCCGATGTGTCGCCGTGGATCAACTGGCTCTGGATGGGTGGCTGGCCGTGGCTGCTGCTCAAGGCGGTGTTCTTCGCCAGCTCCTACATCTGGTTCCGCGCCACGTTCCCGCGTTTCCGCTATGACCAGATCATGCGCCTGGGTTGGAAGGTGTTCATCCCGCTGACCATCCTGTGGATTGCGGTAACCGCATTGATGGTGTTCTACGGCGTGATCCAGAGAGGCATTTGATTCATGAATAAGGTCACCCACTATTTCAAGAGCCTGCTGCTGCTCGAGCTGCTCGCCGGTCTCTGGCTGACGCTGAAATACACGTTCAAGCCGAAGTACACGGTCATGTACCCGATGGAGAAGTTTCCGCAGTCACCGCGTTTCCGCGGCTTGCATGCGCTGCGCCGCTATCCCAACGGGGAAGAACGCTGCATCGCCTGCAAACTGTGCGAGGCGGTGTGCCCGGCACTGGCCATCACCATCGACTCGGCCAAGCGCGAGGACGGCACCCGGCGCACCACCCGCTACGATATCGACCTGTTCAAGTGCATCTATTGCGGCTTCTGTGAGGAAAGCTGCCCGGTGGACTCTATCGTCGAGACCCACATCCTCGAGTACCACTTCGAGAACCGTGGGGAAAACATCGTCACTAAGCCGCAGCTGCTGGCCATCGGGGATCGGCTTGAAGCCGAGATCGCCGAACGCCGTGCCGCTGACGCCGCTTTCCGCTGAGGTCGCGAGATGGATTGGGTAAATATCGCTTTCTGGTTCTTCGCGATCGTGGCCGGCATTTCGGCGGCCTCGGTGATCAGCGTGCGCAATCCGGTGTATGCCGTGTTGTGTCTGATCCTGACGTTCTTCTCGGTGGCCTGTGTGTGGCTGCTGGTTGGTGCCGAGTTCCTCGGGGTCACGCTGGTGCTGGTGTATGTCGGCGCGGTGATGGTCCTGTTCCTGTTCGTGGTGATGATGCTGGACATCGATCCGGACAACCTGCGCGAGGGCTGGGTACGCTACCTGCCGATCGGGCTGGTGGTGGCGGTGCTGATGCTGGTGCAGATCCTGATCCTGATCGGGGTCAAGGCGCGTTCGGTCACGCCGTTCCCGGCGGACAACGCCGCGGCGGTCGCCGCCGACACGTCCAACGTCACCTGGCTGGCGCGCAGCCTGTTCACCGAATACCTGCTGCCGTTCGAATTCGCCGCGGTGATCCTCACCGTGGCCGTGGTGGCCGCGGTGATGCTGACGCTGCGCCGGCGTACCGACACCAAGGCGCAGAATCCGGCTGAACAGACCCGGGTCAAGGCCGGAGACCGCCTGCGCATGGTGAAGATGGCCGCCGAGAAGCCGGTCAAGCACAGTGCGCTCAACCGCACCGAAGGGCACGGCAACGAGGAGGCCAAACCATGATTTCCCTGGGCCATATGCTCGGACTGGGCGCCGTGATGTTCTGCATCAGCCTTGCCGGCATTTTCCTCAACCGCAAGAACATCATCGTGTTGCTGATGTCGGTCGAATTGATGCTGTTGTCGGTAAACATCAATTTCATCGGTTTCTCCCGTGAGCTGGGGGATACCGCCGGGCAGCTGTTCGTGTTCTTCATCCTGACCGTGGCCGCGGCGGAAGCCGCCATTGGCCTTGCGATCCTGGTGACCCTGTTCCGTACCCGCCGCACTATCAATGTCGGCGAAGTCGATTCGCTGAAGGGCTGATTCGTAGATGGAAATTACTCTCTCCAAGAGTCTGTTGATTGCAGTGGTGCTGGCACCGCTGTTCGGCAGCATCATCGCAGGCCTGTTCGGTCGCCAGGTGGGACGCAAGGGCGCGCAGTACGTGACGATTCTGGGTGTGGCGCTGAGCTGCGCACTGTCGTGCTGGGTGCTGTATCAGCTGGTGGCGCAGGGCGCCAGCCCGTTCAACCAGAACCTGTACACGGTGTTCGAGGTCGGTGGCTACGCGGCCCACGTCGGCTTCATGATCGACAAGCTGACCGCGATGATGATGGTCGTGGTGACGTTCGTCTCGCTGCTGGTGCATATCTACAGCATCGGCTACATGTCCGATGACCCGGGCTACCAGCGGTTCTTCAGCTACATCTCGCTGTTCACCTTCTCGATGCTCGCGCTGGTGATGAGCAACAACTTCCTGCAGCTGTTCTTCGGCTGGGAAGCGGTGGGTCTGGTGTCGTATCTGCTGATCGGCTTCTGGTTCAAGCGGCCTTCGGCGATCTTCGCCAACATGAAGGCGTTCCTGGTCAACCGTGTCGGCGACTTCGGCTTCCTGCTGGGTATTGCCGGGGTCATGCTGTGGTTCGGCAGCCTCGACTATTCGGTGGTGTTCGCCAATGCCACCGCGGTGCTCGGCAGCGATGTCACCGGCCATGCGATGGTGCAGCTGTTCGCCGGGCACGAGTGGAGCGTGGCGACCATCATCTGCATCTGCCTGTTCATCGGCGCGATGGGCAAGTCGGCGCAGGTGCCGCTGCATGTATGGTTGCCTGACTCGATGGAAGGTCCGACCCCGATCTCGGCCCTGATCCACGCCGCCACCATGGTCACCGCCGGCATCTTCATGGTGGCGCGCATGTCGCCGCTGTTCGAGCTGTCCGAAACCGCGCTCAACTTCGTGCTGTTCATCGGCGCGACCACGGCATTCTTCACCGGCCTGATCGGCATCGTGCAGAACGACATCAAGCGGGTGGTCGCCTACTCGACGCTGTCGCAGCTGGGCTACATGACCGTGGCGCTGGGCGTATCCGCCTATTCGGCCGCGGTGTTCCACCTGATGACCCACGCCTTCTTCAAGGCGCTGCTGTTCCTCGGGGCCGGTTCGGTGATCATCGCCATGCACCACGAACAGGACATGCGCAAGATGGGCGGCCTGCGCAAGTACATGCCGCTCACCTTCGTGACCATGTGGATCGGTACGCTGGCGCTGGTCGGTACCCCGTTCTTCTCCGGCTTCTATTCGAAGGACACCATCATCGAGGCCGCGGCGCATCATGCGCACGAATCCTCGAGCTGGATTGCGACCTACGGTTACTGGGCGGTGCTCGGTGGGGTGATCGTCACCAGCTTCTACAGCTTCCGTCTGCTGTTCCTGACGTTCCATGGCAAGGAACGCTTCCGCGATGCGCATGAGGGCCATGGCCACGGCCATGACGACCATCATGGGCACGCACACGAACCGCATGAAACCCCGTGGGTGGTGACGGTGCCGCTGGTCCTGCTGGCGATTCCCTCCGTTGCCATCGGCTTCTTCACCATCGGCCCGATGTTGTTCGGCACCGACTGGGCCGGCGCACACGCGGCAGTGGCGATCCCGGGCCAGGCGATGTCGTTCTTCACCGGGGCGGTGGAGTTCCATGATCCGGCCCGCGACACCGTGGCCGCGCTGGGCAAGGAATTCCACGGTCCGGTGGCGTTCGCGCTGCACGGCATGATGATGCCGGCATTCTGGCTGACCATTGCCGGTTTCGTGCTCGCGGTCATCTGCTACCTGTGGAAGCCGGAACTGGCTGGCAAGGCGCGCAAGACGTTTGCGCCGCTGGTCCGGATTCTTGTAAACAAGTACGGCTTCGACAAGCTCTGGATCAATGGCCTGGCCGGTGGCGCGGTGCAGGTCGGCAAAGCCTCGCGAGCCTTCGATACGCATGTGGTCGACGGTGCGGTGGTCAACGGTTCGGCCCGGGTGGTCGAGCTGGCGGCCAACCTGTTGCGTCGTACCCAATCCGGTTTCCTCTATCACTACGCTTTTGCAATGATCATCGGCCTGATTGCCCTGTTGGGCGTGCTGATGCATTTCTGGCGTTGACCTGTACGGAATAAGAAGACGTGTCGAACTGGCCTTTACTGAGTGTTCTCATCTGGCTGCCGATCCTCGGCGGAGCCTTGATCCTTGCTGTACGCGATGCACAGACCGCCCGCTGGGCGTCGATGCTCGTGGCGGTGCTGACCTTCGTGGCCAGTCTCGCGGTGTACAGCGGCTACGACCCGGGTATCGATGCCCTGCAGTTTGTCGAGCAACGGGCCTGGATCCCCGCGTTCGATATCGGCTACAACCTTGGCGTGGATGGCATCGCCATCGCGCTGGTGCTGCTGACCACGCTGATCGGTGTGCTGGTCCTGGTCGGCGCCTGGGGGGTCATCGACAAGCGGGTGAACCAGTACGTGGCGGCCTTCCTGATCCTGGAAGGCGTGACCATCGGTATTTTCACCGCCACCGACGCGCTGCTGTTCTACGTATTCTTTGAGGCGATGCTGATCCCGATGTTCCTGATCATCGGTGTCTGGGGCGGCCCGCGCCGCATCTACGCCGCGCTCAAGTTCTTCCTGTACACCTTCCTCGGCTCGGTGCTGATGCTGGTGGCGCTGGTGTATCTGTACCTCAAAGGGGGCAGCTTCCAGCTGGCCGACCTGTATCAGCTGCAGCTGTCGGGCAGGGAGCAGACCTGGATCTTCTTCGCCTTCCTGATCGCCTTCGCGGTCAAGGTGCCGATGTTCCCGGTCCATACCTGGCTGCCGGATGCGCACGTGGAGGCGCCCACCGCCGGTTCGGTGATCCTGGCCGCCATTGCGTTGAAGATCGGCGGCTACGGTTTCCTGCGCTTCAATCTGCCGATCGTGCCGGATGCGTCCAGCGAATGGGCGTGGCTGGTGATCGCGCTGTCGCTGGTGGCGATCATCTATGTCGGCCTGGTGGCGCTGGTGCAGGACGACATGAAGAAGCTGATCGCCTATTCGTCGATCGCGCACATGGGCTTCGTCACCCTGGGTACGTTTATCGCCCTGTGGCTGGTGCGTGATGCCGGCAATCCGGACGCTGCGCGGCTGGGCTTGCAGGGCGCCATGGTGCAGATGGTCTCGCACGGCTTTGTGTCCGGCGCGATGTTCAGCTGCGTCGGCGTGCTGTATGACCGCCTGCATACCCGTCGCATCGCCGATTACGGCGGTGTGGCCAACGTGATGCCGTGGTTCGCCGCCTTCGCCATGCTGTTCTTCATGGCCAACGCCGGTCTGCCGGGCACCAGCGGTTTCGTCGGTGAATTCATGGTCATTCTGGCGTCGTTCCAGTGGCATCCGCTGGTGTCGTTGGCCGCTGCCACCACGTTGATCACTGCCGCCGGCTATTCGTTGTGGCTGTACAAGCGCCTGTTCTTCGGTGAAGTGGGCAATGCCCACGTGGCTGGAATGAAGGACATCAACGGCCGCGAATGGCTGGTCCTGGGTGTGTTCGCCGTGGGTGTGCTGGCCTTGGGTGTGTATCCCAAGCCGTTGACCGACCTGATGGAGCCTTCGATCGCGAAGCTGGCGATGCAGATTGCATCAAGCAAGCTGCTGTAATCGGGCCGTCGAGAGTATTGATTCCAGGATTTGATGATGACCACCTCGCCGCTGTTGCCGTTGACCACTGCTGACCTGTCGCCGCTCTCTCCCGAGCTGGTGCTGATCGGCAGTGCTTTCGCTCTGTTGATCCTCGATCTGTTCATCAGCGACAAGAACAAGATCTGGACCCATCTGCTGTCGCTCGCCGCGATGGCCGTGGTGTTCTTCATGCTGGCTGCCGGGGTAGGCGGGCAGGGGGAGGTCTTCCACGGGATGTTCGTCCGCGACAACGCCGCCGACGTGATGAAGACGGTGATCGTGCTGCTCAGCGGCCTGACCCTGGTCTATGGCTGGAGCTACCTGCGCCAGCGCAACCAGTACCAGGGCGAGATCGCGGTGCTGATCATGTTCGCCACTGCCGGCATGATGCTGCTGGTGTCGGCCGGCAGTCTGCTGATGGCCTACCTGGGGTTGGAGCTGCTGGCGCTGTGTTCGTATGCGCTGGTGGCCAGCAACCGTGACAACGGACTGGCGGCTGAGGCCGGCATGAAGTACATCGTGCTCGGTTCGTTGGCCTCGGGTCTGTTGTTGTACGGCATGTCGCTCATCTATGGCGCCACCGGCACCCTCAGCCTGCCCGGGATCCACGCCGCAGTGGCCCATTCCGACGAAACCCTGCTGTTGTTGACCGGCGCCACGTTCATGATTGCCGGCGTGGCGTTCAAGCTGGGGGCGGCGCCGTTCCATATGTGGTTGCCTGATGTCTATCAGGGCGCGCAGGCACCGATCGCGTTGTTCATCAGCTCGGCTCCCAAGCTGGCCGCGTTCGGCATGGCGTACCGGTTGCTTGAAGTCGGCGTGGGTCCGATGTCGGGACAGTGGCAGCTGCTGATCGCCGGCCTGGCGGCGCTGTCGCTGGTCGTCGGCAATCTGATGGCGATCGCCCAGGCCAACCTGAAGCGCATGCTCGCGTATTCCACGGTGTCGCATATCGGCTTCCTGCTGCTCGGCATTGCCGGGGGGGGCGAGCGCGGCTACGCCGCGGCGATGTTCTACGCCATCTCCTACGCGATCATGTCCACTGCCGCGTTCGGCGCGATCATCGCGCTGTCGCGCAAGGGTTTTGAAGCCGAGAACATCGAGGATTTCAAGGGGCTCAATGCCCGCAATCCATGGATGGCCGGGTTGGTGCTGTGCATCATGGCGTCGCTTGCCGGTATCCCGCCGTTCCTGGGATTCTGGAGCAAGTTGCTGGTGCTGGGCGCGGCCATTGATGGCGGCATGGTGTGGCTGGCGCTGCTGGGTGTGATCTGCGCGGTGATCGGTTGTTTCTATTATCTGCGCGTGATCAAGGTCATGTATTTCGATGAGCCGGTGGGTGAGCCCATTCCGGGACGTAATGACCGTGTGCTGGGGGTGGTGCTGGGCGTGAATGCGCTGGTGCTGCTGGTTGCGCCGCTGGCGATGAATCCGATTCTGGCCTGGTGCCAGAATGCATTCACACATATATCCTGATATTCGATACAAACGGAGAAGAATCATGTATTATTCCTCTCCTGAGTTGACGACGCAGCGGTTTCGCCAGAAACCCTAGACGTCCGAATCGGCCCGCAAGGGGTGATTCACCCGGTGGCAGTTGATTCGCCTTCCGTTACCTGCCACCTCGGCGGCAAGTAAAAAAAGAAGAAAAGGTGCTTGCAATATCCGCATCGTTCCTTCATAATTCCGCTTCTGCTGCGGGGTGGAGCAGTCTGGCAGCTCGTCGGGCTCATAACCCGAAGGTCGCAGGTTCAAATCCTGCCCCCGCTACCAGCTTCGAGTCGCGCCGGACTTCAATGGAAGTCCGGCGAAGATTCGGAAGGTTGGGCTCGCAAGAACGAGGTGTTCTCGTTGTTGCAACCGGAATCCAGTATTACCGGAGTTGTACCGGACAAGGGGCCCAGTGGGCCCTTTGTTGTTTCTGGAATACGGAAAGTTCGGCTGGGTAGCCCCAGTCTCCATCTATCGAATCAAGGCAGGCTGTGAGCGACAAAGCTACCGAAATCGCGAATCTGCTGGGCCCCACCGCGAAGGCGTTGGGGCTCGATCTGTTGGGCGTGGAATATCTGCCGGCCCCCGGCGGTGCGACGTTGCGCCTCTATATCGATGTGCCGCTGGACGAGCAGCCTGAACGCATCATCAATGTCGATGATTGCGAGCGGGTGAGTCGTGAAGTGTCGGCGCAGCTGGATGTTGAAGACCCGATCAGCGGCAATTACACGCTGGAGGTTTCTTCTCCTGGCGTGGATCGTCCGCTGTTCACGCTGGAGCAGTTCCAGCGTCATCTTGGCGAGTCGGCCAAGGTGGTTCTGAAGCTTCCACAGGACGGCCGTCGCCGCCTGCAGGGCGAGATCGCCGCGGTCGACCTCGAGCAGGCAACGGTGGCGTTCAGCGTCGACGGCAAGCCGTTCGTCGCCGCGTTCGACAATATCGACAAGGCGCGCATTGTTCCGGACTGGGCTGCACTTGGCCTGGCTCCGACCAAGCCTACCGGGCCGGCCCCAAAGCAGGCGGGCCAGGCAAAAAAGAAACCATCCAACCAGTCGGCGGCTGGCAAGCCGCGCGCGGAGTGAATGAATGAGCAAGGAACTTTTGCTGGTAGTGGATGCGGTCGCCAATGAGAAAGGCGTTCCGCGCGAAGTGATCTTCGATGCGATCGAGGCCGCCCTGGCTTCGGCCGCCAAGAAGCGCTATCCCGATCAGGATGTGTTGGCCCGCGTTTCCATCGACCACAAGGACGGCAACTACGAGACCTTCCGTCGCTGGGAGGTGGTGGCCGACGATGTGGTGATGGAGTCGCCGGATCGCCAGATCCGCTTGATGGACGCCGTCGACGAAGCCGATGACGTGCAGGTCGGCGACTACATCGAAGAGCAGATTGAAAACCCCGACTTCGGCCGGATTGCCGCGCAGGCTGCCAAGCAGGTCATTGTGCAGCGTGTGCGCGAGGCCGAGCGCCAGCAGGTGGTCGATGCGTGGAAGGACCGGGTCGGCGAGCTGGTGACCGGCGTGGTCAAGCGTGCCGAGCGGGGCAATATCTATGTCGACCTGGGCGGCAACGCCGAGGCGTTCATTCCCAAGGACAAGGGCATTCCGCGCGACGTGTTGCGCGCCGGTGACCGTGTCCGTGGCTACCTGGCCGAAGTGCGTTCAGAGCCGCGCGGTCCGCAGCTGTTCATCAGTCGCGCCGCGCCGGAATTCATGATCGAGCTGTTCAAGCTCGAAGTGCCGGAAGTGGGCCAGGGCCTGGTTGAAATCAAGGCCTGTGCCCGCGATCCGGGCGACCGCGCCAAGATCGCGGTGCTGGCCCATGACACCCGTACCGATCCGATCGGTGCCTGTATCGGTATGCGCGGTTCGCGCGTGCAGGCGGTGTCCAACGAATTGAACGGCGAGCGCGTGGACATCGTGCTGTGGAGCGAAAGCCCGGCCAATTTTGTCATCAACGCAATGGCGCCAGCCGAAGTGCAATCGATCATCGTCGATGAGGAAAAGCATTCGATGGACCTGGCGGTGGCCGAGGAGCGGCTGGCGCAGGCGATCGGCAAGGGCGGCCAGAACGTGCGTCTGGCCAGCCGCCTGACCGGTTGGCAGCTGAACGTGATGACGCAGGACCAGGTCACCGCGAAGTCGGAAGCTGAACAGGCTATCGGTCGCAAGCTGTTCATGGACAAGCTGGAAGTGGATGAGGAAATTGCCGGTATCCTCGTCTCCGAGGGTTTCAATACCGTCGAAGAAATCGCCTACGTGCCGGTCGGCGAGCTGCTGGCGGTGGAAGGCTTTGACGAGGATATTGTCGAAGAGCTGCGTGCCCGCGCCCGCGACGCGCTGCTCAACGAGGCGTTGGCGGTCGAGGAGAGCCTCACCGACGGCGAGCCGGCGGCAGATCTGCTGGCGTTGGACGGCATGGACGAAGCCACCGCATATGCGTTGGCCGGCCATGGTGTACGCACCAGTGAGGACCTGTCGGATTTGGCGGCAGACGAGATCCTGGAGTTCGGCATCGAGGACATGGACCTCGAGCGTGCCGCGGCGCTGGTTCTGGCAGCCCGCGCCGAGGAAATCGCCCGTCTGGAGCGCGGCGAATGAGCCAGCGATGAACATCGCCCTGATCCGCTCAGGGCTTAGACTCTGCGCTGCCTTCGCTTGTGTCGAGGGGGCGCCTACAAGATCATAGGATCCGAATGTCGCAGCAAACCACCATCCGCAAGCTTGCCGAACTGGTCAATACGCCGGTCGAGAAACTGCTTGAACAGCTTGCCGGAGCCGGCATGAAGTTCAGCGGTCCCGACCAGGTCGTGACCAGTACCGAGAAGGTGAAGCTCCTGGGCTTCCTCCGTCGTTCACACGGCAAGCCCGAGCAGCCCGCCGACAGTGCCGACGAAACCGCCAAGAAAGTCACTTTGAACCGGCGCAAGCTGCAGGAAGTGACCGTCAGTGCCGGCCGCAGCAAGACCACGGTCAATGTCGAGGTGCGCCAGAAGCGCACCTACGTCAAGCCGGCGGGTGGCAAGATGACCGAAGACGAAGAGCGCGCCGATATCCTGCGCAAGCTCGAAGAATCGCGTCAGCGCAACCTCGAGGAGCAGCGCCATCTGGCCGAGAAGGATCGCCTGCGCGACGAGGAGATCGCGCGCAAGCGTGACGAGGAAAATGCCGCGCGCGAGCGTGCCGAGGCCGAGCGCAAGGCGGCGGAAGAGGCGGCAAATGCCGCTCCCGTTGCAGAAAAGCCAGCCGCAGCGGCCAAGCCGGCGCGCCCGGCAGCGCCCGCTGCCGCC
>NZ_JAUJUJ010000133.1 GCF_030711595.1 Stenotrophomonas sp. YIM B06876
CGCGAGCGCGGCTGGCGCAACCTGCGCCTGCTGTCCTCGGCAGGCAACAGCTACAACGCGGACTACCACGGCGAGGACAGCCAGGGCGCGCAACGGCCGGCCCTGAACGTGTTCGAGCGGCGCGGCGGCCAGATCCACCACTGCTACTGCACGGAGCTGATGTTCGTTGCCGCCGAGCCGGGGCAAAACCCGCGGCATGTCGACCCGATCTGGCCGCTGTGGAACCTGTTCGACTACACCCCGGCAGGCCGGGGCACGGACTGGCACCCCAGGCTCAGCTACGGCGCGTGACACTTGCGTGGCGGGGTCTGAGCGCGCAGTTGCGCGGCAGAGACGGCTAAAATCGCGGGCGGTTGCCTGCCCGCCATGGCTCCCACTGGCGCGCCAGAGCACCGAAACCCCAACACCCGCACAGGACCCCCTCATGTCATTGTTTACCGCCGTCGAAATGGCCCCCCGCGACCCCATCCTGGGTCTCAACGAGCAATTTGCCGCTGACACCAACCCGAAAAAAGTGAATCTGGGCGTGGGTGTGTATTTCGACGACAACGGCAAGCTGCCCCTGCTGCAATGCGTGCAGGCCGCCGAAAAAGCCATGATGGACAAGCCCGCCGCGCGCGGCTACCTGCCCATCGACGGCATCGTGGCCTACGACACCGCCGTCAAGGGCCTGGTGTTCGGTGCCGACAGCGAACCCGTCACCTCGGGCCGCGTCGCCACCGTGCAGGCCATTGGCGGCACCGGCGGCCTGAAGATCGGCGCCGACTTCCTGAAGAAGCTCAGCCCCGACGCCAAGGTGCTGATCTCCGACCCGAGCTGGGAGAACCACCGCGCGCTGTTCACCAACGCCGGCTTCACCGTCGACACCTACGCCTACTACGACGCTGAAAAGCGCGGCGTCAACTTCGACGGCATGCTGGCCAGCCTTCAAGCTGCCGCCGCCGGCACCATCGTCGTGCTGCACGCCTGCTGCCACAACCCCACGGGCTACGACATCACGGCCGCGCAGTGGGACCAGGTGATCGCCGCCGTCAAGGCCAAGAATCTCACGCCCTTCCTCGACATGGCCTACCAGGGCTTTGGCCACGGCATTGCCGAAGACGGCGCCGTGATCGGCAAGTTCGTCGCCGCCGGGCTGAACTTCTTCGTCTCCACCTCGTTCAGCAAGAGCTTCAGCCTGTACGGCGAGCGCGTCGGCGGCCTGTCGGTGCTGTGCCAGGACAAGGAAGAAGCCAGCCGCGTGCTGAGCCAGCTCAAGATCGTCATCCGCACCAACTACTCCAACCCACCGATCCACGGCGGTGCCGTGGTGGCCGCCGTGCTCGGCAACCCCGAGCTGCGCGCACTGTGGGAGAAGGAACTGGGCGAGATGCGCGTGCGCATCAAGGCNGTACGGCGAGCGCGTCGGCGGCCTGTCGGTGCTGTGCCAGGACAAGGAAGAAGCCAGCCGCGTGCTGAGCCAGCTCAAGATCGTCATCCGCACCAACTACTCCAACCCACCGATCCACGGCGGTGCCGTGGTGGCCGCCGTGCTCGGCAACCCCGAGCTGCGCGCACTGTGGGAGAAGGAACTGGGCGAGATGCGCGTGCGCATCAAGGCCATGCGCCAGAAGCTGGTCGACGGCCTCAAGGCCGCCGGCGTCAAGCAGGACATGAGCTTCATCACCAGCCAGATCGGCATGTTCAGCTACTCGGGCCTGTCCAAGGACCAGATGGTGCGCCTGCGCACCGAGTTCGGCGTGTACGGCACCGACACCGGCCGCATGTGCGTGGCCGCGCTCAACAGCCAGAACATCGACTACGTCTGCGCGTCGATCGCCAAGGTGGTCTGAGGTTTTTCCGCCTTTCAAAAGCGAAACCGCCCTCGGGCGGTTTTTTTATGCTCTTTTTGGCCTCTAACCCAATACCATCAAGCGCAAGCAGCTATTTTTTGTATAGTAAAAACATCCTTTCCCGCCGGCTTTGCCCCCATGACCCAGCCCACACCCCAGCCCCTGCGCAACACCCGCATTCTGAGCCTGGCGCTCAACCTGCCCGGCCCCGCCGCCC
>NZ_JAUJUJ010000134.1 GCF_030711595.1 Stenotrophomonas sp. YIM B06876
TCTCGGCCTTCTGGCCCAGGTGCATCAGCATGGTGGCGTCGCCGCCGTCGTCCAGGATCATGTTCGGGCCTTCGCCTTCAGTGCCCGGCGTGCCTGGCTGCGCGCCCTTGACGCCTTCGCCGAACTCGAAGATGCGGTGCGTGTAGTCCCAGTAGTCGGCCAGCGACTCGCCCTTGATGGCGAACACCGGCGTGCCGCTGGCGGCAATGGCGGCGGCGGCGTGGTCCTGCGTCGAGAAGATGTTGCACGAAGCCCAGCGCACCTGCGCGCCCAGGGCCTGCAGCGTCTCGATCAGCACGGCGGTCTGGATGGTCATGTGCAGCGAGCCGGTGATGCGCGCGCCCTTCAAGGGCTGGGCCTTGGCGAATTCCTCGCGGATCGCCATCAGGCCGGGCATTTCGGTCTCGGCGATGCGGATTTCCTTGCGGCCCCAATCGGCCAGCGCAATATCGGCAATGGCCTGGTCGGCCGTGGAGTCTTTGAGAACTGCGTTCATGGTTTTTTCCTCTGATAGGACGTTAAAAACCACGTTCTGGGGACACTCACCGCACAGAAGCGTGGGTGAGCGTCGTTGCGATGGAGGGCGGCGGGCCCGGCTTCCGAGCCTCACGCCCCGCCTGTGCTGGGGGACGCTGCAACGCTCCTCGGAAGCTTCGGATTATAAGGCGGCGCCAGCTCAGCCCAGCAGCAGCACATGGCCTTCGGCGGGGTCGAGGCGCCCCGCACAGAGGTCTTGCACCAGCGCCTGGGCCGAGGCCAGCCCCTGGTGCTCGCGCACGCGCATCCAGGGCTGGCGCGCATCGCCCACGCGCGCTATGAAGGCGCGCTGCGCCGCGTTGAACTTCTGGTTCACCACTGCGGGGCCCCAGTCGGCGTTGCGCTTCTTGATCTGCAGCGGCGCGAAATAGAACCGGGGCGCGGGACCGGGCAGGCCGGTGTCGCGCAAGAACTGCGTGTTCTGCGCCGAGCCGGCAAAACAGTCGTAGACCAGCGCTGCGCCAAAGTGCTGGTGCACGCGCGCGCGCAGCGCCTCGTCGCCCGAGAAATCGACGTACAGGGTCGGCACATCGGTGCCAATCTGTTCCAGATCGCCATAGGCCACCGTCTGCTGGTAGCAGCCCAGGCCCTGCACGAAGGCGCTGTTGCGCGGCGCGGTCAGCCCCACCCTCTCCACCTGCGGGTGGTCGGCCAGGCAGAAGGCCGTGCCGTAGGCGGTCTTGCTCGAGGCACTGGAAAACACCAGCCGCTCGGCGCCAAAGAAACCGTTGTCGTGCAGAAAATCGGCCAGCATGAACGAGGTGATGAACAGCGGGCGCACCAGCATCTGGTAGTTCTCGTCGGCCGCGCGGTAGGCCGGGTCGGCGCTGGCGCGGGTGTACTGGTTGTAGGCCGAGGTCAGCGCCAGGCGGTGCTCGGTGCCGTCGTAAAAACCCCGCTCCGTCACGCGCACCGGCTGCATGCGCAAATGGCTGGCCACGGGCCAGTAGCCATAGAAGCGCTCGCCCAGCTGCACGCCGTCCACGTCGGAGGCCACCACGTCGGCAAAACCCCAGACCGGCATATGGCCCCAGCCGGCCTCGCCCGTGGGGAAGNGGCTGCATGCGCAAATGGCTGGCCACGGGCCAGTAGCCATAGAAGCGCTCGCCCAGCTGCACGCCGTCCACGTCGGAGGCCACCACGTCGGCAAAACCCCAGACCGGCATATGGCCCCAGCCGGCCTCGCCCGTGGGGAAGAAGTCCCAGTACTGCATGGCATCGCCAAACGCCGCGTAGGTGATGTTGTTGGTGGTCAGGGCCACGCGGGCGATGCGCAGCAGCGCCTCGCCGGGGCGCAGCGGTGCCAGCGCCTCGCTGGCGATGCGGGTGTGGTGCAATGCGTTTTTATCGGTCAACAGGCGGGTCAGCACGGTCATGGAATGGCTCCTTTGCGGTATCAATGTGGGTGTGAATGAACTGTATGGCGGCACCCGGCGGCGCGGGTTCGGAAAGCCATGAGCACGTCGCAGCCCGCGGCCAAGCCGCTCAAGCGCCCGACCCAGGCGCG
>NZ_JAUJUJ010000029.1 GCF_030711595.1 Stenotrophomonas sp. YIM B06876
CGGTGCCGGCGCCGCGGGCGACCAGCGGCACGCCGTATTCGCGGCAGGCGCGCACCAGTGCCTGCACCTGCGCGCGGTCGCCGGGCAGGGCCACCCCCACGGGCAGGGCATGGCGCCAGGAGTTGTCCTGCGCATGCGCTTGCAGCGTGGCGGCATCGGTCCGCCAGCCCTCGCCAAGCAGCTGGGACAGGGAGTGGTCGAGCGCGGCGGGCAGGGGAAGGGTCATCGCCCTATTGTAGGTGGGGTGGTTCAGGCCGTTGCCACCCGCGGCCGACGCCGTCGCGCTCCCATGTCCGGACATCAGCAGTCGTCGGCGCGGAAGGCGTCGCGGATCCAGTGCAGCTGCGGCGGCTCGCCAGTGGCCTCGATCACGTCGAAGCGGCAGGGCGTTTGCGCATGTTGCGGATGGGCGGCGAGGAACAGCTGCGCGGCGTGCACCAGACGGCGGCGTTTGCGCACATCGACCGAAGCGGCGCCGCCGCCAAACGCATCGGAGCGGCGGTAGCGCACCTCGACGAACACCAGCATCGCGCCGTGGTGGCCGTCGCGTTCCAGCATCACCAGATCCAGCTCGCCACCGCGGTAATTCGCGTTGGCGGCCACCGGTTGCAGGCCGGCGCGTTGCAGGTACTGGCGCGCGGCGGTTTCCACCGCTGCACCGAGCTGCCTGCGGTCAACGCCCATCGGCGACCGGCGCAGGCCGGCCGCCGCTGAAAGCGGACCATGCCGGGGTGCGCAGGATGTTGCCGAAGCCGTCCAGATACAGCATGCCGGTGGCACCGGCCAGGCCGCCATCGCTGGCGCTGGCCAGCTTCTCCAGATAGGCGGTGATGCGCCAGGCATCGAAGCCGAAGGCGAACAGGCGCCCGGCGGCACCGCGCGCCGTGGCCAGCGTGGCGGCAACGGTGCTGGCCGCGGGCAGCCCGCTGACGCCGCGGGTGGTCCAGGCTTCACTGGGGAAAGCGATGCCATCGAGCGCGGCATCCTCGTCCACCTTGCCGGTGCCGGAGGTCAATTGCGAGGTGCCGACGCGGCTGGCGCCGCCCAGGCCGGCCAGGGCCAGCTGCGGCGCCAGCGCCCGAGCCTGGTTGCCCTTGATCGCGAGGAATACCGCATCGGCACCGCCCGCCGCGCGCAGCTGCGCGCCGATATCGGCGGGATTTTCGCCGACCGACACGCTGGCCACGACCGTGCCGCCACGCTCGCTGAAACGCTGCTTGAAGGCGGCGNGAGGTCAATTGCGAGGTGCCGACGCGGCTGGCGCCGCCCAGGCCGGCCAGGGCCAGCTGCGGCGCCAGCGCCCGAGCCTGGTTGCCCTTGATCGCGAGGAATACCGCATCGGCACCGCCCGCCGCGCGCAGCTGCGCGCCGATATCGGCGGGATTTTCGCCGACCGACACGCTGGCCACGACCGTGCCGCCACGCTCGCTGAAACGCTGCTTGAAGGCGGCGGTGGCGCGGCGGCCGTTGTCGTCGTTGCTGCCGATCACCAAGGCATGGCGGCGTTCGCGCGCCAGCAGGTATTCGGCGGCCATGATGCCGTCGTCTTCCGGCGCCAGCGAAAAGCCGGCACTGCCGGAGGGCGGCGCGTCCTTGCCGCGATTCAGTGCCAGCACCGGCACCGGCAGCTGCTCGCGATGGAACAGCGCATCCACTTCATCCCGGCCCAGCGGGCCGACCACAAAATCGGCGCCGCTGGCGACCGCCTTGTCGTACGCGGCGCTGGCGCCGGTCGCGGTGCCGCGGGTATCGATGAACTCCAGCTCGGGGCGGCGCCGGTTTTCGCCGTAGTAGGCGGTCAACAGGCCATCGCGAACCGGGGCCGCGGCGGTAGCCAGGCTGCCGGTCAGCGGCAGCAGCACCGCCAGCTTCACCGGCGGCCGGTAGCCGTCGCGATCGGCCGGTGCGCGGTTGGCGGTATCCAGCTGCCATTGCGCATCACGCTCGAACGGCCGCGGCAGCGGCAGGCCGCGGGCGATCAGGGCGCGGCCGGCATGGTTGTACAGCGGATCCCCGGCGGGCAGCGCCGCGGTACGGCTGCGCAGGGTGGTGTCGTCCAGGCCTGCAAGCAGGCGGGTGATCGCGCGCTGGTTGTCGCTGCGCGCCGCACCGCTCAGCAGCGCGGCGGCACGGGCGCGGGCGGCGGCGGCATTGAACAGGTCCCCGCCTGCTTCCAGCGCCTGGGCGCGCGCCAGTTGCCAGCGCGCCTGCAGTGGCGGCGGCAACAGTTGCGGGTTTTCGCCCAGGGCCTGCAGGGCCTGCAGGGCCTGCAGGGCCTGGGCCGGTTGCTTGTCGGCCAGTGCCAATTCGGCGCTGAGCAGATTGAAGCGCAGCCGGCTCGGGCCGCTCAACTGCCGCGCCTGCACCTGCGCCATCAGCGAGCGGGCGCGGGCGCTGTCGCCGGCTTCGTGCCAGGCAAACGCGGCATCGGCCAGCAACGACATGCGCTGTGCGCCGCGCACCAGATTGGCCTGGGCTTCCAGCTGCTGGGCGGCCTCGCGCGGCTTGCCCTGTTCCAGCAATGCGATGGCCGCTTGCTGGGCCGGCGAACTGCTCGGCGCAACGCTGGTCGTGGCACAGCCGACGAACAGCAGCATTGACAATGACAGGGCGGAAATCCGTGCGACTGGCTTGTTCATTTGAGGTCCGTTCGACAGGGCGCGGCAGTGCCGGGCTGGGGAAACGGTACGATTCTACCCTTGACCATGGAAATGCCGCTGATGAGTCCTGCCGCCGCCATCCTGTATGTCGTTGCCACGCCGATCGGCAATCTGGGCGATCTCACGCCGCGTGCACAGGCGGTATTGAAGTCGGTGGCCGCGATCTGCGCCGAGGACACCCGCCACACGCGGCCGCTGCTCGCCCATTACGGCATCGACAAGCCGCTGGTGGCGTTGCACGACCATAACGAGGAAGCGCTGTCCGCGCGCATTGTCGAGCGACTGCGGGCCGGCGAGTCGCTGGCGCTGGTCAGTGATGCCGGCACGCCGTTGGTGAGTGATCCCGGTTTCCGGCTGGTGCGCGCCGCCCGTGCGGCCGGGATCCAGGTCAGCCCGATTCCCGGCGCGTGCGCGGCGATCGCGGCGCTGTCGGTGGCCGGCCTGCCCAGCGACCGCTTCGCTTTCGAGGGGTTCCTGCCGGCCAAGTCCAGCGGCCGGCGCGAACGCCTGGCCCGGTTGGCCGGCGCCACCGCCACGCTGGTGTTCTACGAGTCCTCACACCGCATCGAGGAGTCGCTGACCGACATGGTTGCGGTGTTCGGCGGTGAGCGCCCGGCGGTGGTGGCGCGTGAGCTGACCAAGCTGTTTGAAACCGTGCTCGACGGCACCCTGGACAGCCTGCTGGCGCAGGTGCAGGCCGATCCCAACCAGCGCAAGGGCGAGTTCGTGGTGATGGTGCAGGGCGCGGTCGATGACGAAGCGGCGCAGATCGCCGAAGGCCGCCGCCTGTACGCCAAGCTCAGCGAGCACCTGCCACCGTCCACGGCCGCCAAGCTGGCGGCCGAGCTGAGCGGGGCACCGCGCAAGGCGCTGTACGGCCAGTCCAGTTCCTGACCACGGGGGCTTCCGTCGGTGGCCGGGCGACGCGGCTTCAACGGCGCGACAGGCAATGAACCGCGCCGTGGCGTGGGGCGGTTTCCCTGCGGCGGCTGCGGGGCTTGTGTCACAATGCGCGCGGCGGAGTCGGCCAGACAGTCGCGTCATTCCTTCGGGAATGCCGAGGAAAGTCCGGGCTCCACAGGGCAAGGTGCCAGGTAACGCCTGGGCGGCGCAAGCCGACGGAAAGTGCAACAGAGAGATACCGCCGAACGCTCCTGTCATTGCCGCAAGGCTGAGGCAGGAGGCGTGGTAAGGGTGAAATGGTGCGGTAAGAGCGCACCGCGAGTCTGGCAACAGACCGGCACGGCAAACCCCACCTGGAGCAAGACCAAATAGGGACCTAATGGCGTGGCCCGCGTCGGGTCCGGGTAGGTTGCTTGAGCGTATCGGTGACGATGCGCCTAGAGGAATGACTGTCCACGACAGAACCCGGCTTATCGGCCGGCTCCGCCACTCTTCCGCCCGCCCGCCGGAAGGCCCGCCCTGGCGCCGGGGCTTGCCGGCTCCCCGCTGCTGTTGCGGTGCCACTGGCCTGGGAAGGTGCCGGTCGGCGCCGGCAAGGAGGGGGTCAGCGCCCCGGCGTTATCTGCAAGGCGCTTCCGTGCCGCCGCCGGGAATCTCCACCCGGGTTTCACCCAGAGCCGCGCCGTCCGCGCCAAAACGGCGCTCATGGATGAAGCCGGCGCCGCTGTGGTCGATGGCGACGAGCGTGCTGGCGCGGGTGCCGTAGTCGTGGCCGCGGATGAACGCCGATGACAGGCGCCGTTCCAGATCCAGGTCGATGCCGGTGTCGGGCAGCTCGACATCCGCCGCAACGGTTTCATCGGCCAGCGCGTCCCACAGCGGATCGAATGCCGCGCCTGCGCCGTCCAGCCAGCCGGCCAGTGCCGCCATCAATCGACGGGTCTTGGGCCAAGGCGCATCGAGGGCGCCGTTGGACATGCCATGCAGGCCCGGTGCCAGCGCCAGGCGGTGCAGCGGGTGGTTGCCCAGGAACTGGCAGCTGTCGGCATCGGCCAGCACCAGGTTGAACGGCGGGTATTCCGCCGCGCGGTCGGCCAGGACCTGGGTGTAGATCCCGGCGCTGCTGTGGCCGGCCAGATAGTCGGCCACCAGCTGGCCGCGTGACGGGCCCGAGGCGCTGGCCAGCGGGTCGCGGAAATTGGTCACCACGCCGGCGCGGCCATCCACGCTCGCCCCGACCCAGGTGCCGCCCGAGCGCAGGTCGCGCCCGGCGATGACGCGGCCGGTGTTCGAATCCCACGGCTGCAGCGCGGCCGCGGGACGGGCATGGAATTCGTCACGGTTGCCCGCCATCAGCAGGCGCCAGCGCGGGTGGGTCTTCCAGGCGAGAGCGACCAGGCACATGCGGCCAGTGTGCCGGGTTGCGCAGGCGACGGCCATGCGCGGCCGGTAATCGATGAATGTGGGGGCGTAATTTCACGCCTTCTCCACGGGCCTGAATTTCAGCGAAATATTAAAATCCCAGATGAAACAGACACTTGTGGATAAGCCTTGAACAACTCTCTAAACATCAGTGCAAGCTATTGATGCCAATGGCGATTTTCGGCCTGCAAAGTTGTTGACAAGCCTTGGGGCACTGCTAAGGTGGACAAAAGAGGGGAAACCGGGGTTTTAGTGGTTTTTCATGGTTCAATAACCTCCCAAGCAGAATCGGACAGGTGCACACGTCGTGTTTCAGGGTGAGACGGCCATCACGGTGGATGACAAGGGGCGCATGGCGGTTCCCACCGCGTATCGCGACCTTGTTGCGCGCGCCAGTGGCAATCGCCTTGTGCTGACCTACAACCCGTTCGAGGCCGGGTGCCTGTGGCTGTATGCCGAACCGGAGTGGGAGCGGGTGCGCGATGACGTGATGGCCAAGCCCAACACCCTGAAAGTGGTGCGCACGTTGCAGCAGAAACTGGTCGGTTCGGCGGCCCATCTGGAACTGGACGGCAACGGCCGCATCAGTCTCCCCGCCAGCCATCGCCATGCGGTGGCCATTGAGAAGAAGGCAGTGTTGATGGGTATGGGTGACAAATTCGAATTGTGGAGCGAGCAGGCTCATCGCGCATTGATCCAGCAGACATTGTCTGACGGGGATCTGGGCGATGGGTTGCTCGATCTGAAGTTGTGAGCCGGGGTGCCCGGGTGCGCGGTCAAGCGCAGGCCGGCCACCTTCCGGTGTCACAGCCGCCGGCGGCGCATCTGCCGGTGCTGTACACGCAGGTCCTGCAGGGCCTGAAGGTGGCCGAGAACGGAACCTATCTCGATGGCACATTCGGCCGCGGCGGTCATGCCCGCGGTGTGCTGCAGCAGCTCGGTCCCGGCGGACGGCTGCTGGTGATGGACAAGGATCCCGAGGCGATCGCCGTGGCCGAGCGCGACTTCGCGCCGGATCCGCGCGTGGCGATTTTCCGTGGCAGTTTTGCCGACCTGCTGCACTGGGATGCGACCGCCGCCGGGCTGGACGGGGTGCTGTTCGACCTGGGCGTGTCGTCACCGCAGCTGGATGTGGCCGAGCGTGGCTTCAGCTTCGGCAAGGACGGCCCGCTGGACATGCGCATGGACCCGGACTCGGGCGAAAGCGCGGCGCAGTGGGTGAATCGTGCCGAAGAGCGTGAGATCGCCGATGTGCTGTTCAACTATGGCGAAGAGCGCCAGAGCCGGCGCATCGCCCGCGCCATCGTCGCGCGCCGTGAGAAGCAGCCGTTCACCCGCACCGCTGAACTGGCCGATGTGATCGCCGCGGTGATGCCCCGCGGCAAAGACAAGATCCACCCGGCCACGCGCAGCTTCCAGGCCATCCGCATCCATATCAACCGCGAGCTGGCCGATCTGGAAGCCGGGCTGGACGCGGCGATGGCGCGGCTCAAGCCGGGCGGACGGCTGGCGGTGATCAGTTTCCACTCGCTGGAAGACCGCATCGTCAAGCAGTTCATGAACCGCCATGCCAAGGCGCCGCCGAGCAATCGCCGCCTGCCGGAGCTGGCCGCGTTTGTGCCGACGCTGGATCTGGTGGGCGGCGCGATCAAGGCCGACGAAGACGAGCTGGCGGTCAATCCGCGCTCGCGCAGCGCGGTGTTGCGTGTGGCGCAGAAACGGGAGCAGGGCTGATGAGCCGCCTGCTGTTGATCGTGTTGCTGGCCTGCACTGTCGCTTCGGCGATCGGTGTGGTGTTCATGCGCCATCGTCATCGGCAGCTGTTCGTGGAACTGTCGCGGCTGGAACACGCCCGTGACGAGCTCAACATCGAATTCGGTCGCTTGCAGCTGGAGCAGGCCACGCTGGCGCAGGCCACGCGGATCGACCAGGAGGCCCGTGGCCGCTTGGGCATGAAGTTCCCCGAAGCAGCCGACATCGTGGTGGTGCGGCCATGAACGTGAGCAAGTCCGGCCGCAATCGTCCGCGCAACAGCTTCAGCCTGCGCAACCGGCTGTTGTGGGTAGGCGTGGGCCTGGGGCTGTGTTCGGTGGCGCTGGTCGGCCGGGCCGCCTACGTGCAGTTGATCAACAGCGATTTCTACCAGCGTCAGGGCGAAGCGCGTTATCTGCGCGAAGTGCCGATTGCCACCTCGCGCGGCATGATCACCGATCGCAATGGCGAGCCGGTGGCCGTTTCCACGCCGGTGGCCTCGATCTGGGTCAATCCGCAGGAGCTGCTGCGTGCACCCGAGCGCATTCCGGAGTTGGCACAGGCGTTGTCGCTGCCGGCCGACGAGCTGACTTCCCGGCTGTCACAGAAGGCCGACAAGGAGTTCATGTACCTGCGCCGCCGCATCAATCCGGATGTGGCCGAGCAGGTGGTGGCGCTGAAGATTCCCGGGGTGTTCTCGCAGCGCGAGTTCCGTCGTTACTACCCGCAAGGGGAGGCGATGGCGCATGTGCTGGGCTTCACCAATATCGATGACCGCGGCCAGGAAGGGCTGGAGCTGGCGTTCGACAGCTGGTTGAGCGGCAAGCCCGGCGCCAAGAAGGTGATCCGTGACCGCAAGGGCGCGATCGTGGAAAGCATCGACCTGGTGCGTGCCGCCGAGCCGGGCAAGGACCTGACGCTCAGCATCGATCGCCGTATCCAGTTCCTGGCGCTGAAGGAGCTGCGTAACGCGGTAACCGTCAACAAGGCCGCCGGCGGCTCGATCGTGGTGATGGATGTGGCCACCGGCGAGGTGCTGGCCATGGTCAACCTGCCCACCTACAACCCCAATGCGGTCGCCGGCGCGGCGCCGGATACGCGTCGCAACCGCGCGGTGACCGATCTGGTCGAACCCGGCTCGACGATGAAACCGCTGACCATCGCCAGCGCGCTGCGGGCCGGTGTGGTCACGCCGACCACGGTGATCGACACCAATCCGGGCTTCATGACGCTGGGCCGCTACACGATCCGCGATGTGCCGCGCAACAACGGCGTACTCGACGTGACCGGGGTGATCACCCGCAGTTCCAACATTGGCGCGGCCAAGGTCGTGGCCAGGATGTCCGACCAGGTGTTCTACGATTCGATCCGTGATTTCGGCTACGGCATCGCCCCGCACAGTGGCTTTCCGGGCGAATCCGCCGGCGTGTTCCCATCCCCGGCGCGCTGGAGTGGTCCGTCCAAGACCACCATGTCCTACGGCTATGGCATCTCGGTGACGCCCTTGCAGATCGCGCAGGCGTACGCGGCGCTGGGCAATGGCGGCAAGCTGATTCCGCCGACCTTCGTCAAGGGCCAGCGCAATGAATCGCGTCAGGTGCTGGACGAGGCCACCGCGCGGGAAGTGGTGCGGATGATGGAAACCGTGGTCACCCAGGGGGGCGCCAAACAGGCGGGCATCCTCGGCTATCACGTGGCGGGAAAAACCGGCACCGCGCGCAAGAACGGCCCCCGCGGCTATGAGCGCGGTCACTACAACCTGTTGTTTGCCGGTGTGGTGCCGGCGACCAATCCGCGCTTCGCCACGGTGATCGTGATCAACGACCCGCAGGGCGGCCTGTACTACGGCGGCCTGGTAGCCGCGCCGGTGTTCCACCATGTGATGGAAGGCGCGCTGCGGCTGATGGACGTACCGCCGGACGATATCCAGTCGTGGTTGACCGCGCAGGCCTCCGGCAAGCTGGGACATTCGGCCACGGTATTGCCGACGCCCGCCGAGGTGGTCGATGTGCCCACGGCCGCGGCGGAATTCGAGGCCGCCGTGCCGACCGTCAGCGCCGCCCCCGCTGCCGCGACGGAGACACGGCAATGAGCCGGTCGATGCCGCTGTCGCAGCTGCTGCCGGAGCTGGCCCTGGCGCACGATCCGCAGATCAGCGGGCTGGTGCTGGACAGTCGCGCCGTGCGCCCGGGCGATGCGTTTGTCGCCATCGCCGGTTTCGGCGCCCACGGCCTGGGCTTTGTCGAACAGGCAAAAGCGGCCGGTGCCAGCGTGATCCTGTTCGAGCCGCCGGCGCCTGCCGAATTGCCGGCGCCGGCCGACGCTATCGCGGTGCCGGGCCTGCGCGCGCGCATGGGGGCGATGGCCGACCAGTTCCACGGCCAGCCGTCGCGGGCCATGACGATGGTGGGCGTGACCGGTACCAACGGCAAGACTTCCACCGTGCAGCTGCTGGCCCAGGCGTGGCAGTTGCTGGGGATCAGCAGTGGCAGCATCGGCACCTTGGGGGTCGGGCTGTATGGACAGGTGCAGCCCACCGGTTTCACCACGCCGCTGGTGCTGCAGATGCATGAAGTGCTGGCGCAGCTGCGCGATGGCGGCGCACAGGCGGTGGCGATGGAAGTCAGTTCGCATGCGCTGGACCAGGGCCGCGTGGATGCCGTGCACTTCGATGTGGCGGTGTTCACCAATCTGACCCGCGACCATCTGGACTACCACGGCGACATGGCCGGTTACGGCGCCGCCAAAGCCAGGCTGTTCCAGCGCGACGGCCTCACGGCCGCGGTGCTCAATCTGGACGATGCCTTCGGGCGCGAGCTGCTCGCCACCTTGGCCCCGGCGGTGCAGGCCATCGGCCTGAGTTCGACCGGGCAGGCGGGCGCCAGCGTGCGCGCCGGGAACCTGCTGCTGGACGGGCAGGGCATCGGCTTCGATCTGCTGATCGAGGACACGCGCCACGCCGTGCGTTCGCCGCTGCTGGGCCGCTTCAACGTCGACAACCTGCTGGCGGTGGCCGGTGCGCTGCATGCGCTCGGTCAGCCGGCAGCGACCATTGCCGGGGTGCTGGGCCGGTTGCAGCCGATCCGCGGCCGCATGAACCGGCTTGGTGGCCAGGGCGAGCCCGTTGTGGTGATCGACTATGCCCATACCCCCGATGCGCTGGAGCAGGCGCTGCGCAGCCTGCACGGCCATCGCGCCGCCCGCCTGCTGTGCGTGTTCGGCTGCGGGGGCGAACGCGACCGCGGCAAGCGCCCGCAGATGGCGGCCATTGCCGAACGGCACGCCGACGTGGTGTTCGTCACCGACGACAACCCGCGTGGCGAAAACGGTGACCTGATCGTGGCCGACATCATGGCCGGCTTTGCCGATCCGGCGCAGGTGCACGTGCAGCGCGACCGCGCGCGCGCCATCGGCGCGGCGATCGCGCAGGCCCGGCCTGGCGACATCGTGCTGGTCGCCGGCAAGGGCCACGAGCCGTACCAGGAGATTGCCGGCATCCAGCACCCGTTCGATGACACCGACGTGGCCGCGCGTGCGTTGCAGGCACGTAGGGCCGCAGGAGAACAGCCATGAAGCGTACGCCGTTGTCGCTGATCGCGCACTGGGCCGGCGGTGAGGTCCATGGCGAGGATGTCAGCGTCGATGCCATCGGCACCGACACCCGCGTACTGGCGCCGGGCAGCCTGTACGTGGCGTTGCGCGGCGAACGGTTCGACGGCCATGATTTCGTCGCCGACGCCATCGCACGCGGCGCCGATGCGCTGCTGGTGGAGGTGTTGCAGGACACCGCACTGCCGCAGATCGTGGTGGCCAGTGCCGAGCTGGCGCTGGCCCGTATCGCCGCGGGTATGCAGCGCGACCGCGCCACCCGGGTTTTCGCCATCACCGGCAGCAATGGCAAGACCAGTGTCAAGGCGCTGCTGCTGGCGATTCTGCAGCACGCGGTGGCGGCGCAAGGCGGCCAGGTCTATGCCACCCCGGGCAACCGTAACAACGAGATCGGCCTGCCGCTGGCCGTGATCGACGCCCCCGAAGATGCCGATTACGCCATCTACGAAATGGGCGCCGGCAAGCCCGGCGATATCGCCTACCTGACCGGGATTGTCCGCCCGCACCATGCGCTGGTGAACAACGTGGCCGCCGCGCACCTGGAGCGGATGGGCAGTTTGCTGGGGGTGGCGATCACCAAGGGCGCGATCTATGCCGCGCTGCCCGGCGACGGGGTGGCCGTGATCAATGCCGACGATGCGTTCGGGCTGTGGTTCGAGCAGCACTTCATCGGCGCACCGGCCCGTTGCCGGCCGCTGCGCTTCGGGCTGGAGCATACGGCCGACGTGCGGGCGCTGCAGATCGTGGCCGACGCGCAGGGTTCGCGTTTCGTGCTGGCCACGCCCGCCGGCGAGGCCGCGGTGCAGCTGCAGCTGCCGGGCCGGCACAACATCCTCAATGCGCTGGCGGCCGCTTCGCTGGCGCTGGGCGCCGGAATCGGGCTGTTGCAGGTAGCCGAAGGTCTGGCCCGGGCGCGGCCGGTGGCCGGTCGCCAGGTGGCATATACGCTGGCCAATGGCGCGGTGCTGGTGGATGACAGCTACAACGCCAATCCCGGTTCGCTGGCGGCGGCAATCGAGGCGCTGGCCGCCAGCCCGGAGCAGGGCTGGCTGGTGCTGGGGGATATGCGCGAACTGGGGGTGGATGCCGGGCCGCTGCATGCGCAGGCCGGCCGCAGCGCCCGCGAGGCGGGGCTGAAACGCCTGTACACGCTGGGCGAACTCAGTGCCGCCGCTTCGACCGCGTTCGGCGAGGGCGGCCGCCATTTCGACAGCCACCAGGCGCTGGCACAGGTGCTGGCTGCTGAACTTCATGCTGGTGTGCGATGCCTGGTCAAGGGCTCGCGCGGCAGCGCCATGGACAAGATTGTGAGCGCGCTGTTGGCGCGCGGCGAGGAGCCACCCCATGTTGCTTGAACTGAGCCGTTGGTTGCAGCAGCTGGAGAGCCTGTTCGGGCTGTTCGGCTATCTCACCTTCCGCGGCATCCTTGCGGCGTTGACGTCGCTGTTCCTGTCGCTGTGGCTGGGCCCGGCGGCAATCCGCCGGCTCGGCCAGCTCAAGGGCGGCCAGCCGATCCGCACGGATGGTCCGCAGTCGCACTTCTCCAAGGCCGGTACGCCGACCATGGGTGGCGGCCTGATCCTGACCACGGTGCTGCTGTCGGTGCTGATGTGGGGCGACCTGCGCAACCGCTATGTGTGGCTGGTGCTGGCGGTGATGGTGTGCTTCGGCGCGATCGGCTGGTATGACGACTGGCTGAAGATCGTGCGCCGCGACCCGAACGGGTTGAAGTCGCGCTGGAAATACCTGCTGCAGTCGATCTTCGGCCTGGCCGCCGGCCTGTTCCTGTTCTACACCGCCGATGTGCCGGCCGCGTTGACCTTCTACATTCCGATGTTCAAGGCGGTCGCGCTGCCGCTGGCCGGCGTCAGCTTCGTGGTCATCGCCTACCTGTGGATTGTCGGCTTCTCCAACGCGGTCAACCTGACCGATGGCCTGGACGGGCTGGCGATCATGCCCACCGTGCTGGTGGCCTGCGCGCTGGGCGTGTTCGCCTATGCCTCGGGCAACGCGGTGTTTTCCAGCTACCTGCAGATCCCGCAGATTCCCGGGGCCGGGGAGCTGGTGATCATCTGCGCCGCAATTGCCGGAGCCGGGTTGGGCTTTCTGTGGTTCAACACCTATCCGGCGATGGTGTTCATGGGCGATATCGGCGCGCTGGCGCTGGGCGCGGTGCTGGGCACCATCGCGGTGATCGTGCGCCAGGAGCTGGTGCTGGTGATCATGGGCGGCGTGTTCGTGATCGAGACGCTGTCGGTGATGATCCAGGTGGCCAGCTTCAAGCTGACCGGCAAGCGCGTGTTCCGCATGGCGCCCATCCACCACCACTTCGAACTGAAGGGCTGGCCGGAACCGCGGGTGATCGTGCGCTTCTGGATCATCTCGGTGGTCCTGGTGCTGGTCGGACTGGCGACGTTGAAGGTGCGCTGATGAACGACTTCTCGCGCCAGGCAACCCGCCTCGAAGCCATCGGTGGCCACTACGACAAGTGGCTGCTGGGCGCCGCCATGGCACTGGCTTCGCTCGGGGTGGTGATGGTGGCTTCCAGCTCCATCGCACTGACGCAGAATCCCTTCCATTACCTCACCCGCCATCTGGTCTTCCTCGCCATCGGTGTGGGACTGGCGGCAGTGGCCATGCGCATCGAACTGCGCGATCTGGAAAAGCACAACCAGACGCTGTTGCTGGGCTGTTTCGCGCTGCTGGTGGTGGTGTTCGTCCCCGGCCTGGGCAGCAGCGTCAACGGCGCCCGCCGCTGGATCAACCTGGGGGTTTCCAAGTTCCAGACCGTGGAAGCGGTCAAGGTGCTCTACATCGTCTGGCTGTCGAGCTACCTGGTGCGTTTCCGTGACGAGGTCAACGCCACCTGGCCGGCAATGCTCAAGCCGCTGGGCGTGGCCGGGGGACTGGTGCTGCTGCTGCTGCTGCAACCCGACTTCGGTTCGTCCACGCTGCTGCTGGCGATCACCGCCGGCATGCTGGTGCTGGGCGGGGTCAATCTGCCGCGGATGGCGACGCCGGTGCTGGCGGGAATCGGCGGCATGGCGATGCTGGCGATCTTCGAGCCGTACCGCATGCGCCGCATCACCTCGTTCTGGGACCCGTGGGCCGACCAGCTGGGCTCCGGCTACCAGCTCAGCAACGCGCTGATGGCCATCGGCCGTGGCGAGTGGACCGGCGTCGGGCTGGGCGCTTCAATCCAGAAACTGAACTACCTGCCTGAAGCGCATACCGATTTCATCTTCTCGGTGATCGCCGAGGAACTGGGGTTTGTCGGAGTGTGTCTGGTGCTGGCGCTGTACGCGCTGCTGGTGGGGCGCGCGCTGTGGCTGGGCGTGCGCTGCGTGGAAATGAAGCGCCACTTCTCCGGCTATATCGCGTTCGGCATCGGCCTGTGGATCAGCCTGCAGAGCTTTGTCTCGGTCGGCGTGAACCTGGGCATCCTGCCGACCAAGGGCCTGACTTTGCCGTTGATCTCCTCCGGCGGTTCCAGCGTGATGGTGACCTGCGTGGCGATGGGACTGCTGCTGCGCGTGTCCTACGAATACGACCGCGCGGTGCGCCGCCAGGCGGTGCGCGCGGACTTTGATGCCGCCGTGCCGGTGGAAGCAGGCGCCCCGATCGACGCCCCTGCGCCGGCACCCGCCGCCGCGATGGCCGCGGCGCTGCCGGAGGGCGCGGCACGCGGTACCAGCCGCATGCAGTCGCGGGTTGAGCCGACGTTCGGGAGGTTGGCATGAGCACCCCTCACGCCGCTGAAGGTCCGCGTCCGGTGATGATCCTGGCCGGCGGTACCGGTGGCCATATTTTCCCGGCATTGGCGGTGGCAAAAGTACTGCGCGCGCGCGGTGTGGCCGTGACCTGGATGGGCGCGGCCGGCGCGATGGAAACCCGGCTGGTGCCGCAACACGATATTCCGCTCGATACGCTGGCCATCGGCGGGTTGCGCGGCAAGGGCAAGCTGGCCCTGCTGGGCGCGCCGGTGCGGGTGCTGCGGGCAATCCGCAGTGCCGGGTTGCTGATGCGCGCGCGCAATCCGCGTGCCGTGATCGCCTTCGGCGGCTTTGCGTCCGGGCCGGGCGGCATTGCCGCGCGCCTGCACCGCCTGCCGTTGCTGGTACACGAACAGAACCGGGCACCCGGCCTGACCAACCGCGTCCTGGCGCGTTTCGCGCGACGCCTGCTGACCGGCTTCCCGGGCAGCTTCAGCGAACGCGAAGAAGCGGTGGGCAACCCGGTACGCAGCGAAATTGCCGCGGTGACCGCGCCGGCCGGGCGTCTGGCCGGCCGCAACGGTCCGCTGCGGCTGCTGGTGCTCGGTGGCAGCCAGGGCGCGCGGGTACTGAACAACGCCGTGCCCGGGGCCATCGCGGCGTTGGCCGGCAGCATGCCCATCGACGTCTGGCACCAGTGCGGCGAGAAGCTGCACGGCGAAGCGGTGCAGGCCTATCGCGACGCCGGCGTCGAAGGTCGCATCGATGCCTTTATCGCCGACATGGCCGCAGCCTACGCCTGGGCCGACCTGGTGGTGTGCCGCGCCGGCGCCTCCACCCTGGCCGAGCTGTGCGCGGCGGGCGTGGGCGGCGTACTGGTGCCGTTCGCCGCGGCGGTCGACGACCACCAGACCCGCAATGCCGAATACCTGGTCGAGCGTGGCGCCGCCGTGCTGCTGAAGCAGGACGACGCGCTGGCCGCCAACCTGCAGGGCGTGTTGCGCGACCTGGGGAACCACGCCGACCGGCGCCTGCAGATGGCGCAAGCCGCGCGGGCGCTGGCCAAGGTCGATGCGGCCGAACGCATCGCCGACATCATTCTTGAGGAAGCCGTATGAACAGTGCATCGCGCCAGTGCGCCTGCCGCACCCGGGGTCGCGCATGATCCGCCGCCTGCATGACACCACCGACCTGGTCCGCGCGTTCCCGCGCGTGCATTTCGTCGGGATCGGCGGCACCGGCATGAGTGGCATTGCCGAAGTGATGCTGACCCTGGGCTATGACGTCTCCGGGTCGGACAATGCCGACAATGCCGCCACCCGCCGCCTGGCGCGGCTGGGTGCGCGGGTGATGCGTGGCCACTCCGCCGCCAACGTGCTCGGCACCGACTGCGTGGTCGTGTCCAGCGCGATCCGCGAAGACAATCCCGAGCTGATGGAAGCGCGCAGCCAGCGCATTCCGATCATGCCGCGCGCGGCGATGCTGGCCGAACTGATGCGCTTCCGCCGCGGCATCGCCGTGGCCGGAACCCATGGCAAGACCACCACCACCTCGCTGACCGCCGCGGTGCTGAGCGAGGGCGGGCTGGATCCGACCTTCGTCATCGGCGGCCAGCTGCTGGCCGCCGGCGCCAACGCCAAGCTGGGTGGCGGGCAGTGGCTGGTGGCCGAGGCCGATGAGAGCGATGGCAGCTTCCTGCGGCTGAATCCGCTGGTGGCGGTGATCACCAATATCGATTCGGATCACCTGGAAAACTACGGCAACGATTTTGCGCGGGTGCAGGCGGCGTTTGCCGAGTTCCTGCAGCGGCTGCCGTTCTACGGGCTGGCGATACTGTGCATCGACGATCCGGAAGTGGCTGCGCTGGCGGCGCAGACCCCGCGCCATGTCATGAGCTACGGCTTGGGCAGCCATGCCGACGTGCGCGCCGAGGACGTGGTGCAGGAAGGTGCGCGCATGCATTTCACCCTGCGTCTTCCCGAAGGCAGCAGCCACCCGGTGACGCTGGCGCTGCCAGGCAAACACAACGTGCTCAACGCGCTGGCCGCCGCGGCGGTGGGTTGGCAGCTGGGGGTGGCCCCGGAGGCGATTGCGCGCGCGCTGGAAGGTTTTGCCGGCATCGGCCGCCGCTTCAACGATCTGGGGATCGTCACCACCCGCAGCGGTGCCAGGGTGCGGCTGATCGACGATTACGGCCACCATCCGCGCGAGCTGGAGGCGGTGTTTGCCGCGGCCCGCGGCGGCTGGCCGGCGCAGCGCCTGGTGGTGGCGTTCCAGCCGCACCGTTACAGCCGTACCCGCGACCAGTTCGACGCGTTTGCCGCGGTGCTGTCGGAAGTCGACGCGCTGGTGCTGTGCGAGGTCTATCCGGCCGGTGAGGCGCCGATCCCGGGCGCGGACTCGCGCGCGCTGGCCCGTGCCATCCGGGCGCGGGGTCGCAGCGAGCCGGTGGTCGTGGGCCAGACCGCCGAGCTGTCCGCGGTGTTGCCCGATGTGCTGCAGGACGGCGATCTGCTGCTGCTGATGGGCGCCGGTGACATCGGCGCGGTGGCCCAGCTGATCGCCACCGAAGGATTCCAGGAGGCGACGGCCGAATGAGCCCGCACGCCTTCCCGCCGCTGCGCACCACCGATCCGGCCGCGTTTGGCCGGGTCGCCGTGCTGCTGGGTGGAACCTCCAGCGAACGCGAAGTCTCGCTCGACTCCGGCCGCAACGTGCTGCAGGCGCTGCACGCGCGCGGCGTGGACGCGAGCGCGGTGGATGGCATCGCGGCGCTGGCGACGGGCCTGGCGGCAGGCCGCTTCGATCGCGTGTTCAACATCCTGCATGGCCACAATGGCGGCGGTGAGGACGGCATCGTGCAAGGCCTGATGCAGGCCTTCGGGGTGCCGTACACCGGCTCGGACGTGCTCGGATCGGCATTGAGCATGGACAAGATCCGCACCAAGCAGGTGTGGCTGTCGCTGGGCTTGCCGACCCCGCGCTATGTGCGCCTGGCGGCGGGTGACGATGTCCATGCCGCCGCCGCGGTGCTCGGTCTGCCGGTGGTGGTCAAGCCGGCCAATGAAGGTTCCAGCGTCGGCATCAGCCGGGTGCTGGAACCGGCGCAGCTGGACGAGGCGGTGGCGCTGGCCACCCGCTATGACGGCCAGTTGCTGATGGAGCAGATGGTGATCGGCGACGAGCTGACGGTGGCCATCCTTGGCGATGTGGCGCTGCCGTCGATCCGCATCGTGCCCAGGGGCCAGTGGTACGACTACCACGCCAAATACCAGGCCGAGGACACCCAGTACCTGTGTCCCGGGCTGGAAGGTGCGGACGAGATCGAGATCGGGCGCATTGCGCTGGCCGCGTTCCAGGCCGCCGGGTGCCGCGGTTGGGGACGGGTGGATGTGATGCGTGATCGCAGCAGTGGCCAGTTCCACCTGCTGGAAGTGAACACCGCGCCGGGGATGACCAGCCATTCGCTGGTGCCCAAGGCCGCACGTCAGGCCGGCATCGGTTTCGAGGAGCTGGTGTGGCGGGTACTGGAGCAGACACTGGCATGCGGGGCGGCGCGATGAATGCCTTGCTGCGCATCCTTGCCTGGTTGCTGGCGATCGCGCTGGTCGCCTCGCCGCTGGTGGCGGTGCTCAACGGCTGGGTCGGCGCCGAGCGCTGGCCGCTGGCCACGTTGCGGGTGAACGGCGAATTCAAGCGGGTTCCGGCCGAAGAACTGCAGCAGGTGGTGCTGCCGTATGCGCGCGCCGGTTACTTCGCGGTCAAGTTGCAGGATGCCCAGGACGCGGTGGAGAAGCTGCCGTGGATTGAAAGCGCCAAGGTGCGCAAGCAGTGGCCCGATGTGCTGGAAATCAGCGTGGTCGAGCACAAGCCGTTCGCCCGCTGGGGCAAGGATCGCCTGCTGTCCGAACAAGGCCATCTGTTCGCGATTCCGCACGGGCTGGAAGACGCGCCGTTGCCGCAGCTCGATGGTCCCGATTCGCAGACCGCCGAAGTGGTCGCGCTCTACAACGAATCGCGCGCGCTGTTCGCACCGGCCGGTGTCGATGTGCGCAGCGTGGTGATGGATGCGCGCGGCAGCTGGTCGCTGGCGCTGGACAACGGCATCGAGATCGTCATCGGTCGTGACGATGCCCGCTCACGGTTGTCGCGCTTTGTGCGGGTGTTGCCGCAGCTGGTCAGCCAGCAGGCCCCGATCGTGCGCGCCGATCTTCGCTACACCAACGGTTTCACGCTGAGCCGGGGTTCCCCGGCCGCCGTGGCGCCGAAGCAGACGCAGGACAGGACATGAATCGCAAGGGTGACAAATCACTGATCGTCGGACTGGATATCGGCACCTCCAAGGTGGTGGCGCTGGTCGGCGAATATTCGCCGGGCAGCCCGATCGAGGTCATCGGCATCGGCTCGCACGAATCCCGCGGGCTCAAACGCGGCGTGGTGGTGGACATCGAATCGACGGTGCAGTCGATCCAGCGCGCGGTGGAAGAAGCCGAGCTGATGGCCGGCTGCGAGATCCGTTCGGTCTACGCCTCCATTTCCGGCAACCACGTGCAGTGCCGCAACTCGCAGGGCATCACCCCGATCCGCGAGGGCGAGGTGAGCTGGGGCGACCTGGACCGGGTGCTGGAAGCGGCCAAGGCCGTGGCCATTCCCGCCGACCAGCGGATCCTGCATGCGATCCCGCGCGAATACGTGCTCGATGACTCGCAGGAAGGCATCCGCAATCCGGTCGGCATGACCGGCGTGCGCCTGGAGGTGCACGCGCATCTGGTGGTGTGCGCGCAGTCGGCCGCCGCCAACATCAGCAAGTGCGTGCAGCGCTGCGGCCTGCAGGTGGACGATCTGGTGCTGTCCTCGCTGGCGTCCAGCGTGGCGGTGCTGACCGCCGACGAGCGCGAGCTGGGCGTGGTGCTGGTCGACATGGGCGCCGGCACCACCGACATCGCGGTGTTCGTGCAGGGCGCGATCTGCCATACCGCCTCGCTGCCGATCGCCGGCGACCACGTCACCAACGACATCGCGCACATGCTGCGCACGCCGACCCCGGAAGCCGAGCAGATCAAGGTGCGCTACGCCTGCGCGCTGGCCCAGCTGGCCACCGCCGAGGAAAGCATCCAGGTGCCGTCGGTCGGCGACCGTCCGCCGCGTCGGATGCCGCGCCATTCGCTGGCGCAGGCGGTGCAGGGCCGTTACGAGGAGATTTTCGAGATGGTGCAGGCCGAACTGCGCCGCTCCGGTTTCGAGGAGCTGGTGCGGGCCGGCATGGTGCTGACCGGCGGCGCCTCGAAGATGGAAGGCGTGGTCGAACTGGCCGAAGAAATGCTGCAGATGCCGGTGCGGGTGGGCATTCCGCAGCATGTCACCGGGCTGGGTGAAGTGGTCGGCAATCCGGTACATGCCACCGGCGTCGGTCTGCTGCTGATGGGCAGCCAGATCGAACATCCGCGGCGGCCATCGCTGCCGACCGGGCGCGCCGGCAGCATGTTCAAGAAGTTGAAAACCTGGTTCCGCGGTGAATTCTGAGGGCGGTACCGGGGCAGGGCGGCAGGGCAAGACGAAGTGCAGTAAACGCGGTCATTGAGTCAGGCAACAACCACCGGTGACGGGCTGACGCTCCGAGCTGGAAAACCAACAACAACTCGCCGGTGCGGACGGACAGGGAAGGAGAACGGATCTCCCGAATGGACCAGCCAATCACGGCAATAGAGAGGACATGGACATGGCGCATTTCGAACTGATCGAGAAGATGGCACCCAATGCGGTGATCAAGGTGGTGGGCGTGGGCGGCGGCGGCGGCAATGCCGTGGCGCACATGGTCAACACCAGTGTGGAAGGCGTGGAATTCATCACCGCCAACACCGATTCGCAGGCCATCAAGAATTGTGGGGCCAAGCTGCAGCTGCAGCTGGGTACCAATGTCACCAAAGGCCTGGGCGCCGGTGCGAATCCGGAAGTCGGCCGCCAGGCGGCGCTGGAAGACCGCGAGCGCATCATGGACGCGCTGCAGGGCGCGGACATGGTGTTCATCACCGCCGGCATGGGCGGTGGTACCGGCACCGGTGCGGCACCGGTGATCGCGCAGCTGGCCAAGGAAATGGGCATCCTGACCGTGGCCGTGGTGACCAAGCCGTTCCCGTTCGAAGGCCGTCGTCGCATGCAGGTGGCGCTCAAGGGCATCGAAGAGTTGAGCCAGCATGTCGATTCGCTGATCACCATCCCCAACGAGAAGCTGATCACCGTGCTCGGCCGCAACGCCACCATGGTGCAGGCGTTCCGCGCCGCCAACGACGTGCTGCAGGGGGCCGTGCAGGGCATTGCCGATCTGATCGTGCGTCCCGGCCTGATCAACGTCGACTTCGCCGACGTGCGCACCGTGATGTCGGAAATGGGCCTGGCCATGATGGGCACCGGCACCGCCCGCGGCGATGACCGCGCCCAGGCCGCCGCCGAAGCCGCCATCCAGAATCCGCTGCTGGACGATGTGAACCTGGCCGGGGCCAACGGCGTGCTGGTCAACATCAGCGCCGGCACCGACATCACCATGAGCGAGTTCGACGAGATCGGCCGCACCGTGGCCGCCTTCGCTTCGGAAGATGCGACGGTGGTGATCGGTACCGTGATCGATCCGGACCTGGGGGACGAGATCAAGGTAACCGTGGTCGCCACGGGTCTGAACGCGGCCGTGTCCAAGAATGCCCAGCGTCCGGGCGAGCGTGCGCCGATCAAGCTGGTGCGCAACGCCACCACCGGGATGCCGGAGTTCGGCGATTTCGACAACAGCGGTGATGCCGTGGCCAAGGCGGTCGGCAACACCATGGGCATGGGCCTGCGTCGCCCGAGCAGCGATACCGCACCGGCCGCGGGAGCCGCACCGGCCACCGCGGAGCTTCCCAGCGACTACCTGGATATTCCGGCGTTCCTGCGCCGCCAGGCGGACTGAGCCGGAGTGGCGCGGTGACGGCAGCCGTGCCGGCCGCCAGGCCGGCAGGGATCCGTTGCCGGCCCGGTCACCGGTGAGGCAATGCCGGTGGGAATGAAAACGTCGGGGCTTGTCCTCCCCGGCGGGCAACACCATGTCCTTTGTTGCCGGGCCAGGAACGGCCCGGCAACATTTTCGCCACGGCGGCAACCGCGGCGGCGCAGCTCCGTTCCGCTCAAGGAGCGGCGTTACTGCGTGTTATTCTTGTTTGCCCCCGGTCGTGTAACGCGCGGCCCACACGGTTTTCGGCCTACCCATGATCCAGCAACGCACCCTCAAGAACACGATCCGCGCCACCGGCGTCGGCTTGCACAGCGGTGACAAGGTCTACCTGACCCTGCGCCCGGCACCGGTCGACCACGGCATCGTGTTCCGGCGCGTGGACCTGGAGCCGGCGGTGGATGTGCCGGCCAGGGCCGATCTGGTCACCGAAACCACGCTGTGCACCGGGCTGACCTGTGGCCCGGCCAAGATCCAGACGGTCGAGCACCTGATGTCGGCCCTGGCGGGGCTGGGCGTGGACAACGTGATCGTGGAGCTGTCTTCGGCAGAGCTGCCGATCATGGATGGCTCGGCCGGTCCGTTCGTGTTCCTGCTGCAGTCTGCCGGGGTCATCGAGCAGGGCGCGGCCAAGCGCTTCATCCGTATCCTCAAGCCGGTGGAAGTCACCGACGGTGACAAGGTCGCCCGCTTCGAACCCTACGAGGGCTACAAGCTCGGGTTCACCATCGAGTTCGACCATCCGATGATTCCGGCACGCCAGTCACGCGTGGAAATCGAGTTCTCGACGATGGCCTATACCAAGGAAATCGCCCGCGCCCGCACCTTCGGTTTCATGCGCGACCTGGAATACATGCGCGAGCGCAACCTCGCCCTGGGCGGCTCGATGGACAACGCGATCGTGCTCGACGAGTTCCGCGTGCTCAATGACGACGGCTTGCGTTACACCGACGAATTCGTGCGTCACAAGATCCTCGACGCCATTGGCGACCTGTATCTGGCCGGCGGCCAGGTGCTGGGGGCCTACGAGGGTTTCAAGTCCGGGCATGCGCTGAACAACAAGCTGGTCCGCGCGCTGCTGGCCGACCAGGCGGCCTGGGAATGGGTGAGCTATGACTCCCCGATCACCGGCGATCCGGTGGTCTACGGGCTGCCAGCCTACGCCTGAGCCGCCGTCTCCGCGGGAACGCGATTCCCGGGGGCGTGTCACGGAACTGTGAATACAACGCCGGTTCCTGGCCGGGTTTAGCGAAAAATTAACAAAATGCTAACTACTGCGCCACGGGTCACGGCTAGGATCCGTGTCGGCCTTCCGCTTGCCTGATCCGGTGAGCGGCGGAAACGGGAGCAGCATCCGCCTCCGTTGCCTCAGGAACGTTGGGGTTCGTCGTCCTGAAAGCATGCCAAGGCGTCACGCAATCCTCTGTGCGTGGCTGCCGACACTGCGTGAGACCTGCGCTGGTCTGTCTGCACTGGGGAGTGCAGTGGCGCAGTCGCAGTTTTGACGGTCACCTTGGTGACCTTCAGCCCGATGGAGCGGGCCGCGTCGAGCAGCTGGTTTTCGGCAAGCCTCACTTTGGCATGCCACACCGGTGAATCGACGAGAAAAACGAGGTGTTCGCCGTCCACATTGGCCAGCCGGCAACGGCTTCTCAGCGCGGGCGGCAAATGGGGGCGCAATTGCCGGTCCAATGCATCGAGCCACAGGGCGCGACGCAGCGGGTTTCCGGTTTTGTCCGCCATGACAGCTTCCAGCGCCGGCTTCGGCGCGGAAGGTGGACGAGCACTGGATTTCGGCTCAGACATAAGACTTTTTCAATGACATTCAAAAAGATCGTAATCAAAACGCGTGAAAGTCAGGCAAAGACGCCGCTCGCGCGTTTGCGTGTGTACTTCGAGGATCGCCCGGGTGCGTTGCTCGGCGGAGTTCTCGGATTGGGCTGCCTGTTGGGAATCGGCGCCAGTATCGGTATCGGCATGGTCGGTGATTCGGCGATGCAAGCCAAGCTCGCCAGACAGGACCTTGAGTTGCAGCAGGTCCGCAAGCAGGCCCAGACTGACGTCAATGCGCTGGCCGCCCGGCTCGGTGAACTGCAGGCCCAGGCCACCCGGCTCAATGCGCTGGGCGAGCGCCTGACCCAGATGGGCAAGCTGGAAGATGGCGAGTTCGACTTCAACGAGACCCCGGGCTTGGGTGAAGGGGAGCCGGGCCCGACCCAGGACATCCCGGTCAGCGCGGTCAACAGCGACTTACAGGTGCTGGAGCAGCGCTTCGTTGCTTCAGGCCGCCAGCTGTCGGTGATGGAATCGCTGCTGTTCGACCACCAGCTCGAGCAGAACGCGGTGCCTTCGCGCATGCCGATCCGCAACACCTACGTCACCTCCAACTTCGGTACCCGCAGCGATCCGTTCGGGCGCGGTGCCGCCACCCACAAGGGCATGGATTTCCACGCCCGGGTCGGCGATCCGGTGATGGCGGTGGCCGATGGCGTGGTCAGCTTTGCCGGGGTCAAGGGCGGCTACGGCAATGTGGTCGACGTCGACCACGGCAACGGCTATGTCACCCGCTACGCGCACAACTCCAGGCTGGTGGTGAAGCCCGGTGATCTGGTGCGGGCAGGGCAGGAGGTGGCCAAGGCCGGCTCCACCGGTCGTTCCACCGGCGCCCACGTCCATTTCGAAGTGTGGGAGCGCGGCAACGTGGTCAATCCGCGCAAGTTCCTCGGCGCGGGTGGCAATACGCCGGTCGGCCGCGTCAGCCGCGGTTGATCTTGCGGTGGGTGCTTGAATCGCCAAGCCCCCGCCCCAAGCTACAATAGGCGTTGCCATCGACAGGGCGCATTGCGCCCTGTTTCGTTTGCGGTAATCGGGTCCCGGGGGGAGTCGCTGCCGCACGGCATTTCATTCCAACCGGTTCCTTCAATGATCAACAGCCTGCTTACCCGCGTTTTCGGCAGTAGTAATGAACGCCAGCTGCGCCAGCTCACCCGTATCGTCGCCAAGATCAATGCCTTGGAGCCGGAAACCGAGAAGCTTTCCGATGACCAGCTGAAGGCCAAAACCGGCGAGTTCCGCCAGCGCGTCGCCAGTGGCGAAACCCTGGACAAGGTGCTGCCGGAAGCCTTCGCGGTGTGCCGTGAAGCCAGCCGCCGCGTGCTGGGCATGCGCCACTACGACGTGCAGCTGATCGGCGGCATGGTGCTGCATCTGGGCAAGATCGCCGAGATGCGCACCGGTGAGGGCAAGACCCTGGTGGCGACGTTGCCGGTCTACCTGAACGCGCTGGAAGGCAAGGGCGTGCACGTGGTCACCGTGAACGACTACCTGGCGCGCCGCGATGCCGCGCAGATGGGCAAGCTGTACAACTGGCTGGGCCTGAGCGTGGGCGTGGTCTACCCGGGCATGCCGCACAGCGACAAGCGCGAGGCCTATGCCAGCGACATCACCTACGGCACCAACAACGAATTCGGTTTCGACTACCTGCGCGACAACATGGCGCTGGCCAAGACCGACCGCTACCAGCGTGGCCTGCACTACGCCATCGTCGATGAAGTCGACTCGATCCTGATCGACGAGGCGCGTACGCCGCTGATCATTTCCGGCCCGGCCGACGATTCCCCGGAGCTGTACATCCGCGTCAACCGGATCGTGCCGCAGCTGGTGAAGCAGGAAGTCGAAGACGGCGAGGGCGACTACTGGGTCGACGAAAAGGGCAAGCAGGTGCATCTGTCCGAGGCGGGCATGGAGCACGCCGAAGAGCTGTTGCGCGGCGCCGGCATCCTCGGCGAGGACAATGACAACGGCCTGTATGCGGCGCAGAACCTGTCCGTGGTCCACCATCTCAATGCCGCGCTGCGCGCCCATGCCATCTACCAGCGCGACGTCGATTACATCGTGCGCGACGGCGAAGTGGTGATCGTGGACGAGTTCACCGGCCGCACCCTGGCCGGCCGGCGCTGGTCCGATGGCCTGCACCAGGCAGTGGAAGCGAAGGAAGGCGTGCCGGTCCAGCGCGAGAACCAGACGCTGGCGTCGATCACCTTCCAGAACCTGTTCCGCATGTACAAGAAGCTGTCCGGCATGACCGGTACGGCCGACACCGAAGCCTACGAATTCCAGAGCATCTACAACCTGGAAGTGGTGGTGATTCCGACCAACCGCCCGACCATCCGCAAGGATTCGCCGGACCAGGTGTTCCTCAACCGCCAGGGCAAGTTCAACGCGGTGCTGGCCGACATCGAGGAATGCGCCAAGCGCGGCCAGCCGGTGCTGGTGGGTACCACCTCGATCGAAACCTCGGAAATGCTGTCCGAGCACCTGCGCAAGGCCGGCGTGCAGCACGAAGTGCTCAACGCCAAGCAGCATGACCGCGAAGCCACCATCGTCGCCAACGCCGGCCGTCCGGGTTCGGTGACCATCGCCACCAACATGGCCGGTCGCGGTACCGACATCGTGCTGGGCGGCTCGCTGGAAACCGAACTGCACGAGCTGGGCGAAGACATCAGCGACGAGCAGAAGGCCGCGGTCAAGGCCGCCTGGCAGGAGCGCCACGAGGCGGTCAAGGCGGCCGGTGGTCTGCATATCGTCGGTACCGAGCGCCACGAATCGCGTCGTATCGACAACCAGCTGCGTGGCCGTTCCGGCCGCCAGGGTGACCCGGGTTCGTCCCGTTTCTACCTGTCGCTGGAAGACAACCTGATGCGCATTTTCGCCTCCGACTGGGTGCAAAAGGCGATGCGCATGATGGGCATGAAGGAAGACGACGTCATCGAAGACCGCATGGTCAGCCGTCAGATCGAGAAGGCGCAGCGCAAGGTCGAGGCGCACAACTTCGACATCCGCAAGAACCTGCTCGACTTCGACGACGTCAACAACGACCAGCGCAAGGTGATCTACGCCCAGCGCGACGAGCTGCTGGACGCCGAGTCGGTCAAGGACAACATCGACGGCATCCGTGGTGATGTGATTTATGACCTGGTGGCGCGTTTCGTGCCGCCCAATTCGATCGACGAGCAGTGGGACCTGGCGGGCCTGGAAGCCACCCTGGCCTCGGAACTGGGCGTGGAGATGGCACTGACCGATCTGGTCAAGCAGCACGAGGAGCTGGACGCCGAGGCGATCGCGCAGAAGGTGCAGGCCGCCGTCGACGAGCACTTCGCGCAGAAGGAAGCCGGCGTCGGCGAAGAGACCATGCGCGCGCTGGAAAAGCACGTGATGCTGACCGTGCTCGACCAGAGCTGGAAGGAGCATCTGGCGCGCATGGACTACCTGCGCCAGGGCATCTACCTGCGCGGTTATGCGCAGAAGCAGCCCAAGCAGGAATACAAGAAGGAAGCCTTCGAGCTGTTCTCGGAAATGCTGGAGGACGTCAAGCGCGAGGTGGTGAACCTGCTGTCGCGGGTGCGCATCCGCAGCGAAGAGGAAGTGTTGGCGATGGAGGCGGCCGAGCGCCAGCAGGCCGAAGCGCGCCTGCGCATGTCGCAGTTCCAGCACCAGGACAATGGCGGCTACGGTGCCGACGAGGAAGCGGCGCAGGTGGAAGCGGCCCAGCTCGGGATCCCACAGGTCACCCGCGACGAGCCCAAGGTCGGCCGCAACGATCCGTGCCCCTGCGGCAGCGGCAAGAAGTACAAGCACTGCCACGGCCAGTTGAGCTGATCGCGCGCTAGCGCAATCGCACAGCCGGTCTATGCCGTCGTTGTTGACGGCGCCGGTTCCACTCGCCGAACCGTGTGATGATTGACAGACGCCCCGCTTGAAGCGGGGCGTTTTTTTTTTGGACGTTCCAGGCGGGATACACGCCTGCGCCAGGGCGCTGCGCCGCACGCGCTGAAACAGGTGCAGTGCGCGCTGATTTTTTTGCGCGATCCGGTTCCAGTTCGCCGCGCCAATGTGACCGCGCCCGCGAACTCGGAGAATTGGGAAAAATCCCCAGGGGTTGCAGGGGATATCCGTACCCGGAATTCGCGGGGGTGCCATGGGCACCCGCCTGTCCTCGGACGCGGCCGTGGAGGCCGGCGGCAGTGCCGCGTTGGCGATCGCGGCCAGCAAGGACGGGATGTGGACCACCACCGCCGGCGTGCGCGCGTCGTGGAATATCAGCGGCGGCCAGCAGCATGGCGCGCGTCCGGAAGCCGGGCTGGCCTGGCAGAACGCTGCCGGTAACTGCGGGCCGAATCCCGGCACCGCTTCGTGGCCGGCAGCAGCGCGTTCAGGGTCGGTGGCGTGCCGCTGGCCCGCAACGTCGGCGCTGCCGAGCTGGGGGTGTCGGTCAACACTTCCGACACCAGCCACCTGGCGATGTTTGCCCAGGGCCGGGCGGGCGACGGCCAGCGCGAAGTGGCTGTGCAGTTGAACTGGACGCTGGCGTTCTGGGCGGCGTCCGTTCCGCCACCTCGTAGCACCACACCGGGCTCCGCAAGGGGCCCGGTGCCGGTCGGCTGTGGCCGGCGCCCATTGCATCGTCGTCGCGGTTTTCGGCATGCTCTGCGCCATGCATTCCCCTACGCGATCAATCCATGTCGTGGCCGGCGTGATTACCGACGCCCGTGGCCGGATTCTGCTCAATCGCCGTACCGGCGACAGTGACATGGCCGGGCTGTGGGAATTCCCCGGCGGCAAGCGCGAGCCGGGTGAAACCTCCGAACAGGCGCTGGCGCGCGAGCTGCACGAGGAGCTGGGGATCGAGGCGGAAATCGGCGACTGGCTGATGGAGATCCCGCAGCTCTACCCGGACAAGCGGCTGCGGCTGGAGGTGCGCCGGATCACCCGCTGGACCGGCACCGCCCGCGGGCGCGAGGGCCAGGCAATCACCTGGGTGGCGCCGGAGAAACTGGAGCGCTATTCGATGCCGCCGGCCGATGTGCCGGTGGTGGCGGCGCTGCGTCAGCCGGATCGTTATCTGGTCACGCCCGAACCGCAGGCGGGGCTCGACACCTGGCTGGAGCAACTCGGCCGGGCGCTGGAATCCGGCATCCAGCGGGTGCAGCTGCGCACGCCCGTCAGCGGCGACCGCGTGGCGTTGGCGCGCGCGGCGGTGGAACGGCATGGGCGCCATGCGCAGCTGCTGCTCAATCGCGATATCGCCCTGGCACGCGAGCTGCGGGTCGGCGTGCATCTGGGCGCCGAGCAGTTGCTGGCGTTGCGCGAACGTCCGGTGCCGGCCGGGCAGCTGGTGGCGGCGTCCTGCCACGATCTGGCCCACCTGCGGGCCGCGCAGCGGCTGGGGTGCGATTTCGCGGTACTGGGGCCGGTGCAGGCCAGCGCGTCCCATCCCGGGGCCGCGGCGCTGGGCTGGGAGGTGTTCGAGCAGTTGCGCGAGCAGGTGTCGCTGCCGCTGTACGCCATCGGTGGGCTGGGCGCGGAGCATATCGGTGAAGCGCGGCGGCATGGCGCCCAGGGCATTGCCGCGATCCGCGCGCTGTGGCCGGCCGCCCTTACAGGCTGATCCAGAAACAGTTGTACTGGCGGCGCAGCCCGAGCACCGTGCGCGAGGGCGTGCTGCCGTTGCCCAGGGTCTGCTCCAGGCGCAGGCCGATCGGGCGCGGACGGCGGTAGGCCACGCTGTTGTCCGCGGCCGGTGCCGGTGCCGCCGGCTGTGCGCCGGGGTCGACCGGGGTGCCATCGCTGTAGGTGAAGGGCAGGGCGGCCGCCGGCTGATAGGCGGGCGCTTCGGCAAACACTGGGGCGATATCCACCAGCGGCCGCTGCACGATGGCTTCCAGGCGGTCCAGGACCCGCGCCGCCGCCGCATTGGACAATCCGTTCCACAGGTACACGCTGGACAGGCGGTTCACGTCACGCGCCTGCACCGCCGAGTTGATCTGCGCCACCAGGTCGCTGAGCCGGCGCGCGCAGCTGTCGCGGTACAGCCCATTGCCACCGGCATCGCGCGCGGCGGCGGGTAGGCGCGCGGTGGCGCCGAGGTCTTCGCAGCGGCGGTCGCTGTAAACGGTTTGCCCCTGCGCGCCGGTGCAGCGGTTGACCTGCTGCGCCCACCCGGGGGGCGCGGCGACAAGGCCGGCAACGATCAACGACAGGAGCGGCAAAGGGCGCATCCCCGGCAGGGTAGCGGCCGCAGCACCTTGCCGGAAGTGATGATGGGGCGTTGTGCTGGCGATATCAGGCGCTGCGCAGCCGCTGCAGCACCGCGCCGGTCGGCTTGGCCAGGTTGAGGGTGTAGAAATGCAGCGCCGGGGCGCCGCCGGCAATCAGCCGCTCGCACAATGACGCCACCACGTCGGCACCGAAGGCGCGTACCGATTCGGCATCGTCGCCGTAGGCCTGCATGCGCTTGCCGATCCAGCGCGGAATCTCGGCGCCGCACTGCTCGGAGAACCGGCGCAGCTGGCTGAAGTTGGAAATCGGCATCACCCCGGCAATGATCGGCACCTGCACCCCGAGCTTGCGCACCGCGTCGACAAAGTGGAAATAGGCGTCGGCGTTGTAGAAATACTGGGTGATGGCGGCATCGGCGCCGGCGTCGATCTTGGTCTTGAAGTGGCGCAGGTCGGCCAGCGCGCACGAGGCCTGCGGATGGGTTTCCGGATAGGCGCCCACTTCGATGCGGAACGCATCGCCGTGCTCGGCGCGGATGAATTCGATCAGTTCCGAGGCGTAGCGCAGGTCGCCGGGAAACCCCATGCCCGAGGGCAGGTCGCCGCGCAGCGCAACCAGCCGTTTCACGCCGATCGCGCGGTACAGCTTGAGCAGCTCGCGGATCTCCTCGCGGGTGCCGCCCACGCACGACAGATGCGGCGCCGCTTGCAGGCCGTGGTGCTGGTTGAGGTGGCGCACCGTCTCGGAGGTGTAGCTGAGGGTGGAACCGCCGGCGCCGAACGTGCACGACACGTACTCCGGTGCATGCACCTTGAGCCTGGCGGCGGTGCGGTCCAGCTGCGCGCGCTGGTCATCGGTCTTGGGTGGATAGAACTCGAAGCTGAGGGCGGTCATGGCGGTGAGGGCCGGGTCAGAACGGGAATGGGGCAATCATATCTCTCCATCAAGATGGATGTGCAATAGTTTCGCCGGTAGCCCGTGCCGCCCTCCATCCGCCGCCATCGCCGCTCACGGCCCGCTGCGGCCGCCGGTCATGTTTATTGCAGCCGGTGGCCGCGGTTGGGCGATGCTGGCGTCCACATCCACACAGGGAAACGACCATGCTCCGCATCCTTCCGCGCTCGCGCCGACGCTCTCCGGCCGCCCTTTTTGCCGTGTTGATGGCGGCCGTCCTGGCCCCGGCGCTGGCACATGCCACCGCCCCCGGCAACTTCCAGGGCATGCAGGTGGAAGTGGTGGGCAAGGGCCTGCCGGTATTGATGATTCCCGGCCTCAACAGTGGCGCCGACAGCTGGCGCGACACCTGCCAGGCGCTGCAGCCGCAGGTGCAGTGCCATCTGGTCACGCTGCCGGGGTTTGCCGGCCAGCCCGCGGTGGACGATGCCGCCTTCCTCACCGGCATGCGCGATCGCCTGCTGGCCTACATCGCCGATCGCAAGCTGGCCGCACCGGTCGTAGCCGGGCACAGCCTGGGCGGGATGCTGGCGTTGCAGATGGCGCTCAAGCAGCCGCAGGCGGTGGGCAAGCTGGTGATCGTCGATTCGCTGCCGTACTTCGGCGCCGCGCAGAACCCGGCCGCCACCCCGGACACAATGCGGCCGATGGCCGAACAGATGCGCGCGGGCATGTTGAAGGTGGATCAGGCCAGCTACCTGCAGCAGGCCGAGGCGTCGGTGAACGGCATGGCCCACGAGCCGGCACGCATCGCCACACTGAAAGCCTGGAGCCGCAGCAGTGATCGCACCGCGACCGCAAACGCCATGTACGAGATGATGGTGACCGACCTGCGCGGCGAGCTGGGCGCCATCAGCGCGCCGACGCTGGTGCTGGGCAGCTGGGCGGCGTACAAACCGTATGGGGCGACGCAGGAATCCACCCGTGGCATCTTCGCCAGCCAGTACGCCAGGCTCGACGGCGTGCGGATCGAAATGAGCCAGGCCGGCTACCATTTCCTGATGTGGGATGACCCGCAGTGGCTGCAGGCGCAGATGCGTGATTTCCTTGCGTTGCCGGCCAGCGCCAAGGCGGGCAGCTGAGCCCGCGCATTCGATCGACAGGGGGCAACGTGGCAAGCGGCAGGCATCGCGACAGATTCTGGTGGCTCAACGCGCTGGCGTGGACACCGTACATGGCGTTCAACCTGCTGCTTGGCGGCATCTATGCCGGCTGGAGCTCGGGCATGGTGCTGATCGCGTTGCTGGTCGCGGTGGGCCTGTACCTGAGCAGTGGCGCGCTGCGCGCGCTGGCGCTGCGACAGGGCTGGTTGCAGCGCGATGGCGTTGCGCTGTCGCTGCGGTTGCTGGCGGGCATCGTGGCGGGGGCCACCGTCACCCAGCTGTGGACCGCCGCGATGCTGCTGCCCGCACTGCGGCTGGGCTGGGTCAGCCTGTCCGGTGGCCACGCCGACTACCGCCCGGCGGCCATGTTCGGCTACTGGCTCAACACCGCGATCATGCTGGCATTGTGGGTTGCCGCCTGGACCGGCTGGCGGGCGCTGCGCCGGGCGCGTGACAGTGAACTGGCCCGCCTGCGCGCCGAAGCCCAGCAGCTGACGCTCGAGCACGACGCCCTGCGGGCACGGCTCAATCCCCACTTCGTGTTCAACGCGCTCAACAACCTGCGCGCGCTGATCAACGAAGATCCCGCCCGCGCCCGCGAGATGGTGACCCGGCTTTCCAGCACGCTGCGGCATGCGCTGGAACACAACCGCGGCGAGTGGGTGACGCTGGCCGAAGAGCTGCAGGTGGTGGACGACTACCTCGCCATCGAGGCGGTGCACTACGAAGAACGGCTGCAGGTGCAGCAGCGGATCGAACCCGCCGCGTTGCAGGCACGGTTGCCGGCGATGGCATTGCAACTGCTGGTGGAAAACGCGATCAAGCACGGCATCGCCGTTACCGCGGGCGGTGGCGCGCTGACGATCCACATCGGGCTGCGCGACGAGCAGCTGCACATCGAGGTCGGCAACCCCGTCAACGCCCGCAGCAGCACCTCCGGTCACGGCGTCGGGCTGGCCTATCTGCGTGCGCAGCTGGGCATGCGATCCGAGGGTATGGCGGCCGGCGCGGCACGCGGCCGCTTCACGCTGCAGCCGCAGGGGGGACGCATGCAGGCACAACTGGAGATCTGGCAATGAGCGCACGGCTGCGGGTATTGATTGTCGATGACGCCCGGCTGGCCCGGCGCGAACTGCGCACCCTGCTCGAAGCGCTGCCGTGGGTCGAGTGCGTGGGCGAGGCCGATGACGTGCCGGCCGCGCGCGCCGCCATCGCCCGGCTGCATCCGGACCTGCTGCTGCTGGATGTGCAGATGCCCTCGGGCAGTGGCTTCGACGTGCTCGATGGCCTGGAGTGCGTGCCGGCGGTGGTGTTTGTCACCGCCTACGACCAGTACGCGGTGCAGGCCTTCGACGCCAACGCACTGGATTATCTGGTCAAGCCGGTGGCGGCCGAACGCCTGCACGCGGCGCTGGAAAAAGCACGCGAACGTGTCCGCCACCCGGCCACAGCGGCACCGGCCACCACCGCGCGTGAGAAGCTCGGCGCCGAGGACCAGGTGTTCCTGCGCGAGGGTGAGCGCTGCTGGTTCGTGGCACTGGGCGAAATCAGCCGTGTCGTGGTCGATGGCAATTACGCGCGGCTGTGGTTCCGCGACCAGAACGCGCTGCTCGCGCGCAGCCTCAGCGCACTGGAGGCGCGGCTGGAGCCGGCGTTGTTCTTCCGCGCCAACCGCAACACGCTGGTCAATCTGCGCATGGTGCGTGCGGTGGAGCCGTCGATCGCCGACGGCTACGAGCTCACGCTCAAGGATGGCAGCCGCGTGGAAGTGTCGCGGCGACAGGCGCGCGAACTGCGCGAGCGTCTGGCCCTGTAGCCGCCCGCGCCCGCGGCACCGGCCATTGCCGTCATCAGCACGGGATCCTCCCCGCCGGCTGGTTACACTCGCCGCGTCTTTTTTGTGGAGCGCGGCTCATGCAGATCCTGATCACTGGCGGCACCGGCTTCATCGGCCGCGCGCTGTGCGCCCGGCTGCAGCAGTCCGGGCATACGCTGACCGTGCTCACCCGGAATCCAATGCGTGCCGCGTTGCCGGGGGTGCGCTGCATCGCCACGCTGGAGGACGCCGGTCCGATCCATGCGGTCGTCAACCTGGCCGGCGAGCCGTTGGCGGAGGGGCGCTGGAGCGCCGCGCGCAAGCAGGAATTCCGCGATTCGCGCATCGGCACCACCGCGCGCCTGGTGCAGTGGATGGCGCGCCAGTCGCAGTGCCCACGGGTGCTGATCTCCGGTTCGGCGCTGGGGTACTACGGCCCGCGCGATGACACCGTGCTGGATGAAAGCGCTGCGCCCGGCGAGGATTTTTCCGCGCAGCTGTGCCGCGACTGGGAAGCCGAGGCGATCAAGGCCGAGACGTTGGGCGTGCGCACCTGCCGTGTGCGTACCGGCGTGGTGCTGGCGCGTGATGGCGGCGCCCTGGCCAGGATGTTGCCGCCGTTCCGGCTGGGCGCTGGCGGGCCGATGGGCGACGGCCGGCAATGGATGAGCTGGATCCACCGTCAGGACCTGCTGCGGCTGCTGCAATGGCTGCTGGAAACCAACACTGCCCACGGTGCCTACAACGGCACCGCGCCCGAGCCGGTGCGCAATGCCGATTTCGCGCGCGCGCTGGGCCAGGCGCTGCATCGTCCGGCGCTGTTGCCCGCTCCCGCCCTGGCGTTGAAGCTGGCCTTCGGGGAAATGGCGCAACTGCTGCTCACCGGCCAGCGCGTGGTGCCGGCGCGTGCCCTGGCCGAGGGTTTCAGCTTCAGCTATCCCACGCTGGATGCCGCCTTGGGCGACATCCTCGGCGGCTGAGTCGAGGCCGCTGAAAAGGCCCCGGTGCGGGCGGCAGCGCTGACCTCCGCGGCGACTGCTGTAACCTCGCGCCGCTGCGCCTGGCGATTGGCGGCCATCCCGCACCGGCGTTCCGTATCGCCGCCGCTTCAGTGCTGCCGGATCGCCGCGCGCTGCGGCAGCCATGCAATGCACAGGCCGATGGCCAGCAGCAGTACCGCGGTGGCGGTGTAGCGGCTCAATGCCAGCCCGCCATGATCGAGTGGCTTGTCGAGGAAATCGCCGACCACCGCGCCCAGCGGCCGGGTCAGCACGAAGGCGATCCAGAACAGGGCCGTGTGCGAAAGCCGCGTCCACCGGTATGCCATCGCCACCAGCAACAGCGCGCTGCCGAAAATCACGGCGGCGCCCAGATAGCCCAGTCCCGCCGAGTCCGCCGTCCAATCGCCCAGCGCGGTGCCCAGCGTCTGCGAGAACATGATGGTCAGCCAATAGAACAGCTCCGAGCGCGGGCTGGACACGGTGCGGACATCGATCGATCCCAGCGAGCGGTGCCAGGTGAACAGCGCGGCCAGCAACAGCGCCAGCAGCAGCGTGCTGCCACCGGCGTAGCCGATGCCCAGCGAACGGTCGGCGAAATCGGCCAGCGTGGTGCCTACCGTGGTCGAGGCGATGATCGTCAGCCAGTACAGCGTCGGCCGGAACGTGGTGGCGCGGATCTGTGCGGCCACCGCCGCCAGGAACAGCGCCATGAAGATGATCGTGCCGATGGCGTAACCCAGCCCCAGCGACATCGACACCGCATCGCCGCCGGTTTCGCCCAGGGTGGTGGCCAGGATCTTGATGACCCAGAACCCGAGGGTGACTTCGGGCACCTTGCTGGTCGCCAACGTGCTTGCCATGGCCTGCAATCCATCAGGGGAGAGGGGGCCTACGATGCGGGGGGGGAAGTCGGAGCGCTGTCAAAAGTGCCGACGCAAAAGGGCGGCGCCCGCCTGGCCAGTGCCGGAGCAGCGTGCGAGGACCGCTTCACGGGGCATCTGCAATCATCGGCCGTGTGCCGTGCCGGCACCGCTGGATTTCCAGGAGTGACCATGACCAGCTCCAGTGCCATTCGCCGGGACGTCGGTCCCTTCGCGCTGATGCTCACCGGCCTGGGCTCCATCATCGGCTCGGGCTGGTTGTTTGGCGCATGGCGCGCGGCGGGCCTGGCCGGCCCCGGCGCCATCTGGGCGTGGCTGCTGGGTGCGGCCATCATCCTGACCATCGCGCTGACCTATGCCGAACTGGGCGCGATGTTTCCCGAGTCCGGGGGCATGGTGCGCTACGGCCACTACTCGCATGGCTCGCTGCTCGGCTTCATCGCCGCATGGGCGAACTGGATCGCGATTGTGTCGGTGATTCCGGTCGAGGCCGAAGCCTCGGTGCAGTACATGGCGTCATGGCCGTGGCAGTGGGCGCAGGACCTGTATGTGCTGATGCCCGATGGCCATGGTGAACTCACCGCGCCGGGGCTGTGGATAGCCGCGGCGCTGGTGGTCATCTATTTCCTGATCAATTACTGGAGCGTGAAGTTGTTCGCGCACTCCAACAGCCTGATCACCGTGTTCAAACTGCTGGTGCCGGCGTTGACCGCGGTGGCGCTGATCGCCAGCGGCTTCCATCAGCAGAATTTCTCGGTGGGTCTGCATGGCGCCGGCAGCGCCGTGCTGGATTTCCCGGCCATCCTGACCGCCATCGCCACGGCGGGCATCGTCTTCAGCTTCAACGGTTTCCAGAGCCCGGTGAACCTCGCCGGGGAGGCGCGCAATCCCGGGCGCAGCATTCCGATGGCGGTGGTGGGCTCGATCCTGCTGGCCACGGTGGTGTACGTACTGCTGCAGGTCGCCTATCTCGGCGCCGTGCCGCCGGAAATGCTGGACAAGGCCGGATGGCATGGCGTCGATTTCCGTTCGCCCTTTGCCCAGCTGGCGCTGCTGCTCAACCTGCATTGGCTGGCGATGCTGCTGTACGTGGATGCGTTCGTAAGCCCGAGCGGCACCGGCATGACCTACACCGCCACCACCGCACGCATGATCTACGGCATGCAGCAGAACGGCACGGCGCCAGCGGTATTCGGGCGCATCCATGCGCGTTCGGGAGTGCCGCGTCCGGCGATGTGGTTGAACCTGGCGGTGTCGTTCCTGTTCCTGTTTTTCTTTCGCGGCTGGGGCACGCTGGCAGCGGTGATTTCGGTGGCGACGGTGATCTCCTACATGACCGGCCCGATCAGCGCGATGTCGCTGCGTCATACCGCCCCCGGCCTGCATCGCCCGCTGCGTGTCCGCGGTTTGCCGGTATTAGCCGGCGTGGCGTTCGTCCTGGCCACCGAGCTGCTGTACTGGGCACGTTGGCCGCTGACCGGCGAAATCATCCTGTTGATGGCCGTGGCGTTGCCGGTCTACGGCTATTACCAGGCCAAGGCGGGCTGGCCGGACTTCGGCCGCCATATCCAGGGCGCGCTGTGGCTGGTGTGCTATCTGCCGCTGTTGGCGCTGCTGTCGTGGCTGGGCAGTACCACGTTCGGCGGTAGAGGCTACCTGCCCTATGGCTGGGACCTGCTGGTGGTGGCAGTGCTGGGCGTGGTGTTCTACCTGTGGGGTATCCGCTCGGGCTGGCGCACCACATCGGTGGACGATGCGGAAACCCGGGGCCATCCCGATCACATCGCGGGCTGAGTCGAGGTGGCGTGATTGCTCCACCGGGGTGGTGCGATTTCACGATCATGGCGTGACCGGGAGTGCCGGCTTCTGACTTCTGGCCGTGGTGCGTGCTGTCCGATATCGACGATGTGTACAGGCAGAAGCGGGGGCGGCGCACGTCGGCTGCGAGGCGCCTCATGCGCAACGGTCATGCCTGATGGCCGACAATGACGGCAGTTTCCGTCCGGTCCCGTCATGTCGATCTTCCTCACCCCGTTCGCCCGTACCCGCCTGTTCCCGCGCACCCCGCGCGCCAATACCATCCAGGACATCACGCCGGAGCAGTTCGAGCAGCATCTCAACGCGCATCCGCCGTTGAAGGTGCTCGATGGCTACGCGCCGTTCTGCAAACTGCACGTGCACCGCAACTGGACCTCCACGCGCTGCCTGACCGTGCCGATCACCGATGACAACCGCCACCGGCTGCGTTCGGCCTACGAGGCCCGCAGCAAAGAGGAACTGCCGGTACTGGTGCGCTGGTTCGAAGGCGTGGAGCCTCCGGTGGCCGACTATCTGGTGGTGATCCTCTACAGCCGTGAACAGCTGGCCAGGGAAGGTTTCCCCATCGAGGCCGAGTGGGGCGTGGTCGGCTGCATCTATACGGCCGAGCCGGAAGAAGTGCCGATGGCGCCGATCACGATGATGCGCAACGCACTGGGCGTGGAGGAGGGCGGCTCCGGCGTTGCGATTGACCGCGAGGCCTATGCCCGCGCCGTCGCGTTCTGGGACAACAACGCCAACTGGCGGTGAACTTTCCCCGCTTGGACATGGCACTCTTTTACCGGCCGCCGGTTTTCTCGGAAGTGTCCTTGGAAACGGATACACCCCTTGTTAGCTGCCAGAGCCGGAAGCTTTTGCAAGGGCATCTGAAAGTTCCATTGCCTCTGCCCTGGATAACGTAAGAGGCATCCAGTTGAAATTTGTACCGACCCGAAGGGTCAGCTCAATGGCCACGGCCTTATCCGGGTCGCCAGACTCAAGCTCTGACACCGGGATCTTGAGTGGAAATCCGGTTGAATGCGCTGCGGCAACATTTGCGACAGAGTGTTTGATGCGAGCGCCAATCAGAGCGCCGCGCGGCCCGCCACAACGAATGCCTTGAACGACAAAAAAAGCGCCACTGCCGCGACTGGCGACAAAAAGAGCAGCTGTGAACCCTCCATAGTCACCTGACGCCAGTTTGACCCGCGCTACGAAGCGGCGCCGGTTTGAATGAATTGTTGGCCATCGGCATCGCCCTGGTTCAGGACGACAGCTGCTCGCACCAGTTGAAGAATGGCCTGCTCATCCAGTGGATCTGACTGCTTCAGATCGATGGCGCGACGCACCTTGCCATCCAGGCTGGCATTGAACAACCCATGCGGATCGACCAGGCTGGCACCTTTGGCGAAAGTGAGCTTTACCTTGTCCTTGTAAATTTCGCCGGTGCAAATTATTCCGTGGTCTGACCAAGTGGTGACGCCTGACGGGTTGGAGGGCTTCTTCCACTTTCGCTCTTCAACCGCATCCGGTGCGGCTTGCCGGATCAAGTCGCGTAGCTGGCTCAAACGCTCAGCCCGCCAATCTCCAGATGCGGTCGATTTGCTTCTTGTCACAGTCATCGAATCGCTTCCTATGAGGTCTGATGCCAGATTCAAGCCGGGTTGCGGAGCAGCTTTGACTTGAATGAGTAAAAAGGAGACTTCCCCTCCGACGGCATCGCCGT
>NZ_JAUJUJ010000135.1 GCF_030711595.1 Stenotrophomonas sp. YIM B06876
GCCAGACGGTGGCAACCCTCGTCGATCTTGTCCATCGACGTGGCGAACGAGATGCGGAAGTACGAGGGCACGCCATAGGCCTCGCCCTGCAGCAGCGCCAGGCCCTCGGTATCGAGCAGGTAGAGCACGAACTCGTTGCTGCTGTTCACCGTCCGGCCCTCGGCCGTGCGCTTGCCCATCAGGGCGGCGCACGAGGGGAAGACGTAGAACGCTCCTTCGGGCACGTGGCAATGGATACCGGGGATGGCGTTGAGCTTCTGCACCACCCTGTCGCGCCGCTGCTGAAAGATGGCGGTGCGCTCGCGAATGTAGCCCTGCGGTCCGCGCAGTGCCTCCAGCGCAGCCGCCTGAGCGATGGACGAAGGGTTGGAGGTGCTCTGCGACTGCAGCTTCACCATGGGTTTGATCAGCGCGGCCGGCCCGGCGCCATAGCCGATGCGCCAGCCGGTCATGGCATAGGCCTTGGAGACGCCATTGATCGTCAGGGTGCGTTCCTTGAGCGCGGGCTCCACCTGGGCCGGCGTGACGAATTCGCGGCCATCGTAGAGGACGTGCTCGTAGATGTCGTCGGCCATCACCCACACGTGGGGGTGGCGCATCAGCACGTCGGTCAGCGCCTTCATCTCGGCGCGGCTATAGGCGGCGCCGCTGGGGTTGTTGGGTGCGTTGAGTACCAGCCAACGGGTGCGCGGGGTGATGGCACGCTCCAGGTCGGCGGGCTGCAGCTTGAAGCCCTTGTCGGGCGGGCAGGGCACGAACACCGGCACGCCGTCGGCCAGCACCGCGATATCGGGGTACGACACCCAGTAGGGCGTGGGCACGATGACCTCGTCGCCCGCCTCCAGTGTGCACATGAAGGCATTGAAGATCACCTGCTTGGCGCCCGTGCCGACGATCACCTCGGCCGGCGTGTACTCCAGCCCGTTGTCGCGGCGAAACTTCTCGGTCACCGCCTCGCGCAGCTCGGGCGTGCCGCCCACGTCGGTGTACTTGGTCTTGCCCTCGCGCATGGCGCGTATGGCGGCTTCCACCACGTTGTCGGGGGTGTCGAAATCGGGTTCGCCCGAGGTCAAGCCGACGATATCGTGGCCGGCTGCACGCAACTCGCGGGCGCGCTGCCCGGCCATGGAACTGGGTGAAGGCTGGATACGGTTGAGTCGTGCGGAAATACGCAGCATGGAGATCTCCTGTTGGGATGAGGCTGTCACGGTCGGCTTGTCGGGGCACCGGCCCAGGCTGCCGGGCGGGCAGTGCTCCGCCAGGGGCTTGTCCGGGCTCCTTTCTTGGGGGTGAACGGAATCGGGGGATGCGCTAGGGACTGAAGTCGCCGCGTGCGCGCAAATAGGGCACAAGCCCACCAGCGTTCAGCATTTCCAGCATGAATGGCGCAATGGGGTCGCACGGCAGGGTGGTGTCTTCGGCTACGTCGAGCAGTAAAGCACCAGCCTCATCCAGGCGCAGCCGCAGCGCTGCGCCCTCGGCGATGCCGCTGGTGTCGGCGGTGACGGCGCACAGGCCGTTGTTCATGGCGTTGCGCAGGTAGGTGCGCGAAAAGCTCTTGGCCACCACGGCGCGGATGCCAGCGCCCAGCACCACGGTGACGGCGACCTCCATGGCCGAGCCGCAGCCGAAGTTGTGGCCGGCCACCAGCACGTCGCCGTAGCGCACCGTAGCGGCGAAGCCGGGGACCGCGTCTTCCAGCAAATAGCGGCGCAGTTGCTGCGGGTCTATGGTTTCCTTCTTGCGCCGCGACGAGATGATGNGACGGCGACCTCCATGGCCGAGCCGCAGCCGAAGTTGTGGCCGGCCACCAGCACGTCGCCGTAGCGCACCGTAGCGGCGAAGCCGGGGACCGCGTCTTCCAGCAAATAGCGGCGCAGTTGCTGCGGGTCTATGGTTTCCTTCTTGCGCCGCGACGAGATGATGTAGTCGGTGTTGACGTCATCGCCCAGCACCCGGGCGCGGCCGTGGAGAGGCAGCAGGCTCATGTTTTGCCCCCTTGTTGCACC
>NZ_JAUJUJ010000136.1 GCF_030711595.1 Stenotrophomonas sp. YIM B06876
GGGCCCCTGGGCGGCCTTGGCGCTGATCTGCTCGGTGAAACTGGTCGCCGGGTGGATCGGGATGAAGTAGCCGTTGGCGCCGATCGGCGTGATCTCCAGGCCGTCCTTTTCGCGGCGCTTGCGCTCCTTGGCGAGCGGCGGGCAGCCCTTGGTGTCGGTGTAGAGAACCATGCAGTCGAGGCAGTGCAGGCACTCGCGGTGGTCGATGCGGCCATCGGCGTCGATGGCCTGCGCGCCGCAGCCCACGGCGCAGGCCTTGCAACTGTTGCAGTCCTGCTTGCGCTTCAAGCCAAACCAGCGGAAGGTGCTGGGCATGGCCAGCGACGCGCCCAGCGGGCAGATGTATTTGCAATACGGCCGCTCGATGAAGATCGACAGGCCCAGCAGGAACGCCACGAACAGGCCATAGGGCCAGGCGCGGTTCTGGATGCCGACCAGGAAGGTGGTCTTGAACGGCTCGACCTCGGAGAGCTTCTCGGCCAGGCCCATGGAGAACATCGACACCGTGATGAGGCCGAAGAAGATGATGTATTTGAGCCACTTCAGGCGGTCATGCCAGCGCTGCGGCAGCTGCGTCTGGAAGCGCTTGAAGCCGACCGCGCGCGCCAGCTTGTAGATGGCCTCCGACAACGAGCCGAACGGGCACATCCAGCCGCAAAACAGCCCGCGCCCGAACAGGAACACGGTGGCGATGATGAAGATCCAGAACAGGAAGATGAACGGGTCGGACAGGAACAGCGACCAGGTCCACTGGAACAGCAGTGCATGGAACCAGGTCAGCACCTGGGTGATGGAGGGCTGCGCCATGGCGCCAAAGCCGACGAACGCGATGGACAGGCCCCAGGCCGTGTACTTGAAGGCGTTGACCGGCCACTTGTTCTTGTGCGTGGACGCTCGCGTGAGCTTTTCGCGATAGGCATAGACCACGGTGACGGCCACCAGCAGAACGGCGAACAGCATGATCTCGACGAGGCGCGACTTCCAGATACGCACCCAGGGCGCATCCGGCTCGACAAGCTTCGGGCGGCCGCCTTCGAGGCTGGCAGCGGGCAGCCAGTACGGCGCATCGAAGCTGGTGAAGCTGCGCGCGCCGGTGGCGCGGTCCACGCGGTTGCCCAGGAAGCTGAGCTTCCACGGGTAGGCCGGCGAAAACGCCGTGGAGCGGACGATGAAGATGGCCGACTCGTTGAACGCGGGGGCGCCCGCGGCGGCGATGCCATAGAGGTTGAGCGCGTCGAGGTCGCGGAAGGTGAACGCATCGGCGCCCTGGCGCAATTGCACACGGTCGTAGATGCCGCCGCGCACGAAGCCCGAACCCTTGAACGATTCGGCACCGCGCGTGCGCACCACGAAGAAGGCGCTCTCGCCCTCCTTGAGCTGCAGGCGCAGGTTGTTCCAGCTGTTCTCGCCGAGCACGCTCTGGCCGATGTCGGGGTGGTTCAGGTCGCCGAACCACAGCTCGATGAAGGGCTCGGGGCCGCGGTCCAGCCCGACCTGCTCGGGCTGCACGCGCAGGCGCTGCACAGCGCCCTGCTTGGCCAGCTCGTCCCAGGTGAAGCGCTTGCCGCTCAGCACATAGCGTGCGGGTTCGCGCACCGTGGGCGCGATGATGCCGACCTGGCGCGCCACGGCCGCGCCCGAGGCCATCATGACCTGGTTCTGCGCGATCACCGTGACGGTGGCGCCCGAGATGGCGTCCAGCCCGAGCACGTCTTCGTCGGGGCGCGACTGGCCGACCTCGATCTTGTCGGCCACCGATTTGCCCAGGTACTGGTCGTTGAATTTGAGCAGTGCCGACTCGGGAATGCCGAGCAGCAGGATGGGCTCGGAGTGCTTGAGCACCTTGACGCCGACAAAGCGGCCGGCCTTGTCCATGCCGATCAGCGTGACCACCGGCTTGCCCGAATAGGCGGGTGTGTCGGTGATGTCGGTGGACAGCATGACGTAGCCCAGCAGCGCCTGGCCGGCGCCGGCGTGGTCATAGGC
>NZ_JAUJUJ010000137.1 GCF_030711595.1 Stenotrophomonas sp. YIM B06876
GCCGCGCGTGGTCTCCATCGGCAGGAAGCCCTTGCGCAGCACCGTGGGCGATTGGATTTCCCACACCGCCATGCCGGCTAGCATGAGCACGATGCAGACAAAAAACACGGCCACCGGCGTGGTCCAGGCCATCCACTCGAACATGGGCTTTCCTTTCAGTTATCCACGGCGCTGTACGCCCCCCGCACCGCATGAAACTGGCACGGCCCATCGGCGGACGCCGAGCAAGGGCCGCCCCGCAACGAGGGCGTCGTTCCCCTCCCGCGAAGCGAGAGAGGGGCTGAGGGCCGCGGCTCCAGGCCTGCCTGCGCAGGCCTGGACGGCCCCGAAGAGCGGCCGGCTCTGGCGGCTGCACCGAGGCGCGAAGCGACTCAGGGGGTGCATTTCAAACTCTGCCCATGGCAAAGCCCTTGGCGATGTAGTGGCGCACGAACCAGATCACGATGGCGCCGGGCACGATGGTCAGCACGCCGGCGGCTGCCAGCGTCGCCCAGTCCATGCCCGAGGCCGACACGGTGCGCGTCATGGTCGCCACGATGGGCTTGGCGTTCACGCTGGTCAGCGTGCGCGCCAGCAGCAGCTCGACCCAGCTGAACATGAAGCAGAAGAACGCCGCCACGCCCACGCCGGCCTTGATCAGCGGCAGGAAGATGGTGAGGAAGAAACGCGGGAAGCTGTAGCCGTCGATGTAGGCGGTTTCGTCGATCTCGCGCGGGATGCCGCTCATGAAGCCCTCCAGAATCCACACCGCCAGCGGCACGTTGAACAGCAGGTGCGCCAGCGCCACGGCGATGTGCGTGTCCATCAGCCCCACCGTGGTGTAGAGCTGGAAGAACGGCAACAGGAACACGGCCGGCGGCGTCATGCGGTTGGTCAGCAGCCAGAAGAACACATGCTTGTCGCCCAGGAACTGGTAGCGCGAGAACGCATAGGCCGCCGGCAGCGCCACGGTGAGCGAGATCACGGTGTTGATGGCGACGTAGATCAGGCTGTTGATGTAGCCCGAGTACCAGGACGGGTCGGTGAAGATGGTGCGGTAGTTGTCCCAGGTGAAATGCTCGGGGAAGAACGAAAAGCTCGACAAGATCTCGGCGTTCGTCTTGAAGCTCATGTTGAGCATCCAGTAGATCGGCAAGACCGCAAACACCAGGTAGGCGAGCAGGAACAGCGTGCGTTTGTGGAAGCGTTTTTCATGCATGGCCTGCGCCCTCCTGGGCCGAAGTGCCCACGCGCTGCATCCAGTTGTAGAGGATGAAGCACAGCAGCAGGATGATGAGGAAGTAGATCAGCGAGAACGCCGCCGCCGGCCCCAGGTCGAACTGGCCCACGGCCTTTTGCGTGAGGTACTGCGACAGGAAGGTGGTGGCGTTGCCCGGCCCGCCGCCGGTGAGCACGAAGGGCTCGGTGTAGATCATGAAGCTGTCCATGAAGCGCAGCAGCACGGCGATCATCAGCACGCCGCGCATCTTGGGCAGCTGGATGTAGCGGAACACNTGCGACAGGAAGGTGGTGGCGTTGCCCGGCCCGCCGCCGGTGAGCACGAAGGGCTCGGTGTAGATCATGAAGCTGTCCATGAAGCGCAGCAGCACGGCGATCATCAGCACGCCGCGCATCTTGGGCAGCTGGATGTAGCGGAACACGGCGAACTTGCTCGCGCCGTCGATGCGCGCAGCCTGGTAGTAGGCGTCGGGAATCGAGCGCAGGCCGGCGAAGCACAGCAGCGCCACCAGCGGCGTCCAGTGCCACACATCCATCACCAGCACCGTGAGCCAGGCGTGCGTGGCGTTGCCGGTGTAGCTGTAATCGATGCCGAGCTTTTGCAGCGTGAAGCCGAGCAGGCCGATGTCGGCGCGGCCATAGATCTGCCAGATGGTGCCGACCACGTTCCACGGAATGAGCAGCGACAGCGCCACCACCACCAGCACGGCCGAGGACTTCCAGCCCTGCGCCGGCATGGACAGCGCGAGCAGGATGCCCAGCG
>NZ_JAUJUJ010000003.1 GCF_030711595.1 Stenotrophomonas sp. YIM B06876
GGTCGCACCGGGCGCCGCAACGCCGGCGGAGCCTGCGTCCACCCCCGTTGCCCCGCCGCCGGCACCCGTAACCGCAACGGCACCCGCGCCACGATCGCCGGAGAAAAACGCCGCCGCCATCAGCGACGACGTCCCGCCGTGGGCGACAGACAGCGCCGCCTCGGCGCAGGACGAAACCCTGGCTGCGGAAATGGGCGAAGAACGAAGCGCCTGGGACGCACCTGTGAGCGCGCCTGTCGCAGTGGAAAAAGCCCCCGTCGCGCCGGGTGCGGTTCGGCCGGAAAAGAGTGAAGTCCCGGCACCTGCACCTGTCGCCCATGCCGCAGCCCCAGTGGCGGGCGATTCGGGGCGTGCACTGGGCAATGCCGAACAGTGGCTCGACCTGGTGGCTGCCAGTGCGCTGTCTGGACCGTCCAGGCAGTTGGCGGCCAATGTGGCGTTCGTCGGTTATGCCCACGGCGTGCTGCGGCTGGCGCTGGCCCCGGGGTTTGAATACCTGCGTTCGGAACGTGCGGTTGGCGATCTGGAGCAGGCGCTGTCGGCTTCGCTCGGGCAGACGCCGAAAATCGTGATTGAAACCGGTGCCGCCGACGCCGAGACGCTGCACGAGCGCGCCGACCGCCAGCGCGGCGAGCGGCAGAGTGCGGCCGAAACCATTTTCATGGACAACCCTGAAGTGCAGCTGCTGGTACAGCAGCACGGCGCCCGGGTGGTTCCAGATTCCATCCGTCCCTTTGAAGAGTAGGCAGCTATGCGCGGCAATATCGCCCAACTGATGCAACAGGCCCAGAAGATGCAGGAAAACCTGCAGAAGGCCCAGGAAGAACTGGCCAAGCTGGAAATGACCGGCAGCGCCGGCGGTGGCATGGTCAGCGTGACCCTGACCGGTGCCAAGGAGTGCCGCAAGGTGCGGATCGATCCGTCGGTGCTGGCCGATCCGGAAATGACCGAGGATCTGGTGGCGGCCGCGTTCAACGACGCCGCCAACAAGATCGATGCCGAATCCAAGGCGCGCATGGGTTCGGCCACGGCCGGCATGCAGTTGCCGCCGGGAATGAAACTGCCGTTCTGATCTGCCGGACCGGCGGAGTGATCGCCGGTTGGGTTCCGCGCGCGAAGTCTCCGGGCTTCGCGTGCCTGTTTCTGCATTGAGCCGATACGATGAGCCAGCCGCTGCTCGAACAACTGATCGAGGCTTTCCGGGTGTTGCCGGGAGTCGGGCAGAAGACCGCCCAACGCATGGCCTATCACGTCCTCGAACGCGAGCGCGACGGCGGCTTGCGCTTGGCCTCGGTGCTGGCCGAGGCGATCGAGAAGATCGGCCATTGCGAACAGTGCCGCGATTTCAGCGAAAGCCCGATCTGCCCGGTATGCGCCAGCAGCAACCGCGAACGGCAGATGCTGTGCGTGATCGAATCACCGGCCGACCGCCTGGCGATCGAACATGCCACCAGCTATCGCGGCGTGTATTTCGTGCTGCAGGGCCGGCTGTCGCCGCTCGATGGCATCGGCCCGCGCGAGCTGGGTCTGGACCAGCTGGAGTCGCGGCTGGCGCAGGGCGAAGTGGGCGAGCTGATCATCGCCACCAATTCCACGGTGGAGGGTGAGGCCACGGCGCACTATCTGGCGCAGCTGGCGCGGCGCCACAAGGTCATCCCCAGCCGCCTGGCGCAGGGGCTGCCGCTGGGGGGCGAGCTGGAGTATGTCGACCGTGGCACGTTGTCGCACGCGTTTGGCAGCCGCAGCGAGCTGGCCGAATAGCCGCTGTGGCGGTCACTGCCGGCCCGCGCCGACCGCATCGAAGACCGCGGGGCCAGCGGCTAAGCTAGGCGCTGTTTCCCCGATGCGACCCCTGCCATGACCGACACGCTGTTTGGAAAGATCATTCGCCGCGAGATTCCCGCCACCATCGTCTATGAAGATGACGAGGTGCTCGGCTTCAACGACATTGCCCCGCAGGCGCCGGTGCACGTGCTGTTCGTGCCGAAAAACGAGGTGATTGCGACGCTGGACGATGTGCAGCCCGGGCAGGCGCACCTGATCGGCAAGCTGGCATTGGCCGCCGCCGCCTATGCACGGCAGCAGGGCTTCGCACAGGACGGCTACCGCATCGTCATGAACTGCCGCGAGCACGCCGGGCAGACGGTGTTCCACATCCATCTGCATCTGCTGGCCGGCGCGCCGCTGGGCCGTTTCGGTACCCCGGCAGGCTGAGGGACACCGGCTCGGGCCCAACAAAAACGCCGCCCGAAGGCGGCGTTTTCAGTCAGTGGGCGCTGATTACCACCAGCCGCCGCGCCAGCCCCATCCCCAGCCGGGACCCCAACCCGGCCCCCATGGCCCGTAGGGATAGGCCGGGACCACCTCCACCTCGCGCTGCACCGGCCACAGGTAGACCACGTCGGCGGCGATCTTCGGCAGCGGATAGTCGTAGTCGCCGATTTTGGTGGTCTGGTAGCCGTCCACCCGGCCGATGAAAGTCACGTCACGGCCGGGTTCGAATACGGCCGGATCATAGAAGCCGGCCCGGCAGGCGATGAAGCGGCCGTCGCTGGCATCCGAGGAACTGGTTACCGGGCGCCCGCTGCCATTGAGTGGCCGCGAAATCAGCTGGAAGCAGGTCTCACCCTGGCCGGGGTGGGTTTCGATGATGCGCCCGCCCCAGCGTACCGGGGTGCCGGTCTGTTGCTGGGCCACCGCATCACGCGGGGAAACCGGGCTGAACTGTCCCTGCAGCGGCTTGGGCGCCGTGGCACAGGCGGCCAGAGACAGGGTGGCGGCAAGGGGAAGCAGAAACTGGATCTTCATGGATGTGCTCCGGGTTTCGGGCGGTGCCTGCGCAGGTCGCGCAAAAGTGAGACGTCGACGGCCTTGTTGTCAGCGTAGCGCGCGGCAGCGAAACGCTGGCTGAGCGTCAATAGACCGCTGCCTGGCTGACGTTGTTCCACCCGGCTTGCCCACAGTATCGCCGGTTCATGCAGCTCCCGCTCCAGCCCGAAATGACGGTAGCGCCGGCCCAGCCTGCGCCATGCGCGCAGCAGCGGATCGCGCTCGCGTTCGCCGCGTGCCAGCAGCCACGCCATCGCGCCCAACGCCGCGGCGGCGAACAGGGCGAACACGAGGATCAACTGCTCCGGCTGCAGGCGTTCGATGCCGAACCTGCGCAGCAGGTGCTGCTGGCGGTTGGCGTCGAACGAGAGCACCAGGTCGTTCCAGCCGCGGCGCAGCCAGTCGCCCAATTCCGCCATCTGCCGCCAGCGCTGGCCCAGTTCGAAGCCGGCGGCGCCTGTGCCCTGGCCAAGCCGGTCTTCCAGCGTGTCGTAGATGCGTTCCGGGGCGACAGCGGCGGTCGGGTCGACCCGGACCCAGCCGCGTCCGGCCAGCCACACCTCGGTCCAGGCATGGGCGTCCATGCGCCGTACCACCCAGTAGGCGCCAAACCGGTTGCGCTCGCCACCGGCATAACCGGTGACCACACGGGCGGGAATGCCGGCGTTGCGCATCAGCACCGCGAAGGCGGAGCTGAAATGCTCGCAGAAGCCGGCCTTGTGCTGGAACAGGAACTCGTCCACGCCGTCGCGGCCGGGTAGCGGCGTGTCCAGGGTGTAGGCGAATTCGGCGCTGATCCACGCCAACGCGCGCTGCACGATGGCGTTGTCGTCGGCACCGGCCTGCTGCCGCCATTGCCGGGCAAGGGTCCGCGTGCGTGGATTGAAGCCCGGCGGCAATTGCAGGGTCTGCCGGCGCAGGGCGGGCGGCAGTTCGGCCTGGAACTGGCGCGCGGGGGCGGACTGCAGGCGCCAGCGGGTGAGGGCGGTCAGCGGCTGTTCGCTGCTCAGGCTGTAATCGTCGGCCAGACGCGCGTTGGCGGGCGCGGCGATGGGCAGGTCGAGGGCCACCAGCTGGCGCCGGTCGGTGGGTTCGTATTCGATCTGGTAGTCCCAGCCGGCGGCTGCTGCGGTGACTGCCGGCAGTGGCTGCTGCAGCGGCGGGTCGAGCCGGGTCCAGCTGCGGCCATCGAAGCGGGTGAGCACCGGTCCGCGCCAGTAGCGCTGCTCGGGCGCGGGCGTGGGGCCGAAAAACTGCGCACGCAGGGCCGGGCTGTCGTCGGCCATCAGGTCGATCCACTCGCCCGGATTCATCGCGTCGGACAGGCCGGGGCGGGCCAGGGCGCGTTCGGGAATGCCCCACAGCGGTGAGGGCAGGCGCGGGAACAGCCAGAACGCGGCCAGCGCCAGCGGCAGGGCGATGGCCACCAGCCGGCCAACGCCGTGCAGTTGCTGCCGCAGCGCCGGGGTATGGCTGTGGCCTTCTTCGTCGGCCAGTCGCTGCAAGGCCAGCAGTGCGCTGAGCACGGCGGCCAGCGCCAGCCCCAGGGTCAGCGGTCCCTGGTCCAGCAGGAACGCCGCAAACGGGGCAAACAGGGCAAAGCCGAGCAGGCTGCGGGCATCGCGCAGGGTGCGCAACTCGGAGGACTTGATCGCCAGCATCGCCGCCAGCAGGGCGCAGCCCGAATCGCGCCCGGGCCGCGCGCCCATCTGCCAGTAGATCGCGGCGAGCATGGCCAGGATCAACAGCAGGCGCACTGGCGAGGGCAAGGGCCGGCGCCATGACAGCGCCCCCACCGCCAATGCGGCCACGGCAAAGCCGGCCGCCAGTGCCGTGGGCAACTGCAGCAGCAGCGGCAGCAGCGCCAGTGCGGTGGTGAGCAGTGCCCAGGCCCGGCCTGCGACCGCCAGTTCGAGCGTGCCCGGCTTAGCCATGCGGCATCAGCGCCAAGGCGCGCAGGCACAGGTGCCGGTGGCCGTCGCCGTTGCCGGGGCCGAGCGCGGGCTGGCCCGGCAGGTTCAACTGGTAGCGGCGGCCCTCACGCTCGGCTTCATTCACCCAGCGGGCCAACCGGGCAATGCGCCGCTCGTAGGGCAGGGCGCTGACATCGCGCCAGTCGAGTACCACGTCCACACCGCGCGGGCGCTCGTAGTCGCGCACCAGCAAGGTGTCGCGGCGCGCCGAGTGCTTCCAGGCGATCGTGCGCAGGGCATCGCCGGGCCGATAGGGACGCAACTGCTGCAATTCATCACCCAGCGGATGGACGCGGGTGTGGGCCGGCGAGCCGCCGCGTTCCGGCAGCAGGGGGCCGCGGCGCTCGGGGCAGGGGTATACCAGCAGCGGCGTATCCGGCCATGCCCACGCCCAGGCACGGACCAGTCCCAGCGGGTAGGTGGTGGAAACCCGGAGCCGCTCCGGATCCAGCCAGCCGCGGCGGTGTGTGGGCAGCAGCAGGTCGACTTCGTTGCGACTGCCGGTTTCCAGGGAGGTGAAAGCGCTGACGTCGGCATGGGTCACCTGCAGGCCTCGGCGGACGCGGGTGTCGTTACGGGCAAGGGTCAGGCGCAGTCGCAGCGGGGTGCCGGCCGGAACCGGATCGGCGGAGACCGCCTCCACCCGCAAGCCGGACAGCTGCAAGTGGGCATGGATGCTGCTGGCAATGGCGGTGGCGCCGAGCAGCAAGGCCAGCAGCAGCGCCGGATTGTTGTTGTAGTTGAGGGCGCCGAGCAGCATGGCGGCCAGCAGCACGCTGACGAAGACCCCGAAGCCGGTGGGAAGCACATAGATCCGGCGCCGGTCCAGACAGATGGGCAGCGCTTCGGGGGAGCGTGGCCGGGCCAGCTGCTGCAGCGAGCGCCAGGAGCCGTGCCACCACGCCGGCATGTTCAGTCCACCTGCACGCTGTGCAGGATCGCGTGCGCCAATGCCGGACCCGAAGACGCTTCGGCTTCGGCGACCAGACGGTGGCCGGCGACCGCGACAAACAGCGCCTGGATGTCTTCGGGCAGCACATGGTTGCGCCCCAGCAGCAGCGCGTACGCCTTGGCGCCGCGCAGCAGCGCGATGCCGGCGCGGGGCGACAGGCCCACGCGCACGCCGGCATGCTGGCGGCTGCGGGTGAGCAGGTTCTGCACATAGCCGATCAGTGCATCGCTGGCATGGACCTGGTCGACGGCCGCGCGCAGGATGCGGATGTCGTCCTCGCCCAGGCAGGGCATCGCCTGCGCGATCAGCGTGCGCCGGTTGCTGCCGCTGAGCAGGGCGCGCTCGGATTCGGCATTGGGATAGCCCAGCGCCAGCCGCAGCAGAAAGCGGTCCAGTTGCGAATCGGGCAACGGGAACGTGCCCGACAGGTCCACCGGATTCTGGGTGGCGATGACGAAGAACGGTTCCGGCAGGGCGTGGGTGACGCCATCGAGCGTGACCTGCTGTTCGGCCATCGCTTCGAGCAGCGCGCTCTGGGTGCGCGGCGGTGCGCGGTTGATCTCGTCGGCCAGCAGCACGTGGGTGAACACCGGCCCCGGATGGAACTGGAACTGGCGCGATTGTGCGTCATACACCGAGACGCCCAGCACATCGGCCGGCAGCAGGTCCGAGGTGAACTGCACGCGTTGGAACCCCAGTCCGAGACTGGAAGCCAGCGCGTGCGCCAGCGTGGTCTTGCCCAACCCGGGCAGATCCTCGATCAGCAGATGGCCGGCCGACAGCAGCGCGACAAACGCCAACCGTACTTCGTGGGTCTTTCCCAGCAGCAGAGAATTGACCTGGTCCTGCGCGCGCTGCAAGGACTGACGCATCACATCGGTTAGGATTCCGGGCAGTGGCGGCGCAGCGGGCATGGTCGTCTCGTATCGGTGGTCAGGGGGAGTGTAAGGCTCAATGCAGGGCGAACAACGCGCGCGAAAAATCTTCATGGTGCTGTGGGTGGTGGTGACTGCGATCAAGATCGTGATCGCCGCACGGCTGCCGCTGTTCGTGGATGAGGCGTTCTACTGGCAGGAGGGCCAGCACCTGGCCGCCGCCTATTCCGACCTGCCGGGACTGGCTGCATGGCTGGCACGGCTGGGCGTGGAGTTGGGAGGACAGCATCTGCTGGCGTTGCGCCTGCCGTTCCTGCTGCTGGGCGCCGGGTTGCCGTGGATGGTGATGCACATCGCCGCGCGCTGGTCCGGTGCGGTGGCCGGCTGGCAGGCCGGCAGTCTGGCCCTGTTGATGCCGCTGTCGGCCACACTCGGCATTCTTGCGGTGCCCGATGTGCCGATGGCGATCGCCGCGGTGCTGTGCCTGGGCGCCGGCGCGCGGTTGCTGCGGGGCGTGGATGCCGGTGGCGCGCTCGGCTTGGCATTTGGCCTGCTCGTCGGGGCGCTCAGCCATTACCGGTTCATCGGCGTGATCGGGGTGGGTTTCATCGCGCTGCTGTGGCTGCCGCAGGGGCGCCGGGTGTTGCGCGATCCGCGGGTATGGGTGGCATTGATGGTGGGCGTGGTGGCGTGGTTGCCACTGTTGGCGTGGAATGCCGACAACCACGACGCCGGCCTGAAATTCCAGATCGTCGAACGCCACCCCTGGCAGTTCCAGCCCAGTGGCCTGTGGTTTGTGGTGATCCAGCCGCTGCTGGTGACGCCGCTGCTGGGTCTTGCGATGTGGCAGGTCGCCGTGGCCGGCTTCCGCGCCGAGCACCGCGCGCGAGTGCAGTGGCGCTATTTCGCCCTGGTCGGCGCTGTGTCCACCTTGACCATCTTCGTGCTCGGCTTTTTCACCGACGTCGAACGCATCAGCTTCCACTGGCCGCTGCCAGGCTACCTGGCCTTGCTGGTGGCCATGCCGGTCATCCTCAACCGCTGGCCGCGCTGGCTGCGCCGGCTCAGTTGGTGGCTGGCCGGCGTCGGGCTGGTGTGTGCGTTCGGTTACTACCTGATGGCGGCCACGCCGGCGATACGCGAGCAGCTGGCCGGCAACAAATACTACCCGCGCAATTTCGCCGGCTGGCGGCCGTTGGCGGTGGCGGTGCGCGAGGAACTGCGGAAAATGCCTGCAGGCACCACTGTACTGGCGGGCAGCTTCAAGGTCGGGGCGGAGCTGGGGTTCCAGCTCGATGATGCGTCGATCCAGGTGCTGCCGCACGTATTGAACGACAAGCACGGGCGTACCGCGCAGTTGGCGCAATGGCGGCTGATCAGCGACGGCCAACGCACGCAGCCGCAGTTGCTGGTGCTGGCGCCCAGTGATCAGCGCTATCGCGATCTGCTGGCCCGCTATCACCTGGTGTGCGAACTGGTGGGGCCTTTGCCACCGCCGCGGGTGGTATCCAGCGATCACGGCTCCCAGCGCTTCCTGCTGTTCGCGCTGCCCGCGCAGAAGTCGCCGGGGCCATGTGTGACGCCGGCGATGGCGTGGGTGGATTCGCCCCTGCCGGGGCAGGTCGGCCGCGGCAGCGTCGATATCCGCGGCTGGGCATTCAAGGATGGCGTCGGGCTGTCGTCCGTGGAAGTGCTGCTGGATGGCAAAGTCGCGGCCATCGCCGACTATGGGCAGCGCTATGACATCACCGGGTTCTGGAAAATATCCACCGATCCGCAGCATCCACACGTGGGTTTCCATGCACGCATCGACACCACCGGGTTGACGCCCGGAAAACACTGGCTGGGACTGCGTCTGCATGGCAATGACGGCAGTGTCGAAGACTGGCCGGAGCAGCCGTTGCAGGTACGACGCTGATCCCGCTGGCGCAGCGTTTCTGCGCCGTAAAAATCCTGGGTGCGGCAACCGGGCCGCGGAGTGATACATGGACGACAAACATATCGCGGTGCTGGTTCCCTGCTACAACGAGGCGGCCACCATCGCCCGGGTGGTGCGGGACTTCGCGCTGCATCTGCCCGGCGCCAGCATCGTGGTGCTGGACAATAATTCAACCGATCGCACCGCAGAGCTGGCGCGACAGGCCGGGGCGGTGGTGCGCACGGTGGCCTTGCAGGGCAAGGGCAACGTCGTGCGCCGCGGGTTTGCCGATATCGAGGCCGATATCTATGTGCTGGTCGATGGCGATGACACCTACGATGCCGCGGCCGCACCGGTGCTGGTGAACCGGTTGCGGAATGAAGGCATGGACATGGTGGTCGGCGCCCGGCGTGACCAGCAGGCGGCGGCCTACCGGCCCGGACACCGCATCGGCAATGTGCTGTTGACCCGCTGTGCCGGGTTCCTGTTCGGGCGCAGCTTCCAGGACATGCTTTCCGGCTACCGGGTGTTTTCCCGTCGCTACGTGAAGTCGTTTTCCGCCCATGCGCACGGCTTCGAGATTGAAACCGAGCTGGCGGTGCATGCGCTGCAGCTGCGGATGCCGGTGGCGGAAATGGAAACGGCCTACGGGGTCCGGCCTGAAGGGTCGCAGAGCAAATTGAACACCTGGCGCGATGGCTGGCGGATCCTGTGCACCATCGCCAAGCTGTTCAAGGCCGAACGCCCGTTGTTGTTCTTCTCGCTCGGTTTTGCTTTTTCCGAAGCGTTGTCGGTGCTGTTGGCATTGCCGTTGCTGTGGACCTATCTGGAGACGGGGCTGGTCCCGCGCTTTCCTACCGCGGTCCTGTGCGTGGCGCTGGCGTTGCTCGGTTTCCTGTTGCTGGCCTGTGGACTGGTCCTGGATACGGTGACGCGCGGCCGGATCGAGGCCAAGCACCTTGCCTATCTCGCCGTGTCCAGTGCGGAAAAGCCGGCGTGAGCGCCGCGAGCTTTTCGGCGGCGTGTTTGCGCAGCTGGGAGTCCTGCTTCGCCTTTACCCGCCCGCGCAATGTCGCGTTGGCCACCGGCGCGGTGGCGCTGCTGGCGGGGTTGCTGTCGCTATGGCTGGGCCAGGATGCCAACTGGGATCTGCGCAACTACCACCTCTACAACGGCTATGCGGTGCTGGAAGGCCGGCTGGCACAGGATCTGGCGCCGGCGCAGATGCAGAGCTATTTCAGCCCGGTGCTGGATGTGCTGCATTACCTGATGATGGTGCGGCTGCCGGCACCGTTGGCGGGCTTTGCGTTCGGAGTCCTGCACGGGTTGGCGTTCCTGCCGGTATCGGCCATCGCCTGGCTGGCGTTGCAGGGGCAGGCGTATCGATCCGGGCTTGCGCCGTTGCTGGGGCTGGCGGGGTTGTGCACGGGTGCGTTCCTGTCCGAGCTTGGCGGCTCCATGGCCGACAACACCACCGCGCTGTTCGTACTGGGCAGCCTGTTTCTGGTGTTGTGGGCACAAGCGCAGCCGCAAACAGCGCTGCGCCGCGTGTTGTGGATATCGGGCGCGGCCGGCGCACTGCTGGGAATCGCGGTCGCGCTGAAGTTGACCAACGCGATCTATGCGCTGGCCCTGGCGATCGCGGTGATCGGCGCCGCGGGTGCGCCTTGGCGCCGGCTGGCAACACTGGCCGTGCTGGCCGGCGTGGCGCTGTTGACCGCGGCGGTATTGGCCGGCTGGTGGTACTGGCAGGTATGGCAGGCGTTCGGCAATCCGCTGTTTCCGCAATTCAATACGCTGTTCCAGGCGCCGCTGGCCGCGCCGGTGTCGGTGGCCGATACCCGTTGGCTGCCCACAAGCGTGTGGGAGCATCTGGCGTGGCCGTTGCTGTTCACGTTCCAGCCGCGGCGCATCAGTGAGATTTCGCTGAGCCAGTGCCTCTGGGTCGTGCTGTATCTGGCGGCACTGCTCGCGCTGTGGCGGGTGCTGTGGCGGCCGCGCGCGGCAGCCGTGGTGTTTGCGCCGGCGATGCGCTCCGTGGTGCTGTTTTTCCTGGTGGCCTATCTGCTGTGGCAGGCCGCCTTCAGCATCCATCGCTATCTGGTGGTGCTGGAGCTGTTGGCGCCGCTGCTGGTGTGGTGGCTGTGCCAGACGCTGCTGCCGGCCCGGCATGCGCCGCGCTGGGGTGCGATGCTGGTCGGCGCCTGTGCGCTGGTGTCGCTGTTGGGCTGGAATACCTGGGGCCAGGAGCGCTGGGCGTGGCAGGCGTTTGCGGTGGAAGCGCCACCGATGCCGGAGCCGGGCGACAGTGTCGTGCTTCTGGTCGGCGGCGAGCCGCAAGCCTGGCGCATTCCGTTCCTGCCCGGGCAAGCCCGCTACGTTGCGGTGGCCTCCAATTTTCCCGAATCCTCCGGCTTCCGCGCGCGGGTCACGCAAATGCTGGAGGCGCGCGAACACCGTTTTGCGCTGGTTCCCGGCTATTCGGACAAGGCGGCCGCACGCTTTGCGCGGATGAACGGTTGGGTGGAGCGCGTTGGATTTCTGGATCAGCCCGGTTGTGAGAGGTTGCGCTGGTTGGCGCACCACGTCCGTGGTTTGAAGTCCGTGGTCGAGCAGACCTCTCCGGGACGCTGCCGGTTGCTGCCGCGTTCCGGGCCGATCGCGGATCCGGTGCTGGCTGCCAGCCAGGAGCGCGCCGCGGCCCAGGCGCGATTGGCCGGTTATGGCTGGATGCTGGAGGAAAGCTCCTGCGTCCTGCGTGGCTCGCGCATTGGCCAGGGCGAATACCCCTACCAGTGGTGCCGGGTGGTGCGCAAACCGCAGGCCGATCCGCTTCAGGGTAATGAATAGCCCGCCTGGCGCAGCAGTTGCGACAGCGCGATCAGCGGCAGGCCGATCAACGCGGTGGGGTCCTGCGTGTGGATTGCCTCGAACAGGGTGATGCCCAGGCCCTCGCACTTGAAGCTGCCGGCGCAGTCCAGCGGCATTTCGGCAGCCACGTAACGCGCGATCTCCGCGTCCTGCAGTGGCCGCAGGCAGACCCGGGTCAGGTCGACGGTGTGCAGGCTGTGGCCGGCATTGATCAGGCACACGGCGGTGTGGAACAGCACGGTTTTCCCCGCCATCGCCGCCAGCTGGGCGTGGGCGGCGGCGACCGTGCCGGGCTTGCCCAGCGCGGCGCCCTCCAGTTCCGCCACCTGGTCCGAGCCGATCACCCAGCTCCCCGGGTGCCGCGCGGCCACGGCAGCGGCCTTGGCATGTGCCAGCCGCTTCGCCGTGCCGGCCGGGGCTTCGCCCGGCAGCGGTGCTTCGTCGACTTCCGGGCGCGCGCAGTCGAAGGCCAGTCCCACCCGCTGCAGCAGTTCGCGCCGGTAGCGCGAGGTGGAGGCAAGAATCAGCGGGAGCATGCGACAATACCGGTCCAAAGAAAGGCCCCAGTCTGCGCGGGGCGGTAGTTCCGCGGCAAGGATGGGCGCCGGGATTTGACAGCTGCCGGGGCGGTCTTTAACATTCTGCGGCTTATGTCCGCGAACGTACCCGAAATGCTGGATGCTTGGCGGATGGTCGCAGCGCGCAGGCGCTTCGAAGACCAGACACCATTGTCCGAAATGGCCCGCTTGCAGGGTCTTGTTGCCGATACCGAAGGGCAGTGCAGTTATGCGCTGGAATTCGGTCGCGACGAGGTTCTGCGGGTGTCCTATGTCGAATTGACTATCGATACCGCGCTGCCTTTGATCTGTCAGCGCACCATGCAGCGGTTCCTGCTGCCGGTGTCGCTGGTGCAGCGGCTTGGTCTGATCCGGAGCGAAGACGAAGAGTCCTCGCTCCCCGAAGACTATGAGCCCTTGCTGGTGCCGGAGGATGGCAACCTGCGTCCGCTGGATCTGGTTGAAGATGAATTGGTGTTGATGGTGCCGGTGGTGCCGTTGTCGCCGGGTAGCGAGGCGGTCGAACGTGACTGGCCGGCGACCGAAGAGGAACTGGACAAGGCCAATCCGTTTGCGGCATTGGCGGCGTTGAAGAAACAATAGCGGCCGGTTGTCGTCGGCGGCTGCGGCGAAAGCGAAAGTAGTGCTGGACGCTGGCGTCCTGTGCAATTAAACGACGAAGCAAACGAACCGAGTTTGGAGCAATCCCATGGCTGTGCAGAAATCCCGTGTTACCCCGTCCCGCCGCGGCATGCGCCGTGCGCACGACGCCCTGTCCGCAAAGCAGCTGTCGACCGATCCGACCACCGGTGAAGTGCATCTGCGTCACCACATCACTGCTGACGGTTTCTATCGCGGCAAGAAAGTGATTGCGACCAAGACGTCGGCCGTCGAAGAAGATTGATTTGTGACGGCCGCCGCCGCGGGCGGCGGCCGTTTCACCGATTCTTCCGGGTTCGCCAAGGTGGGCCCGTGCAACAGGAAGCAGCATGAGCAAACGGATCTACTCGAGGATCGCGGGCACCGGTAGTTATCTGCCCGAGAAACTGTTGACCAATGCGGATCTTGCGCAGATCGTCGACACCAGTGACGAGTGGATCCAGTCGCGCACCGGTATCCGTCAACGGCACATCGCCGCTGAGGGCCAGACCACCAGCGATCTGGGTTACCAGGCCGCGCTGCGCGCGCTTGAGGCTGCAGGCATAGACGCCTCGCAGCTGGACATGATTGTCGTGGGAACCACGACGCCCGATTTCATTTTCCCGTCCACCGCGTGCCTGATCCAGGCCAAGCTCGGTGTGGCCGGTTGCCCCGCTTTCGACGTCAATGCGGCCTGCTCAGGCTTCGTGTTCGCGCTCGGCGTGGCGGACAAATTCATCCAGTCCGGTGCGGCCCGCCATGTGCTGGTGATCGGTGCGGAAACCCTGACCCGGATGGTCGACTGGGAAGACCGCACCACCTGCGTGCTGTTTGGTGATGGGGCCGGCGCCGTCGTGCTCAAGGCCGACGCGGAAACCGGCATCCTCAGCACCCATCTGCACGCGGACGGCAGCAAGAAGGATCTGCTGTGGAATCCGGTCGGGGTTTCCGCCGGTTTCGGCGAAGGCAGCCAGGGTGGTGGCAGCATCAGGATGAAGGGCAACGACGTCTTCAAGTATGCCGTCAAGGCGCTGGATTCGGTCGTGGACGAGACCCTCGACGCCAATGGCCTGGCCAAGTCCGATCTGGACTGGCTGATTCCGCACCAGGCCAATCTGCGCATCATCGAAGCCACGGCCAAGCGCCTGGAGATGCCGATGGAGCAGGTGGTGGTGACGGTGGACCGGCACGGCAACACTTCCTCGGCCTCGGTGCCGATGGCGCTGGACGTGGCGGTCCGTTCCGGTCGCGTCGAGCGCGGCCAGCTGCTGCTGCTGGAAGCCTTTGGTGGCGGTTTCACCTGGGGTTCGGCGCTGATCCGTTATTGATCGCGCACGCTACGGCAATGTAATCCTGCCCATACGGCCCCTTTCGGGGCCGTACGCGTTTCCGGAGATCGGTGGTGGCGGAACCGCTGATCGTCGTACCAACACTGTCCGGGATGGCTGCTGGTGCAGGCGGCGCTGCGGGCAGGCGCAGGTGGTGAGCCGGCGCTTGCGGAGGGTGGCGCGGCTGAAACTGGGCCGTCCAGGTCCCGCGGCCCATTCGACCCGGGTGCGGCATGCCGCAACCGGCCCCTCGCTGGCGCTGCGGGCGGTGCTGTGTCTGGGGCAGATTCAGCGACGGCGATCTGGGCCTGCCGGGACTGCTGGGCCGGGCGGGCCTGTCCGCCCTTGCATACGCGGCAGTACAGACGGGCTGGAGCATTCACGCTTATGATGCGCGGCTTCGATTTTGCAGGCCGATGACCATGACTGATTCCCAACTTGCCTTTGTGTTCCCCGGCCAGGGTTCCCAGTCGCTGGGCATGCTGGCGGAACTGGCCGAGCTGCATCCGCAGATCCGTGCCACCTTCGGCGAGGCCTCCGAAGGCGCCGGGGTCGATCTGTGGGCGCTGTCGCAAGGCGGCCCGGAAGAACAGCTCAACCGCACCGAATACACCCAGCCGGCGTTGCTGGCCGCGGGGATTGCGCTGTGGCGGTTGTGGCAGGACCAGCGTGGCGCGCGCCCGGCGCTGTTGGCCGGTCACAGCCTCGGCGAATACACCGCGCTGGTGGCGGCCGGCGCCCTGACCCTGCGCGATGGCGCCCATCTGGTGCGGCTGCGCGGGCAGCTGATGCAGCAGGCCGCCCCGGCCGGCGTCGGTGCGATGGCCGCCGTGCTCGGCGCCGAGGACGCGCTGGTGCTGGAGGTTTGTGAGCAGGCCGCAGGCAGCCAGGTGCTGGTGCCGGCCAACTACAATTCGCCCGGCCAGATCGTGATTGGCGGTGACGCCGCTGCGGTGGACCGGGCGCTGGCGCTGCTGGCCGAACGCGGCGTGCGCAAGGCGGTCAAGCTGGCCGTCAGCGTGCCGTCGCATACCCCGTTGATGCGCGAAGCCGCCAACCGGCTGGCCGACGCCATGGCCGGGATGCAGTGGCAGGTGCCGGCATTGCCGGTGGTGCAGAACGTGGATGCCAAGGTGCACGACGGCGTCGATGCGATCCGCCAGGCGCTGGTGCAGCAGCTGTATCTGCCGGTGCAGTGGACCGGCTGCGTGCAGGCGCTGGCGGCGCGTGGCGTCACCCGGGTGGCCGAGTGCGGCCCGGGCAAGGTGTTGACCGGTCTGGTCAAGCGCATCGACAAGTCGGTCGAGGGCCGCTCGCTGGCGACGCCGGCCGATTTCGGCGGCGCACTGGTTGAATGGGCACACTGAACATGTCGCAGCACGGCACGGCCTCCGGCCCGACCGTATTGCTCCCGGCTGCCGCGCGGCACGCCACCCGTATTTGAGGAAACAGCATGAGCAAGCCTTTGCAGGGTGAAGTCGCCCTTGTCACCGGTGCCAGCCGCGGCATCGGTGCCGCCATCGCCGATGAACTGGCCGCGCAGGGCGCGACCGTCATCGGCACCGCCACCACCGACGGCGGGGCCGCCGCCATTGGCGAGCGGCTGGCTGCCAGCGGTGGCCATGGCCGCGCGCTGGACGTCAACGATTCCGCTGCGGTCGACGCGCTGATCGAAGGCATCGGCAAGGAATTCGGCGCGATCTCGATCCTGGTCAACAATGCCGGCATCACCCGCGACAACCTGTTGATGCGGATGAAGGAAGAAGACTGGCAGGCGATCCTGGACACCAACCTGACCAGCGTCTTCCGCACCTCCAAGGCCGTCATGCGCGGCATGATGAAGGCGCGCAAGGGCCGCATCGTCAACATCGCCTCGGTGATCGGCGTGACCGGCAACGCCGGGCAGGCCAACTATGCGGCCGCCAAGGCTGGCATCATCGCGTTCTCCAAATCGCTGGCCAAGGAAATCGGCTCGCGCGGCGTCACCGTCAACGTGGTCGCACCGGGCTTCATCGACACCGACATGACCAAGTCGCTGCCGGACGCCTCGCGCACCGCGTTGCTTGAACAGATTGCGCTGGGCCGCCTTGGCGAACCGGCGGACATCGCACGTGCGGTGGCGTTTCTGGCCGGTCCTTCGGCCAGTTACATCACCGGCGAAACCCTGCATGTAAACGGCGGGATGTACATGCCGTAAGCATGCGGCGCAAGGACTGCGCCCAGATGGCCGGCGTCCGGTGTTTCCGCAGCAATGCAAGCCCGCGACGCTTTCCACTACACTATCCAGGCGGCCATCGCAGAGCGATGGCGTTTTTGAACCACCACTACTCCATCTGGAGCGATATCCAATGAGCACCATCGAAGAACGCGTCAAGAAAATCGTCGTAGAGCAGCTTGGCGTCAAGGAAGAAGAAGTCACCACCAATGCATCGTTCGTCGATGACCTGGGTGCCGACTCCCTGGACACCGTCGAGCTGGTGATGGCGCTGGAAGAAGAGTTCGAGTGCGAGATCCCGGACGAAGAAGCAGAGAAGATCGGCACCGTCCAGGCTGCCATCGATTACGTCAAGGCGCACGTCAAGGCCTGATGTACGCCTGCTGGGCGCGGCCGGTACCCATGTTCCGACCGCGTTGCAGATCCATGGGGCCGCATATGCGGCCCTGTGTATTTAAGTGACATACCCGCACGGTACGGGGACAGGAGAAACTGCTATGAAACGTCGCGTTGTCGTTACCGGCATGGGCATGGTCTCGCCATTGGGCAATGATCTGGCCAGCAGTTGGCAGGGCATCACCGAAGGCCGTTCGGGCATCGGCCCGCTGACGACCATCGCGGACTCCTACCTGCAGCGGTTCACCACCAAAATCGCAGGTGAGGTCAGGGATTTCGACATCACCGCCGACAACGAACAGTTCGGCAAGTACCGGGTCAGCGGCAAGGATGCCAAGAAGATGGACCCGTTCATCCATTACGGCCTGGGTGCCGCCTTCATGGCGCTGCATGACTCGGGCCTGGAAATCACCGACGCCAACGCCGAGCGCATCGGTGCCATTGTCGGCGCCGGCATCGGTGGCCTGCTCGGCATCGAGGAACAGACCATCGAGTTCCACGAGGGCAAGAAGATCTCGCCCTTCTACGTGCCCAAGACCATCATCAACATGCTGCCGGGGCAGCTGAGCATCATCGCCGGGCTGAAGGGCCCGTCGTTCTCGGCGGTGTCGGCCTGCGCCACGTCCAACCATTCCATCGGCACGGCGATGCGCATGATCCAGTACGGCGATGCCGACGTGATGGTTGCCGGTGGCGCCGAGCGTGGCTCTTCGCCGACCGCGCTGGGCGGCTTCTGCGCGATGAAGGCCATGTCCACCCGTAATGACGATCCGGCCAAGGCGTCGCGCCCGTGGGACAAGGAGCGTGACGGCTTCGTGCTGGGCGACGGTGCCGGCATCCTGATCCTGGAAGAGTACGAGCACGCCAAGGCGCGCGGCGCGCACATCTACTGCGAGCTGGCCGGCTTCGGCGCCAGCTCCGATGCGTACCACATGACCGCACCGAGCGAGAACGGCGAAGGCGCCGCACGCTGCATGGTCGCGGCGATGAACGACGCCGGCGTCACCGCGGAGCAGGTGGGCTACCTCAACGCGCACGGCACCTCCACCCCGCTGGGCGACCTGGGCGAGACCATGGCGATGAAGACCGCCTTCGGCGAGCACGCCTACAAGATGCTGGTCAGCTCGACCAAGTCGATGACCGGGCACCTGTTGGGTGCCGCTGGCGGCGTGGAAGCGATCTTCTCGGTGATGGCGCTGACTACCGGCATCATCCCGCCGACGATCAACCTGGAAGAACCCGGCGAAGGCTGCGACCTGGACTACGTGCCGAATGTGGCGCGCAAGGCCGACGTGGACGTGGTGATGTCCAACGGCTTCGGCTTTGGTGGCACCAACGGCACGCTGGTGTTCAAGCGGATCTGAGCGCCGCTCAAAGCCCCTCTCCCTGCGGGGTAAGAGGGGCAGTCTGCGAACCACCGGTTCGCTGCCCCTCGAACGCCCTTGCGCCAGCGCAAGGGCCGGGGCGCGAAGCGGGGGTTGGGGTGAGGGCAGGGCGAAGCGGCTTCGTCGAACCACTCGGTTGGTGACAAAGGTTGTTCACCCGAACCGGCGCGTGGCGACGCGTTCTTCAGCATGGCGCCTCTGGTTGTATTGAGGCGCCCCTCATCCGCCCCTTCGGGGCACCTTCTCCCGCAGGGAGAAGGATGGAATCCACTTCCCTGACTTCTTTCGGGCCCACGATGCACATCCTTCCCCTGCACGCCGACACCGACCTGCTGGCGCTGCATCGGCTTGCGCCGCATCGTTATCCGGTGCTGCTCGAATCCACTGCCGCCGGCAAGCAGGGCCAGTGGGACATGCTGCTGATCGCCGATGGCGGCCAGCTGCTGCTAAACGCGGACGGCAGCCTGCAACGCGAAGACGGCAGCGCAGTGGAGGGCGATTTCCTGTCTGCACTGGATCGCGACTGGCAGGCCCTGCGCCAAGCCCGCAACCCGATGGAAGCGGAAATCCCGTTCCGTGGCGGCTGGGCATTGCTGCTCGATTACGAGCTCGCCCAGCAAGTCGAACCGATCCTGCAGCTGCCGCAGCGCACTGACGGCCTGCCAACCGCAATCGCACTGCGCTGCCCGGCAGCCGTACTGCGCGAACGCGACAGCGGCCGCTGCATCGCCATCGCCGAAGATGACGCTGCAGACCTGCTCAGCCAGCTCCAGCACGATCAAACCGGAGCCGACCAGTTACCCCCGTTGCCGCACTGGGAGGGCCCGGCAGCCATCAGCGAAGACGCAGGCGAACGCTTCACCGATGGCGTACGCCAGGTCATTGCTTACCTGCGTGCAGGCGACGTCTTCCAGGTGAACCTGTCGCGTTGCTGGCAGGCGCAGTTCGATGCACCGCTCGCACCGGAAGCGTTGTACGCGCGCCTGCGCACCGCCAATCCCGCACCGTTCGCCGGCCTGTTCAACGCCGCCGGGCGCGCCGTGGTCAGCTCCTCGCCGGAACGGCTGGTCTCGGTCTGTGGCGATGTGGTGCAGACCCGTCCCATCGCCGGCACGTGCCCGCGCTTCGAGGGCGACGACGATGCCGCGCGTATCCGCGAGCTGGTCGACCATCCCAAGGAGCGCGCCGAGCATGTGATGCTGATCGATCTGGAGCGCAACGACCTGGGGCGGATCTGCGCGCCGGGCAGTGTCGAGGTCGATGAGCTGATGTCGGTGGAAAGCTACGCCCACGTCCACCACATCGTCAGCAATGTGCGCGGGCGGCTGCGCGCCGGGGTGACCCCGGGGCAGGTGATCGCCGCCACGTTTCCTGGCGGCACCATCACCGGTTGCCCCAAGGTGCGCTGCATGCAGATCATCGCCGAGCTCGAGCAGCAGGCGCGCGGGGCCTACACCGGCGCGTTCGGCTGGCTCAACCGCGATGGCGACATGGACCTGAATATCCTGATCCGCACCGCCGAAGTGCAGGACCATGCCGCGCGGTTCCGTACCGGCGCCGGGGTGGTGGTGGACTCGGTGCCGGAGCGCGAGCTGGAGGAAACCCGGGCCAAGGCGCGGGGGCTGTTGCGGGCGCTGACGCCGCTGGCATGAACCGGGTTTTGCCGGCAGCGGCGGGTCGCGGGGTATCCTGCGCGCCAGCTGTTTCCAATCGAGGTGAGCATGGCGGGTGCTAAACGGGGTTGTCTGGTGGTCCTGGCGATGGGGCTGTTGCTGGCCGTGCTGGTGGCCGCTGCGGGCGCCTGGTTGTGGCAGCGTCAGGCCCAGTTCGCCACGACGCCGGTGACGCCGTCGGTGGCCAGCGTCACCGTGGCGTCCGGCGATTCGTTCAGCACCGTGCTGGGCAAACTGCGCGCTGCCGGAGTCGATGAAGGCCGTGATCTGCAATGGCAGCTGTTGGCCCGCCAGCTGGATGCGGCCGGCAAGCTCAAGGTCGGTGAATATGCGCTGGAACCGGCACTTACCCCACGCGAACTGTTGTTGCGGATGCGCCAGGGCAAGGTGTTGCAGTACCGGATCACCATCGTCGAGGGCTGGAACATCCGCCAGCTGCGTGCCGCGCTCAACCGGGCGCAACCGCTGCTGCACAAGACGACGGCGATGGGGGATGGTGAACTGATGGAGGCGCTGGGTTTTGCCGGGCAGCACCCGGAAGGCCGCTTCCTGCCGGAGACGTATATCTACCAGCGCGGCGACAGCGATCTGGACGTGCTCAAACGCGCGCACGCGGCGATGGAGCAGGCCCTGAGCAGCGCCTGGGAGTCGCGGGCCGAGGGCCTGCCGCTCGCCTCGCCGTATGAGCTGCTGACGCTGGCTTCGATCATCGAGAAGGAAACCGGCCTGGCCGCCGAGCGGCCGCAGATTGCCGGGGTGTTCGTCCGCCGGCTGAAGCTGGGCATGCGGCTGCAGACCGACCCGACGATCATCTATGGCATCGGCAGCAGCTATGACGGCAATATCCGCAAGAGTCACCTGACCACCGACACGCCCTACAACACCTATACCCGCGCCGGGCTGACGCCCACGCCGATCGCCATGCCCGGGCGCGCCGCGCTGCGGGCTGCCGCGCAACCGGCGGCGGGCGATGCGCTGTATTTCGTCGCCATTGGCGATGGCAGCGGCGCCCACGCGTTTTCGGCCAGCTATGCCGAACATACCGCCGCCGTTGCGCGCTATCTGCAGCGGCTGCGCCAGAACCGCAACGAGGCAGTACCCCAATGAATCAAGCGTTGCTGCGGCATCCGCATTTCGTCAGCCTGGAAGGCGGCGAGGGGGCCGGCAAGACCACCGCGATCAACGCCCTGCGTGACTGGCTGCAGGCGCAGGGACATGAGGTCGTCTTGACCCGCGAACCCGGCGGCACCCCGTTGGCCGAGCGCATCCGCGCGCTGGTGCTGACCCCGGATGCCGGGATCGCCGGCGAGCCGTTGACCGCCGAGGCCGAACTGCTGCTGGTGTTTGCCGCCCGTGCCCAGCACCTGAGCGAAGTGATCCGTCCGGCGCTGCAGCGCGGCGCATTCGTGATCAGCGACCGCTTCACCGATTCCAGTTACGCCTATCAGGGCGCGGGCCGCGGTCTGGACCTGCAATGGATCGCCGACCTGGAGCGGCGGGTGGTGGGCCTGTTGCCGGGGCTGACCCTGCTGCTGGATGTGGACGTGGCCATCGGCCGCGCCCGTGCCAATGGCCGCGATCTGTGGCCGGACCGGATCGAAACCGAGCAGGACGATTTTTTCCAGCGCGTGCGCGCCCAGTTCCGGCAGCGGGCGCAGGATGATCCGCTGCGGTTCCGGCTGGTCGACGCCAGCCAGGACCAGGCCGGCGTGGCCCATGCGGTGACCGCGTTGCTGGCGCAATGGATGGCGCAGGAAGCCACGGCATGAGCGAGCTGTTCACGCCCTGGCAGCAACGCGCCTATGACCAGAGCATTGCCGCGCTCGATGCCGGGCGACTCGGCCATGGCCTGCTGATCTGCGGTCCCGCCGGGCTGGGCAAGCGGGCCGTGGCAATGAGGATGGCGGCGCATGTGCTGGGGCAGGGCGCCAGTCCGGCGGCGGCATCGCGCAACGCCCAGTTGATCGCGGCCGGTACCCATCCGGACCTGCAGCTGGTGTCGTTCATCCCCAACAAGAGCGGCGACAAGCTGCGCACCGAGATCGTGATCGAGCAGGTGCGCGAGATCTCGCAGAAGCTGGCGCTGACCCCGCAGTACGGGGTGGCCCAGGTGGTGGTGGTGGATCCGGCCGATGCGATCAACCGTTCCGCCTGCAATGCGCTGCTCAAGACGCTGGAGGAACCCGCGCCCGGCCGCTACCTGTGGCTGATCAGTGCCGACCCGGCGCGGCTGCCGGCCACGGTCCGCAGCCGTTGCCAGGGGCTGGAATTCAAGCTGCCGCCGCGCGAAGAGGCGCTGGCCTGGCTGCAGTCCCGCGGCCATGGTGACGCGGTCGCGCGCGATGCACTGGATGCGGCGCGTGGACATCCGGGAATGGCCGACCAGTGGTTGCAGGGCGAGGGCATGACCCTGCGCCGCCAGGTCGCCAGCGAGCTGGGACAGCTGGCGGCAGGCCGCCTTGGCTGTGTCGAGCTGGCGCAGCGTTGGACGGCCGACGCGCATGCCGAAATGCGTCTGCGTCACGCCGCCGATCTGGCACTTGCCCAGGCCTCGGCTGGCGGCTTGACCGATCCGGCACGATTGCACAAGCTGGCGGCCTGGTTCGATGCCGCCAACCGGACGCGGGATCTGCTGCGGACCACGATCCGCGCCGATCTGGCGATAGTGGAACTATTGCTGGCCTGGTGCGCAGCCAACCAGTCGCAAGCCAAGGGAAACAATCGATGAGTGCGATGAACGCACGCCAGGGCATCCTGTCGCTGGTGGTCAAGGACAAGTCGGCGCTGTACAGCGCCTACATGCCGTTTGTGAAGAACGGCGGTATTTTCGTGCCGACGCCGAAGCGCTACTTTCTCGGCGATGAAGTGTTCCTGCTGCTGACCCTGCCCGACACCAGCGAGCGGCTGCCGGTCGCCGGCAAGGTGATCTGGGTCACCCCGGTGGGCGCGCAGGGCAACCGCCAGGCCGGGATCGGCGTGCAGCTGGCCGATGGCAGTGAGGCGGAGGCGATCCGCAACAAGATCGAGACCCTGCTGGCCGGTGCGTTGAATTCAGAAAAGCCGACGCAGACGATGTGAAAAAAATTCCGCCAATGCGTTGACGTCAGAAATCTCCGCCCTATAATTGGCGGCTCGCAACACGGGCGGTTAGCTCAGCGGTAGAGCATTGCCTTCACACGGCAAGGGTCACAAGTTCGAACCTTGTACCGCCCACCATGCGAAAAACAGAAAGCCGGCCGCGAGCCGGTTTTTTTGTGCCTGCCATGAACACGCTGGCGATGCGGGCGGCAGGGTATCTTTCCGGGGGATGCGCTGCCGGCGCACCGGTTCGGGGAAAGAAGGGATGGGATTGGTGCAGCGCGCATATCTGCCGATCACGGGTCACCTCGCCGCGGGGAGGACTTGCCGCCGCGCCCGCGCGGCCGGTGGGAGCGGTTGATCTTGGGGCGCAGGGTGCAGCTGTCCTGGCGCGGTGTCTTGCGTACAAGCGCGCGCGTTGCGTGGGTGCTGGCTTGTGCGCTGGTCGCGCTGTGGGGTGGGTTCGCACTGTGGTTCCAGATTCCGGCCGGCGTGGCGCTGCGCAGCGGGATGATCGGCATATGGGTCCTGGCGGGCGTGCTTGCGATGCGGGCTGGCTGGACACCGTCGCGGCACTGGCGCAGCGTGCTGCTGTTCGCCGGTATGTTCGGATTGATGTTGGGCTGGTGGTCCACGATCACGCCGTCGCAGGACCGCGCATGGGCCGATGATGTGGCGCAACCGTTGCGCGCCGCGGTGCATGGGCAGCGGCTGGTGGTGGAAAACGTGCGTGATTTCACCTGGCGCACCGAAAGCGATTACGACATCCGCTGGCAGCGCCGCGAATACGATCTGGCCCAGCTGCAGTCGGCCGACCTGATCCTTTCCTACTGGATGGGGCCGGCGATTGCACATACGCTGGTGTCATTCGGTTTCGCCGATGGCCGCCAGCTGGTGTTCTCGCTGGAGATCCGCAAGCAACGCGGCGAGTCATTCTCGGCCCTGGGCGGTTTTTTCCGCAAATTTGAAACGGTGCTGGTAGCCGCCGATGAGCGCGACATCGTCCGCGTGCGCAGCAATGTGCGCGGCGAGGACGTGTATCTGTACCGGATCCATGGCCTGTCACAACCTGACCTGCAGGAACTGCTGCGCGCCTATGTAAGCGAGGGCGACGCCCTGCTGCGCGCGCCGCGGTTCTACAACACGCTGACCAGCAATTGCACCACGGTCGCATTCGAGCTGATGCGCCGGATCGCGCCCGGCCTGCCGCTGGATTACCGGCTGTTGCTGTCCGGCTATCTGGACCGCTACGCCTTCGATATGGGCGGGTTGACGCCCGGCACTGATTTCCAGCGGCTGCGTGAGCGCGGGCGCATTACCGGGCGTGCGTTGCAGGCCGGTGACAGCGCCGATTTTTCCCGCCGCATCCGCCAGGACATTCCCGGTATCCCAAAAGGAAGTACGCAATGACGCCGACGTCGCACCCCCGCGGGTACCGCCTGGTTCTGGCGCCGATGATGGCGATGGCACTGCTGCTGGGCAGCGGGTGCGCCATGGTCAAGATGAAGACGGTGGCGCCGACCGACTACGTCACCCTCAAACGCGGTGACGTGCTCGATGGTGGCCGGCTCAGCGCCTCCGCGCAGGAAATGCTCAGTGTCATCGGCCTCACCGAGAGCCAGTGCGGCAAGGATCTGCCCGCCTGCCGCGAAGCGGTGCAGCAGACCGATGGCCTGCATGCCGAGCAGCGGTTGGCCACGTTGTCCGAGCTGTGGGTGAAAGAGGCATTGGCATTGACCCCCAAGCCGAAGGCCGCCGGCATGGCGCCATTGCCGGAAGGCGCGTTGGAGGCGTGGCTGGAAGCGGCGCGCTATGCCTATGCCTACCTGTTTTTCAGTGGCCGTAGCCCGGCCGAGCGCGCGTTCGAGGACCGGCAGACGCAGGTGCGCGACTACTACAACTACGCCGCCGAGCAGAGCGCGGCGGTGGTGTTCCAGCGCGGTCGCGAGCGTGCCCTCGGTGGCGAGGACTACAACGGGCCGCTGCACGCCGAGCACTGGACGCTGGCCAGCCGTTTCGACGCGCTGCATCTGACCAGCATCCCGCGGCAGCTGGTGTCGGCCTCGTCAGTGAGTTTCGCCGGCCTGCGCAGCACCTACCGGCGCGATGGATTCGGCGCTGAACTGGTGCTGGTGATGGAACCGGCGCCGTTGGCGCTGCCGATGGACGGCGGTGCCGCGGCATTGCCCGATACCCCCGTGTTCAGTGAAATGCCGGCGATCAATGTCACCGCGCTGTTGCGGTTCGACGGTGCGACGCTGGACGAGGTGCTGGCCACCCGCAACATCACCATCGAAGCCTATGCCCCGGAAACCACCGACAGCGTGGAATTGCAGGGGCAGAAGGTGCCGTTGGCGGCCAATTTCACCGCGGCCTATGGCCTGTGGCTTGCGCAATCGGGCTTTGCCACCGAATCGCTGCGCACGCTGTTCGGGCGCGGTGCGGGCATCCGTGAACCGCATATCTACCTGATGCAGCCCTACGATCCCAGCCGCCGCATCATCTTCATGCTGCACGGGCTGGCCAGCAGTCCGGAAGCCTGGGTCAACCTGGCCAACGAAATCATGGGCGATGCGGAAATGCGCGAACATTTCCAGGTGTGGTCGGTGTATTACCCGACCAACGCGCCGCTGGCGTTGAACCGTTACACCATCAGCAACGCGTTGAACCGGACGCTGCACCATTTCGATGAAACGGGGCGGCAGCCGGCGTCGAAAAACATGGTGCTCATCGGCCACAGCATGGGCGGCGTGCTGGCGCGGCTGATGCTCAGCGATCCGGCCGAAGTGCTGTGGAACGACCTGCTGCAGCGCTATGAATTGCGCGGCCCGCGCCTGCAGCGGGTGCAGGCCAAGCTGGGCCCGCTGCTGCATTACCAGCCGCAGCCGAACGTGGAGCGGGTGATTTTTCTGGCCTCCCCGCATCGCGGTACCGACATTGCCGGCAATCGGCTGGGACGCATGATCGGCAAGCTGGTGCGCTTGCCGCTGACCATCCTGGGCAAGTTCGAAGACGTCTTCCTGGCCTTGCAGAGTCCGCCGGGGACGGAACAGAAGGCGGAGAAGCCGCGCATCCCCAACAGCATCGACAACCTCAAGTCGAATGATCCGTTTGTGCAGGCCGCTGCCGATCTGCCGCTGGCGCCGGGGTTGAAGTACCACTCGATCATCGCCCAGCGCAAACCCGGGGTGCCGCTGCAGCTGTCCGATGACGGGCTGGTGCCGTACTGGAGTGCGCATCTGGACCAGGCGCTGTCGGAGAAGGTGATCCTTTCCGGGCACAGCGTGCAGGAGACCCCGCAAGCGGTGCTGGAAGTGCGGCGGATTCTGCGCGAGGACCTGCGCGAGCTGGGCGCTGGACAGTAACCGCGGCGCTGGATGCATTCCCCAGAGCGCAGCAGGAAAGACCACCAACCGGCGTGTGCCGTACACGACCACTGTGCTTCGAAGACAGGTGAATCGCTGTTGCCGCGCTTCCAGAGCGAGCCGCATCCAACACGGTTTGACCTGGCTGGTCGTCCGGCCGCTGCAGCCGGTTTCAGAAATTCCGCTCGAATTCCACGATGCCGTTGCCGGCGGAAGTCTGCAGTTTCAACTGGAAGCGCACGCTGTCGTGGACGCCGGTGCGTACCGTGCCGACCTGATCGACGTAGGCGCCGGTGGTCACCGGGCGCAGCGTGATCGTCTGCCGGCGGCCGGAGAGGTCGGTGGCCGTGGCACTTATTTCGCCGCCCAGCGGCAGTTCCTCGCCTTGCTGCACCTCGCGCAGGGCGACCACCAGCAACGCCTGGCCGGCATCGCGGTTGACGCCATAGCGGCGGGCGACGGCCGCGTTCATCGCCAGCGTCGGCAGGGCGTTGTAGCGCACCCGCAGGTGGCCGAAATCGGCATGGGTGGGCGTGGGCGCAAGCAGCTGCGCCGGCTGCGGTGCATCGCCGGCGGAGCAGCCGGGCAGCCATAGCAGCGGCAAAGTGCACAGCAACAGCCAGGGGGCAAGGCGCATGTGGACCTCAGTCGTTGGCGGCGGAGAGTTCCCGTCCGCGCCGGGTGGCGGCGGCAATGGCGCGCGCGGTCAATGCTTCGAATCCGCCGGCCTGGAAGGTCTCGATCGCGGCCTGGGTGGTGCCGCCCGGCGAAGTGACGCGCCGGCGCAGGACGGCCGGGGCTTCGCCAGCCTCGGTCAGCATGCGCGCCGCACCCAGCACCGTGTCCAGTACCAGGGTACGGGCGGCGTCGGCGGGCAGCCCCTGTTCCAGTGCCGCCGCCTCCATCGCTTCGGCCAGCAGGAACACATAGGCCGGGCCGCTGCCGGACACCGCGGTGACCGCATCCATGCGCGGCTCGTCCTCGATCCAGACCGTGCGCCCGGCGCTGGCCAGCACGCCATCGGCCTGCGCGCGCTGTGACGCGCGTACGCGCGCATTGGCGAACATTCCGGTCACGCCGGCGCCGAGCAACGCCGGCGTATTGGGCATCGCCCGCACGATGCTCTGGCCGCCGCCCAGCCAGCGGTCGAGCTGGCTGGCGGTGATGCCGGCCGCGATCGAAAGCACCAGCGGCGGCTGCGACTGCGCCAACGCGGCCAGCGAGGCGCAGACCTCGCGCATCACCTGCGGTTTCACCGCCATGATCCAGATCGCCGCATGGCGGGCCGCCCCGGCGGCATCGGCGGCGGTAGTCACGCCGAAATCGGTCTGCAGCGCCTCACGCAGCGCCGGCACCGGCTCGGCCACATGGATCCGGCGGGCCTCCATGCCCCGGCGGATCAGTCCGGCGATCAGGCTGCGGGCCATATTGCCGCCGCCGATGAAGGCCAGGGTGCTGGACAGCAGGGCGTCGCGGGTGGGATCGGTCATCGTCATCTCGTCAAAACGGGCTGATGGGCGGTGGATCAAGGGGACGGGCGCTGTCCGAACAGGGCGGTACCCACCCGGACCATGGTGGCACCTTCGGCGATGGCCAGCGCGAAGTCGTCGCTCATGCCCATCGACAGCGTGTCCACCGCCGGGTGCCGCGTTGCCAGTTCATCGAACAGGGCGCGCATGCCGGCAAACGCCGCGCGCCGCCGCCCGGCTTCGGGATGCGGCGCCGGAATCGCCATCAGCCCGCGCAGCCGCAACTGCGGCGCGGCCGCAATCGCCAGGGCCAGGGCCTCGATCTGGTGCGGAAGGCAGCCGTGCTTGCTGTCCTCGTCATCGATATTGACCTGGATCAGCACGTTCAGCGGCCCCCGCGCTGCGGGGCGATACCGGGCCAGCGCGGCCACCAGTTTGACCCGGTCCACGCTCTGCACCCAGTCGAACAGCTGCGCGGCCAGCTCGGCCTTGTTGGATTGCAGATGGCCGATCAGGTGCCACTCCAGTCCGCGATCGGCCAGGGCGGCGATCTTGCCGGCCGCCTCCTGCACGTAGTTTTCCCCAAAAGCGGCCTGCCCCTGGTCGGCCAGCGCCGCGATCGCCGTGGCCGGACGGGTCTTGGAAACCGCCAGCAGGCGGACCGGCGGGCGGCCGTGCGCGGCCTCGGCGATGGCGTGCTGGATCAGGGCGAGCGGGGCGGTCTGCAAGCAAGCAACCTCTTACGGCGGAGCGCTATACTGCCGCCCAAGGGGAAAACCTTCCAGTCGCAGCCCAGGGGAAATGCAGCGTTATGGATATCGCTGAACTATTGGCATTCTCGGTCAAGAACCGTGCATCGGACCTGCATCTTTCCGCAGGCCTGCCACCGATGATCCGTGTCGACGGCGATGTCCGTCGCATCAATATTCCCGCACTTGATCACAAACAGGTGCACGCGCTGGTGTACGACATCATGTCGGACAAACAGCGGCGCGATTATGAAGAGTTCCTCGAAGTCGATTTCTCGTTCGAGATTCCTTCGCTGGCACGCTTCCGTGTCAACGCCTTCAACCAGAACCGCGGCGCCGGTGCGGTGTTCCGTACCATTCCCTCCGAGGTGCTGACGCTGGAAGACCTCGGCTGCCCGCCGATCTTCCGCGAGCTGATCCAGCAGAAGCAGGGGCTGATCCTGGTGACCGGGCCGACCGGCTCGGGCAAGTCGACCACGCTTGCCGGCATGATCGACTACATCAACAAGAGCGAATACGGCCACATCCTCACCGTCGAGGATCCGATCGAATTCGTGCACACCTCGCAGAAGTGCCTGATCAACCAGCGCGAAGTGCACCGTGACACCCACGGGTTCAACGAAGCGCTGCGCTCGGCCTTGCGTGAAGATCCGGACATCATCCTGGTCGGCGAACTGCGTGATCTGGAAACCATCCGGCTGGCGCTGACCGCCGCGGAAACCGGCCACCTGGTATTCGGCACCTTGCATACCAGTTCGGCCGCCAAGACCATCGACCGCATCATCGACGTGTTCCCGGCGGGCGAAAAGCCGATGGTGCGCTCGATGCTGTCCGAGTCGCTGCGCGCGGTGATCTCGCAGGCGCTGCTGAAGAAAGTCGGCGGCGGGCGTACCGCGGCGTGGGAAATCATGGTCGGCACCCCGGCCATCCGCAACCTGATCCGCGAGGACAAGGTGGCGCAGATGTATTCGGCGATCCAGACCGGTCAGCAGAACGGCATGATGACCCTGGACCAGCACCTGCAGGATCTGGTCAAGCGCAGCCTGATTACCCGCAACCAGGCCAAGGACTACGCCAAGGACAAGCGCCTGTTCGAATAGCCGGGACGATGTGCGCGGCATGCCCGCCATGGCGCGCACCTCCCGCAGGTCTTTTCCTCGCCGCAAGCGTATTTTGTGCATCGCCCATTCCGGAGCACTGTCATGAGCACCATCGACTTCACCTCGTTCCTCAAGCTGATGGCGCACCAGAAGGCGTCGGATCTGTTCATCACCTCGGGCATGCCGCCTTCCATGAAGGTGAACGGCAAGATTTCGCCGATCACGCAGTCGCCGCTGACCAGCCAGCAGAGCCGCGACATGGTGCTGAACGTGATGACGCCGTCGCAGCGCGAGGAGTTCGAAAAAACCCACGAGTGCAATTTCGCCATCGGCGTTGCCGGCGTCGGCCGTTTCCGCGTCAGCTGTTTCTACCAGCGTAACCAGGTGGGCATGGTGCTGCGCCGGATCGAGACCCGCATTCCGACGGTGGAAGAGCTGAGCCTGCCGCCGGTGATCAAGACCCTGGCGATGACCAAGCGCGGCATCATCCTGTTCGTGGGCGCCACCGGCACCGGCAAGTCGACCTCGCTGGCGGCGATGATCGGCTACCGCAACCAGAATTCGACCGGCCACATCATCACCATCGAAGACCCGATCGAGTTCGTGCACAAGCACGAGGGCTGCATCATCACCCAGCGCGAAGTCGGCATCGATACCGACAGCTGGGACAACGCGCTGAAGAACACCCTGCGCCAGGCGCCGGATGTGATCATGATTGGCGAGGTGCGCACCCGCGAGAGCATGGACCACGCCATCGCGTTTGCCGAAACCGGCCACCTGGTGCTGTGTACCCTGCACGCCAACAACGCCAACCAGGCGATGGACCGCATCATCAACTTCTTCCCCGAAGACCGCCGCAACCAGTTGCTGATGGATCTGTCGCTCAACCTCAAGGGCGTGGTCGCGCAGCAGCTGATCCCCACCCCGGACGGCAAGGCGCGCAAGGTGGCGATGGAGATCATGCTGGGCACGCCACTGGTACAGGACTACATCCGCGACGGCGAGATCCACAAGCTCAAGGAAGTGATGAAGGAATCGGTGCAGCTGGGCATGAAGACCTTCGACCAGAGCCTGTTCGAGCTGTACCAGGCCGGCGAGATCAGCTATGAGGACGCGCTGCGTTACGCCGACTCGCAGAACGAGGTGCGCCTGCGCATCAAGCTCTCGCAGGGCGGCGATGCCAAAACCCTGGCACAGGGTATGGATGGCGTGGAGATAGCCGAGGTCCGTTGACCGCGCGCCGCGCTGAGTGGCACCTGTCAAAGCCCGGTCCCTGACCGGGCTTTTGCATGGGCCGGCACCCATGCGGTTCCCGGCATTGCCGCGGCAGGAGCGACATGCGTCGCGAAACGCGTTGAAAGAGCAGCGCGACGGATGGACCCCAGGCAGCAGGCGTTGCTGCAGGAGCATTCCCCGGCATTGTGGGCATCCTGCGTTCGGGACCGGGCGCGTGCGGTTCAAAGGGGGCGGTGACGACGCCGGGTGGGGCGGCGTGTCCGCGCCGTCCGGCCGGCTGCTCCGGGAAAGTGTGGGTGTTTTCCGCGGCTGTTCCGCGATCCAATGCGGAAGGAATATCTGCCGGACCTCAGTCCTGGCGGCGCCGCCAGGCCGGCCCGGAGGCTTCGATCCGGGCCAGCACCGGACAGCCTGGCTGGTGGGCACCGGGCAGGTAGCCCAGGCTCATCAGGAATTCGCCGGTGATCTCGCCGCCGGTGAAGTGGAACGTCTTCTTGAACAGCTTCACCCAATCGGGTTTTTCGCGCGGATGGTGGCTGTCCAGCCAGGCGGCAAAGCCGCCATGGGAGGCGCGCATGGCCGCGATCACACCGGCATTGTGGATGGCGGCATGCACCTTGAGCCGGTTGCGGATGATGCCGGCGTCGGCCAGCAGGCGCGCCACGTCGGCCTCGCCATAGGCGGCCACGGTATCGACATCGAATCCGTCGTAGGCGCGGCGCAAATCCTCCCGCTTCTTCAGGATCGTCTCCCAGCTCAATCCGGCCTGGTTGATTTCCAGCAGCAGCCGTTCAAACAGTTCACGCTCGCCGCGTTGGGGAAAGCCGTACTCGGTGGCGTGATAGTGCGCATGCACCGGGTGGCCTGGAGCGATATCACAGTAGCTGGGCATGGGCGGCATTGTTCCGTTGGCACAGGGCGTTTGCCCGGCGCCGATTATCGCGCCGGGGCGGCCTTCCGCGCGCGCAGGCGATAGAATGGCGGCATGTCCGCGCTGTCGCTCCCTCTCGCCAACCATCTGCTGGTCGCACTGCCGACGCTGGCCGGGTCCAGCTTCGCCCGCAGCGTGGCATTGATCTGCCGGCATGACGAGGGCGGGACGATGGGAGTGGTGATCAACCAGCCCTCCGAATACACCCTGGGCGAGGTGTTGTCGCAGATGGACATCCATACCGACGACGCCGTGCTGCGCGCCCGTCCGGTGCTCAGCGGCGGCCCGGTGCATCCCGAGCGCGGATTCGTGATCCATGACGACGCGCGACCGTGGGATTCCAGCCTGGAAGTGGGCGGTGGGCTGTACCTGACGACTTCGCGCGACATCCTCGAGGCGATGGCGCATGGACAGGGGCCGCGCAATGCGCTGGTCGCGCTGGGCTGTGCCGGCTGGGACGGCGGCCAACTGGAACAGGAATTGGCCGACAACAGCTGGCTGACCGTGCCGGCCGACGCGGCGTTGCTGTTCGAGCTGCCGCTGGAAAGCCGCTGGCAAAGTGCGGCGGCGCGGATCGGCGTGGACCTGTTCCGTCTGACCGGATACAGCGGCAATGCCTGATCCGGTGGCGCTTTCGCCCGACAGTACCGTGCTCGGTTTCGATGTCGGTTCGCGCCGCATCGGCGTGGCCATCGGCAGTCCGTTCGGGGTCAGTGCGCGCGCGCTTGCGGTGATCGATGTGCATGGCAATGGACCGGACTGGGCGGCGCTGGATCGCCTGCACAAGGAATGGCGTCCGCAGGGCATGGTGGTCGGTGACCCGTTGACGCTGGAAGGCGAGGACCAGCCCAACCGCAAGCGCGCCCATGCCTTTGCCCGCCAGCTGCAGCAGCGCTACAAGGTGCCGGTGGTGCTGGTGGACGAGCGCTCCAGCTCGGTCGAGGCCGCCCGCCGCTTTGCTGTCGAGCGTGCCGAAGGCCGCAAGCGTCGCCGCGATGCGGCCAACCTGGATGCGGTGGCCGCTGCGGTCATCATCGAACGCTGGTTGTCGGCGCCGGGCGATGCCACCCCTGTTTCCTGACTCCTGCCAAGACCTGCCGCCATGACCGTCTCGCAATTCGATTCCCAGGGCCGCCTGCGCCACCTACTGACACTGGATGGGATGCCCCGTGACACCTTGCTGCAGCTGCTCGACCGCGCCGGCCAGATCCGCGATGCCGCCATCGGCCGGGTCGGCAACAAGCGCCATGTGCTGGCCGGTACCGCGATCTGCACGCTGTTCTTCGAGCCTTCCACCCGCACCCGCAGTTCCTTCCAGCTGGCGGCACAGCGGCTGGGGGCGGACGTGCTGAATTTCGATGCCTCCACCTCGTCCACGCGCAAAGGCGAAACCGCCGGCGATACGCTGCGCAACCTGGAAGCGATGGGCGTGCGCGGGTTCGTCGTACGCCATCCCGATGACGGCGCCGTGGCCGAGCTGGCCGCGGCCGCCGGGGAAGGCACCGCGCTGATCAATGCCGGCGATGGGCGCAACGCGCATCCCACCCAGGGGCTGCTGGACATGCTGACCCTGCGCCAGGCCAAGGGTCCGGATTTCTCCAGGTTGAAGGTGCTGCTCGTCGGCGATGTCAAACACTCGCGTGTGGCCCGCAGCGATCTGCAGGCGCTGCGCACGCTGGGGGTGGGCGAGATCCGTGTCTGCGGGCCGCAATCGTTGCTGCCGGAGGACGCGATCCTCGATGGCTGTGTGGTCGGCCAGGACTTCGACGCCATGCTCGAAGGCGCTGACGCATTGATGCTGCTGCGGCTGCAGCGTGAGCGTATGGAAGAGGGGCTGGTGCCCTCGCTGGAGCAGTACCACCGCCAATACGGCCTCACCAGCGAACGCCTCAAGCGCGCCGGCGCCAATGCCGCGGTACTGCATCCGGGCCCGATCAACCGCGGCGTGGAAGTCACCGACGAGGTTGCCGATGGCGCGCAGTCCTGGGTGCTGTGCCAGGTCGCCAACGGCGTTGCCGTGCGCATGGCGGTGCTGGAAACGCTGCTGGGGTGATGTCCGCGGGCGGTGGGACTGGCATTTCCAGCCCTGCGGGATGAGGGGTCAGTCGGCAGCTTCGGCGCGTTGTTGCAGCTGCACGATATAGCGCAGCTCGTTCCTGGCCGTGGCGCTTTCCGGGTCCAGCACTTGCGAGGCTTCATAGGCCGCGCGCGCGGCGGCCAGATCGCCGAGTTCGATCAGGGCGAAACCGGTTCCGCGCAGGGCCATGGCTTCCATATGCGCCGCTTCGGGATGGCGCCGCGCCAGCGCCAGGGCCTGCTGATAGGCCTGCAGCGAACCCTTCCAGTCCTTGCGCCGGGTCAGCGCCGCGCCGCGCTCACACAGCGGCTCGGCCTCGTAGGGAGCCACGGCGATGGCCTGGTCCAGCCACGCCAGCGCGCTGTCGATCCGGTTCCGTTCGATATCGATGTAGCCCAGGCGGGTATAGGCGCTGCTGCAGGCATGGTCCAGCCATTCGGTGGGATGGCCGCCGCCGGCTTCCTCCATATAGAGCAGATACTGGCGTTGGCTGCGGAAGCTGAAGGTGCGGCGGCCGGTGACCGCGCGGTAGGCATCACAGCTGCGCGCGGCTTGGCGCAGGGCCGGGAGAGCTTCTTCGTGGCGGCCGGCCATGCTGGCCGCCACGGCGTTCTGCACCGGGGCCCGCAACGCGATCCCCAGGCCGGGCTCGGCCGCTGCGCTGACCAGCGGGGTGCTGCTCAGATAGGAGGGGCCGGTTTCGCGTTGCGCGGCGGCCAGGGCGGGTACACCGAGCACCAGCGCGAAAAACAATGTCCGCATCGCCAGCCGACCTGTGCAGGGAGTCTGCGGCCGACCATAGCGGCAGTTCCGGCGCCCGGCCAGTGCCAGGCCCGGCGCGCATTCAATCCGGGCGCGGTGCCGCGGCGAGGATCGCCAGTTGCTCCAGCGCTTCGGCGTGTCCCTGTGCGGCCGCGTCCTTGAGCTGCTGCAGGCTGGGGTGCAGCACGATCAGCAGCGGGTGCTCGCAGCCCGGGCAGCTGTATTCGGTCTGCTCGTCATGCAGTTCCATTTCCATCTGCCGCGAGCTGCCATGCCATTCACAGGCGGGGCAGGTGTGCGGGTGTTCGCGCCAGCCGGGCTGGTAGTAGTTTTCGACGGTGAAGGTCATATCGGCTCAGTGCAGCAGGACCAGCGTGGCCAGTCCCAGGAAGGTGAAAAAGCCCATCGAGTCGGTCATCGCGGTCAGGAAGATGCCGCTGGACAGCGCCGGATCGAAGCCATAGCGCTTGAGTGTCAGCGGCACCAGCACGCCGGCCGAAGCGGCCAGCAGCAGGTTCAGCGTCAGCGCGATGCCGATCACCGCGGACAGGCCGGGGCTGTGGAACCATGCCAGCACGATCAGCCCCAGCACGGTGCCGAGCAGCAGCCCGTTGAGCAGGGCCACGCGCAGTTCTTTCCACAGCAGGGTGCGGGCATTGGAGGCGCCGACCTGGCCCAGTGCCAGGCCCCGCACCATCAGCGCCAGCACCTGGGTGCCGGCATTGCCACCGAGCCCGGCGACGATCGGCATCAATACCGCCAACGCCACCAGTTTGTCGATGGTGCCTTCGAAATGGCCGACCACGCTGGAGGCCAGGAAGGCGGTGCACAGGTTGATCGACAGCCACAGCAGGCGGCGGCGCATCGCGCGCCAGACCGGGCTGAACAGGTCTTCGTCCTCGTCCAGACCTGCCGCACCCAGGGCCTGGTGTTCGGCCTGGGCGCGGATGATGTCGACCACGTCATCGATGGTGATGCGCCCGATCAGGACGTTGTTGTCATCCACCACCGGCGCCGAGACCCAGTCATGGTCGGAGAACTGGCGCGCCACCTCATCGGAGTTCTCGCCGACATCAATGGCCGGTTGTTCGTCGTCGATCAGCCGGTTGATCGGGGTGTGGTCTGCATGCGTCACCAGCGCCGCCAGCGATACCCGGCCCAGATAGCGGTGGCGGCGGCTGACCACGAACAGGTGATCGGTATGGTCGGGCAGCTCCCCGCGCAGGCGCAGGTAGCGCAGCACCACATCGACATTGACGTCGGCCCGTACCGTGACCACGTCCGGATTCATCAGGCGCCCGGCACTGTCCTCCGGGTACGAGAGCACCTGTTCCAGCCGTTCGCGGTTCTCGCGATCCATCGACTTGAGCACTTCGTCGATGACGGTGTCGGGCAGGTCTTCGACCAGATCGGCCAGATCGTCGATGTCGAGGTCTTCGACCGCGGCGATGATCTCGTCCGCATCCATGTCGGCCAGCAGGCTCTCGCGCACTTCCTCGCCGACGTGGACCAGCACCTCGCCATCGTCTTCCGGGTCGACCAGCCCCCACACCACTTCGCGCTTGCCCGGCGGCAGGGATTCGAGCAGGTTGCCGATTTCCGCCGGTGCCAGCGTATTGACCAGGCGGCGTACCGGCCCGAGCCGGCCACTATCAAGCGCATCGGAAAGCAGTCGCAGCTGTCGAGCAGTCTTGTCGTGGCGTACGGCTTCGGCCATGCACAGCTCCCCGGGAAAAATAATGGCCGCACCCCCGACCAGGATGCGGCAACAGAAGTGGTCAACCCGTCATTATCACGCGGGCGGCGCGGCGATGCACCGTATTTGTGCCGGGATCGCGGCAGCGGTCGCTACGGCCTGGCCGCTTCGGCGATCCAGCGCTCGATGCTGCGGCGGTCGCGGGCCTGCAGCAATTTGCGGCCGGATTCGCGCAGCCGCGCCAGATCGCAATCGCGGATCGTGCGCCGCACTTCCAGCAGCGTCGCCGGATGCAGGCTGAACTCGGTCAGTCCCAGCCCCAGCAGCATCGGGGTCAAACGTGGATCGCCGGCGATTTCCCCGCACACCGCCACCTTCTTGCCATGCGCCAGGCCGGTGTGGATCACCTGCGACAGCAGCCGCAGCACCGCCGGATGCAGCGGCGAATACAGTTCGCCCACCGCTTCGTTGTTGCGGTCGGCGGCAAGCAGGTACTGCACCAGGTCGTTGGTGCCGATGGACAGGAAATCCACCAGGTCGATGAAGCTCTCCAGCGCGATGGCCGCTGCGGGAACCTCGATCATCGCGCCAATCGGCAGGTGTTCGGCGATTTCATGGCCTTCGGCGCGCAACTGCACGGCCAGCCGGGCCAGCCGGCGGCGTACTGCCAGAATCTCCTCGCGCGCGCTGACCATCGGAATCAGCAGCCGCACCGGGCCATAACCGGAGGCGCGCAGGATCGCCCGCAGCTGGGTGTCGGCCACCTTGGGCCGGGCCAGCGACAACCGCACTCCGCGCAGGCCCAGTGCCGGGTTCTCCTCGCTGCTCAGGGTCAGCCCGGTGCGATCGGCCTTGTCGGCGCCCAGGTCGAGCGTGCGGATCGTGACCGGGCGTCCGCTCATGCCCAGCGCGGTGTCGCGGTAGATGCGGAACTGCTCTTCTTCGTCCGGCAACTCGTTGCGCTGCAGGAACAGGAATTCGGTACGGTACAGCCCCAGCCCGTGCGCACCCATGGCATGCGCCTGGGCCACGTCCTCCTGCGATTCGGCATTGGCCAGCAGGGTGATGTCGACCCCGTCCAGGGTGCGTGTCGGCTTGCTGCGCAGGCGACCCAGCTCGCGCTGTTCGCGGGCCAGCTCGCGCAGCCGTGCGCGATAGTTGCGCAGGTCGGCCGGGGCCGGATCGACGATGACGATGCCGGATCCGCCGTCGACGATCAGCACATCGCCGTCGCTGATCTTCTGCCAGACCCCGGCCGCGCCCACCACCAGCGGCAGGTGCAGGCTGCGGGCGAGAATGGCGCTGTGGGAAAGCGCGCTGCCGGCACTGGTGACAATGCCGACCACGCCTTGGGATTGCAGCTGGGCCAGTTCGGACGGGGCGATGTTGTCGCAGACCAGGATTTCCCCGGCCATTCCCTTCACATCCGGCGGGCGCGTATGCAGGAATGCATGGATGCGGCCGATGACGTGGTCCAGGTCGTCCATGCGGCTTTTCAGGTAGGCGTCTTCCATATCGTTGAAGACGTTGGCGAGCTTGTCGCGTTGCACCCGCAGTGCGTACCCGGCGCTGTAACGCTGGGTGCGGATCAGCTCATCCAGCCCGAACAGCAGTTCGGGGTCATCCAGCAGCAGCGCATGCAGGTCGAGAAATTCGCCGACATCGTGCGGCAGGGCGCCTTGCAGGCGCTGCCGCAGTTCATGCATTTCACCGCGGGCAGCGTCCACCGCGCGATGCAGGCGCTGCAGCTCGGCATCGACCTTGGTGGCCGGCACCCGCTTTTCGGCCACTTCCAGCGTATGCGGCAGGCGCACCCGGGCACGGCCAAGGGCACTGCCGCGTGAGGCGCCATGGCCGGAGAATCGCGCCACCATCAGGTGTTTCCGCCGGGTCGGGCGAAACGGCGACGCGAGGGCGGCGCGGGGGCCACGATCAGTTGTCCTCGTCGAAGCGCCGTTCGAACAGGCCGCTTACCGCCTCGAGCGCGGTGACCTCGTCTTCACCTTCCACCCGCACGGTGACCGGTGTGCCCTGGCCAGCGGCCAGCAGCATCACTCCCATGATGCTCTTGGCGTTCACTTCCCGGCCCTTGGCCACGAGCGTGGCATTGCAGCGGTAGCTGGACAGCAGCTGCACCAGCTTGGCGGTGGCGCGGGCATGCAGGCCCAAGCGGTTGGATATGGTCAGTTCACGTTCAAGCATCGTCGACAATCGCTCCATTGCGGGTGCCTGCGGCGGCTGTCGCAGGCAGTTGGTCCAGTCCCTGTTCCGGATAGTTCATCACCCGCAGCAACATCGGCAAGCTCAAGGCTGAAACCCGCCGCACCGGTGTGCCCAGGCGGGCCAGGGCGCCGGCCAGATTGCTGGGGCTGGCGCCATACAGGTCGGTCAGGATCATCACGCCTTCGCCACTGTCCACACGGCGCAATGCCGCCGAGGCCAGAGGCAGCAGTACCTCCAGATCGGCGTCGAACGGCACCTCGAAGGCTTCGGTTTTCAGCGGCAGTTGCCGCAATAGCCGGGTGGCCACACTCAACAGCGAGGGGCCGATACCGGGATGGGTCACGAGAAGAATACCGCAGGTCATCACTGAACGTTAACAGGTCGGACGGCGTCCGCGATAGCGTCGAAAACAGGTTCTGGTGCGCGTTTCAATCCTGTTCGCGGTGGAACGTCGCCACATCCGGCCAGCCCTGTTCGCGGGCGTGGCGCGCAAGCCGTTCGGCCAGGTAGACCGAGCGATGCTTGCCGCCGGTGCAGCCGAAGGCGACGGTGACATAGCTGCGGGTGTCATTGCCCAGTTTTGGCAGCCAGGTGTCGAGAAAATCAATCAGTTGGGCGACATACCGGATGACTTCCGGCTGTGTCTCCAGATATTCACGTACGCCGCGGTCGCGACCGGACAGCGAGCGCAGTTCCGGGTCCCAGTGCGGGTTGGGCAGCACCCGCGCGTCGAAGACGAAATCGGCCTCGGCCGGTACCCCGCGCTTGTAGGCGAAGGACTCGAACAACAGTGACAGATTGCTGTCCTGGCTCAGCGCGAATTCGGTGACGACCCGGCGCCGCAGCTGGTGGACATTGAGATTGCTGGTGTCGATCACCGCGTGGGCTTCGCGACGCAGCGGAGCGGTCAACTCGCGTTCGCGGGCGATCGCCTCGGGCAGCGACAACCCGAGGTGGCTCAGCGGATGGCGGCGGCGGGTGTCGGCATAGCGTTTGAGCAGGGTTTCATCGTCGGCCTCGAAGAACAGCAGCCGTGCCTCGATGCCGTACTCCTGGGCCGCGCGTCGCCAGCGCGACAGCTGGCTCAGGTCGCTGCGGCCGCGCACGTCGATGCCGACAGCCAGCCGTTGCGGGGCGGCGCCATCGGGTTCGCCGAGCACGCTGCGCACGAATTCCGGCAGCAGGTTGATCGGCAGGTTGTCCGAGCAGTAGTAGTCCAGATCCTCGAACGTCTTCAGCGCGACCGACTTTCCAGAGCCGGACAGGCCGCTGACGATGATCAGGGTCGAAGGGGCGCTCTGGTTCATGGACTGCGTTGCTCCAACAGGTTGCTGTGGCGGGCGATGAACATCGCCGCCGGATCGATGCCCTTGGTGCGCAGGATATGCAGGCGGGTGGCCGCTTCGGTCAGTACGGCCAGGTTGCGGCCCGGCATCACCGGCAGGGTGATCAGCGGCACGTCCAGATCCAGCACATGGCGCTTGCCCGAGTCCCCGGTCAGGCGTTCGTAACCATAGGCCGTCGGTTCGGTCATCGGCTTGGTCAGGTGCACGATCAGGCGCAGGTATTTGTTCTTCTTGACCGCGGTGTCGCCAAACATCTGGCGCACATTCAATACCCCCAGTCCGCGGACTTCGAGCAGGTCCTGCAGCAGTTCCGGGCAGGTGCCGTCGAGCACGTCGGGGGCGATCTGGGTGAATTCCGGGGCATCGTCGGCGACCAGGCGATGGCCCCGCGACAGCAGTTCCAGCGCCAGTTCGCTTTTACCCGAGCCGGCTTCCCCGGTGATCAGCACGCCGATCGAATAGATCTCGATGAACACGCCGTGCAGCGTGATCCGCGGCGCCAGGGTGCGCGCCAGATGATAGGAAATGTGGTTGAGCAGTTCATGCCCGCGCTTGGGTGAAACCCACAGCGGCGTCTGCGATTCATCCGCGGCGGCGCGCAGGTCTTCCGGGCAGGAATGGTTCTTGGTGATCACCAGCGCCAGCGGCCGCGCCTGCATGATGCGCTCGATGATTTCCCAGCGCTGGCGCGAATCCAGGGAGTCCAGCCACGCCAGCTCCTCGCTGCCCAGGATCTGCACCTTGTTGGGATAGATGGTGTTGAGGTAGCCGGCAAGGGAGGGGCGTCGCGAAACGGTGTTGCCCGCTTCCAGCTCGCGCAAACCGCCGTTCTGCCCTGCCGCCCAGCGCAGCTCGAGGCGTTCACGCTGCTGCTCGAACAGTTCACGTGCAGTGATGCGGGTGTTCATGCGGCACCGTGGCTGGGCGGGGAATCGAGGATCTGCTTGAGCGTGCCCGGGTCGTGCGTCGCGCGCAGGGCGGCGCGTACCCCGGCATCGGAAAACAGCTCGGCCAGCTCGGACAGCAGCATCAGGTGCTGATGGGTGTAATGCGCAGGCACGGCCATGGCGAAGACCAGATCCACCGGCTCGCTGCCGCCGAAATCCACCGGCTGCAGCAGGCGCAGCAAGGCCCCGCGGGGGCGGTCCAGCCGGGTGGCCCGGCCATGGGGAATGGCGATGCCATGGCCGATGGCGGTACTGCCCAGCCGTTCGCGCTGGCACAGGCTGTCGAAGATGCTGGTGGCGTTGGCCTGGGGGCAGGCCAGCAACAAGGCGGCGGCCTGCAGGGTGCTGTCACGATCAGCGGCCGTGAGCACTTGCGTATTCACGGCCGCCATCAGGTCGGTCAGGGGCATGTCTGGGTCTGGCGGTGGCGTCTATTCGCCGCCATTGTCGCGCAGAGCATGCGATGCGTGGGCAAGATGCTTTTCCTTGTGCTTGATCACGAGGCGGTCCAGTTTGTCGGCCAGCAGGTCGATGGCGGCATACATCGTCGGGGCGCTGGCATCGGCATGCAGGGTGCGGCCGGGAACATTCAACGTGGCAACGACGAGGTGATCCGGCTTGCGAACCGACAGCTGGGTGCGGATTTCGCAGTGCTGGTCGAAGTGCCTCCCCAGTCGCTGGAGTTTGCTCTCCACGTACTCTTTCAGGGCAGGGGTGACTTCAATCTGCTGGCCGTACGTCTCGATGCGCATCATATTCCTCCTCTGATTAGGCGGCTATGAGCATTTCTACAGTCGCGTGCGTTCAGATGATGCGTACACGCTCGTGCGACGCGGAAATGTTCATGGCTTCACGATACTTCGCCACGGTGCGGCGCGCCACCGGTATTCCGGTGGTTTTGAGCATCTCGGCCAGCTTGGCGTCAGAAAGCGGCTTGCGCGGGTTTTCGGCGTCGATCAGGCGCCGGATCATCGACTGGATCGCGGTGCTGGAGGCTTCGCCGCCGCCGTCGGTATCGATGCCCGAGGCGAAGAACGCGCGCAGCGGCAGCGTGCCGCGCGGGGTGCGCACGTATTTGCGCGAGATGGCGCGGGAAATGGTGGATTCATGCAGGCCCAGTTCGCTGGCGATCTCGCGCAGGGTCAGTGGCCGCAACGCCTGTTCACCGAATTCCAGGAAGCCGGCCTGCTGCTGCAACAGGCAGTTGACCACGCGCAACAGGGTCTCGCCGCGCGCCTCCAGGCTCTTCAGCAGCCAGCGCGCCTCCTGCAGCTGCGCGCGCATGTAGCTGGCGTCACTGTCGCCACAGCTGCGGATCATCTGCTCGTAGCCGCGGTGGATCACCACCTTGGGGCCGGCATGGCCGGCCAGTGCCGCGCGCCAGACGCCGCGCTGGCGCCAGACCACGCAATCGGGCACCACATAGGTATCCGAGGACAGTTCTCCCAGTTGCTTGCCCGGGCGCGGGTCCAGCGAGCGCAGCAGCTGGATGGCCTGTTCCACCTCGCAGTGGCTGCGTTTGAGCTCCTGGGCGACACCGGCGATGCCGGCCCGTGGCAGTTTTTCCAGCGGGCCATCGGCAATCTGCCGGGCCAGGTCCAGCCCGGCGGTGTCGGCCGGCAGCACATCCAGTTGCAGGTTCAGGCATTCCCCCAGCGAGCGGGCGCCGACGCCGGTCGGATCGAAGCGCTGGATCTGGTGCAGCACGGTGAGAATTTCCTCTTCGTCTGCGGTCACTTCCGGGCGCAGCGTCTGGGCAATGGCCGAAAGCGGTTCGCGCAGATAGCCGTCGTCATCAAGGGCGTCGATCAGCGCCACGCCGATGTGCCGGTCCTGGGGTGACAGCGGCGACAGGTGCAGCTGCCAGAGCAGGTGGTCGGCCAGTGTTTCCGGCTCGGCCACGCGCTCGGCGGCGCTGTCATTGTCGTCATCGTCAAACGAGCCGCCGCTGCCGCCCCGCCAGTCGGGCTCGTCCGGCGTCCACTCGTCGCTGCGCTGTTCCTGCCCGGCGGAGGCCCCGTCGCTGTTGCTGACGGCGTTGCCATTATCGCTATCGCTGCCGGTGGCCGCCGAGGCTTCCGCGTTCTCCGCCCATTCCAGCAGCGGGTTGGTTTCCACCGCTTCGGCGATTTCCACGTCCAGTTCAGCGCTGGACATCTGCAGCAACTTGATGGCCTGACGCAACTGCGGCGTCATCACCAGGTGTTGCCCCATCGATGTCTGCAACCGTGCTTTCATGCCTGCAACCGTTCTGGAGGGGCGCAGCGGGTCAGCCGCAGGTCAGAGCTTGAAGGAGTCTCCGAGATAGACGCGGCGGACGTCGGTATTGGCCAGCAATTCCTCCGGTGCCCCCTGCGCCAGTACGCTGCCTTCATTGAGGATATACGCGCGGTCGCAGATTCCCAAGGTCTCGCGCACATTGTGGTCGGTGATCAGCACGCCGATGCCCCGCTGCTTGAGGTGCGTCACGATGCGCTGGATCTCGCCGACGGAAATCGGATCGACACCGGCGAACGGTTCATCGAGCAGGATCAGCCGCGGCTTGGCCGCCAGTGCGCGGGCGATTTCGCAGCGACGGCGCTCGCCACCGGACAGGCTCGCACCCAGCTGTTCGGCGACATGGCCGATCTGCAGTTCGTCCAGCAACGAGGAAAGCGCGCGCTCGCGACCGGTGGCGTCCAGGTCGTCACGCAGCTCCAGCACCAGGCGGATGTTGTCGGCCACGGTCAGCTTGCGGAACACCGAGGGCTCCTGCGGCAGGTAGCCGACGCCGAGTTTGGCGCGGTTGTACATCGGATCGGCGGTGATGTCGCGGCCATCAAGCACGATGCGTCCGGCATCGGCCTCCACCAGGCCGACGATCATGTAGAAGCAGGTGGTCTTGCCGGCGCCGTTCGGGCCGAGCAGGCCGACCACCTCGCCGGCATCGAGCGTCAGCCCGAATTCGCGCACGACTTCGCGGTTCTTGTAGCGCTTGCGCAGGCCTTCGGCGACGAGCATTACTTCTTCTCTCCCGGTGCGGCGGCTGCCTTGTTCTTGGGCTGGATCACGGTGCGCACGCGGGTGCCGTCGCCACCGCTCTGCATGTTGCCGCTGCGGGTGTTGTAGACCATGCGTTGGCCGGCGTTGGTGCCGCGTTCGGATTCGACTTTGTAATCGCCGGTAAGGATGATCGTTTCAGTGTGGATGTTGTAATCCATGTTGTTGGCATGGGCATTCATCATCGTGCCATCGTCCATCTGCTGCTTGAGGGCGGCCTGCTTGCCGGTGAGGACGACGCGGTCGATCTCGCCGTTTTTCTGCATGACATCGGCGGTGTCGGCATGGATTTCCAAGGTCCCCTGCACAATGACGACATTGCCGGTGAAGCGGCATTTGCCGTTGTCACCGGCCATGCTGCAATCGCTGGACGTTGCATCGATGGTCATCGGCTGGTTGCGGTCCGACGCCTTGGACCAAGCAAGGCCCGGCAACAGCAGGGCGGCGAGCAGGGCGATGGTCGCGAGCTCAGCGGGCAGCGTTCGGTTCATAGCGGGTCTTGACCTGGGAAAGGAGTGAATACTGCTGGGACTTGAGGTCGGCCTGGAAGCCGACGCCGGTCTGGATGATACCGGGGCGGGTCATCGTCACCGTGTCATCGGTGCGCGCCAGATTCTGCCGGGGGAACACATCCAGCCGCTGGGTACGGAAGGTGGTGGGGGGAATGTTGCCGGTGCTGGGGCTGTCGCCATTGACGTCGCCGCGCAGGCGCATCTCGTCACCCTTGGCGCTGATCCAGCCGGTTTTCGCGCGCAACTGCCAATGCTGGCCGGCAGCATCAGGCAGCAGGAACAACGGCTGGGTCACGCTCATGCTCTCATCGGCGCGACTGCGCTCCATCGCCGGCGCGCGCAGGGTGGTGGCTTCTTTGCCGTCCTCGTCCAGGGCGATGATTTCGAAATTCCCCAGCACGTAATCCGAGCGGCCCTGTTCCATTTCGCTGGCGGCAATGGTCGAACGCTGGCGCCACGCGGACCAGCCGCTGACCAACGCCGCGACCAGCAAGGTGACGCCCAGAAGGCTGCGCCAGTTCATGCTGAAAACCTCGCCAGCACCGCATCCAGTTTGTCCTGCGCCGCCAGCAGCACATCGCACAGTTCGCGCGCCGCCCCCCGGCCACCGTTTGCACGGGTCTGCCAGTGCACGCGGCTGGCGATCAGCGGGTGCGCATCGGCCGGCGCTACCGCCAGCCCCACCTTCGACAGCGGCGCCAGATCAGGCAGGTCGTCACCCATGAAGGCGACCTGGTCCAGGCCAATCCCATGCTGCGCGCACAGCGCCTTCACGTTGGCGAGTTTGTCGCCGACCGCAATCTGGGTGTCGATGCCCAGATCAGCGCCGCGTTGCTGCGCCGACAGGCTGTTGCGCGCGGTGATCAGCACCGGATGGATGCCGTGTTGCTGCAGCAATTTCAGGCCCAGGCCATCGTGCACGTAGAACGCCTTGCTCTCATGGCCGGCGTGGTCGTAGTACAGGCGGCCATCGGTCAACGTACCGTCCACGTCGAAGCACGCCAGCCTGATGGTGCGGGCGCTGGCGAGGAGTTCGGCAGGAAAACCGGCGAGCGGGGAATAAGGCATCAGCGGGAAATGTCCGGGGGAGGGGCGGGGAGCGGGATCACGCAACGGCAGTCTGCCGGCTTTAAACCACTTTGGCGCGCAACAGGTCATGAATATTCAGGGCGCCGACGGCATGGCCGGCGGCATCGACCACGATCAGGCCGTTGATCTTGTGCGTTTCCATCAGGCGTGCGGCTTCCACCGCCAGCTGGTCGGCACCGATGGTGCGCGGCATGCGGGTCATCACGTCGGCGATCCTGGCGGTGCGCACGTCCAGGTCGGTGTCCAGGGCGCGGCGCAGGTCGCCGTCGGTGAACAGGCCGACCAGGCGGTTGTCGTGGTCGACGACGGCGGTCATGCCCAGGCGCTTGCGACTCATCTCCATCAGCGCTTCGCTCAAGCTGGCCTCTTCGTTCACGGCCGGCAGTTCATCGCCGCCATGCATGACATCGGTGATGTGCAGCAACAGGCGCCGGCCGAGGCTGCCGGCCGGATGCGAGCGGGCGAAGTCGTCGGCAGTAAAGCCGCGCGCATCCAGCAGCGCCACCGCCAGGGCATCGCCCATCGCCAGCGAGACGGTGGTACTGGACGTGGGTGCCAGCGCCAGCGGGCAGGCTTCGTGAGCCACGCTCACATCCAGATGCACGTCGGCGGCGCGGGCCAGGCTGGACTGCGGCTTGCCGGTCATGCCGATCAGGCGGTTGCCCTGGCGCTTGAGCACCGGCAGCAGCATCAGCACCTCGTCCGATTCGCCCGAATACGACAACGCCAGCACCACGTCGTCCTCGGTGATCATGCCCAGATCGCCATGCCCGGCCTCGCCGGGATGGACGAAGAAGGCCGGAGTGCCGGTGGAGGCCAGCGTGGCGGCGATCTTGCGCGCGATATGGCCGGACTTGCCCATGCCGGTGGCGACCACGCGCCCGCGCGATTCCAGCACCAGCCGGCAGGCCCGGCTGAAGGCTTCGCCGATGCGTTCGCCGATCGAGCCCAATGCGGCCTGCTCGATCTCGATGACACGACGGCCACTGGCAACCAGGCTGGTATCGGTCACGGCGGCGGTGGACGGGTGCGAAACGGCCATGTGGGTGCCGGTCGGATAGTAGAATGGGGGGCCATTTTATTAGGAAAGCCCGTTGGACGCCGAGACCATCCGAAATCTGATCGAAACCGGCCTGCCCGGTGCCCGCGCCCAGGTGCAAGGTGACGATGGCGTGCACTTCGAGGCGACCGTGGTCTGCGCCGCCTTTGCCGGCAAACTGCCGCTGGCACGCCACCGCATGGTGTATGCGACGCTGGGTGAGCTGATGGGCGGAGCGATCCATGCGCTGGCCCTGAAGACCGTCACGCCCGACGAAACGGCCTGACCGCCGCGTCCCGCCACCACCTTTTTCCTTTTTCGGCCTTTATTCCATGGCAAAAATCATAGTGACCGGCGGCAACGCGCTGAACGGTGAAGTCTTTGTTTCCGGCGCCAAGAACGCGGTGCTGCCGATCCTGTGCGCGACCCTGCTGGCCGACGAACCGGTGGAAATCACCAACGTGCCGCATCTGCACGATGTGATCACCACCGTGAAGCTGCTCGGTGAGCTGGGGGCGAAGGTCACCATCGACCAGGGCTCGCTGTCACGCGGCAGCGCGATCGTGGTCGACCCGCGCACGGTGAACCAGCACGTGGCCCCGTATGAGCTGGTCAAGACCATGCGCGCCTCGATCCTGGTGCTCGGTCCGCTGCTGGCCAAATACGGCGCAGCGGAAGTCTCGCTGCCCGGCGGCTGCGCGATCGGGTCGCGTCCGGTGGACCAGCACATCAAGGGGTTGCAGGCCCTCGGTGCCGAGATCACGGTGGAGAACGGCTTCATCAAGGCGCAGGCCAAGCGCCTGAAGGGCGCCCACTTCACCTTCGACATGGTCAGCGTCACCGGCACTGAGAACGTGCTGATGGCCGCCGTGCTGGCCGAAGGCACCACGGTGCTGGAAAACGCCGCGATGGAGCCGGAGGTGGCCGATCTGGCGCATTGCCTGATCGCGCTCGGGGCGAAGATCGAGGGCCTGGGCACCGCGCGGCTGGTGATCGAAGGCGTGGAGCGCCTGTCCGGTGGCCGTCACGAAGTGCTGCCCGACCGCATCGAGACCGGCACCTTCCTGGTCGCCGCGGCGATGACCGGCGGCAGGGTCACGGTCAAACGCGCGCGGCCGGGCACGATGGACGCGGTGCTGTCCAAACTGGTGGAGGCCGGCGCGCATATCGAGAGCGGCGAAGACAGCATCACCCTGGACATGGGCGGCAAGCGTGCGCGTGCGGTCAACCTGACCACCGCGCCGTACCCGGCATTCCCGACCGACATGCAGGCGCAGTTCATGGCGCTCAACTGCGTGGCCGACGGGGTGGGCGTGATCAACGAGACGATCTTCGAAAACCGCTTCATGCACGTCAACGAACTGCTGCGCCTCGGCGCCGACATCCAGATCGAAGGCCACACGGCGATTGTGCGCGGCGCGGCCCAGCTCAGTGGCGCGCCGGTGATGGCGACCGACCTGCGCGCCTCGGCGAGTCTGATCCTTGCCGGTCTGGTGGCCGAAGGGGATACCACCATCGACCGTATCTACCACCTTGATCGCGGCTACGAGAACATCGAAGAGAAGCTCGGTTCGCTGGGCGCCCTGATCCGGCGCGTCCCGTGATCCTGCGCGGCCGTTTCACCCGCCGCCGCAAGATCCTGCTGGTATTGGTGCTGGTGATACTGGGCTGGCTGGGCTATGGCTGGTACGCCGGCATCGCCATCACCCGCGGCGTGGAAAAGCGCGAGATGGACTGGAATGGCGATGGCCAGGTGAGCCGCAGCGAACTGCTGCAGGCGTTCTATGCGGTGGTGGTGAAGGATACCCGCGAGGGTAACCGGCAGTGCCGCAGCTTCCAGTGGCGGCGCAATGGCGAGCAGTTCCGGGTGGACTGCAAGACCGTGTTCCAGAAGGATGCCGGCCACTGAGGACGCGGGTGCGGCGGTGTGATCGCTGCGCCCCGGGCACGGCGCAGGCAGCGGCCGCCAAGCCAGGATTGGTGCGTAAAAAGCCCGGCGTATGGCCGGGCTTTTCCGTGCCGCTGCTGAAGGGGATTCAGCGCAGCGACTTCAGCGTCAGGTCGAGCGTGTCTTTGCCGTCCTCGCGCTGCAGCAGGCGTGCCGGCACCGGAAAATTCGGGACCACCCAGGCGATCAACTCCTTGCGCCCATCGATGCGCGACACCTTGGTCGCTTCCACGGCTTTGCCGCCGATGGTGAGGGTTTCCTTGCCGACCACGCTGTAGCTCATCGGCTTGATGCGGCCACCGTCGACCATGCGGTAGTTGAGCGGTTTGCCGGCCGCCACGTCCCGGGCAATGGCCAGGTTGATCAGCAGCCCGTCCATGTCGCCGCTTTGCAGTTTCACCGGTCCGCGACGATCGGGTTTGACGTCGCCCGACCAGGTCGCCTGGGCGGTTTTCCAGTCATAACGGGCGTCGACATTGCGCTTTTTCACCAGCACGGTGGAGCTGTCTTGGCTGCTCAGCGGCCGCAACCTGCCATTGTGTTCGTCGAACACGGTGCTCTGGCTCAGGTCGGCGAGCTGGTTCTTCACCTGCAGGCTGTAGCGCCACTGGTTGTTGCCCTCCGCCGCCAGCGACATCATGCCGTTGGCCTGCATGCCCATGTAGCTGGCGGTGTAGTCGGCCTTGAAGGGTTCCAGCGCCAATGCCGGCAGGCTGGCCAAGGCCAGCGCGGCGGCGGTGACAAGAGAAAGCGGGCGGATGAAAGTTTTCATGCTCAGGCTCCGTTGTATTCGATCAGGCGCAGGTCGATCTGGTCTTCGCCGTTGTCGCGCTGCAGGATGCGCACCGGCGTGGGAACGCCATTGGCGATCCACAGGATGGTTTCGTCGTTGCCGCCATTGGTGCGGTAGACGCGCAGTGCGTCATAGCTGAGATCGCCGATCTGGACGATCTCGGTGGCGTCCGCGGCGCGGTAGTCGTGCTGGCGCACGCGGCCCACGTCCACATAGCGGTAATGCATCGTCTTGCCCGGGCGGGCGTCGCGCATGATCGCCAGATTCAGCAGCAGCGCGCTCTGATCCCCGGTTTGCAGCGGGATCGGCGCTTGCCGTTCCTTTTTCAGGTCGCCCTGCCACTGCGCGGTGCCGGCCTGCCAGTTGTAGGTGCCGGTGACCTTCTTGCCCAGGAACAGCGCTTTCTTCACCGTGCTCTGGCTGAGCGGAACGTAGTTGGCGCCGTCCTTGTTGAACACCGTGCTCTGCTCGATGTTCAGCCCCAGCACGCTGGCAAACCCGCGGCGGCCGTGCACGGCCAGGTCCACCCGCCACTGTGGTGGCTCGCCGCGGACAACGCGCAAGGTGGCATCGCCGGCTTCCCTGCCTTTGTAAAAGGCCTGGTAGGTGGCAACGAACGGCTCCAGCTCCGGCGCATTCCACTCGCTGGCCGGCAGCGCGCTGAGGTCAGCGGCCTTGGCCGGGGGTTCCTGTGCCTGGCCGGCGACGGCAACCAGCAGCAGGGCGGTGCGCAATACCGGCTTGAGGAATGGGATGGTCATGCACTCACAGGGGCGGGAAGTGGGACAAGCATGCCAGCTCGCGCATCGGTGGCATGTGCGGATCAGGATAAGCGCGAGAGTGTTCCGGCGGAATCTAGGTGCAGCGGCTTAAACAGGGGCTGACCATCAAGCAGGACCTGCCCTTGCCGTTCAGCAATGCGCCCGGAAACCAGCAGGCGCACCGTCGCCAGCAGCAACGGGTGTTCCACCTGCAGCACGCGCTGGGCCAGCGTGTCGGCGCTGTCGCCGGCCTGCACCGGGACCGGTGCCTGTGCGATCACGCTGCCGGCATCGAGTTCAGGCACCACGAAGTGCACGCTGGCGCCATGCTCGGTATCACCGGCTTCCAGTGCCCGGGCATGGGTATGCAGCCCCTTGTGCCGCGGCAGCAGCGAAGGGTGGATGTTGACCAGCCTGCCGTGGAAGCGCTCGACGAAGGCGGTGCCCAGAATGCGCATGTAACCGGCGCAGACGATCCAGTCCGGTTGTGAGGCGGCCACCGCATCGGCCAGCGCGCGGTCGAACGCGGCGCGGTCGGCGAACTGGTTTGGAGTGCACGCCCAGCGTTGCGCCGGGGCGACCTTGAGCAGCGCGGCGGCGTCGGGACGATCGGAGAACACACCGGCAATCTGCGCCGGCAGGGTGCCGGCAGCGATGCCGTCGAGCAGGCATTGCAGGTTGCTGCCCCGGCCGGAGGCCAGTACCGCAATACGTGAAAGGGACGGGAGGGTCATCGGGCGCGGATTCTGAGGAAGGGCCAGGTGAGCAGGCTGCCGGGCGGGGCCGGCATCATGTCGGCATGTGCGTCCCCGCTGTCGCCTTGCTGGCCGGCGACCTGGTCCCGGGGATCGCACAAGGCCGCGAGCGCGCTTGCGTGCGCGGCCTTTTTTGCCCTCTGCATCGCGGAAATGCCCGGCTCAGCCGATGTGGACGCGTTCACCGCTGGCGGCCGTCACCACGGCACCGATCTGCCAGTGCGGCAGTTCCAGCGCGTCCAGTGCACTGCTCACTGCTGCGGCCTGCTGCGGCGGTACCACCAGCACGAAGCCGATGCCGCAGTTGAAGGTGCGCCACATTTCGCTGTTGGCCACCGCGCCTTCGCGCTGCAGCCACTGGAATACCGGCGGCAGGGTCCAGCGGCTGGCGTCGATCTCCACGCCCAGGCCATCCGGAACCACACGGATGATGTTTTCGGTCAGCCCGCCGCCGGTGATATGCGCCATGCCGTGGATCGCCGCGCCGTGGGACTTCAGCAGCGACAGGATCGGCTTCACATACAGGCGGGTCGGCGCCATCAGTGCATCGACCAGCTTCACCCCATCCGCGAGCAGCAGCTCGGCCGGGCTGCCGGCACGTTCATAGATGCGGCGGACCAGCGAATAACCGTTGGAGTGCGGGCCGGAAGAAGCGATGCCGATCAGCACATCGCCTTGCTGCACGGCCGAACCGTCCAGCAGTTCGGACTTCTCGACCGCGGCCACGGTGAAACCGGCCAGGTCGTATTCGCCTGGCGCGTACATGTCCGGCATTTCCGCGGTTTCGCCGCCGATCAGGGCGCAGCCGGCTTCGGTGCAGCCGTTGGCGATGCCGCCGACCACCGCCGCAGCGGTATCGATATCCAGCTTGCCGGTGGCGAAATAATCCAGGAAAAACAGCGGTTCGGCGCCCTGCACCAGCACGTCGTTGACGCACATGGCGACCAGGTCGATGCCGATGGTGTCGTGGCGGCCGAGCTGCTGCGCCAGTTTGAGCTTGGTGCCGACCCCGTCGGTACCCGAGACCAGCACCGGCTCGCGGTACTTGCCGGACAGGTCGAACAGCGCGCCGAAGCCGCCCAGTCCGCCCATCACTTCCGGGCGGAAACTGCGCTTGACCAGCGGCTTGATGCGTTCCACCAGTTCGTTGCCCGCGTCGATGTCGACACCGGCGTCACGATAGGTGAGGGGAGGATTGGCAGGAGTCGAGGGGGTGGTCACGGGCGGCTGCACTGGCGGAGTGGACAGGCGATTTTAACAGCCGCGTTGGCGCCAAGGCCGCATTCGGGCAACAATTCCCCCTGGAATCGTCGAGCAATGGAATTTTCAATGCGTCGCAGCCTGGCCATAATCCTGTTTCTGGCACTTTGCCTGCCTGCTCCGGCGGCGCTGGCGCAGTCGGCAATGCGCACTGAAGGCGACATTGCCAGTGCGCACGGTGCCTATGAAGCCGAGGTGCCGGTGAACAGCCAGTCCGAGGCCGACCGCAACGGCGCGTTGGCGCGCGCGCTGGGCAATGTGCTGGGCAAACTGTCCGGCGACCGCAGTGCGATGACCCGTCCCGGGGTCGGGCAGGCGCTGCGCAATGCCAAGGATTACGTCGAAAGCTACGACTACCGCCAGGATCAGAGCACCTCGGCCACTGGCGCGCCCAGTTTCCGTACGCTGCTGGTGGCGCGCTTCCGTGCCGATGACGTGGACGGGCTGGTGGCGGCGCTGGGCCTGCCGGTGTGGCCGCAGCCGCGGCCCAAGCCGGTGGTGTGGCTGGCCATCGATGATGGCAGCGGCCCGCGGCTGGTGAGCGTGCAGCAGTCCGCTGCGGCGCGGCCGTTGCTGGACCGGGCGATCGAACGGGGTTTCAGGCTGGGATTGCCCGGTGGCAGCGCGGCCGAACAGGCGCTGGTGGGCGCGATCTGGCGCCAGGACACCGCCGCGGTGGCGCGGGCTTCGGCCCGCTATTCGCCGCCGATGCAGTTGATCGGCAAGCTGTATCGCGGGCAGGACGGCGGCTGGGTGGCGGACTGGGTGTTTGTGGACGCGGGCAAGGTGCTGTCGAACTGGAGCACGCGCGAAGGCGATGCCCGCCGCGCCATGGCCGGTGGCGCCGATGGCGCGGCCGACGCGCTGGTCAAACGCTATGCCAAGGCCGGTGTCGCCGGCGCCCCGGGAATCTACCGGGTGGCGGTAAGCGGCATCTACAGCGCCGATGACTACCTGCGCCTGGCCGTGGCGTTGCAGGGCGTGCCGGTGGTGAAGGCGATGGTGCCGGTCCGTGCCTCCGCCGACCGGCTGGAGCTGGACCTGGAGTTGATGACCGGGTTGCCCGGCTTCAATCGCATGCTGGGCACGGATGCCGCGCTGGCACCGGTGACGCCACCGGCCGAAGACCGCGGGCAACCGGCCGGCGAAAGCCGGATGGCCGAGTACCGCATGCGATGAGCGGGGTAACACCGGAAGCGGAAATCGCGTTGTTCCTGCGCCGCCTGAAATGGACCGCGGTGACCGTCGCCGCGCTCTGGGTGACCTGGGTGCTTGCACCGATCCTGACCCCGTTCGTGGTCGCGTTGATGCTGGCCTGGCTGGGCGACCCGCTGGTGGACCGGCTGGAAGCGGCCGGGCGTTCGCGCAACACCGCTGTCATCCTGGTATTCGTGTTGATGGTGCTGCTGCTGGCATTGGCGCTGCTGATCCTGGTGCCGATGATCGAGCGCCAGATCGTGACCCTGCTGGCGGTATTGCCGCAGGGCCAGCAGTGGCTGATCACCACCGCGCTTCCGTGGCTGGAGCAGAAAACCGGCCTGGAGCTGATCAGCTGGCTGGATCCGCAGCGGCTGGTGGAGTGGGCGCGCAGCCACTGGCAGCAGGCCGGAGGGGTGGCCGCCGCGTTCTTCGGCTATCTGTCGCGTTCGGGGTTTGCGATGGTGGCCTGGGCGGTCAACATCGTGTTGCTGCCGGTGCTGGCCTTCTACTTCCTGCGGGACTGGGACAAGCTGGTGGAGCGGGTCGCTTCGTTGATCCCGCGCGACCATATCGCCACTGCCACGCGGCTGGCGCGCGAATCCAACGACGTGCTGGCGGCATTCATCCGCGGCCAGATCGTGGTGATGATCGCGCTGGGCATCGTCTATGCCGCAGGGCTGTCGCTGGCAGGGCTCAACCTGGGTCTGTTGATCGGCCTGGTGGCCGGCCTGATCAGCTTCATTCCCTATCTGGGCGCCACCACCGGGATCGTGCTGGCGGTGCTGGCCGCACTGGTGCAGGCGCAGGGTGTCGACCTGCAATTGCTGGTGATGGTCGCGGTGGTGTTCACCCTTGGCCAGTTGCTGGAAAGTTATGTGCTGACACCGCGCATCGTCGGTGACAAAATCGGTCTGCACCCGGTGGCGGTGATTTTCGCGGTGATGGCGGGTGGCCAGCTGTTCGGGTTCCTCGGCATGCTGCTGGCGTTGCCCGCTGCGGCGGTGATCAATGTACTGCTGCGCTATGCGCACGAGCGCTACCGGCAAAGCGAACTGTATGCGGGACAAGGTCCGGCGATCGTGCTCGATTCCTATGTCGACACGTCCGCGGACGTGGCGGTAACACTGAAGGATGTTGAACAGAAGTGAGTGTGCCGCAGTTACCGCTGGCCTTGCGTTACCCGCCCGACCAGCGATTCGAGAATTTTATCGGGGCACCCGCCGGCGCTTTGGCGCAATTGCGCGCGTTGGCGGCCGGTGACAGCCTGGACTGGGTCTATCTGGCAGGCCCGGCGGCGACCGGCAAGACCCATCTGGCGCTGGCGCTGTGCGCGGCGGCGGAACAGGCCGGGCGTGCGCCCGCCTACCTGCCGTTGGCCGCGGCGGCCGGGCGTTTGCGCGATGCGCTGGAAGCGCTGGAAGATCGCGACGTGGTTGCGCTGGACGGTTTGGAACAGATCGCCGGCAAGCGCGACGAGGAAGTGGCGCTGTTCGACTTCCACAACCGCGCCCGCAGTGCCGGCATCACCCTGCTGTACACCGCCCGGGCCACGCCGGAGGCGTTGGGACTGGTGTTGCCGGATCTGAAGTCACGCCTGTCGCAGTGCGGGCGGATCGTGCTGGCGCCGCTGGATGACCATGGCCGCGGCGCGATTCTGCGGGATCGTGCACAACGCCGTGGTCTGGCCTTGGACCAGGCGGCAATCGAGTGGCTGCTGACCCGCACCGGACAGGATCTTTCCGGACTGGTTGCGTTGCTGGACCGGCTGGATCGCGAATCGCTGGCGGCCAAGCGCCGCATCACCGTGCCATTCCTGAAGCGCGTGCTGGGAAACCCGGCGTCGGCGTAACCGTAGCTGCCCCCGCAGACAGTGCCGGGACCGGCGGGAGTCCGGGCCCGCTGCCGCTGCGTCTGCGGTAGTGCCGGGTGGCGCCCGGCGCAGGCGTTTACTGGCGAACGACGTGCGCAACCGTTGCGCCAAACTACCGGGCGCGCGCACCGCGCAATTGCAGGTCCAGCTGCTGCAGCCGCTGCGGGGTACCGACATCGGTCCAGCGGCCGCGGTGGTGCTGGCCACTGACACCGTTGCCGGCCATGGCCGCGCGCAGCAGCGGCGCCAGTTTGAAGCGCGGCGGCGCGGAGGTACTGCCCTGGGCATCGCCGATCACCGCTTTCCAGTCCCGCAGCAGCGAGGGCCGATACACGCCGATCCCGGCAAAGGTCAGGCGGGGCAGGTCGCCGCTTCCATGCAGCCGGCCGTCGCAATCCAGTACGAAATCGCCTTCCGGATGGTGCAAGGGGTTGTCCACCAGCACCAGGTGGGCGTCACCTGCCGGCTGGGCGGGCAGCTGCGCGAAATCGAAATCGCTCCAGATATCCCCATTGACCGCGATAAACGGCGCATTCCCCAGGTGATGCAGGGCATTGAGCATGCCGCCGCCGGTTTCCAGCGGGGTGCTCCCTTCATGCAGATAGTGCAGCTGCAGGTTCCAGCGCTCGCCGTTGCCCAGCTGCTGCGGGAACTGCTGCGCCAGCCAACTGGTGTTGATCACCACCTCGCGCACGCCCACCGCCGCCAGCCGCTGCAGATGCCATTCGATCAAAGGTTTGCCGCCGGCGTGCAGCAATGGTTTGGGCGTGTGGTCGGTCAGCGGACGCATGCGCTCGCCGAGTCCGGCCGCAAAAATCAGCGCTTTCATGCGCGGGCCGCCTGACGGGCCAGGGCGGGCTTGATCCGCGATTGCAGCAGTGCGTCGAGCGACTGCAGCTGTGGATGGCGCGGCAGCACTTGTTCCAGATAGGCGATGAAGCGCGGTACATCGGCAAGGTATTTCGACTTCGCATCGCGGTAATGCAGGCGCGCGAAGATGCCCAGGATCTTGAGGTGACGTTGCACCCCCAGCCAGTCGGCATCGCGCTGGAACACCGGCAGCGCCGGAACGGCGATCCCCGCCTCCTGCGCGCGGGCGTGATAGCGCGCCAGCCAGGCATCCACGCGCGGCAGCGGCCAACTCAGGAACGCATCCTTGAACAGGCTGATGGCGTCGTAGGCGACCGGTCCGATCACCGTGTCCTGGAAGTCGAGCACCGCCGGACCATCGGCAACCGGCATCAGGTTGCGCGGCATGAAATCGCGATGCACCAGCACGTGGGGCTGGCCCAGCGCGTTGTCCATCAAACGGCGCTGCACCAGTTCCAGGTGTTCCAGCTCAGCGCAGTCCAGTTGCAGGCCGAGATGACGCCGCAGGAACCATTCCTCGAACAGGCCGGCATCACGTTGCAGCAGCGCTTCGCCAAACCTGCCCATGCCCGGCGGAGGGGCGATTTTCTGCAGCTTCAACAGTTGTCCGATTGCCGCATCGAAATGGAGGTCGGCGTTGTCGCCGTCGATGACCTGGGCCAGGGTCGGTCCGCCCAGATCCTCCAGCAGCAGAAAACCGGCATCGACATCGCGTGCCAACACCGCCGGCACGCGCACCTCGCCACTTTCGAGCAGGTCGCGGATGCGCAGCCACGGGCGCACGTCCTCCTGCTGTGGCGGCGAGTCCATCACGATGCGGCTCGCCCCGGTGCCATGACTGCGCCAGTAGCTGCGGAATCCGGCATCCACCGACGCACGTTCCAATATCGCGCGGGGATCGCCCAGCGCATCTCGGGCCCACTGCAGGCGGTGCAGCGAGCGGACAGGGGGGGCGTCGGGTTCGGTAGTCATCGGCAAGATCAGTCAGCGCACCGCGGAATGGCGATGCGTCCTGGTAGAAGGAGATTGTTTTCAGCGTTTGCCGCTGAACAGGCGCAGCAACGCAAGGATGCCGATCGCGCCCAGGATCGCGCCAATGAAGCCCGCCGCTTCGCCGCGCGCGTACCAGCCCATGTACTGGCCGAACCACCCGGCGAACAGCGCCCCGGCGATGCCGAGCACGATGGTCAGCAGGCAGCCCATGCGGTTGTTGCCGGGCATGAAAAAACGCCCGAGCAGGCCGACGATGAAGCCGGCCAGGATGATGTAGATCCAGCTGTCGCTGCCGAACAGTGAGCCCATGGCGTGCTATTCCCCGGATGAGTGGACGCAGCCTAGCAAGGCCGGGCTGCGTCCGTCATCAAACCGGCGACAGACTCAGCAGCAGCCGTGGTCGCCGTGGCGCAGGCCACTGTCGGCATGTACCGGCGAGCCGCTGGTTTCACCGCGCAGGCTGGCGGCGTGGTGCTCGACGATCACCTTCGACACGCAGGCGGTGACCTTCTTGCCCATCGGGATGTGCAGGAACTCGTTGGGGCCGTGCGCGTTGGAGTGCGGGCCGAGCACGCCGGTGATCATGAACTGCGCACCGGGGAACTTCTCGCCGAGCATGCCCATGAACGGGATCGATCCGCCTTCGCCCATGTACATCGCCGGCTTGTTGAAAAACGCCTGGCTGGCGTCGTCGATTGCTTTCTCCAGCCACGGCGCCATGGCCGGCGCGTTCCAGCCGGTGGACGCCTTTTCCAGATCGAGGCTGACCTTGGCACCGTTCGGCGGATCGCGCAGCAACGCTTCCTTGAGCAGCTCACCACACCGCTTGCCATCGGCGGTGGGTGGCAGGCGCAGCGACAGCTTCACTGCCGTTTCCGGGCGCAGCACATTGCCGGCCGACTCCAGCCCCGGCATGCCGCCGATGCCGGTGACCGACAGGGCCGGGCGCCAGGTGCGGTTGAGCACCAACTCGGTCAGGTCCTCGCTCATCGGCTTGAGGCCATCGACCAGCGGGAACTTGTCGAAGATCGCCGTGTCGACCACGTCCGCCGCCCGCTGTGCCTGTTCCAGTCGCTCGGCCGGAATTTCCACGTGCAGGCCCTCGAGCAGGATGCGGCCGGTGTTTTCATCCTCGATCCGCGACAGCAGCTGGCGCAGCAGGCGGAAGGAGGATGGCACCACGCCGGAGGCATCGCCGGAGTGCACGCCCTCGTTGAGCACCTTGACGGTGAAGTTGCCGCCGGTCAGGCCGCGCAGCGAGGTGGTGCACCACAGCTGGTCGTAGTTGGCGCAGCCCGAATCCAGGCAGACGACCAGCGACGGCTTGCCGATACGCCCCGCCAGATGGTCGACATAGGCCGGCAGGTCGTAGCTGCCCGACTCTTCGCAGGCTTCGATCAGGATCACGCAGCGGGCATGCGGCAGGCCCTGTTCGTGCAGGGCCAGCAGGGCGGCCAGCGAGCCGAAGATCGCGTAGCCGTCATCGGCGCCGCCGCGGCCGTAAAGTTTGTCGCCACGCAGGACCGGAATCCACGGGCCGAGATCCGCGTCCCAGCCGGTCATTTCCGGCTGCTTGTCCAGGTGGCCGTAGAGCAGCACGGTGTCATCGCCGGTTTCCGGGCCGGTGGCCGGGATTTCCAGGAAGATCAGCGGAGTGCGGCCTTCCAGTCGCACCACTTCCACCTGCAGCCCGGGGATCTTCTGCGCCTTGGCCCAGCTTTCCATCAGCGAAACGGCCTGGTCCATATAGCCGTTGGCCACCCAGTCCGCATCGAACATCGGTGACTTGTTGGGGATACGGATGTAGTCGACCAGTTGCGGGATGATGTCGTTGTCCCACTTGTCGCTGAGAAATTGGCCGATCTTGGCGCTGTCCATACGGATACTCCGGTGTGCAATGTCTGGCCCGACATTCTACGCCCGCCTCGTGGGTAGGGATTTCCCTACAAAGGGATGCGCCTTTCACCGGCTGTATGAAGGTGGGGTGGGCGATAGGCTGTGTCCATGTGGCGCGGGACACTGGTCCAGCCGGCGGGGATGCCGGCCAGTCCAATCCCAAGTCACAAGGAGTGTAGCGATGAAGTTTTTCACCGTGATGCTGAAGTCATTGGTCCTGACTCTGTTGTTGACCGGTTCGGCGCTCGCCGCTGACAAGGTCAACATCAACGCCGCCGATGCGGCGGAGCTGGACCGGGTGCTGGTGAATGTCGGCCCATCGAAGGCGCAGGCAATCGTCGATCACCGACAGGCGAACGGTCCTTTCAAAAGTGTCGAGGAACTGGCGCTGGTGAAAGGAATCGGCTTGAAGACGGTCGAAAGGAATCGTGACCTGATCGAAGTGGGTGCCGGGACGGCTCCCCCGAAGAAGGCTGCCACGACGGCGGCGGCAAAACCGGTAGAAAGACGCTGAGCAGAACGGATTCGGAATTCGGGCCAGTGCGGGATGTACGGCTCAACGGAACCCAGCTGGACAGGGAGGTTTGGGGGAAAGGCAGGACGCCGACACGGATGTGAGAATCGCCCGGTGATGCACAGTGATGTGCAGCCGGGCGATTTTTTTTGCGCCGGATTCAAAACGGCCGAGCTGGCGGGGCGCGCCGCGAAGGACCGTGCCTCCGCTGCGGGCGGACGGAGTGGGGGGTGCTGGGGGTACACGTCATGTCCGCGTTGAGCCTGCCGCATCGGGACGGCGCTGCCGCGGCGCAGCGCGGTTGCGGGCGGCGGCAGGCGCATGCGGGTGGGGGGCGTTCCGTAGCGGTGTCGGAGTTGACGTCCTTGGCGCCGCGCGGGCAAACCGCTGCGGCGTTTGCCGTGGCAACGCGCCGCCCGGGGTCTGCGGCGTCGGAACAGGCCGCCGTTTCACGCGGAATGATCGTGCCGGCGGTTGGTGCTGTGCCGCAATGAGCTTGTGCCGAGCCGGCTGGGCGCTGCAGGCGGGCGACAAGCGGATAAGCGCTAAGACGGGGTTAGGAGATGGGGACGGACCTGGCGGGTGGCTGCCTGCCGGTTTGCCGCCGCAAACACCGTCCACTACGTGGCCGGCGCCAGTCCCTGCCCGGATCACGCAGCACGGGAGCCAGCGTGACCGGGCAATGCCACCGGTGGCTGCTCAGACCAGGCCGGTGGCGTAGTACACGGCGATGATCGCAAATACCGCCAGCGTCTTGATGAGGGTGATGGCGAAGATGTCCTTGTAGGACTGGCGATGGGTCAGGCCGGTGACGGCCAGCACGGTGATCACCGCGCCGTTGTGCGGCAGGGTATCCATGCCGCCGGAAGCCATTGATGCGACCCGGTGCAGTACCTCCATCGGAATGCCCGCGGCCTGTGCATTGGCAATGAAGCTGTCGGCCATTGCCGCCAGCGCGATGCTCATGCCGCCGGACGCCGAGCCGGTGATGCCGGCCATCGCGGTGACCGATACCGCCTCGTTGACCAGCGGATTGGGGATCGAGCCCAGCGCATGGGCGACCGACAGGAAGCCCGGCAGCGCGGCGATCACCGCACCGAAGCCGTACTCGGAGGCGGTGTTCATCGAGGCCAGCATGGCGCCACTGATCGCCGAGCGGGTGCCTTCGGCAAAGGCCCCGATCACCGGCTTCCAGGCGAACGCGATCACGCTGAGGATGCCGACCAGCAGCGCGCCCTGGACGGCCCAGATCGCCGCCATCTTCGACACTTCCTGCACCACCGGCGCCGGGTTGCCGATCACCGCCGGGATGAACGACTGGGTGTCGCCATAGAAGCCGGGAATCCAGCGGGTGAACAGATAGTTGGAAATGCCGACCAGCAGCAGTGGCAGGACCGCCACCAGGGGATGCGCCAGCCGGTCACCGCGGAACGGGTCGGGCTCGTTGCGCAGCTCGCTGTGGCCGGCATAGCCTTCGCCGGCCCGCATCGCGACGCGCCGGCGCCATTCCAGATAGCTCATGCCCAGGATCAGGATGACCACGCTGCCGATCACGCCCAGCGTCGGTGCGGCCCAGCTGGTGGTGCCGAAGAACGCGCTCGGAATGATGTTCTGGATCTGCGGCGTGCCGGGCAGCGCGTCCATGGTGAAGGTGAACGCACCAAGTGCAATCGTGCCGGGGATCAGCCGCTTGGGAATATCGCTCTGCCGGAACAGCTCTGCCGCGAACGGATACACCGCGAACACCACCACGAACAGCGACACGCCACCGTAGGTCAGCAGCGCGCAGACCAGCACGATCGACAGCATCGCGCGCTGGGCGCCGACCAGTTTGATGGTGGCGCTGACGATGGAGCGGGAGAAGCCGGAAATCTCGATGAGCTTGCCGAACACCGCCCCGAGCAGGAACACCGGGAAGTACAGCTTCAGGAAGCCGACCATCTTGTCCATGAACAAACCGGTGAACATCGGTTGCACCAGCGACGGGTCGGTCAACAGCACCGCGCCGAGCGCGGCCACCGGCGCGAACAGGATCACGCTGTAGCCGCGGTAGGCGACAAGCATCAGGAAGCACAGGGCCGCCAATACGATCAGAAACGACATCCACAGCTCCCCGGCCATACAAGATGTCGCCGAGTATCGGGAGGTGGAGAGCGCCGGCCCACTGTACGAAGGGACGATACGCCGGTGCGTAACGGTCCGTTAACTTGCGCAGCATGGGCGGCACCCTCGTGTCGCCCCGTCATACCCGGGAGGAGGGGAGACCTATGAAGCGCAAATATCTGAGCATGGCCATCGGCTGTGTACTGCTGGCTCCGGCGTCACTGGTCCTTGCACAGGACGCGAAGCCGAAGGCGGCGCCAGGCAATGAACCGACCACGTTGGAAAACGTGACGGTGACCGCACGGCGCCGGGTCGAATCGATCCAGGACGTGCCGGTGGCCGTCAGTGCCTTCAGCGAAGAGCAGATCAAGGACCTGCAGGCCAGCACGGTCGAGGGCCTGCAGGGCGCGGTGCCCAACATGAACATCGCCCAGGGGCGTGGTTCGGCCAACAGCGTCAACGTGTTCATCCGCGGCATTGGCCAGCCCGATGCGCTGCAGACCTTCGACCCGGGCGTGGGCATGTACGTCGATGACGTCTACTACTCGCGCATCAACGGGGCGTTGTTCTCGCTGTTCGACATCCAGCAGCTGGAAGTGCTGCGCGGCCCGCAGGGCACGCTGTACGGCAAGAACTCCACCGGTGGCGCGATCAAGCTGACCACCAAGAATCCGTTCGACAACGAAGGCGGCGCGGTGGAAGTCACCGCCGGTGACTACGGCCGCCTGGAAGGGCGCTTCTACGTCTCGGGCAAGCTCAGCGACACCGTGGCCGCCAGCATCGCCGGGGCCAAGATCACCAACGACGGCTACGTCAAGGATGCCGTGACCGGCAAGCACTACAACGACGACGACACCGAGGCGCTGCGGCTGAAGATGGCGTTCAACCCGGTCGACAACTTCCGCGCCACATTCTCGCTGGATACCACCAAACAGGATGCGGCGCTGACGATGGGCCGGCCGATGGCGGACCTGCGCCAGACCAGCCTGGCACCAGCGGGGGTGATCGTGTTGCAGCCGGGTGAGACCGGCGAGTGGAACCGTCGTGCACGGACCTCGTTCGACGATGGCCAGGGCCAGTACCTGAAGCACTCCGGTGCCTCGCTGGCGATGGAATGGGACGTCAACGAGCAGTGGACGCTGAAGAGCATCAGCGCCTACCGCCAGCTCAAGACCAAGTCGTACATCGATATCGATGCCTCCCAGTTCGAGCTGGGTGACGTGCTGGTCGCCCTCAACCAGGACCAGCGCAGCCAGGAATTCCAGCTGCACTACGACAACGGCGGCAGTGTGCACGCCACCTTCGGCGCGTACTACATGAAGGAGCACGTGCCTTCGCACCAGGAAGCCTATGCCGATGACCTGTTCTCCTTCCTCGGGGCCAAGGTGCCGTTCCTGCGCACCATCGACGACGACCTGACCACCACCTCCACCGCCGCGTTCGCCCACCTCAACTGGGAGTTTGTGCCGAGCTGGACCGCGGCTGCCGGCGTGCGCTGGACCAGGGACAAGAAGGATTACGACCGCACCATCAGCACCTTCTGGGGCGCCCCGTTCACCGCGATCAACGAGACCGTGGCGTTCGCCGCAAAGGCCGACTGGACCGCGGTGACCCCGTCGGTCAGCCTGCAGAAGGCGTTCAGCGACAACCTGATGGCCTACGTGTCGGCCAACCGCGGCTTCAAGTCCGGCGGTTTCAACGGCCGCGCCAACACCATTTATGACACCAAGCACGCCAAGTACGATCCGGAGCACGTGTGGACCTACGAGCTGGGCCTGAAGGGCAGCTCGGCCGACCACCGCTTCCGCGGCAGCGCGGCGGCGTTCTACAGCAACTACAGCGACTTCCAGGCGCGCGTGTCGCAGGACGTGGGCACCTTCCCGGTGCTCAACGCGGCCAAGCTCAACATCAAGGGCGTGGAACTGGAAGGCAGCGCGCTGCTGGGCCAGGCCACCACGCTGAGTGCGCAGCTCGGCTGGCTGGATGCCAAGTACGACCGGTTCGAGGACTTCCGTCTGGATCCGTCCTACCCGGGTTTCGATCCGAACGTGAGCCACAAGCACGTGCCGTTCTCGCCGGACTGGACCGCCCGTGTGGCCCTGCAGCATGTGGTTTCGCTGGGTGACAGCGGCAACCTGACCTTCGGCGGCGATGTGTCCTACCGCGGTGACACCTGGCTGTCGGTGGACAACCGCGCAGTGCTCAGCCAGGACGCCTATGCGCTGGTCGGCGCCTACGGCGTGTGGGATTCGCCGCAGCTGGTGTGGCAGGCGCGTGCCGGTGTGCGCAACCTGACCGACAAGGAATACAAGAGCGAAGGCCAGGAATTTGCCAGCGTCGGCAATATCCAGACCGCCTATTACGGCCTGCCGCGCAACTGGTATGTGTCGCTGCGTTACAGCTTCTGACCGGCGGTAGTTGATGGACCTGGAGCGGCGGCATGTCGGACGGCATGCCGCCGCTCTCGTATCCTGTGTCCTGCCCCGCAAACGGGGTTATCCATGGGCGAGGGGACGCAGTACGCATGTTGAGTCTGCTGACGGTGGCGCTGGCGGGGCTGGCCTGGCTGGCGCTGATGTTCGGGGCCGCGCTGTATGGCGAGCGACGACCGAGAGCGTTTGCCCGCCACTGGCGGCATGTGTATGCGCTGTCGCTGGCGGTGCACTGCACCTCGTGGACGTTCTACGGCACGGTCACCCAGGCCGCGCGCCATGGCTGGCCGCTGCCGCCGACGTTTGTCGGCGCGATCCTGTTCTACGCCCTGGCGATCGGGGTGATGGTGCGGCTCGTGCGGCTGGCCCGCGAAACCAATGCGACCTCGCTGGCGGACCTGATTGCCGCGCGCCTGGGGCGTGATGCCTGGCTGGCGGCCACGGTCACGCTGGTGGCCGCGCTCGGGCTGATTCCGTATATCGCGCTGCAGCTCAAGGCGGTGACGATGAGCTTTGGCATGATCACCAGCGGGTCGGCCGATGCCGGCCAAGGCGGCGCGGTGTGGCGCGACAGTGCGTTGTATGTGGCGCTGGCGATGGCGCTGTTCGCGATGCTGTTTGGCGCGCGCCGGGCCAACGTCTCCGAACACAACCGGGGGTTGGTGCTGGCGATGGCGGTGGAATCGCTGTTCAAGCTGACCGCGATGCTGGCGCTGGGTGCGTTTGTCTGGTTCGGGCTGGGCGAGATGCCGGCGGTTGCGCCGGCTCCCGTCGCCGCGGCCTCGGCAAGCGGCTTCATTCCACTGGTGTTGCTGGGCGGGCTGGCGATGTTCCTGCTGCCGCACCAGTTCCATATGGGGGTGGTCGAGTGCCGCGACCCGGCCGACGTGCGCACCGCGCGCTGGCTGTTTCCGCTGTATCTGCTGCTGATCGCGCTGCCGATCCTGCCGCTGGCCAAGGCCGGTTCCGCGCTGCTGGGCAGCAAGGTGCCCAGCGACATGTACACCCTGGCCCTGCCATTTGCCGCCGGCCACAAAGGCATCGCGCTGTTCGCCTTCCTCGGCGGGCTGAGTGCGGCCACCGGCATGGTGGTGGTCAGCACGCTGACCTTGAGCCTGATGATCGGCAACCACTGGTTCGCCCCGGGCCTGCTGCGCGGGGCCTGGTCCCGCGCCGGCGCCGGGGATCGCCGCAACGAGTTGCTATGGCTCCGTCGCGGCGGCATCTGCGTGATCATGTTGCTGGCCTGGGGTTACAGCCGGCTGGTTGGCGGTGGCAATGTGCTGGCCGATATCGGCGCGGTGTCGTTTTCGGCGCTGGCCACGCTGGTGCCGGTGCTGGCCTTCGCGATCTGGCGACCACAGACCCCGCCACGCGCGGCCATCGCCGGGGTGCTGGCGGGGTTTGCCACCTGGGCGTGGGTGCTGTTGCTGCCTTCACTGCTGGAAGGTGGCGGGCGCGCGCCGGTGTGGCTGGCGCAGGGCCCGTTCGGCTGGCAGTGGCTTGCGCCGCAGACGCTGTTCGGCCTGACCGGCTGGAGTCCGCTGGGGCGCGCGGTCGGCGCCAGTCTGTTCACGGGCACGGGGGTGACGTTGCTGGCGATGGTCTGGCGCCGCGATACCCCGCATCGGGCCAGCCGCAATCTGGATGCGGACACATTGCGTGACGCCGGGCGCCGGTTCCTCGCCCATGAACGGGTCGAACAGTTGCTGGCCGCCGCGCCGCGCCATGGCCCGGTGCCGGCGGTGACCGAAGCGCAGCTGGAGCGTGAGCTGTCGGCGGTGCTGGGGGCGGCCTCGGCGCGACTGCTGCTCGATGCGGCGCGGCGCGAAAGCGGCTCGCTGGCCACGGTCGCGGCGATCGTCAGTGAGGCCTCGCAGGATCTGCGCTTCAACCAGCAGGTGTTGCAGGCGGCGCTGCAGAACCTGAGCCACGGCATCAGCGTGATCGATGGCGAACAGCGGCTGGTGGCGTGGAATCGACCGTATGCGCGCATGTTCGGCTTTCCCGCCGAATTGCTGCAGGTGGGGCGGCCGATTGTCGATCTCACCCGCTGGGCCTTGCACGCGATGCCGCAGCGCGGCGCCGATGAGCGGGCGGTGGCGCGGCGGCTGGCGTTGATGCGGGCCGGTACCGCGCATCTGACCGAGCGCGTGTTCCCCGACGGCCGCATTGTCGAGATCCGCGGCAATCCGATGCCCGGCGGCGGCTTCGTGGCGACTTTCACCGATGTCACCGATTTCCGCCGCACCGAACGCGAACTCAAGCGCAGCAACGAGACGCTGGAACAGCGCGTGGGCGAGCGCACCGCGTTGCTGGAGTCGGCCAAGCGCGAGGCCGAACGGGCCAACGATGCCAAGAGCCGTTTCCTGGCCGCGGTCGGCCACGATCTGCTGCAGCCGCTGCATGCCGCCCATCTGTTCACCGACACGCTGGCCCAGCAGGTGGCCTCGCCGCACCAGCAGCAGGCGGTGGTGCAGATCCGCGGCGCGCTCGATTCCACCACCGACCTGCTGACCGGGTTGTTCGACATGTCGCGGCTGGAGGCCGGCGGGCTGGTGCCGCAACCGCGCGAGCTGCCGCTGGCCGAAGTGCTGGAGCCGCTGGCGTCGGAGTTCGGCGCGCTGGCCAATGCACGCGGGCTGGCGTTCGCCTATGTGGCCACCGAGCTGTGGGTGCACAGTGATCCGCAACTGCTGCGGCGGGTGATCCAGAACTTTCTGGCCAACGCGGTGCGCTACACCAGCAAGGGCAGCGTGCTGCTGGGCGTGCGCCGCGAGCAGGGGCGGGCGCGGATCGAAGTGCACGACACCGGCCCGGGGATTGCCGAGGCCGACCGCCAGCTGATCTTCGAGGAATTCCGGCGCGGCGAGGAGACCGCCGGACAGGGCCTGGGCCTGGGGCTGGCGATTGCCGACCGTATTGCCGGGCTGCTGCGGGCACCGCTGGCGCTGCGCAGCCAGAAAGGACGCGGCACCGTGTTTTCGGTGTCGGTGGGCGTGGTGGCGGCGCCGGTGTCGCTGGAGGTGCGGCGTACGCCGGTGGCTGCGAATGCGGCGTTGCCGGTGCTGGTGGTCGACAACGACCCGGCCGCGCTGGCGGCGCTGGCCGCCCTGCTGCGCGGCTGGGGCCATGCGGTGACCGAGGCGACCGGCGAGGTCGGGGCGGTGGCGGCGATGGAACAGTCGCCGGCGACGCTGTGGCTGTTCGATTACAACCTCGACGACGGCGATACCGGAACCGCACTGCACGCCCGGCTGGGCGCCCGTTTCGGCCCGCGCCCGACGCTGATCCTCAGCGCCGATGACAGCCTGGCCACGCGCCGCGAGGTGATGGAACTGGGGCTGACGTTGCTGCACAAACCGGTACGGCCGCTGGCGTTGAAGTCGATCATGGACCGGCTGCTGGCCGCGCGCGCCGTGGCGATGGCGCGTCTGCTGGACTGAGTTGGCATCACGCGCGACCGGTGTTTCCGGTGCGCGCGGCGGCGCTCAGTGGGCGTCCGGATTGCCGCAGTAGGCGGCGTGCAGGACCTGCATCACGCCCAGTGCCGGGCTGTCGGCCAGCGAGTAGAAGATGGTCTGCGCATCGCGGCGGGTCAGCACCAGCTCCTGCTCGCGCAGCACCGCCAGATGCTGCGACAGCGCCGACATCGACAGATGCCCCAGCGCCTGCAGCTCGCTGACCGAGGCTTCGCCCTCGACCAGCCGGCACAGCACTTTCAACCGCGCCGGATGGGCCAGTGACTTGAGCAGGCGCGCGGCGTCCTCGGCATGCGCACCCATCTGTTCGTAGTCCGGGGCGGTCGGCGGTGGTGTGGGGGGGATCGACACCGGCGCTTGCTCTTGTGTTTAGGGTGAGCTAATTTAGCTTTTACTGAACTAAATGGCAAATGGTGGTTCCCGTGTCCCAGACCGTGATGGACTCTCCCGGCGTCGAACCGTTCTTCGACAAAGACAGCGGTACCTTTACCTACGTCGTCCACGAAGGCGAAGGCGGCGCGGCGGCGATCATCGATCCGGTACTGGATTTCGACCCGGCCAGTGCGCGTATCGGCACCCGTTCGGCCGAGGCGGTGCTGGCGTTCGTACGCGCGCAGCGTCTGCAGGTGCAGTGGATTCTGGAAACCCACGCCCATGCCGACCATCTCAGCGCCGCCGGCTTCCTCGCCGATGAACTGCAGGCGCCGGTGGCGATCGGCCGCGGCATCATCCAGGTGCAGCAGCGCTTCAAGCAGCTGTTCGGCTTGGGCGAGGAGTTCATCGCCGACGGCCGCCAGTTCGACCGCCTGTTCGCCGACGGCGAGAGCTTCAGCATCGGCCGGCTGCAGGCGCGGGTGATCGCCACGCCGGGGCACACCGATGACAGCCTGACCTACGTGATCGGCGATGCCGCCTTTATCGGCGATACCGTGTTCGCGCCGGAAACCGGCACCGCCCGCACCGATTTCCCCGGTGGCGATGCGCACCGCCTGTACGCCTCGATCCAGACCATCCTGGCGCTGCCGGCCAGCACCCGCATCTTCCTGTGTCACGACTATCCAGGTGACCGGCGCGCACCGCAGGCGCAGACCAGCGCCGCGCAGCAACTGGAAAGCAATGTGCATCTGAAGGGCGGGGTGCAGGAGGACGATTTCGTGCGCATGCGCCAGCAGCGTGACGCCACGCTGGCACCGCCGCGGCTGATCCTGCCGGCGTTGCAGGTCAACATCCGTGGCGGACGCCTGCCCGAGCCGGACGCCAACGGCATCCGCTATTTCCGGCTGCCGTTGAACCAGCTGGGCGCGGCCTCGTGAGTGGCTGGCTGACCCCGCTGATCGGCGGCGTCCTGATCGGTCTGGCGGCAACGCTGCTGCTGTGGCTCAACGGCCGTATCGCCGGCATCAGCGGCATCGTCGGTGGGGTGCTGTTGCCGCGCGCCGGTGAGACCGCATGGCGGGTGCTGTTCCTGCTCGGGCTGATTGGCGCGGGCGCGGCGTGGTTGCTGCTGGTGCCCGGGGCCTACACGCCGCGGCAGGATTTCCCGGTATGGATGCTGGTCGTGGCCGGCCTGCTGGTCGGCTTCGGCACCCGCATGGGCAGCGGCTGCACCAGCGGCCATGGCGTGTGCGGGCTGGGGCGGCTGTCGCCGCGCTCGTTCGCTGCAGTGCTGACCTTCATGGCTACCGCCATCGCCACCACCTTTGTTGTCAGGCATCTGGCATGAACTCCTCCCGCATTCTTATCGCCGCGCTGCTGGCCGGCGCGCTGTTTGGAATTGGCCTTGCGGTATCAGGCATGACCGATCCGCTGCGCATCCTCGGCTTTCTGGATGTCGCCGGGGATTTCGACCCGGCCTTGCTGTTCGTGCTGGGCGGGGCGGTGACCACCACGCTGGTGCTGTTCCGGTTCGTGCTCAAACGCCCGGCGCCGGTGTTTGCCACCAGTTTCCAGCTGTCCTCGCTGCGTACCCTGGACCGCCCGCTGCTGATCGGGGCGGCGCTGTTCGGGATCGGCTGGGGGCTGGCCGGCTATTGCCCGGGGCCGGCGCTGGTGGGGGTGGGCGTGGTTTCGCGGGAAGTGTTGTGGTTCGTGCCGGCGATGATCGGCGGGATGCTGTTGCACCGGCTGCTGCGCGGCCGCTGAACTTTCCGCCTGAGCAATCAGGGCCCGCCGATAAAGCGGCGCGGCGGCGTCCGGCCCGGGATCGCTCCGGAGCGCTTCTACACGACCTGTCGCGCCGGGTCGCTCAGTTCCAGCTCGCGCAGCACCACGCTGGCCTGGGTGCGGTTGCGTACCCCCAACCGTTCGAAGATCGCCGACAGATGCGCCTTGACCGTGCGTTCCTGCACCTCCAGCCGGTCGGCGATCTGCTTGTTGAGCAGTCCCTGTGCCACCAGCACCAGCACCCGGAACTGCTGCGGCGACAGGCTGGCCAGGCGTGCGGCCAGTGCGCTGTCGTGGCTGGAGGACTGCGCGCGCGAGACTGCGGCGCGCAGCCCCGCCGGCAGCCATTGTTCACAGGCCAACACGCTGCGGACCGCATCGCGCAGATCGTTGAGGCCGGCACTCTTGGGCAGGTAACCGGCGGCGCCGTGATCGAGCGCGCGCCGCACCACGCGCGGATCATCGTTGGCCGAGACCACGATAACCGCCACGCCCGGATGCTGGGCGCGGATGGCCGCCAGCCCGGCCAGACCGTGATTGCCGGGCATGTGCAGGTCCAGCAGGATCAGGTCGATCTCCGGTTCGGCATCAAGCGCGGCCAGCACCCCGTCCAGCGATTCGGCCTCGCGCACCTGCAGGTCGCTGACCGCCTCGCTGGCCGCCTGGCGCAGCGCGGCGCGGAACAGCGGATGGTCGTCGGCGATCAACAGCGTGGTCATGGGCAAGGTCCTGGTTACTGGGCGGTCCAGCCTCCGTCCATCGGCATGGCGGCGGCGGTGACATTGTGGGCCTCGCGGCGGCAAAGCCAAACCACCATCGCCGCGATGTCCTCGGGCAACGACATGCGCAGGCTCGGTTGCTTCTCTTCCAGCAGTGCGCGCACGCCCTGGTCACGGCTGCCGCCGTTGCGGTGGGCCTGGATCTGCGGCTCGATCAGCGGCGTTTCCACCCAGCCCGGGCAGACGCAGTTGACGGTCACCCCGCCACTGTCGCGGCTGCCGGCGGTGGCGTACTCCAGTGCGGCGACCTTGCTCAGGCCGACGATACCGAATTTGCTGGCCACATACGGCGCCTTGTATTTGGAGGCCACCAGCCCGTGCACCGAGGCGATGTTGACCACCCGGCCGTAGCCGCGTTCGGCCATGCCCGGCAACGTCTGCTGCATGGTGTGGAAGGCGGCGCTGAGGTTGAGCGCGATGATGTCGTCCCACTTGTGCGTGGGCTGTTCGGCCAACGGTGCGGCGTGCTGGATCCCGGCGCAGTTCACCAGCACATCGATCGCGCCCCAGGCCTGCACGGCATCGATCAGGGTGTCGATCTCATGGGAACGACGCAGATCGGCGGCGAAATGTTTCGCCTCGCTGCCGGCGGCGGTCACGCTCGCCACGGCCGCCTCGATCTGCGCGGCGGTGCCCAGGCCGTTGATCGCCACGCGCGCGCCGGCGGCGGCCAGCGCCTGCGCGACCGCCAGGCCAATGCCCGACGTACTGCCGGTCACCAGGGCGGTGCGGCCTTGCAGAAAGCGGTCCATGGGCAACTCCGGATTCAAGGTGGGGCCGGAAAACGTAACAGGGGCGCCGCTAAAAACGTGTGGTACGAAAGTACGATGGGCCGCCGCGGGTGCTCTGCTAGTGTTTGCCCATGAGCCAATCCCTTCTGCGCGCCGCCTGCGGCCTCTTCGTCGGACTCACCCTGGCGTCCTGCGCCACCCGGCCGCCGGCCGGGTCTCCGGAGTCTTCCATGTTCAGTCATGAGCAGCACAGCGATCACCGCGGCAATGATGATCTGCTCAGTGCCGGTCTCGGCTTGGCGGGCCTGCGCAGCCTGGTGCCGCCGGCATTCGCCGAGCCGCTGGCGCCCACCGCCGAAGAGCTGCGCAAACGCGCGTTGTGGAACAGCTGGCGCGGCATTGCCGACCTGGCGCCGGGCGGTGGCTATGGCGACCTGTTCGGCTTCCTGGGGGCGGTGCCCGGCCGCGAATATTCGGCCTATGCGACGTTGCCCGGTGCCCGCCAGCCGCATCGCGTGCTGGCGCAGATCCCCGACAGTTTCGATGCCGGCAAGCGCTGTGTGCTGGTGGCGCCGGCGTCGGGGTCGCGCGGCATCTATGGCGCGGTATCGGTTGCCGCGGCGTGGGGCCTGCCCAAGGGCTGTGCGGTGGTCTACACCGACAAGGGCGCGGGCAGCGACTATTACGACCTGGATGCACAGCAGGGCGTGCGCGCCGATGGCCGCATCGGTGCGGTGGGTCAGCACAACGACCTGGCCTTCATCGCCGACGCGCCGGTCAACGCCCGCGGCGTGGCGTTCAAGCACGCGCACTCGAAAGACAATCCCGAGGCCGATTGGGGCCGCCATGTGAAGCAGGCGGCGCAGTTCGCGCTGCATGCGCTGGATCAGGCGCTGCCGCAGGCGGCACCGTTCACGTTTGCCAATACCCGCATCATCGCGGTGGGCATTTCCAATGGCGGCGGCGCGGTGTTGCGGGCGGCGGAAATGGACGGCGACTGGCTCGATGCGGTGGTCGCCGGCGAACCCAGCGTGCTTTCCGGCGGGGCAGGCGCGCGCGCGCTGTACGACTACAGCACCGAGGCGGCGTTGCTGATGCCCTGCGCGCAGCTGCACATGGGCAACCTGCCGCAGCCGCCACTGACGGCCGCATTGCAGGCCGGCGCCGTCGTGCGCTGCGCCACGTTGGCGGCCGAAGGCGTCATTGCCGGTGCCACGCCCGCCGCCCAGGCGCGTTCGGCCTATGAGCTGATGCTCAGCAAGGGCTGGACCGATGCCGCATTGCGCGCCGGTGCGTTGTCCACCGGCTTCGATTTGTGGCGCGCGGTCGCGGTCACCTACGCCTCGGCCTATGGCCGCTACGGCGTGGACGCGCACCCCTGCGGTTTTTCGTTCTCCGCCCAGAACGCCGATTTCAGCCCGCGCGCGGCCACGGCGATCGAGCGCGCCGCATGGTACAGCGATGGCAGCGGCATTCCGCCGGGGGCCGGGGTCGGGCTGATCGACAGCAAAGTGCAGTTGCCGGACCTGACCTATGCCGGCCTGCAGTGCCTGCGCGGATTGTGGGAAGGCAACGGCGAAGCTGCGCGGCGCGTGCAGGCCGGCATCGAGGCGACCCGCGCCGCTCTGCCGCGCAGTGGATTGCCGGTGATGGTGGTGCACGGCACCGACGACGGCCTGATCCCGCCGGCGTTCAGCAGTGCACCGTATGTGGCGGCGGCGCAGGCGGGCGGACGCGACGTGCATTACTGGAAGGTGCGCCATGCCCAGCATTTCGACGGGTTCCTCGGCCTGCCCGATTACGCCGCGCGCTATGTGCCGCTGCTGCCGTACATGTACGCCGCACTGGACCGGGTGCAGGCGCATCTGGACAACGGCGCCGCGTTGCCCGCCGATGCCACCATCGACACCGTGCCGCGCGGGCCCGGCAGGCCGCTGACGGCAGAAAGCCTGGCCATGCCGCGCTGACCGCGATGGCCCGGGGTGGTTGAAAGGCGGGCCGCTGGCCCGCTTTTCTGTGCGTGTGCGGCGCGACGCCCCGCGATGGACTGGGGCAGAATGCATCGATGAATGCCATCGACGCCCTCGCGGCACCCACCTGCGTGATTCCGTCCTACGAATACCGCCGCGAGCGCTGGCGCAACGGGCTGGGCTGGACCCGCGAGATCCTGCGTCTGCCCGACTGCGATGACTGGGCGTTGCGGTTGTCGATCGCCGAGATCGAGCAGGATGCGGCGTTCTCGATGTTTCCCGGGATCGAGCGCGAGCTGGTGCTGTTGCGTGGCGAAGGGCTGCGCCTGCGCTTTGCCGACGGGCGCTGCCGCACGCTGATGCCGCCACACGAGCGGCTGCGCTTTGCCGGCGAAGAGGCGGTCAGCGGGGAGCTGGTCGATGGCCTCACCCATGACTTCAACCTGATGTGGCGGCGCGATGTGTTGCAGGCGCAGCTGCTGCACCGGCCACTGGTCGGCAGCATGCTGTTTTTCACCGAGCCGCAGGTCGGCTGGGCGATCCATCTGCTGGCCGGGCAGGCCGAGTTCGAAGACAGGACGCTGCCACCGCTGGCCGCCGGCGATACTGCTTGGCTCGCCGCCGGTGCGCGCACGCGGTTTGCCTTGAGTGGTGGCGGCGAGCTGCTGGCGATCCGGGTGACCCCGGCGTAGCCCGGGTAAGCAAAGCGCACCCGGGGAATCCGCCCCCCACCGACCTGCCGAACCCGGGTGCGGCCTTTGGCCTTACCCGGGCTACGCTCGTTTCTGTCCCCTCGTTCCTCGCTGTCAATACACGTCGCGGCGGTAGCGCCCGGCGATGCGCAGGGCGTCATGCGCGGCGCTGCCGAGGGCATCGGCGATCACCGCGTCCACCGCCGGGGCCATGCCCTGCAGGCTGCCGCACACCAGCACCGTGGCGCCCTGTGCAATCCATTGGCGTAGACGGTCGCGCGCGTCAGCCAGGGCGTCCTGCACGTAACGGTGGCGGCCGTTGTCGCGGCTGAAAACGGTATCCAGCTGCTCAATCCAGCCCTGTTGCCGCCACTGCTGCAGCTCGGCGCCGAAATGGAAGTCGCAGGCGGCATTGCGCTCGCCAAACAGCAGCCAGTTGCGGCGCGCACCGGCCTCGATGCGGGCCTGCAAATGGGCCCGAAGGCCGGCGATGCCGGTGCCGTTGCCGATCAGGATCAGCGGCTGGTCGACCGCCGGGGGATGGAAGTTGGGGTTGCTGCGCAGCCGCAGCGCAATGCTGTCGCCGATCCGGGCCTGCTCGCACAGCCAGCCACTGCCCAGCCCGGGGCTGCCATCGGCATGGAACTGGCAGCGCAGCAGCAATTGCAGGTGGCCTTCGGCCGGGGTCGAGCCAATCGAATATTCGCGGTGCGGCAACGGTTGCAACGAAGCGGCGAGCAGCTGCGGGTCGCGGCTTGTGATCGCATCTGCCCCGGGCAGGTGCGAGCGTGCCAGCCGCGATTGCAGCGTGCCGCCTTCGACTGCGGCCTGGCCGTCCAGCCCATGGAGCTGCAACCATTGCGCCACGCGGGCATCGCTGTGTTGCGGGCCGACTTCGGCGATATCCCCGGCCTGCCATTGCGGCAGTCCGGCGGCGGTGGGCCGCAACCGCAGCTGGTACACCGCGCCGCCGGCACTGCCGGGGTTGAGGTGCTGGCGGCCGACGAGCTGCCACGACTGGTAGTCCGGCGCGGTCCAGTCCGGCAGATCGCCAGTATCGCCCCCAAGTTGGCCCAGCAACTGCTGCCAGTGGCGCAGCGCCGCCGGGTCGGCGTTGTCCACCTCGATGGTGTCGAACAACGCATGCGCGCCTTGCCGGCGCAGCCAGTCGTCCAGCTGGTGGCCGAAGGCGCAGTAGTGGTCGTACGTGCGGTCGCCCAGCGCCAGCATCGCGTACTGCAGCTGCGGCAGCGGCGAGGAGTCCTGCATCACCCGGCTGAGAAAGGCCAGTGCGTGGTCCGGAGGATCGCCTTCGCCGGTGGTGCTGGCGATGATCAGCGCGGTGCGGGTGCGGGCGAGCAGGGCCGCATCGACCTGGTCGAGCGCGCGCAACCGGGTGTGATGGCCGGCGGCCTGCAGGCTGTCGGCGGTGCGCTCGGCCAACTGCCGGGCAAAGCCGGTCTGGCTGGCCCAGACCACCAGCAGCGGCGGCTCGCCGTCAACGCTGGCAACGTCCTTGCGCGGGCGCACCTGCCACCACAGTGCAGCGCAGGCGATGGCATAGATGGCGGCGGCAGTCAGCGCAGTGAACCACTGCGCGGGCAGGGGCGCAGCCAGCCACCAGCTTTCGCCCAGATGCAGGCGCAGCAGCAGCACGGCGATCAGCACCAGCACCAGACCAACGGCGAGGTTGCCAATCAGCGAGCGGTTCACGCGTGGGGCACTCATTGCGTGTCTGCGTCCAGGTGCTGCTGGAACGCCGGCGTCATGGTTTCTTCCAGTCCGTTCTGGCCACGTGCGACGAAGCGGGCGGCCAGCCCATGGTGGCTGGCGAACTCCAGCCCCTGTGCCGCGCCCATCACCGTCAGTGCGGTGGCCCAGGCATCGGCGCGCATCGCTTCGCGGTCGATCACCGTCACCGCGGCTGCGGCGCGGGTTACCGGCGCCTGCGTGCGAGGATCCAGCGTGTGGCTGTAGGACACGCCATCGCGCTCGAAGTGATGCCAACGGTCGCCGGAGGTGGCGATGGCCAGATCGTCCAGCGCCAGCACCCGCGGCGGATAGTCGGCGCCGGCGTCCTCTTCTGGAGCCGATTCGACCAGCACCCGCCACGGCTGGCCGTCCGGCTTGCGACCGTAGCCGCGCAGCTCGCCGCCGACTTCGACCAGCGCCGCTTCCACGCCGTTGCGGCGCAGCCAGCGGCTGACCAGATCCACGCCATAGCCCTTGGCGATGGCCGACAGGTCCAGTTGCAGCGCGCCGGGCTGCAGCGCGGCTTGCGCCTGTGCATCCAGTTGCAGTTTTTGCCAGCCGCAGCGGCTGGCGATCTCGGCCCGTTGCGCGGCATCGGGAACACGCTGCGCGCCGGCCTGGGCACCGAAGCCCCACAGCGCGACCAGCGGGCCGATGCTCGGATCGAACGCACCATCGCTGCGCTGCGCTATTTCATACGCGGTGCTGAGCACGTGCCAGAAATCGTCGGGGAGCCGGTGCCAGCTGCCGGCGGCGGCGCGGTTGTAGCGGCTGATGTCTGAATCCGTTTCCCAGGTGCTCATCTGCGCCACCACCCGATCCAGTTCGGCCTGGATGCCGGCATGCAGCGGATGCAGGTCGCGGCTGCGCGGGGCGACCAGCTTCACGCTCCAGCGGGTACCCATGGTGTGGCCGCCGAGGGCGGCGATGTCGGATTGGCTAGACATGGAGAGAGCGGCCCGGCGCGCCGTGGCGACCGGGCCTGGAGTCCTTACTGCGGCAGCACTTCCAGCGTGGCCACATAGCTCAGGCGGCGCACGTTGGCCTGCGGGATCGAGGTCTTGTTGTCCTCGCTGCCGGTTTCCAGCCAGTACATGCCGGCTGCCGGCCAGGTGACGGCGAACTCGCCGCTGGCGTCGGTGGTGACCTTGATCTCTTCCTGCGCGTTGCGGTAACGGGTGCCGCCGCGGGTGATCTCCACTTCCAGGCCGGCGGCCGGCTTGCCGTCCACCAGCAGGCGGAACTTGGCTTCTTCACCACTGAACAGGTCGTTCGGGTGGCCGAGGGCGACCATCTCCATACCCTTGCCGGTCGGCTTGAGCGCGGTGTCGTTCGGGGCGCCGTTGGTGACGAAGGTCTCGACCCGGCCGGCGGTCTCGGAGACCTTCAGCTCCTTGGCGTTCTTCGGCACTTCGGCGGCGAACTTCTCGGCGGTACCGCGCCAGCGCTTGGGCTTGCCGCCTTCCTGCCAGTTGGCCATCAGCCCGGCGTTGACGTTGGCCAGGCGGTAGGTGCCCGGCTGGGTCAGCTCGACGTCGAACACGCTGCGGTATTTGCCGGTGGCCACGTTCTGCGGCTGCACGGTGCTGCCGTCGGGCGCGGTGATCAGCAGGTTGTCGATGCGCAGCGGCACGTGGTTGAAATAGAACAGGTCGTTGGACACGGCCGCGTCCACGGTGATCCACGGGTTGGTACCGGCGATCACGGTCTGCGACGGCTGCAGCCAGGCCTTGTGGGCGGCGGCGGAGAACGGCAGCACCGCGGTGATGGCGGCGGCAAGCAGGAGGGAACGCTTCATGGGATGGCTCCGGTAGTAGGGCGAATCAGGGTTTGACGGCAAGGGTGACGGCGCCCAGTTCGGTGGTGCCCTGGGCACGGCCGTTCTGCGCACTGCGGGCCGGCCAGCTGAAAGGAATCTTGACCAGCTCGCGGCCACCGACTTCGCGCGCGGCTTCCACCACCAGCGTGTACTGGCCGGCGGGCAGGTCGCGCAGCTGCGGCTGGCGGTCGCTGAAGCTGAGCTGGTGTTTGCCGACCGGGCGGGTCGGGCCGGTCACGCCATCCACCGGCACCTGCAGGGTGCGGCCGCTCTTGCGCCACCACTGGCGCAGGTCCGGCAGCCACTTGGTGCCATGGCCCTCGGCGGTGTCCTTGAGCTGGTACCAGACCGACAGGTTGGCAGCGACCTTCTGGTCTGCGCCTTCGATCCACACCGCCACATACGGGCGGTGGTATTCGGCCACGTTGAGCTTGGGCACTTCGACGTTGACGTCGAGGCTGGCGGCGTAGGCGGCCGGAGCGGTGGCGATCAGGCCACTCAGGGCGATGGTCAGGGTGACGCGCATGGTGCGACTCCGGGGAGGGAAGCGTTCAAGAGAAGTGGGATCAATGGATCAGCAGCAGGGCGATCAGCAGCGGAATCAGCAATCCCAGGCCAACCAGCGGCCAGGTCATGCGCCGTTGCCGCGCATGCAGATGCAGCAGGAACAGACCGGTGATGCAGAACACCAGGCAGGCCACCGCGAACAGGTCCAGGAACCAGCCCCAGCCCGGACCTGCGTTGCGGCCCTTGTGCAGATCGTTGAAATACGAGATCCAGCCGCGACGGGTTTTCTCGAATTCCACCGCACCGGTTTCGCGGTCGATGCTCAGCCACGCATCGCTGCCGGGGCCGGGCATGGACAAGTAGATCTCTTCCGGCGACCACTCGGCCTTGCGCTTGCCGATGGAGACATCCAGCTCGCGCGACAGCCAGTCGGCCACTTTCCCCGGCAGCGGGGCGTTGCCTTCTTCGCGGCTGCCCAAGGTCTTGAGCAGCGGCGCGGACAATTCGATCTGCTGGTTCTGCACCTGCGGCGTGGCCTCGATCTTCGAGGCGTGGTTCAAGGTGATTCCGGTGATGGAGAACAGCAGCATGCCGATCAGGCACACCGCCGAACTGATCCAGTGCCACTGGTGCAAGGTGCGCAACCAGAAGCCACGGTTGGCCTGTTGCTGCACGGCGTTGGCGGAAGCGCGTTCGGAAGACAAGTGGCGTGGCAGGCGGTGATCAGGAGGCCCGAATTACACCATGAATGAGAATGATTCGCAATTTGTATATTTCCCTGTCGGCGCAGCGGCACGATCATTCCGCAGCCGCTTGCGGCAGCCGCAATGGGCGCCGGCGCGCACCTGCCCAACGCTGCAGCGGCAGCTCCAGCAGCTTCCATGACAGCCAGAAAAAATGCCGGAAGCGGTGGCTGGCGCAGATCGGCAGCTGTGCCGATGGTGCCGGAAGCGGTGGCGCGAAAAGCAAAAGCCCGCCTCCGGGGCGGGCTTTTGCGCGGTTACATCAGCAGCCTCAGAAGCGGGCGTTGAACGACACCCAGAAGCTGCGGCGCTGCTCCTTCACCGCGTAGTCGTCCACGCAGCTGTATTCGGTATCGGAGGCCAGCAGGCAGGACTGGGAGACGAAGTCCTTGTCGAACAGGTTGTTGATGCGGCCGTTGACGGTCAGCCAGTCGTTCGCCTTCCAGCTGGCACCGAGATGGAACGTGGTGTAGTCCTCGTAATAGCGCACGGTCGAGCTGCTGACGCCGCCGACGCTGGAGACCAGCGTGTCGCGGTAGCGGTCGTAGCGGCCTTCGCCGATCAGGCTCAGGCTGACGCGCTCGCTGGCCTGCCAGGTGAGGTTGGCGTTGGCCATGTGCTTGGCCGGGTTGCCCGAGATCGGCTGGCCCTTGGCGCGGCCGCTGGTCTGCTCGCTCCTGGTGAAGGTGTAGTTGCCGCGCAGCTGCAGGGTGTCCAGCAGGTCGACCTGGCCGGCCAGCTCGACGCCGCGGGTCTCGGCCTTGTCGATATTCACGCTCTGGGTGAAAGCGCTGTAGCCCAGCGCCGCCCAGCCCGGGCCGACGTCCACGCAGTAGCTGCCATCGGCCGGCGCCACCTCGCAGTTGGCGAAGGTGCCGCCGCTGGCGATCTTGTCGTCGAACTTGTTGAAGAACGCGGTGACGTTGAAGTTCCAGCGCTGGCCTTCGTAGTAGGCGGCCACTTCGTAATTGGTGCTGGTTTCCGGCTTGAGGTGCGGCGAGCCGACCTGCGGAATCACGCCCTGGCCGCCGAAGCCGACCACGCCCGGGAACAGCTGGTCAGGCCGCGGCGTCTTGTAGCCGGTGCTGATGCCGCCCTTGAGCGTCCAGGCATCGTTGGCTTCCCACACCAGATAGGCGCGCGGACTGACGTGGCTGCCGAAGATGTTGTGATCGTCGTAGCGCATGCCCAGCGTGGCGGTCAGGGCGTCGGTCAGCGCCCAGTTGTCCTCGGCGAACACCGACCACATCCGGTGCTTCTGCTTGACGTTGTCCTTGTAGCCGCCGCCATCCATGCCGAACACGCCATCGGTCATGTCGGTGTCGTTGTACTGGCCGCCGATGGTGAGCTGGTGCTGGCCCAGCGACATGTCCAGCTTGCTGTCGAGCACGTAGCCGTCCAGCTCCATCGTGCGCAGCGGCCGCGGCAGGAAGCTGCCGAGGCGGGCCAGCTCGTCGGCATTGAGCACGCTCAGGTTGCCGGAGGTCATGTTGCAGTGGGCGGTCTGGCCGCGACGTGCGCACACGTCGTTCCACAGCCCCTGCAGTTGCGCGCGCTCGTCCAGCGTCAGCGGCAGCGAACGGCCCAGGTTGCTGGTGGTGTGGCGGGTCAGGCTGGTCTGCCAGGTGCCGAAGGCGTAGCGGCCCTGGTGGGTCAGCGCCAGCTGGTCACGCTCGTAGCGCTGCCAGCCGGTATAGCCCACGCGCGGCTGCACCACGCGGCGGGTGATGGTGCCGCTGCCGGCGGGATTGGGGATGGTCGCATTGCCGCTGCGCCACAGGCTTTCAAGACTGTCCAAGGTGCCGGTCTGGCCGTTGCGGTTGTCGTATTTCTGCCGCGAGACGTCGTAGTCCAGCCAGAACTCGTTGTTCTCGAACGCGCTCAGGTTCAGGCGGATGCCGGTGTTCCAGTTGGTGTTGGCCACCGCCTTGCCACCGCCGCCAAAGCCCAGGCTGCGCTCCCACATCGAGCCGTCCGGCAGCGGCAGCGCGTCCCACTCGGGCATGGATTCGTCGGCATCGTAGTAGCTGCCGCGGATGGCCACGCCCAGGGTGTCCTTGATCAGCGGCCCGGTCAGATACAGATCGGTGGTGCGCGCGTCGCCGAACTCTTTTTCCTGCTGGACGGTGAAGCCCTGGGTGATCGAGCCCTGCCACTGGCCCTGGTTGCGGCGGGTGATGAGGTTGATCACCCCGCCCATCGCATCGGAGCCGTACAGGGTCGACATCGGGCCGCGCACCACTTCGATGCGCTCGATCGCATCCAGCGGCGGCAGGTAGGCGAACTGGCCGCCACCGAAGTTGTTCGGATACAGGCTGCCGACGTTGCTCTGGCGGCGACCGTCGATCAGCACCAGCGTGTATTCCGACGGCATGCCGCGCATGGAAATGGTGGCGCGGCCGTTCTTGTCGGTGGTTTCCATGCCCACGTCGATGCCTTCCACGTCACGCAGCGCGTCGACCAGGCTGGTGTACGGGCGCTGTGAAAGCTGCTCGCGCGAAATCAGGCTGACGCTGGCCGGCGCTTCGGCGATCTTCTGCTCGAAGCCGGCGGCGGTGACCACGACCTTGTCCAGTTCGGTGGGCGTGGCGGAGGTACCGCTGTCGGCCAACGCCGGCGTGGACAGCATCGCCAGCAGGGCGATGCCGAGGGCGTTGCGGGAAAAAGGCGGGGGAAGGCAATGGCGCTGGGCCATGAGGGAACCTCGGAAAATGGGCGCGCGGACACGGCAAACCGGGGCCGGCATGGCGACGTGCGCAGACGGGCGGGAGCGATCCCGGGAAGGCGGCGGAAAGTAAGCGGGGCGGCCCCGAACGGGGACGCGGGACGGCTCAGGCCTGAGGCGGCGCCTGGCCGCGCTGGACCCGGCGTCCGGGCAAGAGCGGGCACGGGCCGGAAGTTGCGGCGGCTACGCGTGTCGCAGTGGCGGGAAGGGTTTGCAGTTGCGCGGTGATCCAGGCCAGGGCGAGCGCAGTGGCGGAATGCTCGCCGGATGCCGGCGCGCCCCGCCGCAGCGCGATCCGGCGCAGCGTGGTCGAACTGTTTTCTTCGCGAGTGGTGTCATCGCCAGGGGAATGCGGCAACTGGAACGAGGACCCGGCGGCGGGGACTTCCGGTGCGCCCGCCCGGGCATTCCAGGCCGTGCTGGCTGAAAGCAGGGACAGCAATGCCGCGCCGGCCAACAACAGCGACAACAACAGCGACAACAGCAGCGGCCGCCCGCGCGTGGCGGCGGCAAGACGGCAAAGGTGGCGTGGAAAGTACAAGCAGAATCCCTGTCATGGCGGGCGTTCTGGTGACACAGCCCGCCGCGGTGCGGGGATTGTAGTTGCGACTGGTTATCAATTGCAAGTGCGAATGGGTGGCAGAAATTGCAGGCCGACACGCACTATCCGGGCACCACCAGCGCACGGATCCGCGGATGTGGCGAGCTCGCCAGCAGCGGGCGGATATGGGCGAGGAACGCGGGACTGCCGTGCGCCAGCGCCTGCTGCAACCATGCCGCTGCGGCCTCGATCTGACCGGCGGCCAGCAGCAGCGAGGCATGGCTGGCCTGGCCACGGAAATCGCCGGCTTCGGCCGAGCGCCGGTACCAGTCCGGCGCGGCGGCCGGATCCGCGGCCACGCCGATGCCGTCTTCCAGACACCGCCCCACCAGGTTCATCGACTTGGCATGGCCGCATCCGGCGGCGCGCCGGTACAGGCGGTAGGCGGCGGCCTCGTCGCGGGCCACGCCGCGGCCGGTCGCCAGCAGGTTGGCCAGGTTGTACATGCCCCAGTCCAGCCCGGTATCGGCGGCTTTGCGATACCACACCGCCGCCAGTTCGAAATTCACCGCGGTGCCGGTGCCGAGTTCATGGCAACGCCCGAGCATGTTCATCGCCTGCGGCAGGCCGCCGTTGGCGGCGCGCTCGAACCACTGCACGCCCTGGGCCGGATCCAGCGCGTTGCCACGGCCTTCCATGCACGCCTGGCCGAGCAGCAGCTGCGCCTGCACGTCGCCGGTCTGGGCCAGTGCATGCAGTTGCGCCAGTGCCGCCGGCGGGTCATGCCGCAACTGTGCGGCGATGGCGGCGATATCGGGGGCAGCCGGCTGCGGCTCAGACATCGGCCCATTGCCGCAACAGGTTGTGATAGACGCCGGTCAGCTGCACCAGAGCCGGGTGGTCGGGTACATCGTGGGTCAGGCGCCGGATCGAGACGTCCAGGTCCCACAGCAAACGGCGCTGGCCGTCATCGCGCAGCATGCTCTGGATCCAGAAGAACGACGCCAGTCGCGCGCCGCGGGTCACCGGGGTCACCTGGTGCAGGCTGGTGCCCGGATACAGCACCATGTGTCCGGCCGGCAGCTTGACCCGCTGGTTGCCGTAGGTGTCTTCGATCACCAGCTCGCCGCCGTCGTATTCGTCCGGATCGCTGAGGAACAGCGTGGCCGACAGGTCGGTACGCACCGGCTGCGGTTGCCCCGGCGCGGTGTAGTCATAGCGCACCGCGTTGTCGACGTGGAAGCCGAAGGCCTGGCCCTGCTGGTAGCAGTTGAACAGCGGCGGAAAAATATGCCGTGGCAGCGCCGCGGAAAAAAACGTGCTGTTGCGGCCCAGTGCCTCGAGAATCCGCGCCCCGATCGCACGCGCCGCCGGGTCGGACTCGGGCAGCTGCAGGTTGTGCTTGGCCTGCGCCGACTGGTAGCCGGCGGTCAGGCGGCCGTCGGTCCAGCCGGCGTTGGCCAACTGCTGGCGGGCCGCGGTGACCTGCTCGGCGGTAAGGACGTCGGGAATATGCAGCAGCATGGAACACTCCGAGGAGTCCCCCGCGGGTCGCGCGGGAGACGTTGCGGTCAGAACTTGAAGTTGAACGCCAGCGTGGCCGAACGCCCCGGGGCGATGGCCGCGTAGTGCGAAGCGTACGCCTTGGTGAAGTAGGTCTTGTCGGTCAGGTTCTGCACGTTGAGCTGCAGACCGTACTGCTTGCTGAACTCATAGGCGACCATCGCGTCGAAGCGGGTGTAAGCCGGAATCCACTTGGTGTTGGCGACGTTGCCGTAGACCTTGTCGACGTAGTTGGCGCCGGCGCCCAGGCTCAGGCCCGGCGCGAAGGCCGGTGTCCAGGTGCTCCACAGGCTGGCGCTGTGCCTGGCGGTATTGGGGAACGCATTGCCGTTGAACGGCGAGGGCGCGTAAACGCCGTCAACCAGGGCAAAGCCGTTGTCCTCGACCACCGCATCCAGGTAGGTGTAGCCACCGAACACCTGCCAGCCGGCGGCGATCGTGCCGCTGAAGCCGATTTCCGCGCCGGTGACCTTCTTGCGCCCGGCGTTCTGGGTGGTGCCGGCATCGCTGGTGACGCGGGCGTTGCTCATCTCGGTTGCGAAGACCGCACCGGTCAGCGACAGGCGTCCATCGGCCAGGTCCCATTTGGTGCCCAGTTCGAGATTGCGGCTGCGCTGCGGCGTGAGGTCCTGCACCGCGGCGCTGATGCCGTCGGCGCCATCGCCACCGTCCATGCCCACCGGCGTGGACGAGGTGCCCCACGACAGGTAGATGCTGCCGTTGCGCAGCGGCTTGAACACCAGCCCGGCCTGGCCATTCCAGAACGTGCTGTCGTTGCGCAGGGTCACCGCGGTTACCGGGTTGGACTGGCGGGTGGCGTAATCGTCGAAGCGCGCGCCCAGATTCAACATCCACTGCGGATTGAATTCGACGGTGTCAAAGAGGTAGGCCGAGCGGGTGCGGGTCTTCTGGCGGATATCCAGCGCCGGATCGGTACGCGTCACATGGTGGCCGGCCGCCCACGGATCGTGTGGGGTGGGGTTGGCCAAGTCGGTGCAGTTGTAGCCGGTGGCCGCACCGGTGGTGGGGCAGCTCTGGCTGCCGGTGACCGGGTTGAACGTGCCATTGAGGCCGTTGACGGTGCCGATGGCATAGCTGCCGCGCTGGGTGTCTTCATCGCTGTATTCGATGCCGGCGTTGTAGCTGTGCTGCAGCGTGCCGGTGGCCAGGGTGCCGCTCAGGCTGGTCTGGTTGACCAGACTGTCGGTGGTGGTGGCGCGGGCGTTGGTGCGGCGCCACACAGTGCCGTACAGGTTGGGGTTGCCCTTGCTGTCGTCCGGCTGGGTCCACAGATAGTCGTTACGGGTCCGGCCGTAGCGGGCGATGTTGCGCAGTGTGGCGCCGCCGAAATCATGCGACAGGTTCAACGTGGTGATGTCGGCCCGGGTTTGCTGGAAGTCACGATCGACCAGGCCGTAGAACGCGTTGCGATTGGGCACGATCGGGCTGCCATCACCATTCTTGCCGAGATTGGCGCCGCTGCTGAACGGGTTGTTGTAGGCGAAGCCGCCGGCGTCCGGCAGGTCGTCGGTTTCCATGTGGTAGTGGCTGATGCTGGCCTGGGTCGGGCCGTTCAGGCCCCAGGCGATGGACGGCGCGATGCCCCAGCGGCTGTTGTTGACCTCGTCACGGCCGGCGATATCGGCGTCATGCTTCATCAGGTTGAGGCGCGCGGCGATGCCGTCGCCGATTACGGCATTGGCATCGACCGTGGCGCGGCGGTAGTTGTCGGTGCCCAGGCCGATCGAGCCGGCCACGAAATCGTCGAGCTTGGCCGTCTTGCTGACCAGGCTGATGTGGCCTCCGGCCGAACCACGACCGGAATAGGCCGAACTCGGACCCTTGATCACTTCGATCTGCTCGATGGCGAACACTTCGCGGGTCTGGCTGCCGGCATCGCGGATGCCATCGACGTAGATGTCCGACTGCGAATCGAAGCCGCGGATGAAGGGGCGGTCTCCGGTGGGATTGCCGCCTTCGCCCGCACCGAAGGTGATGCCCGGCACCGTGCGCAGCGCATCGAGCAGGGTCACGGCGGCGGTCTGTTCGATCACCGACTGCGGGATCACGCTGACCGACTTGGGGGTATCCAGCAGTGGTGCGGTGAACTTGTTGGACACCGATTCCACTTGCGAGGCGTGCACATCGACGCCATCGAGCTGCGTGGCCTTGCGTTGGCCGCCATCACCGGCGTCGTCGGGAGTGGCGTGGGCGGCGATGGGCGAGACCATGGCAAACAGCAGGGCGGACGCAAGCGGAGTACGGGCAGGCAGCATAGGAGGGCTCTTGGATCAGACAACAGAAGGAGAGCGTCCTCGGCGTGGATGGCGAAGGACAGGCGGGCAGACGCAAGGCATAACGGCCTACGCAAAGGCCTGCGCAGGCAGGCTTGCGGCGACGCTCGATCAGGCCCGGGGAGGGGCGTGGCCGTGATTCAGTCGCAGATGCGGCTCCAGCGGATAGCCGCGGGAGCGGTCCTGCACACGCTGCAGGCGGGTGTCGGCAGCAGCACTGCGGAATACCTGGCTGGCCGTCGTGACCGATCCGTTGCCGCTGTGGCGCGGGCACGCACGGTTACTGGCCGGGCGCGGTGCTTCGGCGCCGGTTTCGGCGATGCTGCCCGGCGTCGGATGCCTGTCCGGGCAACCGCCGGTGGGCGCCCCGCTCAACACGCTGGCCGAAGGTGCGGCGGTCAGCGAGGGGGTGGAAACCGCGGCGGCCATCAACCATGCCGCCAGCAACACCAATACCCCCAGCAGGCACGGCAGACCGCGCCGCAGCAGCGGGTGGGTTTGGGTGACAACCATGGAAGCCAGGGCGGACAAAGGAGGCGGGGTGACAGCGGCGTCGCGGTGCGCGACAGGGCTACATCCTAATGAGAATTGTTTGCGTTATCAATCCTCTTTCGCGACAGGACTTGCCGAAGCGCGGCTTGCGGGCGCCTCAGTCGCGGTCGTCGCGGGTCCAGACCCCGCCGTGGTCGCGCTTGACCGGGAACTTGGGCACCGCGGTATAGGCCGGCGCACACAGGGCGCGGCCGTCGCGGATATCGAACCGGGCGCCGTGCAGCACGCATTCAATGCTGCCTTCGACCGCATCCAGGGCGCCGGAGGACAGCTCGAATTCCTCATGCGTGCACTGGTCTTCCAGCGCATACAGATCGCCGTCAAGGTTGAACACCACGATCGGGGTGCCGGTGACCTCGTCAAAGGTGGTCTTCATTTCGCCCGGCAGCAGCTCGCCGCTGGCGCAGACAAACGTCCAGGTCTCGCTCATGCCGCGGTCACCAGTGGCTTTTCCAGGATCTCGAAACGCAGGTCGTCGCGCCGGGGAATGCCGAAACGCTCGTCGCCATAGGGAAACGGTTTCTTGATGCCGGTGCGGTGATAGCCGCGGCGTTCGTAGAAGGCGATCAGCTCGTCACGGACGTCGATCACCGTCATCCGCATCACCGGCAGCTGCCAGTGTTCACGCACGTAGCGTTCGGCGGCCGCCATCATCGACTTGCCCAGACCGCTGCCTTGGGCCGCCGGCGTGACGGCGAACATGCCGAAGTAGCCACTGCCGTGCTCGTCGGCGAGATGGCAGCAAGCCCGCAGTTGACCGTGGTGTTCGGCCAGCAGGATCACGCTGCGCGGTCGTTCCAGATCGGCCCGGATGCCTGCGGCATCAACGCGCTGGCCGTCAAGCAGGTCGGCTTCGGTAGTCCAGCCGGCGCGCGAGGCCTCGCCGCGGTAGGCGGAGGTGACCAGTTCGATCAGGGCCGGAATGTCATCCGGCGTGGCAGTGCGGAAGGTCAAAATGCTCATGGTTTCATTCTAGGTGGCACAGGACCGCGCGGACAGGGGCGGGCGCCGGAAGTGGCGCGAGGGTGTCGCGTCCACAACAAAAAAACGCCGCGGTCACCCGCAGCGCTTCGCCACCCAGCGCGGGCGGCAGCCTTATCCCAGCAGCGTGCGCACCTTCTTCAAGGCCGCCATGAACTGCTCGATTTCCTCGTGGGTGTTGTAGAACGCCAGCGAGGCACGGCAGATCGCGGCCACGCCATAGTGCTGCAGCAGCGGGTGCGCGCAGTGCTGGCCCGAGCGCACGGCGACTCCTTCCAGATCAAGCAGCGTGGCCAGGTCGTGCGCGTGCGCCCCTTCCAGCTGGAAGGACACCACCGCGGCCTTGTGGGACGCGGTGCCGAAGATGCGCACGCCGTCGAAGCGCTGCAGCTCTTCGGTGAAGTGCGCCAACAGCTCGCCTTCATGCCGGTGGATATGTTCCAGCCCGACCGATTCGAGGTAATCCACCGCCACGCCCAAGCCGATGAAACCGGAAATATTCGGGGTGCCGGCTTCAAAACGGTGCGGCGCGTCGTTGAACACGGTGCCCTCGAAGCTGACTTCCCTGATCATCTCCCCGCCCCCCAGGAACGGCGGCATCGCCTGCAGATGCTCGCGCCGGCCCCACAGCACGCCGGTGCCGGTGGGCCCGCACATCTTGTGGCCGGTGATGGCGTAGAAGTCGCAGCCGATGGCGGGAATGTCGATCTTCAGGTGCGGCGCCGCCTGCGAGCCGTCGACCACGGTGATGATGCCGCGCTTGCGCGCTTCGCGGCAGATCTCGCGCACCGGGTTGATCGTGCCCAGCACGTTGGAGACGTGGGTGACCGCCAGCAGTTTCACGTCCGGCGTCATCGCCGCATACAGCGCGTCCATGTCCAGCGCGCCGTCGGCGGTGATTTCGGCCACGCGCAAGGTCGCGCCGGTACGTTGCGCCACCAGCTGCCACGGCACGATGTTGGCGTGGTGCTCCATGCGCGAGACCAGGATCACATCGCCGGCCTTCAACTGTGGCAGCGCCCACGAATAGGCCACCAGGTTGATGGCGAAGGTGGTGCCGCTGCACAGCACCAGTTCGTTGGCACGCACGTTGAGGAAGCGCGCCAGCTTGGCACGCGCGCCTTCGTAGGCATCGGTGGCTTCAGAACCCAGCGCGTGCACCGCGCGGCTGACATTGGCGTTGTAGCGGCGGTAGAACTCGTCCACCGCGGCAATCACGGCCAGCGGTTTCTGCCCGGTGTTGGCGCTGTCGAAATACACCAGGGGCTTGCCGTTGACCTCGCGCATCAGCAGCGGGAAGTCCGCGCGGATCCGCTCCCAGTCGGGTGCCTGGGCGCTGCCGTGGGCCGGCCGGGGCGTGGACAGGTTCATGCCACGCCGGCCTGCACCAGTGCCGCATCCAGCGTCGTTGCCAGCCGGGAGGTGAGGCTGGCGTCGAGCACCTTCAGCGGCTCGTGGCAGAACGCGGCGCTGAGCAGCTGCTGTGCCTGCAGCTGCGGCAACCCGCGCGAGCGCAGGTAGAACAGCGCGTTGTCGTCGAGCTGGCCGACCGTGGCGCCGTGGGCGGCCTTGACCTCTTCGGCGTCGATCACCAGCGTCGGCTGGGTATCGATCTCGGCATCGGCCGACAGCAGCAGGTTCTTGTTGGACAGGTTGGCATCGGCGCCATCGGCGCCGGGGCGGATATGGATCCCGCCATGGAACACCACCCGGCTGCGATTGGCGGCCACGCCGCGCCAGACCATTTCCGAGCTGGTATCGCGGGCGATGTGCTCGATGCCCAGGCGGGTATCGATATGGCGGCGGCCGTTGCCCAGCAGCACGCCGTTGGCGGTGACCCTGGCGTTGTCGCCTTCCAGGCGCACGTTGAGTTCGTGGCGGGACAGCGCCGCGCCCAGTTCCAGGTCGACGCGGCGGTAGTGCGCATCACCTGCCAGCACCGCATCGGTGCGCAGCATGGACGTCACCCGCGGGCTGTCGTTCTGCACCCGTGCATGCGACAGCGTCGCGCCCTGGGCCAGGTGCACGTGCACGAGGGTGTTGTCCAGGTGCGCGGCATCACCCTGATGCAGGTGGTGTTCGACCAGTCCCAATGACGCGCCCTGGCGCAGTTCGATGAAATGGCGATGGTGCCAGGACAGCTCCGGCGCGGTGGCCACGCTGATGAAGACCAGCTGCAGCGGGGTCGCGGCGTGTACGTTCTCCGCCACGCGCACGATCACCCCTTCATCGGCCAGCGCGGCGTTGAGGCGGGCGAAAACCTCGTCGCTGCGCTCGAAGCGGCGGGAAAGGAAGCGCGCGGTGTCATCGTCGGCGGCCAGTGCCATCGACAGCGACTGCAGCTGCACGCCGGCATCCAGCCCCGACAGGTCGCTGAGCGCGGCCAGCGGACGGCCGTTGACGAATACCAGGCGTGGCGTGGCAATGCCTTCCAGCAGTGCCGGATCCACTTCGGCCGGCTGCAGCGGGGCGGGGCTGAAAGTGCGGCGCTCCAGCTGGCGCAGCGAGGTGTATTTCCACGCTTCGTTGCGCGGGCCGGGCAGGCCGTCGTGCAGCACGGCATCGAGCACCGCACGGCGCTCGTGGCTGCCGCAGAAGCCGCTGGCCAAAGAATCGAGCAGGGCGCTCATCAGACAGCGGCCTCCGGCACGATACGGTTCTTGAGGAAGTCGTAGCCGTGCGCTTCCAGCTGCAGCGCCAGCTCCGGGCCGCCGGATTTGACGATGCGGCCTTCGGCCAGCACATGCACGAAATCGGGCTTGATGTAATCGAGCAGGCGCTGGTAATGGGTGATCACCAGGAACGAACGCTCCGGCGAGCGCAGCGTGTTGACGCCATCGGCCACGCTCTTGAGCGCGTCGATATCCAGGCCCGAATCGGTTTCGTCCAGGATCGCCAGCTTCGGTTCGAGCACCGCCAGCTGGAAGATCTCGTTGCGCTTCTTCTCGCCGCCGGAGAAACCCTCGTTGACGCCGCGGTGCAGCAGTTCGTCTTTCAGGTGCAGCACGGCCAGCTTCTGCCGTACCAGCTTGAGGAACTGCATCGAATCCAGTTCTGCCTCGCCGCGCGCCTTGCGCTGGGCGTTGAGCGCGGCGCGCAGGAAATAGGTGTTGTTGACGCCGGGAATTTCCACCGGGTACTGGAACGCCAGGAACACCCCGGCGGCGGCGCGGGCTTCGGGCTCCAGTTGCAGCAGGTCGGCCTCTTCGAAGCGCACGCTGCCGGCGGTTATTTCGTAGCCTTCGCGGCCGGCGATGACATTGCCCAGGGTGGACTTGCCGGCCCCGTTGGGGCCCATGAGGGCATGCACTTCGCCCGGCTTCACCTCCAGCGAAAGCCCCTTGAGGATTTCCTTGCCGGCGATGCTGGCGTGCAGGTTGTCTATTTTCAGCATTGAAGTGGTCGTCTTGTCAGAGAGGGGACAGAGGCTGGCGCGACTCAGAGGTCGTATCCGCCGCGCTCGGGAAATTTTTTACGCAAAAAAAGCCGTGCCGGTTGCGCTCAGCGTGGCCCTGGCGCCGGCGTTGAGCTGCAGCGGGTTGCCGGCCGGATTGCAATGGCTTTGCGCCAACGCCGGGGCCAGCAACAGGGTGGACGTCGGCAGCCGCTTCATCCGACCGAGCCTTCCAGCGAGACTTCCAGCAGCTTCTTGGCTTCCACCGCGAACTCCATCGGCAGCTCGCGGAATACCTGCTTGCAGAAACCGTCGACGATCATCGACACCGCGTTTTCCTGGTCGATGCCGCGGGCGCGGCAATAGAACATCTGGTCGTCGGAGATCTTCGAGGTGGTGGCCTCGTGTTCGACCGTCGCGCTGGGGTTCTTCACTTCGATATACGGGAAGGTGTGGGCGCCGCACTTCTTGCCGATCAGCAGCGAGTCGCACTGGGTGTAGTTGCGCGCGCCGTCCGCCCCGGCCGCGACCTTGACCAGCCCGCGGTAGGTGTTCTGGCCATGGCCGGCGCTGATGCCCTTGCTGATGATCTTGCTCTTGGTGCGCTTGCCGATATGGATCATCTTGGTGCCGGTGTCGGCCTGCTGGCGGTGGTGGGTCAGCGCCACCGAATGGAACTCGCCGACCGAGTCGTCGCCCAGCAGCACGCAGGAGGGGTACTTCCAGGTGATCGCCGAGCCGGTCTCGACCTGGGTCCAGGTGACCTTGCTGCGCGCACCGCGGCACTCGGCCCGCTTGGTGACGAAGTTGTAGATGCCGCCGACGCCGTTCTCGTCGCCCGGGTACCAGTTCTGCACCGTGGAGTACTTGATCTCGGCATCTTCCAGCGCCACCAGCTCGACTACCGCGGCGTGCAGCTGGTTCTCATCGCGCATCGGCGCGGTGCAGCCTTCCAGATAGGACACGTGGCCCTTGTCCTCGCAGATGATCAGCGTGCGCTCGAACTGGCCGGTGTGGCCGGCGTTGATGCGGAAATAGGTGCTCAGCTCCATCGGGCAGCGCACGCCCTTGGGGATGTACACGAAGCTGCCATCGGAGAACACCGCCGAATTCAGCGCGGCGAAGTAGTTGTCACCCACCGGCACCACCGTGCCCAGATACTGTTTGACCAGCTCCGGGTGTTCCTTGATCGCCTCGGACATCGAGCAGAAGATCACGCCCTTTTCCGCCAGTTCCTTGCGGAACGTGGTGCCGACGGAGACCGAGTCGAACACCGCGTCCACCGCCACGCCGGCCAGTCGGGCGCGCTCGTGCAGCGGCACGCCGAGCTTGTCGTAGGTGTCCAGCAGCTCCTTGGGCACTTCGTCCAGCGACTTGTACTTCGGGCCCTTCGGCGCGGAGTAGTAGCTCAACGACTGCAGGTCGATCGGATCGATGTCGAGCTTGGCCCAGTGCGGCACCGGCATGGTCAGGAAATGGCGGTAGGCCTCCAGCCGCCACTGCGTCATCCACTCCGGTTCTTCCTTCTTGGCCGACACGGCGCGGATGGTGTCTTCGTCCAGGCCCGGCGGCAGGGAATCGGTTTCGATGTCGGTAATGAAGCCCGCTTCGTACTTGCGGCCCAGTTGCTCGTGGATTTCACGATTGGGCGCATCGGCGGGGGCGACGGTTGCGAGGGTTTCGGTGGCCATGGGGCTGCCTAGAGGGTCAGGAGACGACACTGACGTCGATGGAACGTCGGCGGTCGGCAATGGGAAGGGGAAGGGGATGCAGCATCTGCGCAAGGGTCACGCCGCGCAGCGCGTCGGCGACGACGTCATTGATCAGCCGCCAGTTCGAACGCACACCGCATTGGTCGGCGATGCCGCACTGGCTCTGTTCGTGGCTGCATTCGGTGATCGCCAGGGGTCCTTCCATGGCCTCCACGATCTCGATCAGGGTGATGTCGCCGGCGCAGCGCGTCAGCCGGTAGCCGCCACGGACGCCGCGCAGGCCCTCGACCAGTTTGGCCTGGGCCAGCGGCTTGAGCAGTTTGCTGACGGTGGTCGCTTCCAGTCCGGCGTATTCAGCCAGCTCGGTCGCACTCAGCACCACCTCCGGCCGCGCGGCAAGCGCGGTCAGCACCACAGTGGCGTAGTCGGTGAGCTTGGTCACGCGGAGCATGGCGCGGCAGATCCTTCAAAGCGGACCGAAATTGTACGCTTTCGGCGGCGCCGCTCCAAATTGCGCGGTTCAGCTTCCTCAAGGCGTGATATTTCCGCCAGCGGCAGGTCCCGCTGCGGCAGGCTGTTCGGGCAGCACCAGCGCCAGATAGGGGGCAGGCGGCGGCGGTCCGGGTGGCAGCGCGGCCGGTGCCGGCGCGCCGGCCGGCCCCAGCGAACGGACAAAGCGGTGGATGGCGCGACGGTCCTCCTCGCTCATCGCCCGCAGTGCGAAGTCGGGCATCATCGGCCGGGTGTGCAGGGTGGCGCTGTACTGCAGCCACTGCGCTTCATCCATCTCGTGCAGCCGCAAGCGCAGATTGCTGGCATAGGTGGTGCCCCAGGGGCCGTAATAGCCCAGCGGCGAGCCGGTCAGCCATTGCTCCATCGGCACCTTGCCCTGCTGCTCGGCATAGCCGGCGGTATGGCAATCGTTGCAGCCGGACGTGCGCAGCAGATATTCGCCGCGCCGCAGCAGCGCGGTGGTGGCGCTGGGGGGATCGATGCCGCTCGATGGGGGCGCCATCGGGTCGTCACAGGCGGTCAGCGCGAGCAGGAAAAACGCCAGCAGGGCGGGGGCGGGACGCAGGGAGTTCATGGCCGGGTCGCAGTGGAGGCAGTACCGGGGACAACGGCAACGATGGCCAGCAGCGGACGCCCGCCCGGCAAGACCGGTGCGGGCATGCGTTGGTGTTCGTGCGGGCATGAGCGAGAATCACGGTTTACTTTTCGTCACGGCCACGCACATGCCCAAGAAGATCCAAGCGCGTAAGTCCTCGATTCATGGCAACGGTGTGTTCGCGTTGGTGGCGATCAAACAGGGCGAGCGGGTTGTCGAGTACAAGGGCAAGCGGCGTACCCACGAGGAAGTGGATGCCGACGACAGCGGCGATGTCGAAAGCGGCCACACCTTCCTGTTCACCCTCAACGAGGTTTACGTCATCGACGCCAACCACGGCGGCAATGACGCGCGCTGGATCAACCACAGTTGCGATCCGAACTGCGAGGCGATGGTCCAGGAAACCACCGGCGATGATCCCGCCGCGGACAAGGTGTTCATCAGCGCGATCCGCGACATCCAGCCGGGCGAGGAGCTGACCTACAACTACGGCATCACCCTGGCCGAACGGCATACGCCGCGGCTGAAGAAGATCTGGGAGTGCCGCTGTGGCGCCAAGGACTGCACCGGCACCATGCTGCAGCCCAAGCGCTGAGCGCAGCCGCCGGGGACGGGAAAAAGGCCGCTTTCGCGGCCTTTCTTGTGCGTGGACGGGAGGCGGTCAGTTGCCGGGCAGCCCGGCGGGCAGGAAGCTGCCGAGGTTCTGGTTGAAGTCCACGGCGATACGGCCATCCTGGATGCCGACCGATTTCACCTGCAGCGCGCCCATCACATTGGCGATCGCCGGGTCGATCCGGTAGATCGGCTCGCGCCGTGCATAGTCGACCAGCCAGCTGTTGAGCAGGCTGCGGGTGCTGGCGTCCAGTTCGGCACCGGCCATGGCCGGACGGAAGTCGTCGATGGTGGGCTGCTCCAGGTGGAAGCCCCGGGTCTGTGCGTCGTAGCGCAGGCCACTGCTGATATGGATGTTGCCGACCGGCATGCTGGCGCTGCCGGCGGCGGACATGGCCAGATCGAAGTTCAGGTCCAGCCGGCTGCCGGCCGGCAGCGTCAGTCGTGGCTGGCTGACATTGAGTGCCAGCAACCCGCCCAGTGCTTTCTGGGTACGCGGAAAACTGCCGTCCAGATACTGCTGTACGTCCGCGGCGCCGATCGTGAGCTGGCGGCCATTGATCTGCGGCGCGGCATGGGCGCTGCCGGCGATCACGAGGCAGGCGATGGCGGGCAGCAGCAGGGAGCGGAAATTCATCGCACAGGCTCGCAAGGGAATAGGAGGGAACACGCACGATACCCAACGGCGGTGAACTGGCAGTTAGCGGGTGGCGGCCGCTGTCAGGCGTGGGCCCTGCGCGGCGAGGTGGCGCTTGCCTGGCCGTCAGCGCGCGGCCCGGGTGCGTGCCGGATATCCGCAGCGGGCAGCAACGGCGCGGCGGCGCGGGAGGCGGTGACGCCGTGTGCGTGCTGCACTGTGCGCGCCGGCATAGGGCAGCGCTGATCGCGGGCGGCGGTGGTGTTTCTGCCGCTCTGTGCGGCGGTGGCCGCTTGCCCGGGGAGGAGCAGCGGGGTTCGAGTCGAGGTCAGCTGCGGTGCTGCAGCTGCTCCAGTTTGTCCAGCAATGCGTCCAGGTGCGGTTGCAACGTGGACAGCGGGTGGGCCGGCGCCTGTTTGCATTGATCGGCCAGCGCGCGCAGCAAGCCGGTGGCGACCACCACGGTGGCATCGGCATTGCACGACAGCGTCCGCCGGCTCTGGGCCGATTCCAGCTGGCGCATCCAGTCGTGCTCACTGCGCTGCTCGAACTCGATGGTGCAGCGGCCGGTGCATTGCTGGCCGTTGCTTTCGATCGGGGTAACGGTGATGCGGTAACGATGCGGGGGCATGACGGAACTGTGCGCTGGGGGAGGGCTCCACCATAGGCCGCCGCCATGGCGCGAACGAGAACCCGGGTCATGACGCTGTGTTCCAGCCGGCGCCGGGGCCATTGCACGCGCCCGGGTTCATCGCGTCAGTGGTGTTCCCGCCGCGGTCCGGGTTCCGGGATGCAGCGTTGCAGCGGTGTCCGCCGCGCCGCCACTGTCACCGACAGGTTCGTCGCGGCCCCGGAAAAAGAACGGGACGGCAATGCCGTCCCGTTCCGGATACCGCATGACGCGCGCTTATCAGAGCGCGGCATCCTTGAGCTTCTTGAGCGGACGAACCTTCAGCTTGGTGCTGGCCGGCTTGGCGGCGAACCACTGTTCTTCCTTGGTGAACGGGTTGATGCCCTTGCGCTTGGGCTTGGCCGGCACGCTCACGGTGGTGATCTTCAGCAGGCCCGGCAGGGTGAAGCTGCCAGCGCCCTTCTTGTGCACCGAAGCGGCGACGGCACTTTCCAGCGAGGCGAGCACGGCGCGTACGTCCTTGGCGGCGACGGCCGAGGCTTCCGCGATGTGGGCAACCAGACCGGACTTGGTCAGGGTTTCCTTGATCGGCTTGGGCGCGGCCGGCTTTGCAGCGACCTTCGTAGCAACTTTCTTCACTGCCTTCTTCGGGGCAGCCTTGGTAGCGGTCTTTGCCATGGTTTCCTGATTCCGTGAACGGTTGGTTGTTGGTCACGCCGACCCCGTCGGCACACGGAATGTAGGGCATGTATCCGGCGCCGCCAATAGGCAAACGCGTAAAAAGCCATAAAAACCGCCTCAAACCGCGATTATGCGCCGGCACCATGCCGCGCATGGCGCCGGAACATGCCGGACAGGGGGCTCAGTCCTCGTCCAGATGTGGCTGGTGTGCGGCCATCAGCCGATGCTGCACGGTGGCCGGAACCGGCTCGTAGTGGCTGAAATCCAGCGAGTAACGGCCGCGCCCGGCGGTGGCCGATTTCAATTCGGCGGCGTAGCCGTCCAGTTCCGACAGCGGCACCTGGGCGTGGATGACGATTTCCCCTGCGCTGGCGTCGGTGCCGTTGATGCGCGCGCGCTTTGCGGACAGGCCGCCGGTGATGTCGCCGGCATGCGCCTCGGGAGCGATCACTTCCAGCGTCACCAGCGGCTCCAGCACCTGCGGCGCCGCCTTGGCCACGGCATCGAGGAACGCCTTGCGCGCGGCGGTGACGAAGGCGATCTCCTTGCTGTCCACGGCATGATGGCGGCCGTCGTACACGGTCACGCGCAGGTCCTGCAGCGGGAAGCCGGCCACCGCGCCGGCCTCCAGTGCCTGACGCACGCCTTTCTCCACCGCCGGCATGAACTGCCCGGGAATCGTGCCGCCTTTGACCTCGTCGACAAACTCGAAGCCGCTGCCGCGTGGCAGTGGCGCCACCCGCAGGAACACTTCGCCGAACTGGCCGGCGCCACCGGTCTGTTTCTTGTGGCGGTGATGGCCTTCGGCGGCCGCGCCGATGGTTTCGCGATAGGCGATGCGTGGCGGCCGGGTGTTCACTTCCACGCTGTAGCGGCTGGAAAGCCGTTCCAGCACCACCCGCAGATGCAGATCGGACAGCCCGTGGATCACCGTTTCATGGGTCTCGCCGGCTTGCTCGATCTGCAATGCCGGGTCTTCCTGGGCAATGCGCTCCAGCGCCAGTGCCAGCTTCTGTTCCTGGCCGCGGCTGGCCGGCGCGATTGCCAGCCCGAACATCGGCCTGGGAAACGCGATCGGCTGCAGGCGCAGATCGTCGTGCCCGGGCTGCTCGTGCAGGACCGCGCCATAGTGCAGTTCGTCGAGTTTGGCGAGGGCGGCGATGTCGCCGGCCACCACGCTGTCCACCGGCGCATGGTCCTTGCCCTGCACCCGGAACAGGTGCGCCACCTTTACCGGTTTGCGGGCAGCGTCCACCAGCAGCGGCATGTCCCGCCGCAGCGTCCCCTGGTACAGCCGGAACAGACCGATCTTGCCGACGAACGGATCGTTGATGATGCGGAACACCGTGGCGATCACCGGGGCCTGCGGATCGGCACGCACCGGCGCTGCGGTGTCGTGTTCCAGGAACAGCGGCGGGTTGCCTTCGCCGGGGTCGGGCAGCAGCGTCTGCGCGATCTTCAGCAGTTCGGCGACCCCGGCGCCGGTGCGGGCGGAGACGAAGCACACCGGCACCAGATGGCCTTCGCGCAGGCATTGCTCGAACGCGCTGTGCAGCTCTTCGCCCGACAACCCGCCTTCGCCAAGATCCAGATAGTGTTCCATCACCGTTTCGTTGATCTCCACCACCTGGTCGAGGATGCGCTGGTGCCACTGCGCCACCGGCCCGACATCGCTGTCGCCGCCGGTGTGGCTGAAGCAATCGAGCACGTGCCGGCCGTTGTCCGCCGGCAGGTTCAGCGGCAGCAGCTGCGGCCCGAATTCCTCGCGCAGCGCCTGCAGGGTTGCGGCGCAGTCGGCGCCTTCCTGATCGATCTTGTTGACCACGATCGCCCGGCACAGCTGGCGGTCGTGCGCGCGCTGCATCAGCCGGCGGGTGCCCAGTTCCACTCCGCGGGCGGCATCGACCACGATCACCGCCGTTTCCACCACCGCCAGCGCCGACAGGGTGGCGCCGCGGAATTCGGGATAGCCGGGGGTGTCGAGCAGGTTCAGGCGCATATCGGGCAGATCGACGCTGGCCAGGGCGCTGTCGATCGAATGGCCGCGTTGTTTTTCCAGCGGATCGTGGTCGGAAACCGTGGTGCCGCGTTCGATGGTGCCCGCCGTCTGCAGGGTGCCGCCGGCATGCAGCAGGGCTTCGAACAGGGTGGTTTTGCCGGCGCCGGGATGGCCTGCCAAGGCCACATTGCGGATTTGCCGAGTGCTGTAGGGCATGAGCCGTTCCTCCAGGGTGCTGGATCGAAAGGGCGTCATGGCTGTCCGTGCGCAGCTACCCGGGAGCGGTGGGGCTCGCAGGGCGGTCATGGCGGGAATGGGCAATGTAGCGCGATGCGGCAGCGCCGCACGTTGCGACGCACAAGTCCATAACGGGCGTTGTCCTATGGTCGAGCGACCATCCAACCGCAGGAGACTTGCAATGGGAATTTCGCGTCATGCCACCGCGCACTGGGAAGGCGACCTCAAGACCGGCAAAGGTCAGCTCAGCACCCCGCAGAGCGGGTTGATGGACCACGTCCGCTATGCGTTCAGCAGCCGCTTCGGTGACGAAAAAGGCACCAACCCGGAAGAGCTGATCGCCGCCGCCCACGCCGGCTGCTTCGCCATGGCGCTGTCGGCCAAGCTGGGCGAGGCCGGCTTTCCGCCGAAGTCGCTGGACGCCCGTGCCGACGTTGACCTGTCGATGGACGGTGGCCCGCAGGTGTCGCAGATCCGGCTGAAGGTCAAGGCGGTGGTGCCGGGGCTGGAAGAGAGCAGGTTCCGCGCCCTGGCCGACGATGCCAAGCAGAACTGCCCGGTTTCCAAGGCGCTGAGCGCGGTGCCGATCACGCTGGAAACCGAGTTTTCAAGCTGAGGCATGACCGGCCGGCAACCGCGCACCGCGGGGCCGGCCCGGTTCAGGACCGTTTCACGCGGGGCGGTCGAGCATCCACGCCATCGTCCCTGTTCCGGTTGTGCTGCCATGGTCAAGATCCCGCTACTTCCCGGTGTGCTGATCGTCGGCAGCCTGTTGGCGTTTGATGCCTCGGCACAGCGCTATGACGACGGCGCCTATGTGCCGGATTCCCGCTACTACGACGATGGCCAATACCGCCCGGGCGCTTATGGCAACGGGCCGCAGTACGACTATGCGCGCGTGGTGCGGGTGGACCCGGTGATCGTCGACGACGGTGCAGGGCGCGGCCAGCGCTGTTATGACCGCGCCGGGGGGGATTACGTCAGCAACAACGGCTATCGCGATGACGGCGATTACCGCGATGGGGATTACCGCAATGACGGCTATCGCGACCAGCGCTATGGCGGGGGCAACGAGGCCGGACGCCAGCTGGCCACGGTGATCGGCGGGGTGGCCGGCGCGGTACTGGGCAGCCGGGTCGGCGGTGGCGATGGCCGCTATCTCGGCACGGCCATGGGCACGCTGGTGGGCGGTGTCGCCGGCCGCAGCATCTACGAGGCCAATACCCGCAACAGCGGCTACCAGCGCAGCCATGTGCAGGTGTGCGAGCCGGTCGGCTATGGCCAGGAGCGCGAACGGGTGGCGGGTTACGACGTCACCTACGAGTACGCCGGGCGCACCTATCACACCCGTCGTGACTACCACCCCGGCGAGCGCATCCGCGTGCGGGTGGACGTCAGCGCCGACTGAGTGCGCTGGCCGCCGAGGCGGCGCGTTGCCAGACGCGGTTTGTCAGTCCTGCGCGATGCCGGCATAGTCGCCGCATCCCGTTCCTGAGTGTCCGTCCATGCGCCGTATCGCCTGTCTTGCCCTGCTGGCCGCCTGCCTGCACCCGGGCCACTGCGCCGCCGAAGTGCGGGTGCTGCTGGCCCGGACCATCCACACCGGCGATCCGGCGCAGCCGGCAGCCGGCGCCCTGGCGTGGGACACCGACAACGGGCGCGTGCTCGCGGTGGGCACCGCCGCGGCGCTGCTGCAGCGGTACCCGCAGGCACCGCGCATCGACGCCGGCGAAGCCACGGTGGTGCCCGGTCTGATCGATGCCCATGCGCACCTGCTGTATCTGGGCTACACGCTGATGCAGGCCGACCTGATCGGCGCACGCAGCAAGGACGAGGTGATCGAGCGCTTGCGCGCGTTTGTCATCGACGTGCCGCAGGGCGCCTGGGTGCGCGGCAATGGCTGGGACCAGAACCTGTGGCCGCAGAAAACCTTTCCCACCCGCGCCGATCTCGATGCCGCCTTCCCGGATGTGCCGGTGTGGCTGGACCGGGTTGACGGCCATGCCGGCTGGGCCAACAGCGCCGCGCTGCGGGTGATTGCCGGACGTGAGGGCACGCGGCCGTTGGCCGGCGACTGGCAGCCCGAAGGCGGTCGCATCGAACGCGATGGCACTGGCCAGCCGACCGGGGTGTTCGTCGATGGCGCGATGCATCTGGTCACCGATGCGATTCCGGCACTGGATGAGGCCAGCCGCGAACGCGCGCTGGCGTTGGCGCTGGAAAAAGCGGTCAGCAACGGCCTGACCGGGGTGCACGACATGGGCGTGTCGCGCGCGGATCTGGCCTTGATGAAGCGCTTCGCCGCGCAGGGGCGCTTGCCGCTGCGGATCGATGCCTATGCCTATGCCGATGGCAACCAGGGGGCGCTGGATGATCTGTGCCGCGACGGGCCGTACCGCGATGCTGGCGGCCGCCTGAAAATGCAGGGGGTCAAGCTGTTCATGGATGGCGCGCTGGGCAGCCGCGGCGCGGCGATGCTGGCCGACTACAGCGACGATCCGCACAACCGCGGCCTGCTGGTCACCTCGCCGGAAGATTTCGAGACCGCGGTGCGCAAGGCCGGGGGCTGCAAGCTGCAGGTGGCCACGCATGCGATCGGTGACCGCGGCAACCGTATCGTGCTCGATACCTACGAAAAGGTGCTGGGCAGCCGCAAGGGCGAGGATCACCGCTGGCGCATCGAACACGCGCAGGTGGTGGCGCCGGCGGATATCCCGCGCTTTGGCAAGCTGGGCGTGATCGCCTCGATGCAGCCCACCCATGCCACCTCGGACATGGGCTGGGCCGAACAACGGGTCGGGCCGAAGCGGATCAAAGGCGCGTATGCGTGGCAGCGTTATCTGAAATCCGGTGCCCGGCTGGCGCTGGGCTCGGACTTCCCGGTGGAGCAGGTGGACCCGCGGTTGGGGCTGTATGCCGCGGTCACCCGCCAGGATCGTGCCGGCCAGCCGCCAGGCGGCTGGCAGCCGGAGCAGCGTCTGAGCGCGGCCGAGGCCTTGCGCGGTTTCACCCGCGACGCGGCATGGGCAGGCCACGACGAGCAGCAGGTCGGGCGGCTGCAGCCTGAGCTGCGCGCCGACTTTGTGATCCTCGACCGGGATCCGCTCACGGTCCCGGCCGATCAGCTGGGCGAGCTGAAAGTGCTGTCCACCTGGGTCGATGGCGAGCCGGTCTACCAGGCGACCGGGACCGCCGCGGTGCGTTGAGGGCTGCCGGTGGGCGGGGCGCGCCGCAAGCAGGTTGCGCCCGGCGCGTTGCATGTTCCATGCGCCAGTCCCGCTGCCGGTTGCGACGGCTTCCGGCGCAGCTTGTCTGAAGCCGGCCCCGGCGTGCCTGCATGGGCGATGGGCACTGCAAGGGCCGCGGCAAACCGCCTGCGGCAGCGCCTCCTAAAGACCGCTGCCGGGCCGCGCCGGCACCCGCGACGGGGGATGTTCCGCTGTGGAACCGGCATCCTGGCAGGGTAGTGGCGCTACCAGTCGATCGTGCCGCGGATGACGGTCTGCACCTGGCCGCCCGACCAGACGTCGCCGTGCTCGTCGATGGCCAGTTCCAGCTCGGCGTCGTGCCCGACTTCGCGGCCCTGGCTGGCGGTATAGCGTTTGTCGCGGCCGGGCAGGGCGCCGCGTTCATCCAGCCATGCCGCCAACACCGCATTGGCGGCGCCGGAGGCGGCGTCCTCGAAGCGGCGGCCGTTGCCGACAAACGCACGCACCGCCAGCTCATATGTCTGTCCCGTGCAGCGGGCATAGGCGAACACCCCCATCGCGCCGCTGGCTTCGGCCAGGGTGGCGATCGCGTCCCAGTCCGGGGCGAGGCCGCGCAGGCTGGCTTCATCGGCCACCTCCACCAGCCACCAGCGGCGGCCGCCATCCATCAGTGCCGGCGGCAGTTCGCCCAGCGGCCAGCCACTGATTGCCGGTTGCAGCCGCGGATCGTCGGCGCCGACCACTTCGGCCACCGTCGCGCGCGGGGTGCGGATGGCGATGCGGCGCGCATCGCCAGCGCCGTGTACCCGCAGCGGCAGCTGCCCGGCGATGCCGTCCTGCACCAGCAGCCCGGCGACCGGCGTGGCCAGCCCGCTTTCCAGCACCGCGTGGGCACTGCCGACGCTGGGATGGCCGGCAAACGGCACTTCTTTCTGCGGGGCGAACATGCGGATGCGGTAGCTGGTGCCGGGAGCGGCGGGCGCGAACACGAACGTGGTTTCCGGCAGCCGGGTCCAGCGGGCGATGGCCTGCATGGCGGCATCGTCCAGGCCTTCGGCGTCGAGCACCACGGCCAGCGGATTGCCGGTGCCGGGACGCGGCGCAAATACATCCAGTTGCAGGAAGCGGCGAGTGGTCATTGCGGTATCCATGTTGAAGCGTGAAAGGTGTGGGGCGGGGTCTTCGCGCAGCGCGCGCGGCGGCCGGCGGATTGCGGTCGGATGCAGGAGTCGGAGGGGGGAACCTACCAGTCGATCCGCCCCTCGATCACCGGCTGCACTTCGCCGCCGATCCAGACATGGCGGTCCGCGTCCACCTGCACATGGACTTCGCCGTTGCGGCCCAGTTCGCGGCCCTGGCTGGCGCGGTATTGCGCGCCGGGCCTGAGCCGGCCCTGGGCAAGCAGGTGCGCGGCCACCAGCGCATTGGCGCTGCCGGTCACCGGGTCTTCGTTGATCCCCACGCCCGGGGCGAAGGCGCGCACCACGTACTGATAGCCGACGTCCGGTCGCGCCGCCGGGGCGAAGACGGCCAGTTTGCCGGTACCCGGCAGCGTGGCAATCGCGGCCGTCTCGGGGGAATAGTGCCGCAGCCCGGCTTCACTGCCGGTCTCCAGCACCCACCAGTCCGGCCCATTGTTCCAGAGCACCGGCGGCTGCTCCGGGTGGGCGAGCGCGGCCAGCCCCGGCGGCAGGCTGCCGGCCGCGGTATCGCGGCGTTGCGCCTGCGGGCTGCGCACATGCAGTTCGCGGAATCGGCGCCCGCCCCGGACCCGCACCGGCAGCCGCCCGGCGGCACATTGCTGCACCAGCCGGCCATCCTCGTCCGGCGTGGCCAGGCCCAGCTCCACGGCGGCCCACGCCGCGCCCACACTGGGATGGCCGGCAAACGGCAGCTCCGCCTTCGGGGTGAAGATGCGGATGTGGTAATCGGCGCCGGTGTCCGCGGGCAGGAAGAAAATGGTCTCGGACAGGTTCAGCCATGCGGCGAGGGCCTGCATCGCGGCGGCATCCAGCCCGTCGCTGTCGACGATGACGCCCAGCGGGTTGCCGGTGCCCGCACGTGCGGCGAAAACATCCAGTTGCAGGAAGCGGCGCTGGCGCATGGGGTTTTTCCGACGCATGAGGGCCGGGGACTGTAGCAATCCGCGGCGCGGCAAGCATCCGCGCTGCGGAGATGTCGATCCCGGGGCGAACGCGGCAGCGGCAGCGTGGCGTTTGCCGGGGTGGGAGCGGCGCGCGCTGCGAGGTTGCAGCCGGCGGCGGATCGCACGCTGTGGCCGCGGGCCCGGCAGGCGCTCACGCGACGGTGGTTGCAGGCGAAATCGGCCGGCACCCTGCGCCGGGCTTGGCTTAGAATCGCAGGTTGCGCCCGGCGCTCCGGGTTTTTCCCCCACTATCGAACCCCTACCTACAATGTCCGCTTCCCCCCCCGGCGATCGTTGGATCGTCCTCAAGTTCGGTGGCACTTCGGTGTCGCGTCGTCATCGCTGGGACACGATCGGGAAACTGGCCAAAAAACGCGCGGACGAGACCGGGGGGCGGGTGCTGGTGGTGGTGTCGGCGCTGTCCGGGGTCACCAACGAGCTGACCGCGATTGCCGATGGCGCCGCCGACAGCCGCGAGCGTGTCGCCGCGCTGGTCAGCCGCCACCAGGAATTCGTGGCCGAACTGGAGCTGGACGCGGCGGCCGTGCTCGGCGCGCGGCTGGCCGCGCTGCAGGCGCTGCTGGACGAGCCGCGCGCAGCGGCACGCACGCTGGACTGGCAGGCCGAAGTGCTGGGGCAGGGCGAATTGCTGTCCTCCAGCATCGGCGCCGCCTACCTGCGTGCCAGCGGGCTGGATTTCGGCTGGATGGATGCCCGCGACTGGTTGCACGCGCAGCCGCCGCAGCCGAACCAGACGCCGTGGTCGCAGCGGCTGTCGGTGAACTGCCAGTGGCAGGGCGATGCCGGGCTGCCGGCGCGCTTTGCCGCCCAGTCCGCGCGCATGCTGATCACCCAGGGCTTCATCGCCCGTCACGCCGATGGCGGCACCGCGATCCTCGGCCGCGGCGGCTCGGACACCTCGGCCGCGTACTTCGGTGCGCTGCTCGGTGCCAGCCGCGTGGAGATCTGGACCGACGTGCCGGGCATGTTCAGTGCCAATCCCAAGGACGTGCCCGACGCCCGCCTGCTGACCCGGCTGGACTATTACGAGGCGCAGGAAATCGCCACCACCGGCGCCAAGGTGCTGCATCCGCGCTCGATCAAGCCGTGCCGCGATGCCGGGGTGCCGATGGCGATCCTGGATACCGAGCGCCCGCACATGCCGGGCACCAGCATCGACGGGGCCGCCGAGCCGGTGCCGGGGGTCAAGGCGATCAGCCGCCGCAACGGCATCGTGCTGGTGTCGATGGAAGGCATCGGCATGTGGCAGCAGGTCGGCTTCCTGGCCGAGGTGTTCGCGCTGTTTGCCAAGCACGGGCTGTCGGTGGACCTGATCGGTTCGGCCGAGACCAACGTCACCGTGTCGCTGGATCCGTCCGAGAACCTGGTCAATACCGATGTGCTGGCGGCGCTGTCGGCCGACCTGTCGCGGATCTGCAAGGTCAAGGTGATCGTGCCGTGCGCGGCCATCACCCTGGTCGGCCGCGGCATGCGCTCGCTGCTGCACAAGCTCTCCGACGTGTGGGCCACGTTCGGCCGTGAGCGCGTGCACATGATTTCGCAGTCGTCCAACGATCTGAACCTGACCTTCGTGATCGACGAGGCCGATGCCGATGGCCTGCTGCCGATCCTGCATGCCGAACTGATCGACAGCGGCGCGATGCCGGTGGAAGAGACCAGCGTGTTCGGTCCGCGCTGGCGCGAGATCGCCGGCACCCTCCGTCCGCGCCAGACGCCGTGGTGGAAGGGCCAGCGCGACCATCTGCTGATGCTGGCCAAGGCCGGCACCCCGCGCTACGTGTATCACCTGCCGACGGTACAGGCGCGGGCGCGGGCACTGATGGCGATCGCGGCGATCGACCAGCGCTATTACGCGATCAAGGCCAATTCGCACCCGGCGATCCTGGAACTGCTGGTGCGCGAAGGCTTCGGCCTGGAATGCGTCTCGCATGGCGAGTTGAAGCACGTCTTCAATGTGCTGCCGGAACTTTCGCCGCGGCGGGTGCTGTTCACCCCCAGCTTCGCGCCCAAGGCCGAGTTCGAGGCGGCGTTCGCGCTGGGGGTGACCGTGACCCTGGACAACGTCGAGGCGCTGCAGCGCTGGCCGGAGCTGTTCCGCAACCGCGAGTTGTGGCTGCGGGTGGATCTGGGCCGTGGCGAAGGCCACCACGCCAAGGTCCGTACCGGCGGCAAGGATTCCAAATTCGGGCTGTCGGCGGCGCGCGTGGACGAATTCGTGCAGGCGGCCACCGCATTGGGCACCCGCATCGTCGGTCTGCACGCGCATCTGGGCAGCGGGGTGGAAACCACCCAGCACTGGCGCCTGATGTGCGACGAGCTGGCCGGGTTCGCGCGCCGCATCGGCAGCGTGGAAACCATCGATATTGGCGGTGGCTTGCCGATTCCGTACAGCGACGACGACGAGCCGTTCGATCTGGAAGCGTGGGCCGCCGGCCTGGCCGACGTGAAGGCGTTGCACCCGGCGTTCCGTCTGGCGATCGAGCCGGGCCGCTATCTGGTGGCCGAGTCGGGCGTGCTGCTGACCCACGCCACCCAGGTGGTGGAAAAGGACGGCGTACGCCGCGTTGGCCTGGATGCGGGCATGAACGCGCTGATGCGGCCGGCGCTGTATGACGCCTGGCACGACATCGTCAACCTGCAGCGGCTGGCCGACGATGCCGATACCGCGTTCGACGTGGTCGGCCCGATCTGTGAATCCTCCGACATCTTCGGCAAGCGCCGTCGCCTGCCGGCCTCCACCGCGCCGGGCGACGTGATGCTGATCGCCGATGCCGGCGCCTATGGCTACAGCATGGCCAACACCTACAACCAGCGCGAGCTGCCGCGCGAGGACGTCATCGATGACGCGCCCTGAGGCCTGCGTGCCGCTGCAGAGTCCCCCGTTGTGCCGCCGCGCCTTGGCGCGAAAACGGCTCGCCTGATTTTCCGGATACGCCATGACCGCTTTTGATAAACACCAGGTGTCCCGCTTCCGCTTCGTCCGCTGCGAATTTGCTGCCGACACCGGCGTGGCGCAGCTGGTCTACGCCTTCGATGAGGGTCCCGAGCTGATCGAAACGGTCACCCTTCCCGGTGCGCCATTCGTGCTGGATGAAGCGCGGGAGGCGGCGCTGCAGCGCGCATTGCAACTGCTGCACCTGATCGCCGGCGTCAGCTACTACAAGGCGGCGGTGCCGGTGCAGGTGACGATCGACAGCTATGCGATCGATGCGGCGACCGCGGCGCTGGTGGAAACGGTCTATCTCAACGGGCTGGGTGAGTTCGCCTATCGCAACGGGCTGAACCTGCGCGGGCGCTTCAAGTTGCCCGTGGCGGGGCAAACCACGACCGCGCCGGCGCTGGGCCTGCGCGAGCATGCGCTGGTCGCCATCGGTGGTGGCAAGGACTCGCTGGTCAGCATCGAAGCGTTGCGTTCGCTGGGCGTGGCCGAAATCGTCACCTGGATCGGCGGCTCGCAGCTGATCCGCGCCTGCGCCGAGCGTACCGGGCTGCCGATGCTCAATATCGGCCGCGCGCTGGCGCCGGAGCTGTTCGAGCTCAACCGCCAGGGCGCGTGGAACGGCCACATCCCGGTGACCGCGGTGAATTCAGCGATCCTGGTGCTGGCCGCGCTGGTGCAGGGCGTGGACCAGGTGGTGTTCTCCAACGAGCGTTCGGCCAGCTACGGCAGCCAGATTCCGGGCACCGGCGAGGTCAACCACCAGTGGTCCAAGGGCTGGGCGTTCGAGCAGGCGTTCGGTGAGCACGTACAGCGGCATGTGGCGGCCGACCTGCATTACTACTCGCTGCTGCGGCCGCTGTCGGAGCTGGCGGTGGCGCGCCAGTTCGCCAAGAGCGACTACTACGACGCGCATTTTTCCAGCTGCAACCGCAACTTCCACATCCTCGGCGAGCGCCCGGTGAACCGCTGGTGCGGGGTCTGCCCGAAGTGCCATTTCGTGTTCCTGGCGCTGGCCCCGTTCATGCCCAAGACCCGGCTGGTGCGCATCTTCGGCCGCAACCTGCTCGATGACAGCGAACAGGCCGCCGGCTTCGATGCGCTGCTGGAGTTCGGCGACCACAAGCCGTTCGAGTGCGTGGGCGAGGGCAAGGAGTCGCGGGCGGCGCTGGCGACGTTGGGCCACCGCCCGGAGTGGAGGGAAGACGTGCTGGTGAAGCGTTTCATCGGCCAGATCCAGCCCAGATTGGACGCTGCGGAACTGCAGGTCGAACCCCTGCTGGTGATCGACGGTGAACATCGCATCCCGGCACGGCTGTGGGAGCGTCTGCGTGCGCATTTCGCAGCTTGAGGGCAAGCGCGTCGCGCTGTGGGGCTGGGGGCGCGAAGGCCGTGCGGCATTCCATGTATTGCAGCAGCGGTTGCCGTCGCTGCCGCTGACCCTGTTCTGCCCGGAGTCCGAAGCGGCAGCCGCGCGCGCCGAAACCGCTGGCGCGCTGCAGCTGGAAACCGACGTCACCGCCGCAGCGCTGTCACGTTTCGACGTCGTGGTGAAGTCGCCGGGCATCAGCCCGTATGGCGAGGCGGCGCGCCACGCCGCGGCAGCGGGCACCCGCTTCATCGGTGGCACCTCGCTGTGGTTTGGCGAGCACGCTGATGACGACGGCGTGGTCCGCGGCAGCGTGTGCGTGACCGGCACCAAGGGCAAAAGCACCACGACCTCGCTGCTGGCGCATCTGCTGCGCGCGGCCGGTCATCGCACCGGGCTGGCCGGCAATATCGGCCTGCCGCTGCTGGAAGTGCTGGACCCGCAGTCGGCGCCGCACTACTGGGCGCTGGAGCTGTCCAGCTATCAGACCGCGGATGTGGCCCACAGTGGCGCACGTCCGGACGTGGCGATCGTGCTGAACATCTTCCCCGAGCATCTGGACTGGCATGGCAGCGAGCAGCGCTATGTCGATGACAAACTGTCACTGGTGAACGAGGGTCATCCCCGCATCGCCGTGCTCAACGCCGCCGATCCGCAGCTGCGCGCGCTGCAACTGCCGCAAAGCCAGATCGTGTGGTTCAACCAGCCCGAAGGCTGGCACATGGTCGGCGAGGTGGTCCATCGCGGCGCGCAAGCGGTGTTCGACACCTCGAACACGCCGCTGCCGGGCCGGCACAACCGCGGCAATCTGTGCGCGGTGCTGGCGGCAATCGAAGCGCTGGGACTGGATGCGGTGGCACTGGCGCCGGCGGTGCAGGGTTTCCGTCCGCTGCCCAATCGTCTGCAGCGGTTGGGCGAGCGCGACGGCATCGTCTGGATCAACGATTCGATCAGCACCACGCCACATGCCACGCTGGCCGCACTGGATTGCTTCGCCGGGCAGCGCATCGCCTTGCTGGTGGGGGGGCATGATCGCGGTGTGGATTGGCAGGACTTCGCCGAGCACATGCGTGACAACGCGCCGGTCGAGATCGTGACCATGGGCAACAACGGTCCGCGCATCCATGCGCTGTTGCAGCCGTTGGCCGACCAGGGCCGCTTCGGACTGCATGCTGCCACCGACCTGCCGCAGGCGGTGGAACTGGCCCGCGCCGCGCTGGGCGCGCAGGGCGGGGTGGTGCTGCTGTCGCCGGGAGCGCCCAGCTTCGGCGCCTATCGCGACTATGTGGCCCGCGGTCGCCATTTCGCCGAGCTGGCCGGCTTCGACCCGGAGGCGATCAGCGCCATTCCCGGACTCGGTATCGCCTAGCTCCGGGGCGGGTGGGCGGAGTTGCCGCGTCCTGCCCGACGCATCGACATCGCAGGCCGGCGTGCCGCTGCCGGGGACGCCCGGGATTGTCCCGATGCTGCCTGCGGGCAGTGCGTGGCGGTGGACCATGTCGATGTGCTGTCCACACGGCTGGCCCTACAGTGGGCGCTCTTTCTTCGAGGAGCGGGCGCATGGACAGGAACTGGCGGTGGGGCGCGGCAGTGGTGCTGGGGCTGGCAAGCCTGCCGGCGCTGGCGGCGATGAAAACCCGCCCGGTGGAGTGGCAACTCGATGGCACCCCCTTCAGCGGGGTGCTGGTCTACGACGACAAGGGCCCGGCGCGGCGTCCCGGCGTGGTGATGGTGCCCAACTGGAAGGGCGTCAATGCCGCGGCGATTGACCGGGCCAGGACGATCGCCGGCGACCACTACGTGGTGCTGGTGGCCGATGTCTACGGCAAGAACCTGCGGCCGCGGGACAACACCCAGGCCGCGGCCGCCGCACAGCCGCTGCTGAAGGATCGCGCCCTGTTGCGGGGCCGCGCGCACAAGGCGTTGGAGGTGCTCAAGGCACAGGCGGGCAATGCGCCGCTGGATGCCTCGCGCATCGCCGCGGTCGGTTTCTGTTTCGGCGGCAGCACCGTGCTGGAAATGGCCCGTGCCGGCATGCCGCTGGCGGCGGTGGTGAGCTTCCATGGCGGGTTGGCCACGCCGATGCCGGCCGCGGCGCACAGCGGCAAGGTGCCGCTGCTGGTGCTCAATGGCGCCGCGGACCGCAATGTCAGCGCCGCGGATATCGCCACATTCGAGGCGGAAATGGATGCGGCCGGCGCCGACTGGCAGTTCGTCAATTTCAGTGGTGCGGTGCACTGCTTTGCCGAAGCCGACGCCGACAGCCCGCCGGGCTGCATGTACGACCCGCGTGCGGCGAAGCGTGCCTGGAAAATGATGGGCAATTTCCTGGAAGAGCGCCTGGGGCACTGAGCAGGGGGTGCGGCCCGGTGTAGCGCCGGGCCGCGCCCGGGAGCGCTACTGGCGAGGCCCCGGCGCGGCACCGCCGCACTCTACGAGTACCGAAGCTCAGTGACTGCGTTCGATGGCGTAGCGGGCCAGTCCGCGCAGCGCTGCCAGTGCCGGGTTTTCGGCAATGCCTTCCAGTGCCTGCTCGGCCGCCTCGGCGTACTGCGCGGCGCGGCGACGGCTGTATTCCAGCCCGCCGGTGGCATGGATCGCGGCGAGCACTTCCGGCATCGCCCCGGCATCGCCGTTCTGCACGATCTCGCGCAGCCGCTCACGGGTGGCCGCATCCGAATGCGCCATCGCGTGGATCAGCGGCAGCGTGGCCTTGCCCTCGGCCAGGTCATCGCCCAGGTTCTTGCCCAGCTCGTCGGCATTGGCCGAATAGTCCAGCACGTCGTCGGCAATCTGGAACGCATAGCCCAGATGCATGCCGTAGTCGTACAGCGCCTGCTGGGTGGTTTCATCCGCGTCGCTGGCCAGCGCGCCCAGACGGGTGCCGGCGGCAAACAGCACTGCGGTCTTGCGCTCGATCACGCGCAGGTAGGCGGCCTCGTCGGTGTCCGGGTTGTGCACGTGCAGCAGCTGCAGCACTTCACCTTCGGCGATGCGGTTGGTGGTGTCGGCCAGAATCCGCATCACCGGCATCCGGTCCAGTTCCACCATCAGCTGGAAACTGCGCGAATACAGGAAATCGCCGACCAGCACGCTGGGCGCATTGCCCCACAGCGCATTGGCGGTGCTGCGGCCACGGCGCAGGTCGGACTCGTCGACCACGTCGTCGTGCAGCAGGGTGGAGGTATGGATGAACTCGATGATCGCCGCCAGCTGGTGGTGATCGGCGCCGGCCGCGCCCACCGCACGCCCGGCCAGCATCACCAGCATCGGCCGCAGGCGTTTGCCACCGGCGGAAATGATGTGGTCGGCAATCTGGTTGATCAGCACCACATCCGAAGACAGGCGGTGACGGATCAGCGCATCGACGGCAGCCATGTCGGGCGCTGCGAGGGTCTGGATGTCGGGCAGGCCCAGCGCGGGGCGGATGTCTTCGGCGATGCTCATGCGGTCAGGACTTGGGACGTGGCCGGATTATAGGCCGCGCGGGCGAAAGCCGTCCGCCACAACGACCGCGGGCCTGGATTTGCCCCACACCGCAGCCGGGGGTAGTCCGATATCCGGCCGCGGATCGTTATACTCCACTGGCTATGCCCGCATCCGGCGGGTACCTCCCTACGGAAGAAAGCACCTATGGCTCGCGGCATCAATAAAGTCATCCTGGTCGGCAACCTCGGTAACGATCCGGACACCAAATACACCCAGGCCGGTATGGCGATCACCCGGATCAGCCTGGCCACCACCAGTGTCCGCAAGGACAAGGACGGCAACCAGCAGGAACGCACCGAATGGCACCGCGTGGTGTTCTTCGGCAAGCTGGGCGAGATCGCCGGCGAGTACCTGCGCAAGGGCAGCTCGGTGTACGTCGAAGGCGAATTGCGCTACGACAAGTACACCGGGCAGGACGGCGTGGAAAAATTCTCGACCGACATCGTCGCCAACGAGATGCAGATGCTCGGTGGTCGCGGTGAAGGCGGCGGTGGCGGCGGCATGGGCAGTGAGCGTCCGCAGCGCCAGTCCGCGCCGCGCCAGAACTACGGCGGCGGCCAGGGCGGCGGCCAGGACCAGGGCGGATACAACCAGCGTCCGCAGCGACAGGCTCCCGCGCAGCAGCAGCCGGCTCCGCCACCGATGGACGATTTCGCCGACGACGACATTCCGTTCTGATTGCGCCCGACCACGGCATGCCGTGGCAGTCCACCGGAAGGCCCGCGCCTGTCGCGGGCCTTTTTGTTTCCGGGTTCCGGTCTGTGGCACAGGCCATATGCGGTGAGGCAGGCGCGTGATCTGGCGAAGCGCGGGAATCGACCCAAGTAAACTCGCCGTTAGTTGCGGATGATTGGCATGAGCACGCGCTGGAGATGGGAGCTGTTGCAGTTCACCCGCAAGCTGCAGGTGAGAGTGTGGCTGCCAGCCCTGCTGGCGCCCGGCCTTTATGGTTGGCGCGCAGAGATCCTTGGATCAGGATCCGCGGTTCGGACTGCTGGTCCTGGGGGAAGTCGCATCGCGTGCGCTTTCGCCTGCGATCAATAATCCGTGCACGGCGATCGATGTGATCGGTCGTGCTGTCCATTGCCGGTGGACTGGCGCGACGATCCGCCGGACAGTTTGCCTAGATCGAGCGAATTGCGTATGCGCGCCGATGGGCAAGCCGCTGCCGGCGCTGTTCCGCAGGTTCGCCGGCTTTGCCTTGCTGATAATGCCTTTCCACCATTTCGCCGCTGCGCTGTCCCGCTTTGCATTCACTGCTCGATCTGCGGCTAGAATCCGGCCGATGTGGGCGGGGATGTCCACGAAAAGGGGAAGGGAATGAAGGGGGCGAAATGGGTTGCCGTGCTGGTGCTGTGCGCATTGGCGGGTCATGCAGTGGCGGTGGATCTGGGGCACTTCATCCGCAAGGACAAGTTCACGGATATCAAGCTGTCGCCGACCGGCGAGTACTACGCCGCGACGGTGCCGATGGAAGACAAGACCGCCCTGGCTGTCTTCCGGCGTAAGGACAATGTGCTTACCGGAACTTTCGTGCCTGCCCGCAACGGGCATGTGGGCGGGTTTGACTGGGTCAATGACGAACGGGTGCTAATCAGTCTCGCCGAGAAATTCGGCGTGCGGGATCAACCGCAAGCCACGGGTGAAATCTATGCCATCAATGCCGATGGTGGTCAGGCTGACCTGCTGGTCGGATACCGGGTGCAGGACAATGGTCCCGGCACACGGATCCAGCCGAAGAAGGTCGAGATGGTGGTTGCATTCCTAACTGATCCGCTGCCGAACGATGACCGCCATGCAGTGATTTCGGTCTGGCCGATGACGGGAACAGAGCCGTTTACCCGGGCGGAAAAACTGGATGTGCGCAATGGCCGCCGTGTCCCGATAGCGCGTGCTCCTGTACGCCGCGCCTCTTTCACAACAGACAACACCGGTGAGGTTCGCCTGACGCACGGTGCGGGCGTGGACAACGTCAATAAGCTCTACTATCGCGAAGGTGCCGGTAGCGAGTGGCGTTTGATCAACGATGAGGATGTCAGTGGCCGCATCGAGACGCCACTGGGATTTTCCGAAGACAATCGCCTGGTCTATCTGCAGATCCAGGCCGGGCAGGGCACCGATACCATCGTGGCCTGGGATCCGGCCAGTGGTGAGCGCAAGCAGGTGCTGCACGACAAAGGCGCCGATCCGCTGTCGATCATCTACCGCAACGGCACCTCGATGCCGGTCGGGGCGCAGGTGATGGATGGCCGTCATAAAACCCTGTTCTTCGATGAGACATCACCGGAAGCACGGATGTACCGCAGCCTGGAGGCGGCGTTCGGAGGTGATCCGCTGTTTGTCACGTCCAGTACCAAGGATGGCCGGCTGATGCTGGTGCGGACGTGGTCGGGCAACAACCCCGGAGACTTCTTTCTGTACGACACCGTCGCCAGGAAGGCTTCGCACCTGATCAGCCGCAGCGACTGGGTCGATCCGAACATGATGGCCACCGTGGAACTGTTCACCTTCAACGCGCGTGACCTGTTGCCTATCCATGGATACATGACCGTGCCCCGCGGAGTGAGCGGAGCCCGGCCGATGGTGGTGATGCCCCATGGCGGCCCCTTCGGCATCTTCGATACCTGGGAATACGACCGCGATGCGCAAATGCTGGCGGCTGCAGGCTACACCGTGCTACAGGTCAACTACCGCGGTTCCGGGAACTATGGCCGAGCATTCCAGCATGCCGGTGCCCGGCAGTGGGGCGGTACGATGCAGGATGACGTCACTGACGCCACCCGGTGGGCGATCGCACAGGGGCATGCGGATCCGCGCAGGATCTGCATCTACGGCGCGAGTTATGGCGCGTATGCCGCACTGATGGGCGTGGCCAAGGAGCCGGGGCTGTACCAATGCGCTGCCGGATACGTGGGTGTATACGATCTGCCACTCATGCACAGCACCGGTGATATCCAGGGCCGGCGCTCGGGTGAAACCTATCTGCGGGAGTGGCTGGGCGAGCGCAGTCAGCTTGCGGCGGTGTCGCCGGTAAACCTGGCTGACCGCATCAAGGTACCGGTGTTCCTGGCTGCTGGTGGCAAGGACGAGCGGGCACCCATCCAGCACAGCAAGCGGATGGCGGCCGCGCTGGAAAAGGCCGGCGTGCCGGTAGAAACCCTGTACTACGATACTGAGGGCCATGGCTTCTATACCGAGCCGCACCAGCGCGAGTACTACACCAAGTTGCTGGGTTTCCTGTCTCGCCATCTTGGCGGACGTCCTGCGCAGGGTGCTGCCCAGCCGTGAAACTGCTGCCTCTCTCGAGGCGGGATACAGCACGAGAAGTCAGCAACTACAAACGGCGCCATAAGGCGCCGTTTGTATTTTCATCGGGGCGGTGCGCACTCAGCGCACGCCGTGCATCATCCGCTTGAGCAGTGGCGAGGCGAGCAGGGCGAGCAGCGCGCAGCCCAGGCCGATCCACATCAGCAGCCAGAACAGGTGCTCGTAGCGCGCGGCGGCGTCGGCGAGGTTCATCACTTCGCCTTCGGGCACCTCGATGGCGGCGAGCTTGCCGAACAGCGCAGCCAGGGTTTCCGAAAACGCGGTGGCCAGAAACCAGGTGCCCATCATCAGGCTGACCACGCGCGGGGCGGCCAGCTGGGTCACCGCCGACAGGCCCACGGGCGACAGGCACATCTCGCCGATCTCCAGGATCAGGTAGGCCAATACCAGCCACCACACGCTGGCCATCTGTCCGCTCACGCCCACCTGCTGGGCGGCCAGCGCCAGCGGGATGAATGACAGCGCGGCGAACACCAGCCCGAAGGACGATTTCAGCGGCTTGGACGGATCCAGCCGGTGCTTGTCCAGCCAGGCCCACAAGGCGGCGAACAGCGGCGCCAGCAGGACCAGGAACAGGGCGCCAAGATAGGTCAACGAGCCGGCGGTCTGCGGCAGCACCAGGCAATCGCGGACCAGCAGCACCAGCATCAGGCTGGCGATGCCGGCAAACAGCAGCCGCGGTGCCGCCGAGGCGGGCGCGTGCTCGGACAGGCGCGCGGCCACCACGAAGCCCAGCGGCGCCAGCAGCAGCGAGGCGATCGACCACGGCAGCGGCGTGCCCTGGCGGATCACCAGTGAAGGCACGATGTCCTTGGTCAACAGGCGGTCGGTGAAGGTCACCCACGAGCCGTAGGTCTGCTCGTACAGGGTGAAGAACACCAGCGCCATGAAGATCAGCGCCATCAACGCGATCATCTGCTGGCGTTGCACGGGAGTGCACTGGGTGCCGGTGAACCAGGCAAACCACAGCAGCACGCCGCCCAGCACCACGATCATCAGCATCAAGGCCAGGCTGAGCTCTCCGCCCAGCGCGAAGGCGCCGTTGGCCGCGGCCCACATCAGTCCGGCCACCGGCACCACGCCGAGCACCGCGACGGCGTAGATCAGCCACTCGCGCGGCAGCCCGGCAATGCGGTCACGCAGGCGTGCCGGCTCCGCCGGTTCGGCATGCCCGTGCAGGTACTTCTGCCCCCACAGGAACATGCACAGTCCCACCACCATGCCGATGCCGGCAGCGCCGAAGCCGTACTTCCAGCCATAGGCCTCGCCGAGGAAGCCGCAGATCAGCGAGGCGAACAGCGCGCCGAGGTTGATGCCGGCGTAGAACAGCGAAAAGCCCGAGTCGCGGCGCGGATCGTTGGCGGCGTAGAGCTTGCCGACGATGGTGGAAATGTTGGGTTTGAGGAAACCCACGCCCATGATGATCAGCGCCAGCGACAGATAGGTCACCCCCAGCGCGGCTTCGTCGCGGACCACTTCCCCGCCGATGCGGCTGGCCTGCGTGCCTTCCACCACCATGCCGATATGGCCCAACACCAGCAGGATGCCGCCGAACACCACCGCCTTGCGCATGCCCAGCCAGCGATCGGCCAGCAGACCGCCAAATACCGGGAGGCAATACACCAGGCCACCGTAGGCGCCGAGCAGGTCCAGCCCGGCCTTGTCACCGAACAGGTGGTGCTTGGTGAGGTACAGCAGCAGCAGCGCCTTCATTCCGTAAAAGGAGAAGCGCTCCCACATCTCGGTGAAGAAACAGACGTAGACGCCTTTGGGGTGGCCGAGGAAATCGTCGGAAGCGGGGGCGGGCAGTGCGGCAGCGGTGGGCATCGGCATCGGGCGGGCGGGAGACCGCCGCGAGTATAGGGCCGCGCCGCGTGCTTGCCGGCGGTGCGTGGCAGCTGTCGCCGGCCATCTTGCCGGATGCGGCCGCTGGCTTTGCCGCAACGGATGCGGTGGCGGGTAGCGGCTGTCGCCCCGCGATTGCGCGCAAGGGTGGCGGCTGGACTTGAACGGCGGCTGGGGATAGCGTGAGGAAGTTTTTTGCCATCAGGGGCATCCATGAACAACGCTGCACCACGCCAGCTCACCTTCAGGGCGGTGGTTCTGTCCATCGTGCTGGCGGTGATCCTTGCCGCCGCCAACGCCTACCTCGGCCTGTTCGCAGGCCTGACCATCGCCACCGCCATTCCCGCCGCCGTCGTCTCGATGGGTGTGCTGCGCCTGCTGGGTGGCGGCACCCTCCTAGAAAACAACATCGTCCAGACCGGCGCCTCGGCCGGCTCCTCGATTGCCGCCGGCGTGATCTTCACTGTCCCGGCGCTGGTGATCATGGGCTACTGGCCCGACTTCAAATACTGGTGGGTGCTGAGTATCGCCGGCCTGGGCGGCCTGCTCGGCGTGCTGTTCTCGGTGCCGCTGCGGCGCTCGATGATTGTCGAAGACCCGCTGCCGTTCCCGGAAGGCAAGGCCGCGGCCGAAGTGCTCAAGGCCGGTGACAATCCAGGCCCGGGGATGAAGATCCTGGCGGTGTCCGCCGCCATTGGCGCCACGGTCAAGCTGGCCGCGGCCAGTGGCCTGCGGGTGATTCCCGATACCTGGGTGCAGTCGGCCTACCTGGGCAGTTCCAAGGTCACCGCGTTCATCGGTACCAACCTGTCGCCGGCGTTGCTGGGCGTGGGGTACATCGTCGGGTTGAATGTCGGCATCGTGGTGCTGTCCGGCGCGATCCTGTCCTGGCATATCGCCATTCCGCTGTACCAGGCGTTCTTCATGAACTCCGATCCGGCATTGGCGGCCTCCATCGCCACCGCCTCCTCGGCCGATGCCGCGTTCTCGATCTGGGCGGCGAAAATCCGCTACCTGGGCGTGGGCGCGATGCTGATCGGCGGCATCTGGACGCTGTTCTCGCTGCGCAAGTCGCTGCTCAAGGGCATCAAGAGCGGCTTTGCCGCCGCGCGCAAGAGCGCCGGCAGTGTGCAGGTGGCCGAAACCGACCGCGACCTGCCGATGAAATGGATGCTGGTGGCGCTGCTGCTGTTCACCCTGCCGCTGCTGGGGCTGTACCAGGCCATCGTCGGCCAGTGGCTGGTCAGTATTCCGATGACCATCATCATGATCGTCGCCGGCTTCCTGTTCGTGTCGGTGTCGGCCTACCTGGCCGGCCTGATCGGTTCGTCCAACAACCCGGTCTCGGGCATCACCATCTCCACCATCCTGTTCGCCTCGGCGATCCTGGTGCTGATGCTCGGTCGCGATTCGCCGATCGGTGCGGTGGCCGCGATCATGATCGGCGCGGTGGTGTGCTGCGCCGCGGCGGTCGGAGGCGACAACCTGCAGGACCTCAAGGCCGGCTATCTGGTGGGGGCGACCCCGTGGAAGCAGCAGCTGATGCTGGGCATCGGCGCGTTCTCGTGCGCGCTGATCATGGCGCCGGTGCTGAACCTGCTGGCCCATGCCTACGGCATCGGTGCGCCCACGGCCGAGCATCCCAACGCGTTGGCCGCGCCGCAGGCGAACCTGATGGCCTCGGTGGCCCGCGGCCTGTTTGGCGGCGAGCTGCCGTGGATGATGATCGCGCTGGGGGTGGCGGTCGGTGCGGTGATCATCGCTTTGGACAACTGGCTCAAGGCCACCGGCAAGCGTTTCCGTGTGCCGGTGCTGGCCGCGGCCATCGGCATCTACCTGCCACTGGAGCTGATGGTGCCGATCTTCCTGGGGGGCCTGCTGGCGCATCTGGTCGAGCGTTTCCACAAGCTGCATCCCGATAACGAGGAAGGCCGCGACGTCGCGCACCGCCCCGGCGTGTTGTTCTCGGCCGGCCTGATCACCGGTGAGGCGCTGATGGGCATCGCCATCGCGATTCCGATCGTGGTGTCGGCACGTGCCGACGTGCTGGCGCTGCCGGAAACGTTCCATCTGGGCCAGTGGATCGGCCTGGTGGTGCTGGCGCTGGTGGGCTGGCTGCTGTATCGCACCGGCCAGAAGGGTGAGCAGAAGGCCGCGAAGGCGGATTGAGAGCAGGTCCGGCCGCCGATCCACGGCGCCCGGGCAGAGGGAATGAAGCCCCGCTCCGGCGGGGCTTCGCTTTTTCCACGGGGACTGGCGCTGGCGCCGGCCGCGGCATGACTTCATACCTTTGCGCCAGCCGTGTCTGCGCGCCTACTATCCGGGTTTTGCCGTGTCCCGGAGACACCCATGAAACTTCGATACGCCCTGTTGCCGTTGTGCCTGCTGACCGCGATGCCTTCGCTGGCGGCCGAACGTGGCTTTGACGTCCGCGACATGGTGGCGATGGACCGCTTTTCGGCGCCATTGCTGACCGCCGACGGCGGCACCGTGGTGTTCGCCAAGCGCCAGCTGGACAGCGCCAGCGGCAAGGCCGGCAGCAGCCTGTGGACCCGCAACCTGCGTACCCGCGACATCGCTCCGCCCGCGCGGCTGACCCCGGAAGGCTGGAACGTCAATTCGGCTGCGCTGTCGGCCGACGGCGGCACCGTGTATTTCCTCAGCGCCAAGTCCGGCAGCCAGCAGCTGTATTCGCAATCGCTGCAGGGCGGCGCGCCGCGGCAGTTGACCGATTTCGCGCTGGATGTGGACAGCTTCCGGATTTCGCCGCAGGGCGACCGCGTGCTGTTCAGCAGCGGCGCGTTCCAGGGCTGTGGCTCCGACCTGGCCTGCACCCGCACGCGGCTGGACAAGACCGCCGCTGCCAAGCACAGCGGCCAGGTGTTCGACAGCCTGTTCGTGCGCCATTGGGACACCTGGAATGACGGCCGCCGCAACACCCTGTTCGTGGCGCCGCTGCCCAAGGCCAAGGAAGCGCCGGTGAAGGGTGCCTCGGCGATCAGCGCCACCCTGGCCGGTGACGCGCCGTCCAAACCGTTTGGTGGCAACGAGGATTTCGTGTGGTCGCCGGATGGCAAGTCGGTGGTGGCGTCCATCCGCGTCGCTGGCCGCGAAGAGCCGTGGTCGACCAACTTCGACCTGTACCAGCTCGATGCCACAGGCAAACGCGCCCCGAAGAACCTGACCGCCGCCAATCCGGCCTGGGATGCCGGCCCGGTGTTCAGTGCCGACGGCAAGACCCTGTATTACCGCGCGATGAAGCGCCCGGGTTTCGAAGCCGACCGCTTCGGCCTGATGGCGATGGATCTGGCCAGCGGCAAGACCCGTGAAATCGCTCCGGCATGGGACAGCTCGGCCGATGGCGCGACCCTGTCCGCCGATGGCAAGACGATCTACACCACTGCCCAGCACATGGGCGAACACCCGTTGTTCGCGGTGGACGTGGCCAGCGGCAAGGCGGAAAAAGTGGTGGGCGAGGGCAGTGTGTCCGCGTTCGAGATCGCCGGCGACACCCTGGCCTTCACCCGCAATTCGCTGCAGAGCGGCGACCAGCTGTTCACCACCAGCGTGAGCGGTGGACAGCTGCGCGCCATCACCCCGAGTGCCGGCGAGATGCTGCCGGACGTGAAATTCGGCGAGTTCGAGCAGTTCTCGTTCAAGGGCTGGAACGACGAGACCGTGCACGGTTACGTGGTCAAGCCCTGGAACTACGAGGAAGGCAAGAACTACCCGGTGGCGTTCCTGATCCACGGCGGCCCGCAGGGCAGCTTCGGCAACGGCTGGAGCTACCGCTGGAACCCGCAGACCTATGCCGGACAAGGCTACGCGGTGGTGATGATCGACTTCCACGGCTCCACCGGCTACGGCCAGGCGTTCACCGATGCGATCAGCCAGCACTGGGGCGACCGCCCGCTGGAAGACCTGCAGAAGGGCTGGGCGGCGGCGCAGCAGAAATACCGCTTCCTCAACGGCGACAAGGCCTGCGCCCTGGGCGCAAGCTACGGTGGCTTCATGGTCAACTGGATCGCCGGCAACTGGAACGGGCCGTGGAAGTGCCTGGTCAACCATGACGGCGTGTTCGACCAGCGCATGATGGGCTACGCCACCGAGGAGCTGTGGTTCACCGAATGGGAGCAGGGCGGCACGCCGTACCAGAAGGCGGCCAACTACGAGAAGTTCAACCCGGTCAACCATGTCGCCGACTGGAAGAAGCCGATGCTGATCGTGCACGGCCAGCTCGACTACCGCATCCCGGTCGAGCAGGGGCTGGGTGCGTTCACCGCGTTGCAGCGCCAGGGCATCGAATCCAAGTTCCTGTACTTCCCGGACGAGAACCACTGGGTGCTGAAGCCGGAGAACAGCGTGCAGTGGCACGACACGGTCAACGGCTGGCTCAAGCAGCACATCGGCCAGTAATGCTGGTGCCGCCTCCTGGCGAGGCGGCATTGCCGCATAGCGCCGCAGCGTGGCCATCCGATGCCGCGCTGCGCCGTGATACGCCGCCCTGGCGGTGCTAAGCTGCGCTATCGCCGCGTCCTGCGGCGTTTTTTTTTCTTATCAATCGATCGACAGGGGAACGGGTTGATGCCGACCGAGAGCACCACCGCACTGATCACCAATGACATCGTCGGCCTCGGCCTGATCGCGGCCACGCTGGCCACGATCTTCTATCTGGCCAGCGGACCGACGCCGTTCTGGCGCAAATTCTTCGCTTGGGTGCCGGCGCTGCTGCTGTGCTACTTCATTCCGGCCATCTACAACACCGCCGGGGTGATCGACGGGCATACCACCAAGCTTTACAACCCCATCGCGCGCGATGTGCTGCTGCCGGCGGCGCTGGTGCTGCTGACCCTGTCGATCGACCTGAAGGGCATCGCCAGGCTTGGCCCGAAGCTGCTGATCATGTTCGTCACCGGCACCGTGGGCATCATGCTCGGCGCGCTGGCGTCCTTCCAGGCGATGAAGCTCATCCACTCGCCCACCGTGGCCGGGGACACCTGGGCCGGCATGGCGGCGCTGGCCGGCAGCTGGATCGGCGGCGGCGCCAACATGGCCGCGATGCGCGAGACCTTCAATGTCGATGCCACCACCTTCGGCCAGTTCGCCGTGGTCGATGTGGTGTGTGCCAGCATCCTGCTGATGCCCGCCCTGATCTGGCTGGCCGGGCGGGCGCAGGGCATCGACGCACGCAACGGTGCCGACACCTCGGCCATCGATGACATGAAGCGTCGGATCGCCGACTACCAGGCCAAAAGCGCCCGCATTCCGACCCTGACCGATTTGATGGTCATTGTCGGTGTGGGCCTGGGCATTGTCGGCGCGGCGCACGCGCTGGCTGCGCCGTTGTCGAACTGGTGCGCGCAGAACATCAGCTTCGCCAAGCAGGCCTCGCTGGACAACCAGTTCGTCTGGGTGGTGATGCTGTCCACCTTCGCCGGCCTGGCGCTGAGCTTCACCCGCGCCCGTGAGCTGGAAGCAGCCGGCGCCTCCAAGGTCGGCACGCTGTTCCTGTACTTCCTGATCGCCTGCATCGGCATGCAGATGGATCTGCTCTCGCTGCTGGAGCGTCCGTGGCTGTTCCTGCTGGGGGTGATCTGGATGGGCACGCACGTGCTGCTGCTGTACGTGGTCGGCCGCCTGCTGAAGGCGCCGATGTTCTTCCTGGCCATCGGTTCGCAGGGCAATGTCGGCGCGGCGGCTTCGGCGCCGGTGGTGGCGGCGGCGTTCCACCCCAGCCTGGCGCCGGTGGGCGTGCTGCTGGGCACGGTCGGCTATGCCACCGGCACGGTGCTGGCCTACATCACCGGGCTGATGCTCAAGTGGATGGCGGGGGCCTGAGTCCGCTGCTGCGACAGAAAAGCCGTTCAAAAAGAAGGACAGCAGCTGCTGTCCTTCTTTCTGGGCGCTGACGGCGTCAGATCAGCCCATCGCAAAATGCCGTCGACTGTGATCAGGTTCGATTTGCGCGTTGGCCGGATTCAGGCGTTGGTGCTGCTCGAGCTGATGGATGCTGGCCTGCATCGGCATGTCCATTGCCGCTGCCAGATCAAGGTTGCTGCGCCGATGCGCCGGGTCATGCAGGCGGCCTTGGACAGCGAACAGTCGATCCCCGTGAAAGACCATATGGTCGATTCTGTCCAGCCCATCATCCGCCGAGCGCGCGGCGATACCCGCTGCGGTGTTGAGGAAGGTCACGTCGTCTTTCAGGCCCAGCTTCTCGCGCTGGGGCTCAAGCTGGATGACCGCATCTTCGAACAACCGGTTCCCGACACTATTGGCCGATGCCGGGGCTTTGATTGCTTTACCTTGTTCGGCATCGCGCAGCTGTTGCAGATCCAGCGAGTCCATTACCGAGGCGATGCCATGAAGGTCATATCGATGCTTGAGCATTGTTCCCGGGATCAGGCGCTGGCCAAACGACAGCGGGGCGGGGTCGGGGAGTTCAATGCGATGGCCAATGGCATCGGGCAGTGCCCATTTCAGTGGGATGCTGTCTTCCTGCAGGTGTGTAAGTAATTCGTTCTTGACGCTGTAGTTACGGATCAGACCTTCCGCTGCGTATTGTTTTGCAGCGATCGGGTCCAAGCGTGCACGTTCGAAGGTGTTGCTATGTACGCCTGCAGAGTTGTAAGTAACGGCGGGTGTGTTGTTGATGACGCCAGCGGCAGCAGCGAGGCCACCGCCCAAAGAGTGTCCAGTCAGTAACAGATTGTCGCCGTAAACAGCCAAAGCTCTTTCGGTCAACTCGATGGCATTTTTGTACTGCCTTGTCTGGAGTCCGACGCCCTGTCCCAGATTCTGTGGCCAGTCTTTACCTTCGTCGGTTCCGCAGAATGCCAGGACTACCTGTCCGTCAGGGCCGCGATAGAAGCTTGCATCGAAACCAGACCTGTCGTTGTGTAACAAGGAAGTGCCGATACTTTTGCTTATAAGCTCTTGTTCACTGATTCGGGTCCAGCCGGGCGGGAGAAGGGCGGGCTCTGGAGATTGACCTTCGCGACGGCTACGCGCATGAGCGTAGAGATCTTGAAGTACCTGTGGTAATTGAAGGTCAATAGGTTGCGGCGTTGTACCGGTGATTGATTGGGCATCAAATTTGGTGGAAGTAGTCGATTCCATGACAAGCGCCTTCCTCCGTATCAATGCTCGATGGCAATGTTGTGGCGCTCCAGCCAGCCGCGAACTTGGTCACGACCTGCCTTCCCCTTGGCGTTGAGCAGCTTTTCCGGCGTTCTAAAAAAGGAAAGTTGGAACGTATCGCCATTGTTGTTGCGCAGAGTGGGATCGACACCCGCCTCCAACAGTTTGAGTACGGTGTCTGGATCCTTGGCGCCAATGTGAAGCAGGGTGTTTCCAAGGTGATCTCGACGCTTGATGTCGGCGCCTGCGTTGATCAAAAGATCGCGCTGGATATGCTGGTCGTACATCACCGCAACGAACAGCGGCGTCCAGCCATTGGTGGGACGCGTGTAGTCGACGGGAACCTTGTGTTTGAGCAGGACCTGGAGGTACTCCGGTGGATCGACCATCGCGGCCATATGCACGACGGTTTCGTCATCCATCCCGATCAGGGAGGGATCGGCTCCAGCCTCCAGCAGCGCTTCGAGTGAGGCGGGTTTCTGGTTCCAGATTGCCCACTCCATCAGGGTCACATTGTACTGGCCTCGAGCAGCCAGATCGGTGGTCGGCGCCAGTGCCTTTATCCGAGCGGTCTTACCGTCAGCAATGGCATCTGCCAGAGGCTTCACGGCTGGATCGGTGAAGGGGGTTTTTTGCTGGGTGTTGGCTGGCACTCGCGGTTGCTCCCTTTCTTGAGCCATTGTGTTTACGCATAAAGCGACATTTTTTAGGCACGAAACGGTTGTTCTCGCGCATGAAGCCATAAGCAACGAAGTGGCTATTGTTGCCAGAACAGGGATCTTTCTCTGCATTCCAGTTTCCTTTCCGGTTGCGTTGTATGAGTGGTAGAGCCCGGGATTGCATGGTGATGGCCGATCCTAGCACCGGCATCTGTGGCGATCCGCAGTGCCCATGTGATCGGTTTTGCAGATCACGGACAGGAAAGAAGGGCAGGACAGCCGTTTTTCACGGCGATGCCGCCGAGCGGTGCCGCACGGGGATGTGCGTCATGAAAAAACGGCAGGACAGCCGTTTTTCACGGCGATGCCGCCGAACGGTGACGCACATGGATGTGCGTCATGAAAAAGGCGGGGCCAATGGCCCCGCCTTGGGTGCTTCCCAAGCTGTGGATTCAGCAGCAGCGGAAACCGCCTTTGCCACCGAACCGTGCCTGCTGACGCTCGCGGAAGAACGTCTTGTAGTCCATTGGAATACGGTCCGGATGTTTTTCGCGGACGTGGCGCACATAGTTGTCGTAGTCCGGCACGCCGCAGCACAGTCGCGCCGTCTGCACCAGGCGCCGCCAGGTGCGCTTGAACGCCTGGTGCTGGCCGACAGGAACGAGTTCGGTGCTCATTACAGATCCACCTCATGCGGCTTGAGTGCCACGTACGGGGTCTCGCGATCGGTCCGCAGCGGGGACGCATGGGCGGCGATGATCGTCCTGACCGAATACACCAGCACCGCGAACACCACGAACAGGAACAGCACGGTGAGACCGGCGTTGATGTAGTTGTTGATCATCACCTGCTGCATCTGGTCGAAGCCCTTGGACGGCGGCAGCAGGTTGCCGGCGGCGATCGCGTCGCGGTACTTGTGCGCCTGGGCCATGAAGCCCACCCCCGGATCGCTGGAGAAGATCTTGATGAAGCCGGCTGCAGTGGTGCAGATCAGCAGCCAGATGGCTGGCAGCAGTGGCACCCAGGCGTACTTCTCCTTCTTCTGCTTGAACAGCACCACGGTGCACAGCATCAGAGCCACACCGGCCAGCATCTGGTTGGCGATGCCGAACAGCGGCCACAACATGTTGATGCCACCCAGCGGGTCAGTCACGCCCTGGTACAGGAAGTAGCCCCACAGCGCGACACAGCCGCCGGTGGCGATGAAGCTGGCCACCCACGAATCGGTGCGGCGCAGCGCCGGCACGAAGTTGCCCAGCAGGTCCTGCAGCATGAAGCGGCCCGAACGGGTGCCGGCGTCGACCGCGGTCAGGATGAACAGCGCTTCGAACAGGATCGCGAAGTGGTACCAGAACGCCATCATGCCTTCGCCCGGCAGTACCGAATGCAGGATCTGCGCGATACCCACCGCCAGCGTCGGCGCACCGCCGGCCCGCGACAGGATCGAATGCTCGCCAATCTCGGCCGCCGTCGCGTTCAGTGCATCCGGGGTGATCGCAAAGCCCCAGCTGCTGACGACCTGCGCGGCATGGACCACATCGGTGCCGATGATCGCGGCCGGGCTGTTCATGGCGAAGTAGACGCCCGGCTCGATGATCGAGGCGGCGACCATGGCCATGATCGCCACGAACGACTCCATCAACATGCCGCCGTAGCCGATGTAGGCGGCGTGGCCTTCATTGGCGAGCAGCTTGGGCGTGGTGCCGGAGCTGATCAGCGCATGGAAACCGGAGACCGCGCCGCAGGCGATGGTGATGAACAGGAACGGGAACATGCTGCCCTTCCACACCGGGCCGGTGCCGTCGGTGAACTGGGTCAGCGCCGGCATCTTCAGCTCCGGCATCACGATCAGGATGCCGATCGCCAGGCCGACAATCGTGCCGATCTTGAGGAAGGTGGACAGGTAGTCGCGCGGGGCCAGCAACAGCCACACCGGCAATACCGCGGCGACGAAACCGTAGCCGATCAGCATCCAGGTGATCTGCACCCCGGTGAAGGTGAACATCGGGCCCAGCACCGGATCGGCGGCGATCTTGCCGCCGTACCAGATCGCGGCAACCAGCAGCAGCAGACCCACGACCGAAATCTCGCCGATCTTGCCCGGGCGCACGTAGCGCATATACAGGCCCATCAGAATGGCGATCGGCATCGTCGCGATCACCGTGAACATGCCCCAGGGGCTGCCCTCCAGTGCCTTGACCACGATCATCGCCAGCACCGCCAGGATGATGATCATGATCATGAAGACACCGAACAACGCGATGGTGCCGGGCACCTGGCCCATTTCCTCGCGCACCAGATCGCCGAGCGAACGCCCGTTGCGACGGGTGGAGATGAACAGGATCATGAAATCCTGCACCGCACCGGCCAGCACCACGCCGGCAATCAGCCACAGCGTGCCGGGCAGGTAGCCCATCTGTGCGGCCAGCACCGGGCCGACCAGCGGGCCGGCGCCAGCGATGGCGGCGAAGTGGTGGCCGAACAATACGTGCTTGTTGGTCGGCACATAGTCCAGACCATCGTTGTGGATGACCGCCGGCGTGGCGCGGGTCGGATCGACCCCAAGCACCTTGTTGGCGATGAACAGGCCGTAATAGCGGAACGCCACCAGGTAAATCGAAACCGCCGCGGCGACGATCCACAGCGCATTGATATTTTCGCCGCGGCGCAGGGCCACCACGCCCAGGCATCCTGCGCCGAGGATGGACAGCAACGCCCAGCCGACTTTTGAAAAACCTTTCATGAGAAGCCTCACCCTGAGATCGTCTTAAGAGTCCTCCCATGCGCGGCAGGGGTCAACGTGTACGGCAAGTGAAGCAGATGCGACTTTGGTCGTAGTTTGCACATGCAAAACACGCTGACTGGCCGCTGCACATAACGCCGTCCGTGCCGGCCGCTGGAACAATCGGTTGCGCCGGTGGCCGTTGGCGCCGGCGCCGGGGACACCCATTGTCTGAGCAGTCCAGGAGAACCTGCCCATGAGCAACGCAAATCACACCCGCGTGGTGCGCACGATCCGCGGCATGCCGACGTCCGACGGTGCCGGCGTGCGCCTGACCCGCGTGATCGGGACGTCCGAACTGCCGGATCTGGATCCGTTCCTGATGCTCGACGAGTTCGGCACCGACCAGCCGGAGGACTATCTTGCCGGTTTCCCGAGCCATCCCCATCGGGGTTTTGAAACCGTCACCTACATGCTCGACGGACGGATGAGGCACAAGGACAACCACGGCAATGAGGGCTTGCTCACGCCGGGCAGCGTGCAATGGATGACCGCCGGCCGCGGCCTGGTGCATTCGGAAATGCCGGAACAGGAGTCCGGCCGCATGCGCGGTTTCCAGCTGTGGGTGAACCTGCCGGGGCGCGAGAAAATGACCGCGCCCCGGTACCAGGAGTTCGCGCCCGAGCGCATTCCGACGGCCAGCCCGGTGCCGGGCGTCAGCGTGAAGGTGATCGCCGGCCAGGTGGGCGAGGTGGTCGGGCCGATCGTGCAGCCGGCCACCGATCCGCTGTATCTGGATATCGCGCTGCAGCCGCGGGTGCGCTGGCATTACACGTTGCCGCAAGGCCACAACGCCTTCGCCTATGTGTTTGAAGGGACCGCGCAGGTGGGCGAGGGGGCGGACGCGCGCATGCTGGCGACCCATGAGCTGGGCGTTCTGGGGGGCGGTGCACTGCTGCAGCTGGGTGCGGGCGAACACGGCGCGCGGCTGCTGCTGGTGGCCGGGCGTCCGCTGCGCGAGCCGGTGGCCCGGCATGGGCCGTTTGTGATGAATACCCGCGAGCAGCTGATGCAGGCGTTTGTCGACTACCAGGAAGGGCGCTTCTGACCGTGCTGCCCCCGGATTGCCAGTCGGCAACCCGGGGTCGGTCAGTTGCTTCCAGCCAGCGCCGACGGATTGAGGTGCATGCTCTGGGTCAGCCCCTGCATCAGGCCCAGCTCGCTGCTGTCGGCCGCATCGATCCAGATCTGCGCATAGCGTTTCTTGTCCAGCTTGACCACGGTGATGCGTCGCGACTCCAGGCCAGGCAGGTCGCGGCCGCCCATGTCCAGCCGGTACCAGTACAGCGGTTCCCCGGCAAAGCCACCTTTTTCCGCGCGCAGCGGGCGGTTCAACGGCAGGTCCGGATTGCGCGAGCCCAGCATCATGTTCAACACCGCGCGGCCATCGTCGGTGGTCGCCTTGCAGACGATGAAATCGCTCTGCACCTGCGCTTCCCAGTGCAGGTTCGCGTTGGCCGGCAAGGACGGGCAACCGGCGGCTGGCTCGGCCAGCGCAGCAGGGCTGGCCAATGCCAGCAAAAGGCCGGAAAAAACACTTGCAGTCTTCACGTCACATTCCCCCCAGAAGGAGCCGGCACGGACAGGCCCGGCGGAATCGTGTGCATTGTTCGGAAGCCAGCGCATTGCCCCGCAGGCCGGTGGTATCCATGGCCTGACCCGCGCATCCCCATGCACGTCTACGGTGGACCCACCCTATTACAAAGCCGGGCCGGCTTACAAATCGCTGGAGCGGTTGTGGCCGCCGCCGCGGTGCATGGTCAATGCGGTTCGTGGCCGATCCACTTGTAGGCGATACCGCCGATCATGCCGCCCAGGATCGGCGCCAGCCAGAACAGCCACAGCTGGCCCAGCGCGCCGCTGCCGGCAAATATCGCCACCGCGGTGGAGCGGGCCGGGTTGACCGAGGTATTGCTCACCGGAATGCTGATCAGGTGGATCAGGGTCAGCGCCAGCCCGATCGCAAGGGGCGCAAACCCGGTGGGCGCGCGGCCGTGGGTGGAGCCCATGATCACCATCAGGAAAAACGCGGTCAGCACCACTTCGCACAGGAACGCGGCGGCCATGCTGTAACCGCCCGGTGACAGTGCGCCATAGCCGTTGCTGGCAAAGGTGCCGGCATGACTGCTGTCGATCACGAAACCGGCATTGCCTTGCGCGATCTGCAGCAGGATGAACGCCGCAGCGAAGCCGCCCAGCAACTGGGCCACGATGTAGGGCAGCAGGTCCTTGCCGGCAAAGCGGCCGCCGGCCCACAGCCCGATGCTCACTGCCGGATTGAAGTGCGCCCCGGAGATATGGCCGAAGGCATAGGCGCCGGTCAGCACGGTCAGGCCGAACGCCAGCGCCACACCCATGAAGCCAATGCCCAGCGGATTGCCCGTACCGCCGAAATTGGCGGCCAGCACCGCGCTGCCACACCCGCCCATAACCAGATAGAAGGTACCGATGAACTCGGCCGCAACGCGTTTGCCCATGCCCATGTCTGCGCTTTCGTGGATAACCCGGAACGGGTGTCCGGCAAACGTAAACGAGGCCGTGGGTGGCGGTGTGATCAGTGCGTGAACGCTGCTGCCACGAATACTCAGGGCGGCAGTGGAATGAATTCCTGGTCATCGCCGGGGATGGTGCCAAAACGCCCTTGCCGCCAATCGTCCTTGGCCTGCTCAATCCGCTCCTTGGAGCTGGAGACGAAGTTCCACCACAGGTGGCGGTGGCCATCGAGCGGCTCGCCGCCCATCAGCATCGCCTTGACAGGGGTTTTGGCGCGCAGGCGCCCGCGCACCTGCGGTTCGGGGATCACCAAGTGCCGGGCGGGGATGTCGACCCCGTCCAGCTGCGCCTCGCCTTCGAGCAGGTACAGCGCGCGCTCGGCATGGCCGGCATCCAGATCGATTTCGGCGCCCGCGTCCAGATCGAGGGCGACATTGAGGGTGTCGGCAAACACCTTCACCGGCGACTCCTCGCCATAGGCGCGGCCGGCGATCACCCGCAGCAAGGCGCCATCGCGCTGTTGCCGCGGCAGCTGTTCGGCACTGAAATGGTAGAACGCCGGATCGGTTTCCTCGTGCGACCTGGGCAGCGCCACCCAGGTCTGCATGCCATGCAGCGGATGTTCGTGTGCGCGCTCGCCCGGCGGAGTGCGCTCGGAATGGGCGATGCCGCGGCCGGCGGTCATCCAGTTCACATCGCCAGGACGGATCACCTGGTTCGACCCCAGGGTGTCGCGGTGGCCGATTTGCCCGGACCACAGGAAGGTGACCGTGGCCAGGCCGATGTGCGGATGCGGGCGCACGTCGATGCCGCGGCCGGGTTCGAAGATCGCCGGCCCCATGTGGTCGACAAACACGAACGGGCCCACGCTGCGCGCCTGCAGCGACGGCACCGCACGCCGCACCTGGAAGCCGCCAAGATCATGGATGCGGGGGGCAATGAGGGTAGCCATCGCGGGGTCTCCATAATTGTTCAAATGCCAGCATCGCACGGCCGATCGGATCCGGCGGCGCCACGGCGGCAACGGACCGTTTCCGGCAGCGGTTTCGTGCGGCCGGCCGGGGAGGGCGGCCGTGGTACCGCGCGGTGCGGGCGCGTCCCGGTCGATTCCGGCCCGCCTGCCGGGGCCGGCGGTACCGGCAAAACCCTCTTTCCGCCCCCCCCTGGCCGCAAATGATTGCCCCAATGGCCGCGCTGCCCGTGCCATCGCCGGAAGCGCGAGCGCCCGGCCCGGTCCACCCGGCTGCTGCGTGTTTGCCGAGGCGGGCGGCCGGGCGGCGGTGTCGATAGGGCTACAATCCGGGTCCGCTTTTCCCCCATCCGGAGACTCGCAGTGACCCGTAGACTCGTACTGTTGCGCCATGGCCAGAGCCAGTGGAACCTCGACAACCGTTTCACCGGCTGGGTGGACGTGGACCTGACCGAGCAGGGCCGCCGCGAGGCCATCGCCGCCGGGCAGATGATGCGCGAGGAAGGGCTGCAGTTCGATGTCGCCCACACCTCGGTGCTCAAGCGCGCGATCCTCACCTTGCAGGGCGCGCTGACCGCGATGGATCAGGACTGGCTGCCGGTGCACAAAAGCTGGCGTCTCAACGAGCGTCATTACGGCGGGCTGCAGGGCCTGGACAAGGCTGAAACCGCCGCCAGGCACGGCGAGGACCAGGTCAAGGTCTGGCGCCGCTCCTACGATATCCCGCCGCCGCCGATGGATCTGGCCGATCCCGGCCATCCGCTGCACGACCGCCGCTATGCCAGCCTGGACGGCAACGCCTTGCCGGCCACCGAATCGCTGGCCACCACGCTGGAGCGCGTGCTGCCGTACTGGTTTGATGCCATTGCCCCGCAGCTCAAGGACGGCAGGACGGTACTGGTCACCGCCCACGGCAACTCGCTGCGCGCGCTGTACAAGTACCTCAACAACGTCTCCCGCGAAGAAATCCTCGAGCTCAACATTCCCACCGGCATCCCGCTGCTGTTTGAGTTGAACAATGACCTGACGGTGAAGTCGTTCCGCTACCTCGGCGATCCGGAGGCGGCCAGAAAGGCGGCCGAAGCCGTGGCCAACCAGGGCAAGGCGAAGTAGGCCGGCAATCGGGTTGATCTGGAAAATCTGATTCGATACAGGACGGAGCCCGGCGAAAGCCGGGTTCTGTTTTTGGCAGGCCAGCAGCAGACCTCAGCCCCCGGCCCTGGCTGCCGCGCGGGTTTCAACGTTGCGCCCAGAGCCCGTAGAAGCGCCATCGATCAGGAAATCACTCCCGGTGATGAAGCCGCCTTCCGGCCCCGTCATCAGTCACACCCGCAACAGGGTCTTGATTGCCCGGCGCTCGTCCATCGCCTTGTAGCCTTCGGCGACATCGGCGAGGGGCAACTCCAGGTCGAACACCTTGCCCGGATGGATGCTGCCGGTGAGCACGCGCTCGATCAGGTCCGGCAGGAAGCGACGCACCGGCGCCGGGCCGCCGAGCATGCGGCGCTGGGAAAAGAACAGCTTCTGGCCATCGAAGGTCACGCCATGCGGGACACCGACATAACCGATGCTGCCGCCCGGACGACATGCGCCCATCGCTTGCTGCATCGATTCCTGCATGCCGACGCATTCCAGCACCGAGTCCGCGCCCACGCCGTGGGTGAGCTGCATGATCCGGTCGATGCCCGCGTCGCCGCGCTCGGCGACCAGATCGGTGGCGCCGAACTCGCGGGCCAGCGCCTGCCGCGACGCGTGACGACTCATCGCGATGATCCGCTCCGCGCCCATCTGGCTTGCCGCCAACACGCCCATCAGACCCACCGCGCCATCGCCCACGACCACCACGGTGCCACCTGGACGAACGTTCGCGGCGTCGGCGGCGTACCAGCCCGTGCCCAGGACATCGGATACCGCCAGCAGATGGGGAATCCGCTCGTGACCGGGGATTTCCTGCGTGGCCACCAGCGTGCCGTCGGCCAGCGGAACGCGGGCATACGGGGCCTGCGCGCCGCGCATGAACTCGCCCTGCGCGCAGGACGACTGGAAACCGAAGCCGCAATGCGGGCAGGTGTTGTCGGAAATGCAGAACGACCCCACGACGAACTGGCCGGGCTTGATGGTCCGCACTTCGGCGCCGACTTCGACGACCACGCCGCAGTATTCGTGGCCCATGTGCAGGGGACCTGTCTGCGGCTGCAGGCCGCGGTAGGGCCACAGGTCGGACCCGCAGATGCAGGTGGCCGACAGCCGGATGAGGGCATCGGTCGGCTTTTCGATTATCGGGTCGGCGACCTGCTCGAGGCGGACGTCGCCGGGGCCGTGCAAGACGGTGGCAAGCATGGGAAGACTCCTTTGCCGGGGGGATCAGGGGGCGGATGGACCCGCGTTGTACGTTTCGTCGCCGACCTTCTCCATCCAGTGGACAGCGCTGCCGTCGACCGCTTCCTGCACGGCGATATGGGTCATCGCCGTGGTGGGCGTGGCGCCGTGCCAGTGCCGGTGACCCGGCGGGCAGACAATGATGTCGCCGGCGTTGATCTCGACGATCGGGCTGCCCTCGCACTGGGTCCAGCCCTTGCCGGCGGTGACGATGAGCACCTGTCCGCGCGGATGGGTGTGCCAGGCGCTGCGCGCACCCGGTTCGAAGCTGACGAGGACGCCGGAGATCGTCGCCTCACCCGTCCCCTTGAAAGGCATGTCGATGCGGACATTGCCGGTGAAGTGGTCCGGCGGACCCTTCGCGGAAGGAAGGCTGCCGTTGCGGATCAGGTCCATGGGATTCTCCTGTGGATAGGACCGGCATCCCGATGGACGCCAACGATGCAAGATCGATGCTGCGACGCTTCAGGTATCGACGGGGTGATTGGCTGACGCCGGGACTGCCCCGAACTTCCCGCACCGCAGTCCGCGCCAGCTGGACAATGAGGTCGGACAGGCTGTCCGGGGCCACCTGCCGACCTGCGAACGGTTCGCCCTTGCGGGTCAGCCGGAGATGCCAGGACAACGCAGTCACCAGCAGTCACCAGCAGCCACCGCCCGCCTTTACGCTGCCGGTCCAGGCGCCGCGCTACAGGAATGAAGCGGCGCAGCGAAGTGATACCCGCAGGCGGCCGCTGCCGATGTTCCGGCAACGCATTCCCGCGACGTCATGTTTTCCACCTCCAGTCACGGATTTCAGGCATGTCCTCACCGTGTCGTTGGATGTGGTGGCTGTGCTCGATCAGCTTGTCGCGCATCTGCTGCTTCAGGTACGCGCCACGCGAGCCCAGGTGTGGCAAGCGGTCGATCACGTCCTGCACCAGGTGGAAGCGGTCCAGATCGTTCTGCACGCGCATGTCGAAGGCCGTGGTGATCGTGCCTTCCTCCTTGTAGCCACGCACATGCAGTTCCCGATTGGCGCGCCGGTAGGTGAGGCGGTGGATCAGCCAGGGATAGCCATGGAAGGCGAAAATGATGTGCCTGTCGCGGGTGAACAGCGAGTCGTAATCGACATCGTCCAAACCATGCGGATGTTCGGAACACGACTGCAGCTTCATCAGGTCGACCACGTTGACCACGCGTACCTTCAATTCGGGCAGATGCTCGCGCAGGATCGATACCGCGGCCAACACCTCCAGCGTCGGCGTGTCGCCGCAGCAGGCCATCACCACGTCCGGTTCGCTGTCCTGGTCGTTGCTGGCCCACTGCCAGATACCGATGCCCTGGGTGCAATGCACCACGGCCGCGTCCATGGTCAGCCATTGCGGCAGCGCGTGCTTGCCGGCGACGACCACGTTGACGTAGTTGCGGCTGCGCAGGCAGTGGTCCATCACCGACAGCAGGCAGTTCGCATCGGGTGGCAGGTACGCGCGCACGATGTCGGCCTTCTTGTTGATGACGTGGTCCAGGAACCCGGGGTCCTGGTGGGTGAAACCGTTGTGGTCCTGCTGCCACACGTGCGAGGCCAGCAGGTAATTCAGCGAGGCGATCGGCCGGCGCCACGGCAGTTCCCTGGTCACCTTGAGCCACTTGGCGTGCTGGCTGAACATCGAGTCGACGATGCGGATGAAGGCCTCGTAGCTGTTGAACAGGCCGTGGCGTCCGGTCAACAGATAGCCTTCCAGCCAGCCTTCACACTGGTGTTCGCTGAGCATCGAATCGAGCACGCGACCCGCGGGAGCAAGGAACTCGTCATTGCTTTGCTCGCATGCGTCCCACTGGCGGTTGGTCACTTCAAACACCGCCCCCAGCAGATTCGAAAGCGTCTCGTCCGGACCGAACAGGCGGAAATTGCGCTGATCCTGGTTGAGCGTGGCGACATCGCGCAGGAACGGGCCCAGCACCTGTGTGTCCTGGGCGTCGACGGCGCCCGGCGCGGGCACCTGCACCGCGTGCTGGTGAAAGTCCGGCATGCGCAGGTCACGCAACAGCAGCCCGCCGTTGGCGTGCGGATTGGCGCCCATGCGGCGCTCGCCCACCGGTGCCAGGGCGGCCAGCTCGGGCAGCAGCCAGCCATGCGCGTCGAACAGCTCCTGCGGGCGGTAGCTCTTCATCCAGCTTTCCAGCAGCGGTACGTGATCGGGGTGCGCGCCATCCACCAGCAGCGGCACCTGGTGCGAGCGGAACGTGCCTTCGATGGGCCGGCCATCAACCACCTTCGGCCCGGTCCACCCCTTGGGCGAGCGCAGCACGATCATCGGCCAGCGGGGGCGGGTGGCGTCCTGGTTGGTGCGGGCGCGGCTCTGGATCGTGTGGATGTCGTCGATGGCCCGGTCCAGGGTGCGCGCCATCAGCTCGTGCATGGTGGCCGGATCGTCGCCCTCCACGAAGTACGGCGTCCAGCCGCAGCCGCGGAAAAAATGCTCCAGTTCGTCATGCCCGATGCGCGCCAGCACGGCCGGGTTGCTGATCTTGTAGCCGTTCAGATGCAGGATCGGCAGCACCGCGCCATCGGTGATCGGGTCGAGCAGCTTGTTGGCGTGCCAGGCGGTCGCCAGCGGTCCGGTCTCGGCTTCACCGTCACCTACCACGCAGGCCACGATCAGGCCGGGATTGTCGAACGCGGCGCCGAAGGCATGACTGAGCGAATAGCCCAGTTCGCCGCCTTCGTGGATCGATCCGGGAGTCGTGGGTGCGACATGGCTGGAGATACCGCCCGGAAACGAGAATTGCCTGAACAGTTTTTTCAGGCCGGCTTCGTCCCGGGTGACATCGGGGTAGACATCCGTCCAGGTGCCTTCCAGATACACGTTGCCCACCACCGCCGGCCCCCCGTGCCCCGGCCCGGCGACATAGAGCATGTCCAGGTCGTACTGCTGGATGACGCGATTCAAATGCACATAGATGAAATTCTGGCCCGGCACCGTCCCCCAATGACTGACCACCAGCGGCTTCACATGCGCCAGCGTCAGCGGTTCGTGCAACAGGGGGTTGTCGTACAGGTAGATCTGCCCGACCGACACATAGTTGGCGGCGCGCCAATAGGCGTCCATGCGCTGCAGCAATTCCGGTGTCACCGGTGAAGGAATGGGTTTCATGGCCGGGTCGTCCCGCATGGGAAGGGAAGAGCGTGCAGCACGGCGTTGGCGATCATCAGTTCTTCGTTGGTGTGGATCACACGCACCTGGACCCGGGCATCATCGGCAGAGATCAGTGCAGCGCTTTGCGCATTGCGGGTTGCATCGAGCGCAATGCCAAGAAAATCCAGGCCGCTGCAGATCCGCTCACGGATCAATGCCGCGTTTTCACCAATGCCCCCGGCGAACACCAGCGTGTCCACCCCGCCCAGGGCCGCCGCATAGCTGCCGACCGTCTTCTTGATCCGGTAGCAGAACAGGGCCACCGCCTCGGCGGCACGCACGTCGTGGATCTCGTGCTCCAGCAGCTCCTGCAGGTCCGCGCTGGTTTCGGAGATGCCCAGCAGGCCGGACTGGAGGTTGACCATGTAGTTGAACTGCTGCGCGTCGATCTGCTCGAGGTTGGCCAGATACAGCACCAGTCCCGGATCCAGATCGCCGGCGCGCGTACCCATTGGCACCCCGGCGCACGGCGTGAACCCCATGCTGGTATCGATCGACTGGCCGCTGGCCACCGCGGCCAGACTCGCACCACTGCCCAGATGCGCCAGGATCACCCGGCCGGTGGTGGCGGCCGGGTCGCCAAGTCGCACCAGTTCCTGCATGAGGAAAGCGTAGGAAAGGCCATGGAAGCCATAGCGCCTGACGCCCAGGGCTTCATAGCGGCGCGGGATCGGCAACAGCCTGGCCACGCGCGGCAGGTTGTGGTGAAAGCCGGTGTCGAAACAGGCGACTTGATCCAGCTGCGGAAAGCGACGCTGGAGCGCCTCCACCAGCCGCAACTCCTGCGGCATGTGCTCGGGATCGAAAGGGCTGAGCAGATGCAGCTTTTGCAGCAGGCTCGCGGTGATCTTCTGCGGACGGTGAAACTCCGGCCCACCGTGGACCAGCCGGTGTCCTGCCGCCGCCAACGTGTGATTCAAGCCCTGGTGTTCGATCCAGTCGAGCAGGATGTCCACGGCGGCGCTGTGATCCGGCGCGCTCACCTTTTCCGCAGTGCTCTCCGCCGCGTTCGTGCCCCTCACGGTAAACGTTGCTTGCGGCTGGCCAATCCGCGTCAGCACGCCGACCCATCGCTGCCGCAAGGGAAACTCCGCCTCGAAAAGCGCGAACTTGATACTCGACGAGCCGCCATTGATCGTGAGGATGTGGGCGTCAGCGGACATCATGGAAATCCATCATTTCCCGGACCAGGCCCGGGGCTCACCGTTCCCTGGTACGTTGGTGGCCGCCGCCAGCATGTATGCGCTAGCTGGCAATGCAGCAGGTCTGCTTGTGCGGGGATAGGCCATGGCTGCTGTGCGCGGTGCAGGTGTCGCAGCTGCCTCAAGACCGGGAAACGCGGCCCCGGGACATGGCGACAAGGCACTCGGTCCAGACCGGAGCAGCCAGTCGGGAGATCGCGTTGCATTTCAATCTTCTTGTGTTGAGCTGTAACTCGCCCTGCGTGGCCTCGGATTTCGATTCGCCGGGATCCGCCGTGGCGCCCCGCGGGCTGGTTCACGCCTCACGCCGGAGGAGTGAAGCGTGCCGGAGATGGCCGCCACTACGCGCGTGACCACGCGAAATTGTCGTGAAGCCAAAGCCGTGCCCGGATTCACGATGCGAAGCCGGCTTTGGCCGGGATCCTGGCCGCTTCAGTGTCACCAAGGTCAGCCGCGGCGGGCGGCTTCTATCGCGGCGATGTCGATCTTGGTCATTTCCATCATCGCCGCGAATACGCGCTTGGCCGCGGCCTGGTCCGGATCGGTGATCGCCGCCGTCAGGGCGCGTGGGGTGATCTGCCAGGACAGTCCCCATTTGTCCTTGCACCAGCCGCAGGCGCTTTGCTGGCCGCCGTTATCGATGATCGCGTTCCACAGGCGATCCGTTTCGGCCTGGTCGTCGGTCGCCACCTGGAACGAGAACGCCTCGCTGTGCTTGAACGCCGCGCCGCCGTTGAGGCCCAGGCAGGGAATGCCCATCACCGTGAACTCGACGGTCAACACATCGCCCTGCTTGCCCGCGGGGTAGTCGCCCGGCGCGTGATGGATGGCTGTCACCTTGCTGTCCGGGAAGATCCCCGCGTAGAACGTCGCAGCGTCCAAAGCGGTGCCGTCGTACCAGAGGCAGATCGTGTTTTTGCCGGTCATCGCGATTCTCCAGAGCCAGGGAAGATGTGTGCATTCAGGTAATGCAGGCAGCGGCGGTGCTTCGGCAGTTTGCTTCCATGGGGGCCACGACTGCATGAACACGCCACGGCGCCGGTACACAGCTTCCAGCGGCTCTTCGGCTACGCGCCCGCGGAAGTGGTGGGCCAGCGGATATTCGACCCGGTCCATCCCGACGAACGGGACGTGACCGCCGCGCAGGCGGGGCAGGTGCGCTGCTGGCCCATGCCGATCGCGCGATGTATGCCGCCAAGCGCCAGCGGGCGTAGCGCGACACCGTGGCCAGTTCCAGTTTTCGCGGCGGCCGCTCACGAATGGAGGCAGACGCGGGTGAAGCCGCACATGACCTTTGGGCCATCGGTCGCAGTGCGCTATCGCATACGCTCGCAGGTTGCGTCGCGTGTAGTACGCGGCATTTCCTGCAAGACCGGAGAACTGCATGACCTTTTCCAAGCTCGCCCCGTTGACCCTGACTGTCGCCATCGCGGCGTCGCTGGTTGCCTGCGGCAAGACCGAAGCCCCCGCCACGGCGGACGCCGCCAAGCCGGCATTCGATCTGTCGCAGATCAAGACCCCGCTGATTTCGCTCGATGTCGCCGATCTGGATCCGTCCATTTCGGCCTGTACCGACCTCAACGGCTTCGTCAACAGCAAGTGGCTGGCGGCCAACCCGGTGCCGGGCGACCAGACCACCTGGGGCAGCTTCGAGATCCTGCGCGAGCGCTCGCTGGAAGTGCAGCACGCGCTGGTGGAGCAGGCCGCGGCCAGCAACGCCAAGGCAGGCTCGGTGGAAGCCAAGATCGGCGACATCTGGAAGACGGGTTCCGACGAGGCCGCGATCGAGACGGCCGGCATCACCCCGCTCGCCCCGGAGCTGGAGCGGATCGCCGCGCTGGGCGATACCGCTGCCATCGGCAAGTACCTGCGTGACAGCTATGCACAGGGCCAGGGCTTCCTGTTCTCGTTCGGCGGCAATGCCGATTACAAGGACTCGGGCAATGTGATCGCCTACGCCGGGCAGGGCGGGCTGGGCCTGCCGGAGAAGGGCTACTACTTCGACGAGGCCCAGGCCAAGATCCGCGACGCATACGTGGCCTATATCGCGCAGACGCTGGAGCTGTCCGGAGTGGATGCGGCGCAGGCCGCCGAGCAGGCCAACGCGGTGATGGCGTTTGAAACCCGTCTGGCCAAGGCGTCGCTGTCGCGCATCGAACTGCGTGATCCGTCCAAGCGCTACAACCCGGTCAGCGCGGCCGATGCCGACAAGATCACCCCGAATTTCAGCTGGTCCGCGTTCTTCGACACGCTGAAGGTGCCGGCCGCCAACAAGTTCTCGCTGGCGCAGCCGGGCTTCTTCGCCGAGGTGGACAAGATGCTGGCCGACGTGCCGGCCGCCACCTGGCAGGCGTACCTGCGATTCCACACCGTGGACAACGCCGCGCCGTACCTGAGCAAGGCGTTCGAACAGGCCAACTTCGATTTCTACAGCAAGACCCTGCGCGGCCAGCAGGAAATGCAGCCGCGCTGGAAGCGGGTGCTGGATTCGGTCAATGGCGCCATGGGTGAGGCATTGGGCCAGCTGTATGTGGATGCGGTGTTCCCGGCCGAGTCCAAGGTGCAGATGCAGCACCTGGTGGAGAACCTGTCGGCCGCGCTGAAGGCGCGCCTGGAAACGCTGCCGTGGATGGGCGAGGACACCCGGAAGAAGGCGCTGGAGAAGTGGGCCAGCTTCACCCCGAAGATCGGTTACCCGGACAAGTGGCGTGACTGGAGCGGCCTGCAGACCGGTGGCGAGGGCTATCTGGCCAACATGCGCGCGGCGCGCGCGTTCAACTACCGCTACATGCTCGACAAGATCGGCAAGCCGGTGGACAAAAGCGAGTGGGGCATGAGCCCGCAGACGGTCAACGCCTATTACAACGCGACCAAGAACGAGATCGTGTTCCCGGCCGCGATCCTGCAGCCGCCGTTCTTCGACGCCAAGGCCGATCCGGCACTGAACTACGGCGGCATCGGCGCGGTGATCGGCCACGAGATGATGCACGGCTACGACGACTCGGGCAGCCAGTTCGCCGCCAACGGCAACTTCGACAACTGGTGGACCGACAGCGACCGCAGCGCGTTCAACGGCCGCACCGACCAGCTGGTGGCACAGTTCGACAACTATGAGGCGCTGCCGGGCATCAACGTCAAGGGCAAGCTGACCCTGGGCGAGAACATCGGCGATCTCGGCGGCCTGACCGTGGCCTATGACGCGCTGCAGATGGCGTTGAAGGAAGACCCGGCGCGCAATGTGCCGGTCGATGGCTACAGCGAAGACCAGCGCTTCTTCATGAACTGGGCCACCGTATGGCGCCGCAACTTCACCGATGGCGAGCTGCGTGTGCGCCTGAATACTGACCCGCACGCGCCGGCCAACTTCCGCGCCAATGGAGCGCCGTCCAACATGCCCTCGTTTGCTGCCGCGTTCGAGTGCAAGGCCGGCCAGCCGATGGTGCGCGCCGACGACAAGCGCGTCGTGATCTGGTAATTGCCCCGTAGTCTGTGATGCGGAAAGCCCGGCACCTGCCGGGCTTTCTGTTGTGGGGAAGGTCCGGCGTCGGCCCTGCCCGGATACGCGGATGCCGCCTCGACTGCTGTAGCGCCGGGCGGCGCCCGGCCGCAGGGTGGGGGTCAGGCCTCCAGCAACGCGCTGGCCTTGATGATGCAGGTGAACTCGCGGAACACGTCCGGGTCGATCAGGCCTTCCTGTCCGTCGGCCAGGATCCGCATCGCCCGCGAATGCGGCATCGGCCCGCGATACGGGCGCTTGGACGTCATCGCGTCATAGCCGTCGGCGATGGTCAGGATGCGGGCTTCCAGCGGAATCTCGCGACCCTTCAATCCTGCCGGGTAACCACTGCCGTCATAGGCTTCGTGATGGTGGCGGATCAACCGCGCAACGGCGGCGGCATCGCGCCGGCCGCTGGCCGCGAACAGGCGCGCACCGCGGTCGGGATGGGTGCGCATCGATTCCATCTGCTCCTCGCCCAGATGGCCGGGATGCAGCAGGACGTTGTCACGGATGCCGATCTTGCCGACGTCATGGAAGCGCGCCGCCAGCGAAAGATGCGACAACCGCTCGGTGGACAGTTCACAGCGTTGGCCCAGAGCGAGCGCGATCCGGGCGACCCGTTGGCAATGGGTGTCGGTGTAGCGGTCGCGCTCGTCCAGGGCCAGCGCCAATACGTGTAGCGACGCGGAACCCTCCCCGTCTTCGGGGAGGGAGTGGGGTACATCAAAAGACATTGGGTGGGGTCCAACGGGGAAAATCAGTGGGGTGACAGCGTGGCGAGCAAGGCGCGGGCGGCATTGAAGCGGTCCACGCTTTCCGGCAGCGGATGCCGGATGCGCAGCTTGTCCGGCCCCTCCATGGTGTAGAGCTTGGGCTGTTTCTGGATCAGCTGGATCACCGCCATGGGGTCGATGTCCGGCTTGGCGCCGAACACGATGCGCCCGCCATTCTCGCCCAGCTCCAGCTTGCGGATGCCCAGCATGTTGGCCTGCAACTTCAGCTCGGCAATGGCGAACAGGTGCTTGGCGGCGTCAGGCAACAGGCCGAAGCGGTCGATCATCTCCACCTGCAGTTCGCGCAGGGCCACATTGTCGCGCGCACTGGAAATGCGCTTGTACAAGGTCAGGCGGGTGTGCACGTCCGCCAGGTAGTCGTCGGGAATCAGCGCCGGCACATGCAGCTCGACATCGGTGCCACGGGCTTCCTCGCCCGCATCCAGATCCGGCAGCTTGCCGGCCTTGATCGAACGGACCGCACGTTCCAGCAGCTCGGTGTACAGGCTGAAGCCGACTTCGGCCATCTGCCCGCTCTGGTCTTCGCCGAGCAGTTCGCCGGCGCCGCGGATTTCCAGGTCATGGGTGGCCAGGGTGAAGCCGGCGCCCAGTTCATCCATCGAGGCGATCGCTTCCAGCCGCTTGTTGGCATCGGCGCTGATCGAGCGCTTGTCCGGCGGCACCACCAGGTAGGCATAGGCGCGATGGTGCGAACGGCCGACCCGGCCCCGCAGCTGGTGCAGCTGGGCCAGGCCGAACTTGTCGGCGCGGTTGATGATGATGGTGTTGGCGTTGGGAATGTCGATGCCCGATTCGATGATCGTGCTGGCCAGCAGCACGTTGTAGCGCTGCTTCTGGAAATCCAGCATCACCTTTTCCAGCTCGCGCTCGGGCATCTGCCCGTGAGCCACGCCGATGCGCGCCTCGGGCACCAGTTCGCCCAGGTCGCGCTGCATGCGGCCCATGCTTTCCACATCGTTGTGCAGGAAGTACAGCTGGCCGCCGCGTGCCAGTTCACGCTGGAACGCCTCGCGCAGCAGCGCCGGGTCCCACGGGGTGATGAAGGTCTGCACCGCCAGCCGGTTCGGCGGCGGCGTGGCGATGATCGACAGGTCGCGCAGCCCGGCCATGGCCATGTTGAGCGTGCGCGGGATCGGGGTGGCGGTCAGCGTCAGCAGGTGCACGTTGGCGCGCATCGCCTTGAGCGCCTCCTTCTGGCGCACGCCAAAACGCTGCTCCTCATCGACGATCACCAGGCCCAGATCCTTGAACTTCACGTCCGGCTGCAGCAGGCGATGGGTGCCGATGATCACATCGATGGTGCCTTCGGCCACCTTCTCCAGTTCGGCCTTGATCTCCCTGCTGGTCTTGAAGCGTGACAGCACTTCGACCCGCAGCGGCCAATCGGCGAAGCGGTCGCGGAAATTGCGGTAATGCTGTTCGGCCAGCAGCGTGGTCGGCACCAGGACCGCGACCTGCTTGCCGGCGCTGGCGGCGGCGAAGGCGGCGCGTACGGCCACCTCGGTCTTGCCGAAGCCGACGTCGCCGCAGACCACGCGGTCCATCGGCTGGCTGCTGCCCAGATCCCGCAGGGTGGATTCGATCGCGACCAGCTGGTCCGGGGTTTCCTCGAACGGGAAGCCGGCCGCGAACGGCTCGTACATCGCGCGGTCCACCTGCAACGCCAGCCCGGCGCGGGCCCGGCGACGGGCCTGGATCTCCAGCAGCTCGGCGGCGACGTCGCGCACCTTCTCGGCGGCCTTGCGCTTGGCCTTGGTCCATTGCTCGCCGCCCAGCGAATGCAGCGGCGCGGTTTCGGCCGAGGCGCCGGAGTAGCGGCTGATCAGGTGCAACTGCGCCACCGGCACGTACAGGCGGTCGCCCTTGGCGTATTCGATCTCGAGGAACTCGCCGGGCATGCCGCCGATATCCATCGCGATCAGCCCGCGATAACGGCCGACGCCGTGATCTTCATGCACGATCGGCGCGCCTTCGGTCAGCTCGCCAAGATCGCGGATGATCGCCTCCGGCTCGCGCCCGGCGCGGCGTACGCGCCGTGGCTGGCCGGCGCGCTCGGGGAACAGCTGGCGTTCGGTGAGCACCGCGATCAGCGGCGTGTCCAGCGCGAAGCCGTCGTCCAGCGGCGCCACGGTGATGGCGAACCGGAGTTCGGTATCGGCCAGGAACGCGGGCAGGTCGGCCACCACCGGCGGCTTCAAGGTGGCGGCCTGCAGCACTTCCAGCAGCGCCTCGCGGCGCCCCGGCGAATCGGCGGCGATCAGCACCCGGCCCGGGTAGTGGTCGAGGAACGACTTCAACGCCTGTCCGGCCGGTGCGTCCTTGGCCGCGACCGGCAACGGCGGCAGCAGCTGGTCGCCCAGCGCCTGCGCCTCGCCGATGCGGGCATGTTCGGGCGGCCACACCTCGATCCGCAGCCGCTGGTTGAGCGCTTCACGCAGCAGGTCCGGCGACTGGTACAGCTCGTCGGGCGGCAGCAGCGGTCGCTCGACATCGTGGCGGCGCTGCTCGTAGCGGCTGGCGGTCTGGGTCCAGAACGCGTCGGCAGCGTTGGAGACACCCGGCGCGAGCAGTGTCAGGAAGTCCGCCTGCAGGTAGTCGAACAGGGTCGCGGTCCGGGCGAAGAACAACGGCAGGAAGTATTCGATGCCCGAGGGGGCGATCCCGGCCTTGAGGTCCTGGTACAGCGCACTGCGGCGGGTATCGACGTCGAAGCGCTCGCGCAGCGTTGCCAGCACCCGCTCGATGCTGGCAGTGTCCAGCGGCACTTCGCGCCCGGGCAGCATTTTCACCGCGTCCACGCGGTCCAGCGAGCGCTGCGATTCGGTATCGAATTCGCGGATCGAATCGATGTCCTGGTCCAGCAGCTCGATCCGCAGGGGGATCGTCGCGCCCATCGGGTAGACATCGAGCAGCCCGCCACGCACGGCGAAGTCGCCCGGGTCCATCACCTGCGGCACGTTGCGGTAACCGGCGCTTTCCAGGCGGCGCTTTTCCGCCTCCATGTCCAGCCGCTGGCCAACCTTCAGGTCGAAACTGCCGCCGACGATGTACTTCAGTGGCGCCAGCCGTTGCAGCAGGGTCTGCACCGGCACCACCACGATGCCGCGCTTGAGCATGGGCAGGCGGTGCAGGGCGGACAGCCGCTGCGAAATGATGTCCGGGTGCGGGCTGAACTGGTCGTAGGGCAGGGTTTCCCAGTCGGGAAACGGCACCACCGGCAGGTCGCTGTCACTGCCCAGCAGCGTATGCAGGTCGGCGCTGGCCTGGTGCGCGCTCTGGTTGTCGCGGGTGACTAGCAGCAGCGGGCCGGTGTGGGCCTCCGCGGCGCGGGCCACGTACCACGCCAGTGCGCTGGTCGAGGCGGGGGCGCGCCACCAGGCGCGGAGGTGCCCGGCAGCGGGCAGCGGCGGAGAGGGGAATTTTGAGGGCGACATGAACCGCCGATTTTAACAGAAGCGGCTCATGTGCCCGGGCGACGGAGGCTCAGCCTTCCAGTTCCAGCACCATCCGCACCAGCCCCGGCGTGCCCCCGGGGTGCGGCACCGGTTTGAATCCCAGCGAGGCGGCCAGTTGCAGCATCGGCTCGTTGTCCTCGGCGACGTCGCCATACAGGCGGTCCAGATACTTGCCGCGCGCCCATTTCACCAGCTTGCGCATCAGCTGGCGGCCCAGCCCCTGCCCGGCCAGAAAGCGGCTGACCAGGATCGCGTATTCGGCCTCGCGGGTGCCGGGAATGATCGTGGCACGGGCGATCGCGCCGACCACCGCCTCGCCCGGGGGCAGCGGTTCGGCGGCCACCAGCGAGATTTCGGTTTTCGGATTGGGGTGGGTCAGACGCTGCGCGGTTTCGGTGGACAGCTCGGTCACCGACTGCAGGAAACGGTCACGTACCTCTTCCGGCCCGAACAGGGCGAAGGCCCCCTGCAGCGGCGGCCCGTCTTCCGGCCGGATGGGACGGATCAAAAGTTCGCGGCCGCTGGGGGCTTTGAAGTTTTCATGCCAGGGCGGCATGCGATTGCGGGTGGCCATGACCGGTGATTCCTCCGAAGTCAGCAGATTCTGGCACCGGTATGGCTATTTCCCGTGAACGCCGTTCAGGTCGCAGTTACCTGGACGGCGCCGACATCATTCGGCGGTTTTGAGCCATTCCAGCCGGGTCGAGGCGCCGGGTTCGCCCAGATACTGTTTCAGTACCGGCATCGCCGGTGCCAGTACCCGGTCGAACTGCCAAGGCGGGTTGATCAGCAGCATACCGCTGCCATTCAGGCGCAGCGGCGAGTCGTCCTGGCGGATCAGCAGTTCGACGGTCAGCACCGATTTCACCGGCAGGGCGACCGCCTTGCGCAGGAAATGCAGGATGCTGCGGCGTTGCTTGATCGGGAACCAGATCGCGAAACTGGCCTGCGGCCAGCGTGCCAGGATCTCGCTCATCGAGGCCAGGATGCGCTGGTACTCGGCATCCTGGGCTTCGTAGGGCGGATCGATCAGCACCAGGCCGCGGCCGATCTTGGCGCCGTTGGCCTTGGGCGGCAGCAGTGCCCGGTTCTGCGCGTAGCCATCGCCGTGGTGGACGCTGACGCGGCTGTCGTGGGCGAACAGCGTCTTCAGCGCGGCGGCTTCCTCGTCCTGCATTTCGCAGGCGGCCAGGCGGTCCTGCGGCCGCAGCGATTGGGCGATCAGCAGCGGCGAGCCGGGGTAGGTGATCATCGCCCCGACCGGGTTGTCGGCCTGTACCGCCTTGAGATAGCGCTCCACCACCTCCGGCAGCTTGGGCTGGGCCATCAGCCGCATCACCCCGCCCTCGATCTCCAGGGTCTTGCGGCTTTCCTCGCTGGCGAGCAGGTAACGACCGCGCCCGGCGTGGGTGTCGAGCACGAAAAACGGAGACTCCTTGCGCTTGAAAGCGTCGATCAGCGCAAGTACGACAATGTGCTTGAGCACGTCGGCATGGTTGCCGGCATGGAAGGCGTGGCGATAGTTCATCGCGGCAGTGTACGGGCGCCGGCGGGTGGCGGCTATGCTGGCGGGCATGTCCGCCCAATCCCCATGCGTGCTGGTCGTCGAAGACGAGGCCGCCATCGCCGACACCGTGCTCTATGCGCTGCGCAGCGAGGGCTATGGGGCGCGGCACTGCGTGCTTGGCCGGCAGGCGCTGGAACAGCTGCGCGAGGGCGGCTTCGACGTGGTGGTGCTGGATGTCGGGCTGCCGGACCTGAACGGCTTCGAGGTCTGCCGCAGCCTGCGCCGCTTCAGCCAGGTGCCGGTGATCTTCCTGACCGCCCGCAATGACGAGATCGACCGCGTGCTGGGGCTGGAACTGGGTGCCGACGATTACATGGCCAAGCCGTTCTCGCCGCGCGAACTGGTGGCGCGGGTGCGAGCGCGGCTGCGCCGGCCGGGTTCCTCGCTGTCCGCCAGTGACGGCTGGCAGCAGCAGGGCGCCTTCGCCATCGACCGCGAAGGCCGGCGCATCCGTTTCGGCCCGACCGTGCTGGAGCTGACCCGTTACGAATACGCACTGCTGGCGGCACTGCTGCAGCGCCCCGGCGCCATCCTCAGCCGTGCCCAGCTGATGGACCGTGGCTGGGACCATGAGGCCGACAGCGCCGATCGCACCATCGACACCCACGTCAAGACCCTGCGCGCCAAGTTGCGGGCGGCCGGCGCGCAGCGCGACCCGATCCGCACCCATCGCGGCGTGGGTTACGCGTTGGAGATCTGAGATGCGGCTGGGCCTGAAGCTGTTCCTGGGGTTCTTCCTGATTGTGGGTATCGCCGCGTTTTTCGTGATGCGGATATTCGTCAACGAGGTCAAGCCGGGCGTGCGCCAGGCGATGGAATCGACTCTGGTGGATGCGGCCAATGTGCTGGCGACAATGGCCGCGGCCGATCTGCGGGCCGGGCGCATCGGCAGTGGCGATTTCGCCGCGGCGCTGGCGCAGGCACAGCGGCGCAACCCGCAGGCGATGGTGTGGCGTTTTCCCAAGCGCAGCATCGACTACCGGATCACCGTGACCGACGCACGCGGCATCGTCGTCTACGACTCGCGTGGACAGGACGTGGGCCGCGACAACTCGCGCTGGAACGATGTCTACCGCACCCTGCGCGGCGAGTACGGCGCCCGCTCCAGCCCCGAAGTGCCGGGCGACGAAAGCCACACGGTGATGCACGTGGCCGCCCCGGTGTATGACCCGGACGATGGTCGCAGCCTGATCGGGGTGCTCACGCTGTCGCAGCCGAACCGCACCATCGACCCGTTCATCGCCGCCAGCCAGCGCGCCATCATCCAGCGCGGGGCGTGGCTGATCGGGCTGTCGGCGTTGATCGGGATCGTGATGACGTGGTGGCTGATGCGCGGTATCGGCCGGCTCAACCGCTATGCCCAGGCGGTGAGCGCCGGCGCGCCGGTGCCGCCGCCGGAGCCGCGGCGCGACGAGATCGGCGATCTGGGCCGGGCGCTGGAAACGATGCGGCGCAAGCTCGAAGGCAAGGCTTACGTCGAGCAGTACGTGCAGTCGCTGACCCACGAGATGAAGAGCCCGCTGGCGGCGATCCGCGGTGCCGCCGAACTGCTGCAGGAGCCGCTGCCGGAGGCCGAGCGCCTGCGTTTCGCACGCAATATTGAGCAGCAGGGCCGGCGCCTGACCGAAACCATCGACCAGCTGTTGCGGCTGGCCGAGGTGGAACAGCATGGCTGGCTGCAGCGCCGTGACCCGGTCGAGTTGGGCGCGCTGTGCCGGCAGTTGGCCGACACCGCGGCGCCGCAGCTGCAGGCGGCCGGACTGCAGTTGCAACTCGCGCAGCCACCAGGCGAAGCATGGGTGTCAGGTGATGCCTGGCTGCTGCGGCAGGCGTTGTCGAATCTGCTCGACAACGCCATCGCGTTCTCACCCGCGGACGGTGTGATCGCGCTGGCGCTGCAGCGGCAGGACGAGGCGTGGCAGATCACCGTCGGCGACAGCGGCCCGGGAATTCCGGACTACGCGTTGGCGCGGGTGTTCGAGCGTTTCTATTCACTGGCGCGGCCGCACAGCGGACAGCGCAGCTCAGGGCTGGGACTGCCGTTCGTGGCCGAAGTGGCACGTCTGCATGGGGGCGAGGTGCGGCTGCGGAACCGTGCGGAGGGCGGCGCGCAGGCGACGCTGTCGTTGCCGGCCGGCTGACTTCACCCTCGCTTCAAATTCGCCACAAATCCCGCACACCGGGCTACGCCAGTCTGCCCGCCTTCCCTCCGAGGACGGACCATGACTTCCCTGAAACTGGTGTTGCGCTTCGCCATTGTCGGCGGGCTGATCCTGCTGCTGCTGGTGCCGCTGATGCTGATCCGCGGCACCATCCATGACCGTGAGCGCTATCGCGACGAGGCAATGCAACGGGTGGCACAGAGCCGGGCCGGGGCGCAGACGCTGATCGGACCGGTGCGGATCGTGCCGTGGACCGAACAGCGGCAGGTTGAAGTGGTCGACGCACGCGGCGCGCACAAGAACGAGATCCAGATCGGGAAGGGTTTCGAGCTGCAGCTGCCGCAGCGGCTGCGGGTGGGCGGACAGATGCGTCCGGATGAGCGCCGGGTCGGCCTGTTCCGGGTGCCGGTATACAGCTGGCACGCGCAATTGCAGGCCGAATTCGCCGATGAGCCGTATCGTCCGGTCGAAGGGCGCACCTACGGCCAGCCGTATCTGGCGCTGGGAATCGCCGATGTGCGCGGACTGGTCGGTACCCCGAACCTGCGCGTGGATGGCCAGGCAATGCGCATGCAGCCCGGCGCCGGCGCGCTGGACGCCGCTTCCAGGGGGCTGCATGCGAGGTTGCAGCCGCTGGCCGATACCCGCCAGGGCGTGATTGTTACCGGACGCAAGGTGGAGCTGGAGTTCGTGCTGGACGGCACCCGCTCGCTGTCGGTGGTGCCGGTGGGCGACGACACCCGCGTGGCGATCTCCTCGCCGTGGCCGCACCCGTTGTTCGGGGGCAGTTTCCTGCCGAACCGGCGCACGGTGGATGACGGCGGTTTCAAGGCCGAATGGGCGGTGTCCTCGCTTGCCTCGGCGGCGCAGGCGCAGCTGCGTCAGGCGCTGGTGGCGCCTGCCGAGATTGAAGCCCTGCAGGTTGCGCTGGTCGATCCGGTCGATGTCTACACCCAGGCCGATCGCGCCAGCAAGTACGGCATCCTGTTCGTACTGCTGACCTTTGTCGGCTTGGTGCTGCTGGAACTGATCAAGCGGCTGCGGATCCACCCGCTGCAGTACCTGCTGGTCGGGCTGGCACTGGCGATCTTCTTCCTGCTGCTGCTCAGCCTGTCCGAGCACATCGCGTTCTGGCAGGCCTACCTGGTATCGGCGGCAGCGTGCATCGGCCTGCAGGCGTTCTACCTGTCCGGGGTATTGCACAGCGGCCGGCGCGCGGCGGCGTTTGCCACCCTGCTCACCGCGCTGTATGGCGTGCTGTACGGGTTGCTGGTGTCGGAAAACAACGCCCTGCTGATGGGCTCGCTGCTGCTGTTCGGGATCCTCGCCGCGATCATGTGGGTCACGCGCAAGGTGGACTGGTACGACGTCGGCAGCAGCCTGCGATGACGGGCCTGCAACTGCGGGTATCCCGGCGGCTGCGGCAGCTGCTGCCACCGGCAGTGGCAATGGTGGTGAAACTGGCGGAGCAGGGCGAGGGCTGGTCGGGCTCGCCCCAACGCGCGGCTGCCGCGGGGCGCCGCCGCGCGTTGGGGCTGCCTGCGGCTCACACTGGAAGGCGGCGTGGCAGCGGCGATCCGGCAGCACGGCATGGCCGCACTGCCGCAGGTGGATGGTGCGCAGGGATGGCGGGGCTGGCTGCCGCTGGGACCGCGCCCGCTGCGATTCACCGCGCAAGGGCCGCAGTCGGGCCAGTTGCTGCTGCTCGATGCCTTGCACCGCCGGCTGTGGCTGCTGTGGCATGAACCGGCTTCCACCCGGGCACGGACCCGATACTGAGGCGCCGGCAATGGCAAGGCTAGAATTGAGCGATGACTGCTTCCCTTACCGTCACCGCGCTGCGTGGTCAGCAACTGCTGCCGTTCCTGGATGACGTGGCGCGCCTGCGCATCGCCGTGTTCAACGACTGGCCCTATCTCTATCAGGGGGAGCCAGATCGCGAGCGTGACTATCTGCGCATCTATGCGGCCACGACCGATGCGCTGTGCGTCATCGCCCGCGCCGGCGACGAGGTGGTCGGTGCGTCCACCGGGCTGCCGCTGGTCGAAGACGGCCCGGCCTTGCGCAAGCCCTTTGAAGACGCGGGTGTCGACCCGGCGCGGGTGTTCTATTTCGGCGAATCGGTACTGCTGCCGGCATGGCGCGGGCAGGGTGTCGGCCACGCCTTCTTCGATGCGCGCGAGGCCCATGCGCGGGCGCTGGGCCGGTTTGCGCTGACCGCGTTCTGCGCGGTGGATCGCGTCGAAGACGATCCACGGCAGCCAGCCGGACAGCGACGCAACGATGCCTTCTGGCGCAAGCGCGGCTATACCCGCCAGCCAGGCATGACCGTGCATCTGCGCTGGAACGAGGCCGGACACGGCGAGGTCGAGCATCCGCTCACTTTCTGGACCCGCCCGCTGGAGGCAACGGCATGAAGATCGCAGTGGCCAAATACCCGGTCGGTTGCCCGGCCGATTTCGCCGCGTTTGCCGCGCGCCAACGCGAGGTGCTCGGGCAGGCCGCCGCCGCCGGTGCGCGCATCGCGGTACTGCCCGAATACCTGTCGCTGGAACTGGCGGCCACGCTCGGGCGCCCGGTGTTCAGCGATCTGGCCGCTTCGCTGGCCGGCACCCAGCGCTATCGCCGCGACTGGCTGGCGTTGTTCGACGGGCTGGCGCGCGAGCTGGACATGCATATCGTGGCTGGCAGCTTCCTGCTTGATACCGGCAACGGCCGCTATCGCAACCGCAGTGACTGGTTCACCCCGGCCGGCACCCATGGCTGGCAGGACAAGCTGCAGCTGACCGGCTTCGAAGCGGCCACCGGGTTGATCGATGGCGGGGATCTGCTGAAGGTGTTCGATGTCGATGGCATCCGTGCCGGCGTGGCGATCTGCTATGACAGCGAATTTCCGCTGCCGGTGCGCGCGCAATACGAGGCCGGCGCGCGCTTGCTGGTGGTCCCCAGTTGCACCGATACCGCCGCCGGAGCCACCCGGGTGCGCGTGGGCTGCCTGGCGCGCGCGCTGGAAAACCGCATGTTCGTCGCCCAGGCGGTCACCACCGGCCTGGCGCAATGGAGTCCGGCGCTGGACATCAATACCGGCGAGGCGGCGATCTTCGCGCCGATGGATGCCGGTTTTCCTGCCGAGGGCGTGCTGGCGCAGACCCGCGACAAACAGCTGTGGGCGATGGCCGAGCTGGATTTCGGTGCCTTCGCCGACAACCGTGCGCGTTCGCAGGTGGCCAATGACCGGGATTGGATGCGTCAGCTGCGGCCCTCGCTGGTGCGCGCGCGGCGCAGCGGATTCGACTGACCTGCGCCGACCATGACTCTTGGCCGGCGAGGCATCGGACCGCGACGGCTAGACTCGGTTGTTCGACGAATCAGGCCAAGGGCCGGGGGAATGGAGTGATCAAGCGTTGTTTGCTGGTGGTGTGCATGGGGTTGGCCGGGAGCGTAGCGGCGCAGACCAAAGAGCCGGTTGACCTGGATATGGTCAGCAAGATCCGCCAGGAGGCCTTCCATCGCTCGCAGGTGATGGACACCTTCAGCCATCTGACCGAGACCATCGGGCCACGCCTGAGCAACTCGCCGGCGATGACCCGGGCCAATGCCTGGACTCGCGGCAAGTTCAACGAATGGGGCTTGGCCAACGCCCACGATGAAGCCTTCGACGATTTCGGCCGCGGCTGGGAATTCACCAGCGCCAGCGTCGAGATGCTGGGCGAGCGCGTGCAGCCGCTGCACGCGCTGCCCAAGGCGTGGACCCCGGGTACCGCCGGTCCGGTTGAGGGCGAGCTGGTGCAGGTGACCATCAAGAAGTTGGCCGATCTGGACAAATACCGCGGCAAGCTGCGCGGCAGGATTCTGCTGCTGGGCGAGGCGCGCGAGTACCAGCGTGGCGTCGAGGCCGATTCGCACCGCCATGACGCCACCTCGCTGGAAGGCCTGCAGGAGTTCACCCTGCCCAGGACCTCCAACAAGGACCGTGCGAAGCGGATCGCCGAATACACCGAACGCCAGGAGCTGGCCAAGGCCGTCAATGCGTTCTTCGCCGAAGAAGGCGCACTGGCGGCGATCAGCATCAGCGGCTGGGACAACGGCATCATCCGCGTGGCCGGCGGTGGTTCGCGCAAGGCCGGCGAGCCGGTCGGCGTTCCGGAACTGGCGATGATCGCCGAGCACTTCAATCCGCTGGCACGCGCGCTGGAAAACAAGCAGCCGGTGAAACTGCGGGTCAATGTGGCCGCGCGCTTCACCGACGAGACCGATCAGCCCGGCTACAACACGCTGGCCGAGATCCGCGGCGGCAGCAAGGCCGATGAGGTCGTGATGCTGGGCGCGCACATGGATTCCTGGCACAGCGGCACCGGCGCGGCCGACAACGCCGCCGGCGTGGCGGTGATGATGGAAGCCATGCGCATCCTCAAGGCGGTCGGCGCCAAGCCCAAGCGCACCATCCGCGTGGCCTTGTGGAGCGGCGAAGAGCAGGGGCTGGTCGGTTCGCAGGCCTATGTGGCCAAGCACCTGGCCGCCTATCCGGAGCCGGCCGATGCCGCGCAGAAGGCGTTGCCGGCCTCGCTGCGTGATCCCACCGGTCCGCTGCAGCGCAAGCGCGATTACGACAGGTTCTCCGCGTACTTCAACATGGACAACGGCTCGGGTCGTTTCCGTGGCATCTACGCCCAGGAAAACATGGCGGTGATGCCGATCTTCGAAGCGTGGCTGGCGCCGTTCCACGACGTCGGTGCCACCACCGTGGCCACCCGCAACACCGGCAGCACCGACCACATCAGTTTCGACCGTGTCGGTCTGCCGGGCTTCCAGTTCATCCAGGACCGGCTGGACTACTTCAGCAACGTCCATCACAGCCACCTGGACACCTGGGACCACGCCGAGCCGGAAGACCTGAAACAGGCCGCCGCCATCGTCGCCAGCTTCGTCTATCACGCCGCCATGCGCGACGAAAAGCTGCCGCGCAAGCCGTTGCTGGAAAACTGATTCCCGCCTAACCCGCACCCCCCACGGGCCGGCATTTGCCGGCCCGTTCTGTTTCCGCGCGGTTTCCCGCCGCGGCTTGGCTCGGCCGGGGAGCTTTCCGCGCTGCTCCGTCGCAGGCTTTCCTGCACCTGCATGAAGGTCAAAGCGTCCACCCATGAATGCCCCGTTGGGGGCGGGAGGTGCTGGCCGGTGGCGCGGGGTAAAATAGGCCGATTCCCTATTCCGGTTCCGCCATGATCTGCCGCACCCGTTTCGCCCCCAGTCCCACCGGTTACCTGCACATTGGTGGCGCCCGCACCGCGCTGTACTGCTGGCTGGAGGCGCGCCACCGTGGCGGCGAGTTCGTGCTGCGTATCGAAGACACCGACCGCGAGCGCAGCACCCAGGGCGCGATCGACGCGATTCTGGAAGCGATGGAGTGGCTGGGGCTGGACTACGACGAAGGCCCGATCTACCAGACCGCGCGCGTGGCCCGTTACCAGGAAGTGGCCGAGCAGCTGGTCGCCGCCGGCAAGGCCTACTACGCCTACGAGACCCGCGAGGAGCTCGACGCGATGCGCGAGGCCGCCATGGCCAGGCAGGAAAAGCCGCGCTACAACGGCGCCGCCCGCGAGCTGAACCTGCCCTACAGGGACGATCCGAACCGGGTGATCCGCTTCAAGAATCCGCTCGACGGCACGGTGGTGTTCGACGACCTGATCAAGGGCCCGATCGAGATCGCCAACAGCGAGCTCGATGACATGGTGATCTTCCGCCCGGATGGCTTCCCCACCTACAACTTCGCCGTGGTGGTGGACGACTGGGACATGGGCATCACCGAGGTCATCCGTGGCGATGACCACATCAACAACACCCCGCGCCAGATCAACCTGTACGAAGGCATCGGCGCGCCGGTGCCGAAGTTCGGCCACATGCCGATGATCCTGGACGAGCAGGGCGCCAAGCTGTCCAAGCGCACCGGCGCGGCCGACGTGATGCAGTACAAGGACGCCGGCTACCTGCCCGAGGCGCTGCTGAGCTACCTGGCCCGGCTGGGCTGGTCGCACGGCGACCAGGAGCTGTTCTCCCGCCAGGAATTGATCGCGCTGTTCGACGTCACCAACTGCAACTCCAAGGCCTCGCGCCTGGACATGGCCAAGCTGGGCTGGGTCAACCAGCACTTCCTGAAGACCGAAACGCCCGAATCCATCGCCCCGCACCTGGTCTACCAGCTGCAGAAGCTGGGCCTGGACGTGGCCGCCGGCCCGGCCCCGGCCGACGTGGTCATCGCCCTGCGCGAGCGCGTGCAGACGCTGAAGGAAATGGCCGAGAAGGCGGTGGTCTGGTACACGCCGCTGACCGAATACGACGAGGCTGCCGTGGCCAAGCACTTCAAGCCCGGCGCCGAAGTTCCGCTGGCCAAGGCCCGCGAGCTGCTGGCCGCGCTGCCGGAATGGACTGCCGAGAGCGTTTCGGCCGCCCTGCACGATGCCGCCGCCGCGCTGGAAATCGGGATGGGCAAGGTCGCCCAGCCGCTGCGCGTGGCCATCACCGGCACCCAGGTCAGCCCGGATATCTCCCACACCGTGTATCTGGCCGGCCGCGAGCAAGCGCTCAAGCGCATCGATGTAGCCCTGACCAAGGTCCCCACGACCTGACTTTCCCCGAGGTAGACATGACCGACGCGCACACCTGCACCGCCCCCCACCACCACGTCGAAGACGCGGCGGATTTCATCGCGGTGGTCGAACGGGTGTGCCGCGAGCGCGGATTGCGGCTGACCCCGATCCGCGCCAACGTGCTGCGCCTGATCGCCGAGGCCGGCAAGCCGGTCAAGGCCTACGAGCTGCTGGAATGGGTGCGCGAGGGCAAGGGCGTCGGCGCCGATGCCCCGCCCACGGTCTACCGCGCGCTGGATTTCCTGATGGCCAACGGCTTTGTGCACAAGCTGGCCTCGGTCAATTCGTTCGTCGCCTGCCACCATCCCAGCAGCACCCAGCACTCGGTACCGTTCCTGATCTGCAACCGCTGCCACAGCGCGGTGGAGCTGGAAGACCGCGACATCGTCCGCCAGCTGGAAGAACGCGCCAAGGCACTGGGCTTCAAACCGCAGGCCCAGACCCTGGAAGTCCACGGCCTGTGCGCCAACTGCGCTGGTTGACCCCTGGCCGCTGTTGATTACTGCAAAGGCCGCACACCGTGCGGCCTTTGCTTTTCAGCGGTTCCGTGAGGCTGCGCGAATGCTGATGCAGGCTCGGTTGATGGCAGCCGCCGCGCCGGCACTGGGGCGGCCTTCGGCGGCGGTGCAGTGCGGAACGCCAACCAGTTGAAAACTGATCGCCCACCAAACCGGGCGCCACTGCCAGAGACTCCGGGCAGCTTGTACCGGCAGTAAGTCCTACTGCAGGGAGCATCACTCCGATTGGCGACGAACCTCGATGTCGACGATGTGGCGAGGCGTCCGCCCAAGCCGGGGATCGCCGTTGCCGATGGCGACGATGTCCTCATGTTCGTCGCCAGCCCACAGGCCGACTAGATGGTGCAGGAAGAAATCCGCATAGGAGCAGCTAGCGTCCCGCACCTGCATCGCCACGACGGAGGCCTTGCTCGTGTGCAGTTGGGTCAAGTTCCTGACCAGCCGCGCAGGGGAGACCCAGAGCGTCGGACGAGGTGCGGCGGGCGTCAAGAACAGGTAGTAGGCGTGCTCGGACTGCTTGAGCATGTTCTCGCACTGCCTCAGTTCAATGCCTATAGCCAAACTGAAGCCGCTCCCCGACGCGGTGCCGCGTCGCTTCTTTACCTGCACCAAGGTGGCTCGCTGGATCACCGTTTTGCCCTGGTCCACTATGCGGGTCAGGAACAGCACGTCAGCCCCCAGTGGAGCTCCAGCAGGCGTGCTGGTCCCTTCCTCCCGCTTGCTGGGCTGGCGCACCTTCACTGACAGGCTTGGATACGTCGCCCGCGTCGTGGTCGAGAGTTGGCGCAACTGGTCGCTCACGCTGCCAGCTGCTTCCTGCGTCAGGGTCAGGAGGCGCGCCGTGTGGGCCTCCTCGTCCTCTCCCCAGGTTGCCGGATACTCGCGGCAAAACTGTTCCTCGATCTGACTGATTGCCCTATGGATGACGCGCTCCACGGACGGGTCGCCCAGCCAGGTTTGGGCGCCAACGCTCGGCAACGCAGTGGCATCCGCGCCTTGGTCTGCTGGCCCCTCCCAGTCCAGTGCACCTTGGCTGGACCGCACCAGCCCCTTGGCTCTCAATTGCACCTGCCTTGGACTAGTGATGGCGAGCCTGTTCGCAAAAGCCAAGTGATCCTCCATATCCATCAATCGCAGAAGAACCGGTTCGACTTCAGCGAACGCTGTCTGCTCGAGCCAAAAGCAGGCGAAATCGAGGAGACCCTGGGCCAGCTCTGGCTCTGCCTTCACATGGTCGAACAGATCCTGCCGCCAGGCCTCGCGGGCGGCAGGGCCTAGCTGGCTCCACAGTGTCTCTCGGCCCCACGCCCCTGATGGCAATTCTCTGAGGCTCGCAGCAACGCTTTGCTGTCCGGGCCGCGTTGGGCCCCCGAGCTCGTGCCAGGCCGCGGCAAGCACCAGGTCCGACGGCATGGTGTCCGCCAATAACGTAGCAAGCGTCGAGCAGGCTGTGGCAACGCATTCCTTGAAAACTTCTTTCTTCTCTGTCTTCAGGCGGCTGTGCCAGCGCAGGAACAGGCCGCGCACATCGTCCGCCACGATCGTGCGGCAATGTTGGATCAGCCGAGGAAAGACGGCCGGATCGACTCGATTAAGAACCTGCTCGCATGCCCGCCGGGACGCCTGCACCGTTGGCGAATTCTCAAACAGCGAGACGACGAGATCACGTACTTCGATGCCTGAATAGCTGCCGACATGGGTCTCCAAATATTCGCTTACATGCTGCCAATGCTGCTCGACGAGCTGCTCGAAAGCCCAGTTATTCTGGCCGTGACCGGGGGCAACTAATTGAAGGCCATGGATGCAATCGTCCTCCGATGTACGGGCTACCAGCGCCGTCATGATCTCCCGATCGTCCAAAAATCGACCCCGGTCATATGAACCGGCATCGAGCAGCCAACTCACCCATAGCGCGCGGGGCGTGATCTCCGCCACGATGGTTTCGCGCAAGGCTCGGGAGTCGCCTTGAAGCACGTCGTTCCTGAAGGTCTGATTGGCAGACCGGTAGGCATCCTGGTCCAAGATGGACGATGAATCCTTGATCCTGGTAGATCCGTGCCCGAGGATTGCGAGGGTCAGTGCCAGCGGCCCTTGCAGTGCAGCGATCTCAAATTCGAACACAAAGCGGTCAACAACGGTTTGCGAACCGCATGTCCCATGGAACTTAGAGCGGGTTTTCTCGGCAGATAGGTGGGAGTAGTCCAGCCGAAGCATGCCCTCGCTGACGTCAAAGTAGCGCTCTAAGTGTTCGACGAGCGGCGGGGCCCAATCGGTCAGCGGAATACTGGCAATTGCCAGTTCATTATCGAAGTCAATCTTTACGCTCAAGACGTTCTCTCTTTCTCGTACTGGCGCCGCCTGTCCGATGCCGTTACGCGGGCGCCGGAGAAGCGCGGCGCGCTGGCCTGATGAATCTCGACAAGCCCAACTCGGCACTGGCGATGCAACACCAACGGGCTGGGACCTTCGCATTAGGGTAGTTGAATCAAGCAATTCCCACTCGATTGTCAACTTGCCATTCCGTCCAGAGCAACATTTGGCACTTGGCTTCTTCATCGCGATACCGTGTCGGTGTCGCTGAAATCTTCCGAACCCACAGTTTGTACGGAAGGGCTCCTGCGAAGTTGAGCCGAAGACATCGCCTAGATAGACGGGTTTGTCGCTGATAGATGATCTCGGCGTGCGCCTCGTCACCGGCCGCAATAACTGCAAAGCAGGAGGTGGCCTGTATCTGGTGAATTTCTGCTCATGGCCGATAGCGGTCGCCGGGTGAGAGTCTGTCCATATCCAGGGCAGACTGTTTGCTTGGTACTGTCGCCCAAGCTGGTGGGCGGAAATGACCGGTTCTATTGGCGGCGGTGCCCGATGTGATGGGTGCAGGTAACGCAGCGGTGGATCGGCTCTGCTCCGCACAGTGCGGATCGGTGCGGCAGGAGGGGGACGGGGGCAGAGCGGTCCGTCTGGGCTCTGCCCACCGGGCGCTACGCCCAGCCGACGCCTGTCCTCTCGGCATCGCTTGCCGGGGCGCAAGCCAGAATTGAATTCAATTTCAGAACAATCGACCAAAAATCGGTCGACGCCGAGCAAAAATCGCTCGCGCGCGACCGAAAAATGGTCGTGAACGACCGAAAATCGGTCGTCGTCGAGCAAAAATCGGTCGTGCACGACCAAAAAATGGTCGGCGTCGACCATAAATCGCTCGCGCGCGACCAGAAATCGGTCGGCATCGACCGAAAAATGGTCGTCGTCCTCCGGAAATCGGTCGTGCGTGAGCAGAAATCGGTCGCCATCGACCGGAAGCCGGGCGTCGATGACCGTAGATCCCCCGTTGTCAGCGGCTAGCTGGCCGCCGCCGGGCACCAACCGCTAGTCCGCGCCCGCCCACCGGCCGGGGCAATGACCGGCCAGCAATTGCAGCTTCCGCCGGCGAAACACGGCGATCCACCCGTCCGGCGCTTGTCCCTCCCGCCGCCGGGTAGCAACAGCTCGTCCGCGCTCGCCACTGACCGGAGCAATGATCGCCCGACGCTTGCTGAGGCAACGACAGGCCGGGGCTTGCCACTTCCGCCGCCGAAACCGGGTAATCCCCCAGCCGGCGCTCACGATTCCTATCCTCCGGCCGGTGCTTGCCGCTCTCACAGGCCAAGCCGGGCGAGAGCGCCCGGAAACCGGTTGTCGGGGTAGAAGCCGGTCAGATGGATTGCCGGCTCCGGTGACCGGACCGGGCAATCCCGCCCGGCCGGCGCAGGGGTTCAGTGGTGGTGGCCGAAGCCGGTGTCCGCCAGGCGGCGAGCGCATTCGGGGTTGTCGGCGCAGGACGCGCTGGTGCTGGCGGTGTCGCTGGCCGCGTCGTAGATCACCTCGCCGTCCTTGATGGTCTGTAGCACCTTGATGCTGTGCAGGTCGGCGTGGGCGATGGTCAGCGGGTTGTCCGACAGCACCACCAGGTCGGCGCGTTTGCCGGTTTCGATGGAGCCCTTGCTGTCCTGCTCGCCATATTGCTCGGCCGCCCACAGGGTGAGTGCCTTGAGCGCTTCCAGCGGTGTGACCCGCTGGTCCGGGCCGAGCACATAGCCGCTGCGGGTGGTGCGGTTGACGGTGGCGTCCAGCACCCGCATCGCGTCGGGGAACACCACCGGCGCGTCGTGGTGGGAGGTGAACTTCATGCCGGCATCGAGCACCCAGCGGGTGGGCGAGATGTTCTCGGCCCGCTCCGGGCCCAGTACCGATTCGCGGTGCCAGTCGCCCCAGTAATAGGTGTGCATCGGAAACAGCGACGGGAAGATGCCGAGCCTGGCAATCTGCGGCACCTGGTCCTTGCGCAGGGTCTGGCCGTGGATGAGTACCGGCAGCAGTTTCTTGCCGGGGTGGGCTTTTTCGGCCGCGCTCACGGCATGGATGAACTGGTCGATGGCGGCATCGCCGTTGGCGTGGGCCAGCACCTGCCAGCCGTGCTCCCAGGCGCGGTTGATCAGGTCGTCGGCCTGGGCATCGGTGAAGATCGGATAGCCGGCGTAGGTCGGCTTCTGGCCTTCGGGCACCTTGTAGTAGGGCTGGGTGAGCCAGGCAGTCTTGCCCTGCGGCGAGCCGTCCAGGGTGATCTTGACCCCGCCGATGCGGAAGTGATCGGTGTATTGGCGGCTGTAATACGGCCCCTGCATCGCCGGGTTGCTCAGCGCCACATCGATGTTGGCGTAGGACACCACATCGATCTTCAGTTTTCCGGCCTTGCCGGCCAGCGGCAGCATCGCCAGCGTACCGGCATCGGTGTTGCCGTCCTGGGCGGTGGTGTAGCCGTTTTTCATGTACAGCGCCTGGCCGGCTTCGAGCATCGCCATGGCCTCGTCCAAGCCCAGGGTGGGCATCAGCTTGGCCAGGGTGAGGTTGTGCGCGTTCTCCTCCATCACCCCGTTGGGCACCCGCGAGCCGGGTTCGCGGCGGATCACCCCGCCTTCCGGGTCGGGGGTGGCGGCGGTGATGCCGGCCACCTCCAGCGCCTTGCTGTTGTATGCGCCCAGATGGCCGGACTGGTGCATCAGGATCACCGGGATCTGCGTGGTGATGGCATCCAGTTCCTCGCGCGTGGGATGGCGGCGTTCGGCCAGCTGCGAGTCGTCATAGCCGAAACCGATCAGCACCTTGTAGCCGCGTGGACCGGCGGTCTGGGTGTAGAACTGGCGCATGATCCGCTGCAGGTCCGGGATCGAATTGCCTTCACCATCGGGCGCCGGCAGCAGGTTGGCCGACAGCGCCTGCAGGCCGGTGCCGGAGACATGGCTGTGAGCGTCTACGAAGCCGGGGGTGAGGGTGTGCCCCTGCAGATCGACCGCGCGTGCGTCGGGGCTGAAGCGGGTGGCGGCCTTGCGGGTGCCGACAAACGCGATCTTGCCATTGCGCACCACCACCGCCTCGGCCTGCGGCTGGGCGTCATTGACGGTGATGATCGGGCCGCCGGAATAGAGGGTGTCGGTGCCAGCCGCAGCGGCGGTAGCGCTGCCCAGGGCCAAGGCGGTCAAGGCGGGAATCGCGAAATAGCGGGTCATGGCGGGTGTTCCTTCAGTCTGTTGCCGCACGGGGACGTCCGTTCGCGGCAGATGGGCTCCCGCCCGGCGCTCGCGTCGCCACCGTAGCGGCGAGAGCGTCCAACTAGCGTGACACAGCGGCGGCGCGGTGGTTCAGTGTGCTGCGGGTGTCGGGTTGGGCGGCGGCGCGGCGCTCGCGGCCGTGTCCACTTTCACCTCCACCGACATGCCCGGACGCAGCCGCTTGGCCAGTGGCTGGCCGGGGTCGATGGCGATGCGGACCGGCAGGCGCTGCACCACCTTGGTGAAGTTGCCGCTGGCGTTGTCCGGGCGCAGCACGCTGAATTCCGAACCGGTGGCCGGGGCGATCCCCTCGATCCTGCCGGTCAGCTTCTGGCCCTGGAAGGCATCCACGGTGAAGGTGGCCGGTTGCCCGATGCGCATGTTCCAGGTCTTGCCCTCCTTGAAATTGGCCACTACCCACAGCGTGTCCGGCACCAGGAACATCAGCTGTGAGCCGGCGGTGACGTACTGCCCCGGCCGCACCGAGGCTTCGCTGATCTGGCCGCCACGCGGGGCCACGATCACGGTGTTGGCCAGGTCGATCCTGGCCAGCTCCAGTTGCGCCTGCGCGGTTTCGACCTTGGCCTCCAGACCCTTGCGCGCGACCTCGGTGGCGAGCACCGATTCCTCGGCGATACGGATGGCGGCGTTGTCCTGGGCCACGCCGGCCTGCGCCGAGAGCGCACTGGCACGCAGCTTGTCGCGGTCATTCAGCGCGACCAGCTGCTGCGCGGCCAGGCTTTCGTAGCGTTTCAGCTCGGCCTGCGAACGGGTCAGTTCGGCCTGTCCGGCTGCCAGGTTGGCCCGGGCCGACGCCACCTGGGCCCGGTTCTGCGCAATGCTCTGGGTGGCGTTGGCCGACTGGGCGCGGGCGTTGTCCAGCTCTGCCTGCATCTGCGCCACCTTCTGCCGGTAGATCCGGTCGTCGATGCGCACCAGCGGCTGTCCTGCACGTACGTGCTGGAAATCCTTCACCAGCACCTGCGCCACGTAGCCGTTTACCTGGGGCGCCAGCACCGTGACCTGGCCGCGGACGTAGGCGTTGTCGGTAGTGATGATGCTGCTGTTGAACGGCCACAGCTGCCAGGCGCGCAGGATCAGCGAGATCCCGATCAGCGCCACCACGATCATGATCACCACGCTGCGATTGCTGGGCTTGATGTATTTGGGCGGGGCGGTCATCGCCGGTCCCGCCGGGTCGGGAGTTCCGGCATCGGTGGGAGGCGCGGGGGTGATGTCTTCGTCGCCGTCCGGCGGATCGGGCCGGTGGGTGGGAGTCTGGTTCATGGCGAACTCATCGGGAAGGCGGCGGATTGGCCGGTGCGCAGGATGCTGCCGCTTTTCTATCAAGCACCGCGCGGCGGATCGCCATTGCCAGCGACCATGCCAGAAACGCCAGCGCCAGGCGCCCGCTCAAGGTGAAAACATCGTTGAACGCCAGCACGTTGGCCTCGCGCCGGGTGGTCTGGGCCAGTTGCGCCATGCCCTGGGCATTGCGCAGCACCGGATCGGTGATGAGTCTGGCGTAGACCTGCTGTTGCTGTTTCAGGCGTTGTGCGACCACCGCGTCGGCCGGGTTGAGTTGGCTGACCAGGTCGGTGGAATGCACCTGTTCCTGATGCAGCTGGTAGCTGCCCAGCACCGCCGAACCGGCCAGGCCTGCCATCGTCTGGGTGATCGACAGCACCACCAGGAAGGTGACGACGTGGTCGGCGCCCTGTTTCAACGCCTGCTGGAAGCCGCGCATGATCAGTGGCCCCATGAACATGCCGGCGCCGATGGATTCCAGCAGCTGGCTGACGAACAGGTCGTGCGGCCGGTCAAGGCTGGTGCGGCTCTGATCCAGCAACGCGGCGCTGCCGAGCAGGGCAATGGCGATCAACAGCTGCGGAATCAGTGTTTTCGGCCCATACGAGATCGCGCTGGCGAGGATGCCGATGACGGTGCCGAGCAGGATCACGCCGAACAGCGGCTGCATCTGGTCCGGGCCCATTCCCAGCGTACGCATCAAGGTGACCACGCCGTAGGACTGCTCGGTGGTGAGGAAACGCAGCAGGAACGCGCCGAGGATGAAATGGAGGGTGGCGCCGCTGGCCAGCCAGCGCATCTGCAGCAACGGGTTGCGGCGGAAGTGCTCGATGAGGAAGGCGCTGGTGGTCAGCACGACCGAGCACACCAGCAGGTAGCCCAACCACGGCGTATCCAGCCACCAGCGGCTGTAGCCCTGTGCCATCACGATCACGAGCATGGCCACGGCCGGCGCCAGCAGCGCGAAGGTGAGGAAATCCAGCGGTTCGAACACCTGGATCTGCACTCCGGGCGGCAGCTTGAGCAGCACCACTGCGGCAAAGGCGCACAGCGCCAGTCCGGCCTCGAACAGGTACAGGTTGTGCCACTCGCCCAGGTCCAGCAGGCTCGGCGAGATCAGCCACGCCAGCGGCACCGCCAGCTGGCTCAGTCCCACTCCGACCACCAGCATCTTGCCGACGTAGCGGCGCGGCAGGGACTGCAGCAGGTACAGCGTCCCCAGGGTGGTGCATGCCGCGGCGGCAAAGCCGCTGGCCGCGCGCATCACCACCAGGGTTTCGAAGTTGCCGACAAACAGGTGCAGGAGCGCCAGCAGCGCATAGGCACCCAGACCGAGTTCGCAGAACAGGCGGATGCCGTACTGCTGGCGGAACTTGAAGGCCAGCAGATTGGTGGTGACGTTGACCATCGCATAGGCGGCGACCAGCCAGCTGCCCTGGGTCGGAGTCAGCCCCAGCTGGCCCTGGAAATAGGGCAGGTTGGCGCTGACCAGGGCATTGCCCAGTCCGCCGGTGATGCCCACCAGCAGGCCCACGCCGGCATAGGCGATGCGGGTGCGCGGCGCATGCCACGGCATCGACGCCGAGCCGGGCATGGTCGGCTTCTCGTGTTCCTCCCAGTCGGGGACCGGCTTGAGGTAGCGGGTCATGGGGAGGACCCGCTGCCGCGGCCGACCAACCCGATGGGCAGCAGCCACATCGCCCGGCGCGCCGGTATTCCCCGCAGGTTACGGCCTTGGCCGCGAGGTACCGCGCGCGGCCGCAGCGCGCGCATCCCTCCGGCATGGCCGGGAAAATTGCGCTGGCGCGTCGCCGGGCCAACGGCGCGTTCGATCACCAGCGCCCGCGCGGCTTTGCGCCCGTGTTCGCCGAACACCGTATCGGTGGTATCAAGGATGTGCATGCACCGCACATCGGCGCCGGATCGGAGCCTTGTCATGGCGCAATTACACGGACAAATCTGTCGGCTTGCAATCGGGCTGGGTGGTGCCGGAAAAGTGGGCAAAGTCGCGGTTCAGCGGTATCGCATCAGCTTACAGATACGCCGCGACACCCCGCGAATATGTGAAGGGCGCCGTCGAAGCAGGGCACGCAATGATGGCGGGATGCCGCAGGCCCCGGCCTGGCGGAAGCCGACGCATATGGCCAGCCGATGCCGCGGGCAATCGGGACGCCGGGCTGATCTGGACGCTGGGCGTGCGGCAGGGCAGCGGCAACGACAGGCGGGACGTATGGAAACGTTGAAACAAGAACGCCGCAGACGGCGCTGGTCATCTGCGGCGTTGCGCCGGGCGCAACTCAGAAGTAGGCGCGGATGCCGAAGGCGACGCCACGACCGGGCAGCGGCGCGAAGTCACGCAGCAGCGAGGTGTGCGGGCGCGCTTCGCGATTGGTCAGGTTGCTGCCGTCCAGGAACACTTCGTAGCTGTTGTTGGCGGAGCGGTTCCAGCGATAGGCGAAGTGGGCATCGACCAGGGTGTAGCCGTTGCTCGGCTGCTCGTTCTGCGCCACGTCCTGCTGGCGGCTGTAACGCACCGCGCCCAGCGAAGCGCGCCAGCCGTCATGCGACCAGCGCAGGTCGGCGCCGATCCGGGCCGGGGAAATACGGGGCAGGTAACCGCCATTGGCCAGCGCCACGGGGTAGCTGTGGGTGTGGTCGCCATGCGGCACGGCCAGATCGACGCTGCGGCTGCCGTTGCCATCCAGTTTCGCCTTCACATAATCACCGAACAGGCGCAGATCCCAGTCGCCGGCATCGCCCTGGAACATATGCACCAGCGCTTCGGCTTCGGCGCCCCTGAAGGTGGCGTCCTGCTGGGTCCAGGCGCGCACCGGCAGCCCCTGTTCGATCAAGCCGGTGTCGGCCAGGTAGATGAAGTCCTTGAACCGGGTCTGGTAGATCGCAGTGGTGAAATCGATCCGGTCGTTGTGGGCGTGCAGGCCCAGCTCCACGCGCCGGCCGCGTTCGGTGCGCAGGTTGGCATCGCCGATTTCCAGCGAGCGGGTGGCGATGTGCGGACCGGCGGCATACAGCTCTTCATTGGTCGGCGCGCGTTCGGAACTGTCCATGCCGACGCGCAGGTCGATGGCGTCGTTCACAGTCCAGATGCCGGCCGCCGACAGGTTGGTGGCGGCGAACGAGCGCTCACGGTCCGCGCCTTCAGGGGTGAGCTTGACCCGGTCGTGGCGGCCGCCCAGTTCCAGCTTGAACGGGCCGTACTGCTTTTCCTGCAAGACGAACAGGCCCAGATTGTTGGTGCCGGTGGTGGGGACGAATGCTTCCTCGCCACTGGCGCCGAACTTGCTGTTGCCGAACTGCAGGCCGAACGCGCCTTCCCAGCCGGCGACCGGCTGCTGTACCGCTTCCAGCCGGCCTTCGATGCCGCGATTGGTGAAGCGCGTGGACGGAATGCCGGCATCCAGCTCGGTGTGTTCGTAGTCGGTGTAGCCCGCGCGCAGATTCACATTCTTCAGGAACGCGGTCGGGTTGTAGGCGCCGGCTTTGAAGTCGAAGCGGTTCTGCACCATGTCGATGCGCACGTCGTGTTCGTCGCCCTGCCCGGCATCGTCGTGGCCGTGGTCGGCATGATCGTGGCCGTCGCCAGCGTCGTCGTGGGTATGTGCGCCGTTGGGAATGCCGTAGTTGCTGCGGTAGGTGCTGGCCGAAAAACCGAGATAGGCGCTCTCGCCGAGCCAGGTGGCGCCGACGCCGCCGGCCCGGGTGCGGATGGAACTGTTGGCGAGCTGGCCACGCACCGGGTCGGCGGCGGCCTCGGCATGGTCGTGGCCAAGGTCGTCCGCCACGTCCGGGGCCAGGGCTTCGCCGGGAATCCGGTAGTTCCCGCCATTGCGCACCAGCCCGTCGACATGCAGCACGACATTGCCGTTGACGCCATCGAGCCGGAACATGCCGCTGTGCTCGTCATTGACGCTGTTGCCGCGCAGTTCGGCGCGGCCGCTGAGCGGATGGTCGGGCAGCTCGGTGGCGATGCGGCCGTCGACCACATTGACCGCGCCGCCGATGGCGCCACTGCCGAACAGCAGCGTGGCCGGCCCCTTCAGCACTTCAATCTGGTCGGCCAGAAACGGCTCGATACTGGTGGCGTGGTCGGCGCTGACGGTGGAGGCGTCCATGTTGCCGATGCCATTGGAAACCACGGCCACGCGCGGACCTTCCTGGCCGCGGATGATCGGACGGCCGACGCCCGGACCGAAATAGGTGCTCTGCACCCCCGGCAGCTTGGCGATGGTGTCCCCCAGGGTGCCGGTCTTCTGCTCGTTCAGGGCGTCGCCGGCCAGTACTTCGACCGGGCGGGCCAGTGATTCGACCGTGCCCTGCAGCGGCGAGGCGGTGACCTTGACCGCCGACAACTCGGTCAGGTGATGGCTCTGGCCATAGCTGTCGTCGGTTGCGGCATAGGCGCACGGGATCAGTGCCGCAACGGCAAGAAAGAGGGTGTGTTGTTTCAGCAGCAGACGGGCAGAGGTCATGAGGATTCCGTGGACTGTATTGTTACTGTGTATCACTCGGAGTGCGCAGTCACCCCCATCTCCGGAGGTGGATGACAGCGGGGTCTGGGCGAATGTTATATTATTCCATAACGATTCGCCGACCCTGCTGGAAGTCATGCCCTTGCTCTCCTCGATGCGTCATCTGCTGGATCGATTCGGCGCCACCGGCTCTTTGCTGTGCGCGGTGCATTGCGCGGTGATCCCGGTAGCGCTGGCGGCCGCTCCTTCGCTGGGGTTGTCGGTCTGGCTTGGCGATGGCGTGGAGCGGTCGCTGATCGTATTCGTCACGCTGCTGGGGCTTTCCAGCCTACTGTGGGGCTACCGGCTGCATCGCACGCTGCACGCGTTGGGACTGTTGCTGGTCGGCTTGTCGGCGTTGTGGGCGGGCCTGCTGTATGCGCCGTTGCATCATTCGCCGATCCCGCATGCGGTGGTGATGACGCTGGGCGGGGTGTTGGTGGGGCTGGCGCACCTGGTGAACCTGCGCCTGAACCATGTGCATGTGCACGACGCCCGCTGCGCACATTAGAAGGTCGCATGTTAGGCTTTCCCATCATGCGCGGGGCTGTCTGGGACGGTCTCGCCACGCCCGTTTCTGTGTGGGCAAACTGTATTTCAAACCAAGGAGTTGACGACATGGGTAAGGGTGACCGCAAGACCGCCAAGGGCAAGCGTTTCAACGCCAGCTACGGCAATGCGCGCAATCACGTGGTGAGCAAGGTGGCCGTGGGCGCAGCTGCACCGGTCGCCAAGAAGACCGTCGCCAAGGCACCGGCCAAGAAGGTGGTAGCCAAGAAGACGGTGGCCAAGGCCGGTTGATCCGGAGCGGGCNACCGGTCGCCAAGAAGACCGTCGCCAAGGCACCGGCCAAGAAGGTGGTAGCCAAGAAGACGGTGGCCAAGGCCGGTTGATCCGGAGCGGGCCAGACAGGAAAAAAGCGGCGCTTGCGCCGCTTTTTTTTGCTTTTTCTCCCCGCTGTGGCGACAGCCGCAGGAACCGTCAGCGCAGCGCCGGCAGCAAGGTTTCCGGGTTGCCGTCGTTGGGCGCGGCGGGGATGCCGATCAGCCGTGTCAGCAGCGGGTAGACGTCGACATTGTCGAACGTCGGCAGCTGCTTGCCCTGCCTGAACGAAGGGCCACGGGCGACAAACACCGCCTGCATCGACGGCAGCGCGGGGTCGTAACCATGCGAGCCGCGATCTCCGGCCGTGCGTTTGGCGATGGAGGCGCGGCTCAGCGCGTTCCAGCCTTCGTGCATCTGGCAGACCAGCGGTGGCACCCGCGGGTTTTTGCCGTAATGCCAACGTGCCGGCAGCTGCTCGCGCTTCCAGCAGTCATAGCGCTCGTGTGCGCCCAGCAGCCGCTGTTCGGCTTCGGCCTGTTTGCCCGGCAGCGGGGTGAAACCGAGCGTCTGGCCGGTGGTTACCACCTTCGCCACCTCCGGCGCCACCATGTCTTCGATGGCAATCACATGGCCATCCTTGACCGTGGCCATGCCGTGATCGGAGACCACGATGATATTGGTGCGCTCCAGGACGCCGCGCTGCTGCATGCCGGCCAACAGGCGCCCCAGGCTGGCATCGACTTCAGTCACGGCGGCGGCATATTCAGCCGACTCCGGGCCATGGCTGTGGCCAGCCACGTCGACCGCTTCCGCGTACAGGGTTACCAGCCGCAACTGCGCCGGTTCGTCGCGCTGTCCGAGCCATTCCAGTACCTGGTCGGCCCGGGTATCCAGCGGCACGCTTTCGTCGTAGGGGCGCCACTGGCTGGGATGGATGCCGTGGATCGGGGCTTCGCTGCCCGGCCAGGACCAGGTGGCGGTACGCCGGCCGGCTTTCTCGGCGCCCACCCAGATCGGTTCACCGCCCCACCAGCCGGGGTTGATGACAGCGTCGCGGTCGCCGAGGCGGAAGCTGCCCAGCTCGTCTTCGCTCATGCTGTTGTGGATGATGCCGTGGTGGTCCGGCCGCAATCCGGTGACGAGGGTGTAGTGGTTGGGAAAGGTCAGCGAGGGATATGACGGGGTCATGCTCTTTGCGCGCACGCCCTCGCGGGCGAGGCGCGACAGGTTCGGGCTGATGCCGCGATCGAGCATGTCCGCGCGCAGGCCGTCGATGGAGATCAGCAGCACTGTGGCCGGCACAGTGGCGGGCGGATGCGGGGTGGGAGAGGAGGCGCAGGCGCCCAACACAGCGGTGGCCAACGCCACCAGAGGCAAACGGATCGAAATCATCTGCCGATGATAGACGGCGCTGGGTGACACGGCGACTACAGGCAGGCCAAAGGTCGCGTGGTCTCAGTCGAAAAGATCCGGCAAAGCCGCATCGGCGACCGGTACGCCCTCCAGCGTCAACAAGGCGACTTTGATCGGCAGGCCGCCACCAAACCCGGTCAACGCGCCGGAGGCGCCGATGACGCGATGGCAGGGCAGCACGATGGGCAGCGGATTGCGGCCATTGGCTGCGCCCACCGCGCGCGACGCGCCTGGGCGGCCGATGTGGCCGGCGAGCTGCGCGTAGCTCCAGGTGCTGCCGAAAGGAATGTCGGCCAGCGCCCACCATACCTGCAGCTGGAACTCGGTGCCGACCGGGGCCAGTACCAGTTCGAAGTGGTCGCGGCGACCGGCCAGGTAGTCCAGCAGCTGCCGGCGCGGTTCAGCCAGCGCGTCGGCATCGCGCTGCCAGTGCGCGCGGCCCTTGGCGTCATGGCGGTTCTGCGCAAACAGGATGTGGCGCAGGCCCACGCCATCGCCGGCGATGGTGAGCCGCCCGATGGGGCTGTCGAAGCAGTCATAGAGCAGGGTCATGGCGGATCTCCGTTCGGGTGTCGTGAGCCAGGTGCCACAGATGCAGCACCGCATAGGCGCGCCAAGGTCGCCAGGGCTGCGAGCGGGCTTCGGTGGCACGCCCGCTGAGCCGGGTGTCGCCGCCGAGCACCTGCTGCAGCACCAGGTCGCCCGCTGGAAAGGCGTCGGGCAGGCCGAGGCCGCGCAGCGCGATGTAGTTTGCGGTCCACGGGCCGATGCCCGGCAGCGCGGTGCAGCGCCCTATGAACGCCTCCAGGTTCTGTGCGCCGCTGAAATCCAGACGGCCCTCGGCACAGGCGCTGGCCAGTGCCCGGATCGTCGCGGCGCGGCTGCGAGGCAGGCCGATGTTTTCCACTGGCGCGTCTGCCAACCGGGCGGCATCGGGAAACAGCCGGTCCAGGCCCTCGGGCTGGCCGGGCAGGCGCTGGCCGAAGCGATCGACCAGCCGGCTGGCGAGGGTGGCGGCGGCCGCAACGCTGACCTGCTGCCCCAGCACCGCGCGCACCGCGACTTCGAAACCGTCCCAGCCGCCGGGCACGCGCAGCCCGGGACGGCGGGCGATGGCAGTGGCCAACAACGGCTCGTGCTGCAACGTGGCATGCACCACGGCCAGGTCCGCATCCAGGTCGAAAATGCGGCGCACGCGGCGGACGATGGCGGGGATCGCGCGCGGATCCACGGTGCCCAGCTGCAGGCGCAGTTCCGGACGGCGCGGGTCGGCGCTGACCCGGATCAGGCTCGGCGATTCAACCGGTCCGATCACCCGCTGGTAACTGTGTCCGTCGATCCGTTCAACGCCCGGAATCGCGCGACGGCGCAGGAAGTCGAGCATGGCCGCGAAATCCAGCGGCGGCCGATAGGCCAGGCGCAAGGCCAGCTCGCCGCCCGCGGCCGGGGGATGATGGCGGCGGATTGCGCGTGGCGGCATGCCACAGCCGGCGAGGAAGGCACTGTTGAAGCGGCGCAGGCTGTTGAAGCCGGCCGCCAGCGCCACCTGGGTGACCGGCAGATCGGTTTCGGTCAACAGCTGCTTGGCCAGCAGCAGCCGGCGGGTGGCATGGACCTGCGCAGGCGTGGCCCCGAGCCGGGCGACAAACAGCCGTTGCAGTTGCCGCGCGCCCAGGCCCACGGCCGCTGCCAGCGCGGTGACCGGCTGTTCCTGCAGCCGGCCTTCGGCAAGCAGCTCCAGCGCACTGCGCAGGGTGTCGTCCTGCAGGTGGCGCATGGCGTCCGGGGCCAGTTCCGGGCGACAACGCAGGCACGGCCGGAAGCCGGCGGCCGCCGCGGCGGCGGCATTCGGGTAATAGCTGACGTTCTCGCGCCGGGGCGGCGGCGCCGGGCATACCGGGCGGCAATAGATGCCGGTGCTGCGCACCGCGGTGAAAAACACGCCGTCAAAGCGCGCATCGCGGGCCAGTCGGGCCTGTTCGCATTGGGCGTGCAGCGGCAGCAATAGGGCGTCCATGGCTGCCAGTCTAGGGCCGGCTGCCGCCGCATACTGGCCATTTTCGGACATCACTGCATCCCGGCGTTCGCGGTTCAGGGATGATTTCGATGGGCGTCGTGATCGGCACTAGACTGGTCGTCCCTCGGCGCGCGGCGCCGCCCTGCAGATCCAAGTTTTATGTTGCCAAAGTCGTGGTGGTCGTCGGTGTTGTGTCTGGGACTGCTGGCCTGCAGTCCCCCGGACAAGCTGGGCAATGTGACCCAGGCCGACCAGGCGTCGCCGCCGCCGGGTGCCGACGGCGATCACATGGTGTCGATCAATATCGCCGACGTGCCCGCGCCGCCACCGCCCAAGCGCAGCAAGGAGTGGCCGCAGATCGAACTGGCCGCCGGCGACGCCCGGATCAGTTGCGATACCGACTATGCCGGCGAGGATGGCGACGGGGGGCTGCTGGAAAGTCTTGAGCGGCCGGCGGTCACCGCGGCGTTGCAGGCGTGCCAGGAGCGCGGTCTGCTGCGGGTGCGTTATGTCGGCAAGATCAACCCCTCGTTTGCCGAAATGATGTGGCGGCTGGCCGTGGTGGCCGACGAACTGAAGATCCGCAAGCGCATCCTTGATCTGGACTCCAGTGGCGGCCAGGTGGAAGCGGCGATCGTGGCGGGCGACAGCATTGGCGAGTCCAACTGGACCATCTGGGTGCGTGAAGGCTCGATCTGCCACAGCGCCTGCGTGTTCGTGCTGGCCGCCGGCGACAACCGGTTGATTTCCGGCAAGGTCGGCATCCACCGGATGATGCGCATCAGCTCCACCGCCACCTCGCGCGCCGAGCTCAACCGCGAGCTTCACGAGGTCTACGACAACGTCAAGGATTACCTGCAGCGCAACGGCGTGGCGGTGGGAGTGGCGGATCTGATGATGACCGTGCCCAATCGCAGCCTGCGGCTGCTGACCGCGAACGAACTCAAGCAGTTCGGCCTGGATGGCACCAATGCGGTGCAGGACGATCTGGAGCGGATCAAACAGATGCGCAAATGTGGCGATGACTTCGTGCGCCGCAAGGATGCCTTTCTGATCGCATTCGACCAGCAGTGCAAGGTGGCCGATGCGGAACTGGAGGCGGTCAACACCTGTGGCCAGGCGCTCAAGCAGCGCTTCGGTTTTCCGGATGGGACCTGTCCGGAAGAAAGTCCGCTGTCGGAAATCGATACCGCGTTGCTGACGCCGGCGGTTCCGGCGGGTGCCGATTCGCCGCTGGCGGTTGCACCGGCCGGCGACTGAATCCGCGCCAGCACCGCCGCCGCCGCTGGCATAGACTCCGGTTTCGTAAACCCCATCGCCAAGGAGAGTGCCATGCGGTCCAGCCACCTGTTGCTGTTGTTGTCCCTGACCCTGCCAACGACGGCGGTGCTGGCGCAGACCCCTGCGCCCGCAGCGTCTGCGAAGCCGGCCGCCAGCGCGGCGCGCGCGCCGGCGTTGACCCCGGCCCAGCAGGCGCAACAGGCCAGGCAGGATGCGGAAATGACCCGGGCCGCCTTGAAGGTGGCGCAGCTGGTGGACGCCAACCGCGCGGCGGAAGTGTGGGATGGGGCTTCGGTGGTCGCACGCAAGGCGGTCACGCGTGACGCCTTCGCCAGCCAGGTTGCGACTGACCGCGCCCGCCTGGGAGCACTGGTTTCGCGCGGCCAGGCCTCGATCACCCGGGTCAAATATCCGGCCGATGCCGCGGTACCCGAAGGGTTGTACCTCAACGTCAGTTTCCCGACCCGGTTCGCCAACAACGCCCAGCCGGTGCGCGAGCTGGTGTCGTTCCGTCTGGACGAGGACCGGGTCTGGCGCGTTTCCGGCTACAGCCTGCGCGCCGCCGGCCACTGAGCCCCACCCACGGGCCGCGGACGGTCGCGGCCGCTGTCTTCTTGGCAACAGGAGAATGAGCAATGGATATCGAACTGCGCATGCTGGCCTGGGCGGTGGTGCTGGGCCTGGCGCAACTGCTGATCGCCGCAACCGCCGGCACCGCGCAGCGCGGGCTGAAGTGGAACGTCTCGGCCCGCGATGGCCAGCCGCAAGCGTTGACCGGGGTGGCCGCGCGGCTGCAACGGGCGTGGTGCAACTTCCTGGAAACCTTCCCGTTCTTCGCGGCGCTGGTGCTGGCGGTGGTTGTCACGCACCGCCAGAGCGCGCACACCGCACTGGCGGTGCAGCTGTATTTCTGGGCCCGGCTGATCTATGTGCCGCTGTACGCGGCCGGCATTCCCTATCTGCGCAGTCTGGTATGGGCGGTCTCGCTGGCCGCGCAGGTGATGTTGCTGTGGGTGGTGCTGCTGGACTGATCCAGATCAACTTGGCCGCCGCTTCGCCGGTCTAGTCTGTGGCCCTTGTCGGAAGTCGGGGAGCAGGCGATGCAGGCGGTGGAGGTGGCAGTGGTGGGGGCCGGGCCGGTGGGCCTGTGTCTGTCGCGCGCGCTGGCCGGGGCCGGACTGTCGGTGACGGTGGTGGAACAACAGCCGCGCGAGGCGGTGGCGCAGCCGGCGTTCGACGGACGTGAAATCGCCATGACCCACGCCTCGCGGGAGATCCTGCAGGCGCTGGGGGTGTGGGGCCGGATCGATCCGGCCGCGATCTCGCCGCTGCGCACCGCGCGGGTGATGAATGGCTCTTCGCCGTTTGCGTTGGCCTTTGCCGCCAACCAATCCGGGGTGCAGGACCTGGGCTGGCTGGTGCCCAACCACCTGATCCGCCAGGCAGCGTGGGACGTGGTGCAGGGGCAGGCGGGCTGGGAGCTGCGCGATCGCACCACGGTCACCGCGATCGCGCCTGGCGCCGAATGCAACGTGCTGACGCTGTCCTGCGGGCGGAAACTCGCCGCGCGGCTGGTGGTGGCGGCCGACAGCCGCTTCTCGGCGACCCGGCGAATGATGGGGATCGGCGCGCAGATGCGCGATTTCGGCAAGTCGATGCTGGTGTGCCGCTTGCACCATGCGCTGCCGCACCGGCATGCCGCCTGGGAGTGGTTCGACTACGGCCGCACGCTGGCGATGCTGCCACTCAACGACCAGTGCGCCTCGGTGGTGATCACGCTGCCGCCGCAGCAGATCCAGTCATTGATGGAGATGGACGAGGCGCAGTTCGGGCAGGTGGTGAGCGGGTTCTTCAAGCACCGTTTAGGGGCGATGCGGCCGGTGGCCCGCCGCCATGTCTATCCGCTGGTCGGGGTGTATGCGCACCGGTTTGCCGGCCCGCGCTATGCGCTGGTGGGCGATGCGGCCGTGGGCATGCATCCGGTCACCGCGCACGGTTTCAATCTGGGGCTGCAGAGTCAGCAGCGGTTGTCACAGGGCATTCTGCACGCGCTCGAGCGCGGCGGGGATATTGGCGCGCCGGCGCTGCTGGCCGGCTATCAGCACCGGCACCGGCTGGCGACGCGGCCGCTGTACGAGGCGACCAATGCGATCGCCACGCTCTACAACGACAGCCGGATGCCGGCCCGGCTGCTGCGCGCCACGGCGCTGCGGGTGGCCAGCGGGGTCGGCCCATTCAGGAGGATGATTGCCGCCCACCTGACCCAGCAATCGGCGCCGGCCTGAGGCTCAGTCCTCGTCGTCCTGGTCGTGGTCGGCGTCATCCAAGCCGGCTTCCAGCACCCGGATCAGCACCTCGCCGAACCGGACCTGCTGGCCTGCGCGGATCTTGCAGGCTTTGCGCAGTTCCACCTCGCCGTCGACGCGGATCTGGCCGTCGCCAATCAGGGTTTTGGCTTCGCCGCCGCTGCTGACCAGGTCGGTCAGTTTGAGCAGTTGCTTGAGTTCGACGTAGTCGCGGTCGAGCTGGAAATCGATGGTCTGCATGGTCTTGCCGGTGGGGAATGGCGGTCATTGTCGATCATCGGTCCGGTTTCGGGGGCATCGGGCCGATGCGGGGCATGATGACATTGGACGACGCCAGCTGAACAGGCGATTGGCCACCCCCGCGACAGCGGGGCGGTCTAGGGCGCACAATATGCGTCTTTTCGCGCGCCCGTTCGCGGCGTCGCCCCCGGAGTCTCCCATGTCCCAAGAATCCCCCGCACCGCTGCTGTTTGCAGATCTCGGTCTTTCCGAGTCTGTGATGAAAGCAGTCGTCGCTGTCGGCTATGAATCGCCGTCACCGATCCAGGCGGCCACCATTCCGGCGCTGCTCAGCGGCCGTGATGTGCTGGGTACCGCCCAGACCGGTACCGGCAAAACCGCGGCGTTCGCGCTGCCGGTGCTGTCCAATATCGACCTCGACCAGAAAAAGCCGCAGGCACTGGTGCTGGCTCCGACCCGCGAGCTGGCCATCCAGGTCGCCGAGGCGTTCCAGACCTATTCAGTCGGCACCCCCGGCTTCCGCGTGCTGCCGGTGTACGGCGGCCAGCCTTATGGGCTGCAGCTGGCCTCGCTCAAGCGCGGCGTGCATGTGGTCGTCGGTACCCCGGGCCGGGTGATCGATCACCTGGATCGCGGCACCCTGGACCTGTCCGAGCTGAAGACGCTGGTGCTGGACGAAGCCGATGAAATGCTGCGCATGGGCTTCATCGACGATGTTGAAGCCGTGCTGAAGAAGCTTCCGGCGGAACGCCAGGTGGCGCTGTTCTCGGCCACCATGCCGCAGGCGATCCGCCGTATCGCGCAGACCTACCTGCGTGACCCGGTGGAAGTGACCATCGCCTCCAAGACCACCACCTCGGCCAATATCCGCCAGCGTTACTGGTCGGTGAGCGGCCTGCACAAGCTCGATGCGCTCACCCGCATCCTGGAAGTGGAACCGTTTGACGCGATGATCGTGTTCTCGCGCACCAAGGCCGCTACCGAGGAGCTGGCCGAGAAGCTGCAGGCGCGTGGCCTGGCCGCGGCCGCGATCAATGGCGACATGCAGCAGGCCCAGCGCGAGCGCACCATCCAGCAGCTGAAGGACGGCAAGCTCGACATCCTGGTCGCCACCGACGTGGCCGCCCGCGGTCTGGACGTGGAGCGGATCAGCCATGTGCTGAACTACGACATCCCGTACGACACCGAGAGCTACGTGCACCGCATCGGCCGTACCGGCCGCGCCGGTCGCAGCGGCGAGGCGATCCTGTTCGTCACCCCGCGCGAGAAGGGCATGTTGCGCGCGATCGAACGCGCCACCCGCCAGCCGATCGAAGAGATGCAGCTGCCGACCGTGGCCGCGGTCAACGACCACCGTGTGTCCAAGTTCATGGACCGTATCAGCGACACGCTGGCCACCGGCGACATGGATTTCTATCGCGAGCTGCTGCAGCGCTACGAGAGCGAGAACAATGTTCCGGCCATCGAGATCGCTGCCGCGCTGGCCAAGATGGTGCAGGGCGACACCCCGTTCCTGCTGACGCCGCCGGTGCGTGCGCCGCGCGAAGAGCGTGCCCCGCACGGCGACCGCCACGATCGGGGCGAGCGGCCGGCCCGGTTCGAGCCGCGTTTCGAGCGTGGCCCGCGTCGTGATGAAGGTGAGCGCGCGCCGCGTGTGCCGCGTGCGGAGGGCGATTTCGAAGCGCGTCCGCGCCGCGAAATGGCGCCGCGTGGTGAGCCCGAAGTCGGCATGGAAACCTACCGCATCGAAGTGGGTCACGCCCATGGCGTGAAGCCGGCCAACATCGTCGGCGCGATTGCCAATGAAGCCGGTCTGGAAAGCCGTTTCATCGGCCGCATCGACATCCACGACAACTTCTCGGTGCTCGATCTGCCGGCGGACATGCCCAACGACCTGCTGCAGCATCTGAAGAAGGTGTGGGTGTCGGGCCAGCAGTTGCAGATGCGGCGCATGGAAGCCGGTGAAGCGCCATCGCAGGCGCAGCCGCGCCCGTTCAAGCCGAAGTTTGGCGCCGGCAAGCCCGGTGGCCATCGCTCGGGTCCGGGCGGTCCGGGCGGCGACCGTCCGCCGCGTCGCGACGGTTTCAAGCCGCGCGGCCCGCGCGGGGCCTGAAGGTAATACGCTGGACAACAGCCCCGGTTCGCCGGGGCTGTTGCGTTTCTGCGGCGCTGATTCGCGGCAGGCGGGCGGTTGTCGTCGACGCCGTGGGAGGGCGCTTTGCGGCACTGGTACTGCTGGCCGATGGGCAACGCAGAGGCTTGTTGCGATAATCCGGCTCCAGCATTTCACCGGCGCGTAGTTCGCAGTTCCATGGAGCAGGAAATCGTAAAGTGCTGACCAGCGGCAGAAACAGTGCGGCTGCCGTGATGCTGATCATCTTGCTCGGCCTGTTCTGGCCGGGCGCTGCGGCGGCGCAACCGACGCGATCCGGGCTTGATTTCCTGCTGGTGGGTGCTGCCACCGACCAGCAGGCGCCGATACGCGCGTGCAGCCCGGAGGTCATGCAGCGGCTGCCGGAGCAGATCGAGATTCCCGCTCCGGCTGGCGGCTGGTCCGGGGCGCCGCAGGCGGTGGATGTATTCAACGTGTTTTCCGGCGAGGTGATGATCGCCCACGGCGAGCGCCGCATCTGTGGCCACATGCAGGACGCGCGTACCCGCGATTCGCGCTTCCGCGCCGGCGTGGGCATGGTGGTGGTGCCGGCTGCCGGCAGCACCGATCCGATCCGCGTGGCGTGGTCGCCGCCCTTGAGGGCGCGCTGGATCCCTACCGTGCATCTGGGGGCGCCCAGTCCGCTGCAGCAGGCCGATACCTTGCGGCTGCTGGTGCGCACCTCGTGCCTGGCCATTGCCATGGTCCTGGCGCTGTCGGCGCTGATGGGCTTCCTTGGCACCCGGGACCACACGTTTCTGGTCTATGCGCTGCTGTGCGCGCTGTTGCTGATCTGGCAGGCGGTGCTGAGCGGACTGAGCGGCTATCCCGAGCCATGGCTGCCGGTGGATGAGGCCGCGCCCTGGTGGCGGGTGGCGTTATGGGCATTGGCGGCAGCGGCGATGCTGTCGGTGCTGTGGCGGCTCAGTGGCGGCCTGCAACGGCTGCCGTGCTCGCGGCGCGGGGTGCAGAAACTGGTCTGGCTGCTGGCGCTGGTTGCAGTGCTGGCGCCGTGGTTGTCGTTGCCGTTGCTGTCGCTGGTCCTGCACACGGTTGACCTGGTTTTCGCTGCGGGCTGCCTGCTGGTGCTGGGGGTTGGCGTGGTCTCGGTGGTGCGCCGCGATTATGGCGCGTTCGATGGCATTGTCGCGGCGCTGCCGTTGCTGGCGATGACACTGGCCGATGCGGCCGGCAACCGCCTGCTGGTCGAATACCGGACCGAGGTGATCCAGCTGACGGTGACCTGGTTCCTGATAGTGGCCGCCTACGCGCTCAATCGGCGCCTCGGCCGCCTGCGCCGGCAGCGCGATGAGCTGCGCCACCTGGCTGAAACCGATGTGCTCACCGGCCTGCCCAACCGGCGGGCCGGGTTGCGCCAGTTGCAGACATATGTGGCACAGGCGCAGGCCGCCACGCAGCCGTTGTCGATCGGATTTCTCGACATCGACCTGTTCAAGCAGATCAACGACCACTACGGCCACGACGTGGGCGACGAGGTTCTGGTGGCCGTTGCGCGGGCCCTGGTCGACGCGCTGCCCAACCGCGCCGATGTGGTCCGCATGGGTGGCGAGGAGTTCCTGATCCTGCTGCCGGGGATGGACGCCGCGGCGGCGGCCCAGCGGCTGGAGCAGCTGCGTGAACGGGTGACGCGCGTGGCCGCCGGATTGCGCCACGACGGGCTGCAGGTGACCGCCAGCATCGGCCTGGCCGGGCTGCGGGCCGCCGGTGACGATATGGCCGCCCTGCTGCGGCGCGCGGACGATGCCATGTACAGCGCCAAACGCGGCGGCCGCAACCGGGTTTTCGCCGCCGCGCGTTAGCGGCAGCGACGCGGCGCGCGGCAGACGGGCGGATCGCGGATAATTGCACGATGACAACCCGACTCAACAAGTACATCGCCGAAACCGGCTTCTGTTCCCGGCGTGAAGCCGATCGCCTGCTCGGCGACCGCCGCGTCACCGTCAATGGCATCTGCGCCGGCACCGGCGCGGTGGTCGGCCCGGACGACGTGGTCCTGGTCGACGGGCAGCCGCTGCGTGCGCGCGAAGTGCAGAAAAGCACCGGCCGCCGCCACGTCTACATCGCCCTCAACAAGCCGGTGGGGATCACCTGCACCACCGAAAGCTCGGTCAGCGGCAACATCGTCGATTTCATCGGCCACGAACAGCGTATCTTCCCGATCGGCCGTCTGGACAAGGATTCGGAAGGACTGATCCTGCTGACCAGCAACGGCGACATCGTCAACAAGATCCTGCGCGCCGAGAACGGCCACCAGAAGGAGTACCTGGTGGCGGTGAACAAGCCGGTCAGCGACGAATTCCTGCGCGGCATGGCGCGCGGCGTGCGTATCCACAACGAGACCACGCTGCCGTGCAAGACCAGCCGGATTGCCAAGTTCGGCTTCCGCATCATCCTGCAGCAGGGCCTGAACCGGCAGATCCGGCTGATGGCGGCCGAATTCGGTTTCCGTGTCACCCAGCTGCGCCGGGTGCGCATCGACAACATTAAGCTGGGCGCGCTCAAGCCGGGGCAGTGGCGCAACCTCACCGAACAGGAATTGCGCGGCCTGCTGCCGCAACACACCGACTGGTGAAGTGTGACCGGCTCGCTGTCGTATCCGCGGTCGGACGCTAGACTTTCCGGGGGCTCAACCGTTGGCTGTCGCTTGACCGGAAACCGCGCATGATCAAACCCTCCCTTCCTGGAAATGAAGCCGAGCGTCTGGCGGCGTTGCACCGCTACCGGATCCTGGATACCGCCCGCGAGCAGGAGTTCGATGATCTGGTGACCATCGCCCGCACGCTGTGTGGCACGGCGATGGGTGCGGTGACGCTGATCGACCGCGACCGGCAGTGGTTCAAATCGCTGCAGGGGCTGGAAGGCGAACAGACTGCGCGGGATGACGCGTTCTGCGCCCACGCCATCCTCCAGCCCGGGCAGCTGACCGTGGTTCCGGATGCGCGCCTGGACGCGCGTTTTTCCGCCAATCCGGCGGTGGTGGGCGATCCGAACATCCGCTTCTACGCCGGCGCGCCGCTGTTGAGCAGTGATGGCTATGCACTGGGCACTTTGTGCGTGTTCGACTCGGTGCCCGGTGTGTTGGGCATGTCGCAGGCCGACGCGCTGCGCGCGCTGTCGCGGCAGGTCGGGCGGATGCTGGAGATGCGCCTGCTGCGCCGCCAGATCGACCATCACCAGGCTGAGCACGAGTGGTACGAGGCGCGCCTGGCCGAGTACTACCAGCAGCTGGAGCAGGCCAATCTGGAGTTGTCCGAACAGACGCGCACCGATCCGCTGACCGGCCTGCCCAACCGCCGTGCGCTGGCCGCCGCGCTGTCAGCATCGATCGACCGTGCCGGCGAGGCGCCGCCAGCGGTGGCCATCGTCGATATCGACCATTTCAAGATGGTCAACGACATCCACGGCCACAGCGAAGGTGACCGCGTGCTGACCGAGCTGGCCGACGTGCTGCGCGCGCAGTTTGCCGGGCGTGGCATGGCCGCACGTTTTGGTGGCGAGGAGTTCGTGATCCTGATGCCGGACACCCCGCTGCACCAGGCCGAGCTGCAATGCCACTGCCTGCGCGAAGCCGTACGGTTGCTGCCGATCGGGCTGCCGATTTCCATCAGTGTGGGGGTGGCGGTGCATCGCCGCGGCGACAGCGCCGGGCAGACCTTGCACCGCGCCGATCTGGCGCTGTATGAAGCCAAGCGCCAGGGGCGGGACCGGGTAGTGCTGGCCGATTGACCGCGGGCGGCGGGGTCATTCGCCCAGATTTCGGGCTTCGGCAGTGGCCAGCAGCTCCGGATGCTGCACCGGGCGGCGGCGGTTGAGCAGTGGGTGCAGGAACACCGCACCCACAATGATGGCCACGCCCAGGTAGAACAGCGGCCGCAATTCGTGCTGTTCGCCCAGGAACAGCATCGCCAGCACAATCGCGTAGACCGGCTCCAGGTTGGTCACCAGCTGCACGGTGTAGGCGCTGAGGTGGCGCAATGCCACCAGCGCCAGCGCAAACGGCAGCAGCGTGCACAGGCCCGACAACGCGAGCAGCAGCAGGCCGTCATGCAGGTCGGGGAGCACCCACAGCTCACTGGCCAGTGCGGGCAGCACGAACGGCAGCAGCGGTGCCAACAGGGTCAGGGTCAGCGTACCGGCGCCCAGCTCCAGCGCGGTCACGGTGAGCGGATCGGCGTGCGCCACCATGCGTTTGTTGAACGAACCGAAGACCGCCACCAGCAGCGCCGACAACGCGCCGATCGCCACGCCCAGACGCATGCCGGCGGGGACGCCGCCCACCACCAGCGCCACCCCCGGCAACACCGCAAGGCCGAAGACCAGCTCGCGCGGCTGGAACGGCCGCTTGGCGATCCACGGTTCGACCACTGCGGTGAACACCGGCGCCAGCGCGATGCAGGTGGCCGCCACCGAGGCATTGGCCAGCTTGATCGCGCCATAGAACGTGAGCCAGTGCAGTGCCACCAGTGCGCCGATGCCGCAGTAGCCGGCGACCAGCCGCGGCGAGAGCCTGGCCAGGCCGCGCCACACCCGCGGCAGCAGCGCCAGCATCGCCACCACCAGCAGCATGCGCCACCACACCAGCGGCAGCGCGGGCAGGGTGATCAGCTTGCCGAGGATGGCGGTCACGCCCCACAGCAGCACGCAGAAATGGATTTGCAACAGGGCTTTGCGGGTGTCGGTCATCGGCATGCGGGTATTGTCGCCGAAGCCCGCGTCGGCAGCTGTGCCGCTTCCGTCAGGTTTTGGCTAGAACCCGCAACAACGCCATCGCCGCGGCCGGATTGCGCTCCTTGGCGGCGCTGATGAAGTACACAAACACCTCGCGCGCAGGGCCGGCGGCAGCCCGCCCGCCGGCATGCGGCAGCTCGGCCGGGTCTTCGCCGTCTCGCCATTGGCATACCCGCTGCGCCCATTGCGCCAGTTCCGCTGCGGGATAGCCGTCCGGCTCCGATGCCGCGCTGCGCATCAGCCGGGCATAGACGAAATCGGCGGTCAGGTCCGCCGCGTTCGGGTAGTCGGGCGAGTCGGTATAGACCAGCGCCATCCCGTGTGTCCGCGCCAGCGCCAGCAACGCCGGGGTGATGAAGCCGGCATCGCGGATCTCCAGCGCGTGGCGCAGGCGTCGTCCGCCGACCTGTGCCGGCAAATGCTGGATAAATGTAGCGAAGTCGTCGCTGTCCAGCGTGCGCCCGGCTTCGAACTGCCACACCAGTGGGCCCAGCTTGTCGCCCATTTCGGCGATTCCGCCGATGAAGTCGTCCACCTGCGGCGCCGTGCCAGCCAGGTGTCGGGCCGCGGTGATTCGTTTCGGCGCCTTGGCCGAGAACACGAAGTCTTCCGGGGTCTCGTCGCGCCACCGGGCATAGGTCGCCGGTTTCTGCGTGCCGTAATACGTGCTGTTGATCTCGATGGCCGTCAACTGGCGGCTGGCGAATTCCAGCTCGCGCCGCTGCACCAGCCCGGCCGGATAGAACCTGCCGCCGCGCCACGGCACATACGTCCAGCCGCCGATGCCCACATGCACGCCCTTGGGCGTATGGCGTTGGGACGGATTGGAGAACAGCTCGTTCATGGCATCTCGCTCATCGGCAGATGCGCATTGTGTCGCGCTCTGCCCTGCAGGAGCGTCAACAGCGCATGGCGCACTACTGCTGTAGCACCGACGCGGGTCGCGATGCTTCAGCAGCTTGGTCGCGACTTGTGGCCCCAAGCCACCGGGCGCCGTTCCTACCCGGCGCCGTCCTTCCATGGGTCATAACTGCCGAACCACCACAGGTGGCCTTCCGGATCACGGCAGGCGTAGCCGCGGCCGCCGTAGTTCTGGTCGGCGATATCGATCACGATCCGGGCACCGGCGCCCTTGGCGCGGGCGTAGTGCGCGTCGGCGTCGCTGACAATCACGCAGGCGCTCTGGGTTTCCCGCCCGCCCACTTCATCGGGCTGGATCATCTGCGCAGACCACGCGCCCGGCTGTACCGAGCCCAGCATGACCATGCCATTGCCGAACACCAGCTGCGCGTGATGCACGGTGTCGCCATCGGCGTACACCACCTGGCGCTCGAAGCCGAACGCGTGGCACAGCCAGTCGATGGCGGCCGGCGCATCGCGGTAGCGCAGGCAGGGAATGATGGTGGCGGTGGTCGCAGCGGCAAGGGGCATGGCGGCAATCGGGCAGGGTCCAGGCTTCGGAGCATGGCGGCGGCCGCGTTACCATCATGAAAAGGCCGGCTGCCGCAACGGTGGCCGCTGAACGAATCAGGAGACGCGGTTTGAAGACACTGTTGGGGAGCGGGCTGCTGCTCGCGATGGGCGCGGCGCAGGCTGTGGATCTGCCACCGGCGGCCACGCCCGCGGCGCTGGCGCAGCTGGATGCCACGGTGGAGCGGGTGCGCCAGCAGTTCGACGTGCCGGGCGTGGCGATCGCCATCGTCAAGGACGGTGAGGTGGTACTGGAGCGCGGTTATGGCGTGCGCGAGATCGGCAGGCCCGGGCCGGTGCAGGCTGACACCCTGTTCGCCATCGCCTCCAACACCAAGGCCTTCACCGCCACCGCGCTGAACCTGCTGGCCGAAGACGGCAAGCTGAAAATGGACGACCGGGTGATCGACCACCTGCCATGGTTCCGCATGTCCGATGCCTACGTCACCGGCGAAATGCGCGTCCGCGACCTGCTGTCGCACCGCAGTGGCCTGGGCCTGGGCGCGGGCGACCTGCTGTTCTGGCCGACCACCACCTACAGCAACGAGGAGGTGGTGCGGCGGCTGGCCAAGGTGCCGCTCAAGGGCGGCTTCCGTGATCGCTACGCCTACGACAACATCCTCTACGCGGTGGCCCAGCAGGTGATCGAAACCGTGTCCGGGCAGTCGTTTGATGCCTTCCTGCAGCAGCGCATCTTCGACAAGGTCGGCATGGACGGCACCCGCTACAACGCCGATCACCTCCAGCCCGGCGACACGCCCGCCGTCGGCCATGCCAAGTACGACTACACCGATCTGCGTACCGTGGCGCCGCTCACCTGGTCCAACGCGGCTGGCGCCGGCGGCATCTATTCCAGTGCGCACGACATGGCCAAGTGGATGAACGTGCAGCTGGCCGAAGGAAAGCTGGCCGACGGCACGCCACTGTTCAGCGCGAAGACCCAGCAGCAGATGTGGCAGATGCAGATTCCGCAGGTGGTGCCCACCCCGGCAGTGCCTGCGCTGCAGGCCGCACGCCCCAACTTCGCCGGTTACGCCGAAGGCTGGAGCCTGAGCGACTATCGCGGGCAGAAGCTGGTCTGGCATACCGGTGGCTGGCCCGGCCAGGTGTCGCGGCTGACGCTGGTGCCCGAGCAGAAGCTGGGCGTGGTGGTGCTGACCAATCAGGAATCCGGCGCGGCCTTCAACGCCATCACCATGAGCGTGCTCGATGCCTACCTGCAGGCGCCGGCCACCGATTGGGTGGCGGCCTACGCCGCCGCGGTGGCCAAGTCGCAGGAGAAGGCCGACGAAAGCTGGCAGAAGCATGTGGCCGCGCGCGATGCCCGGTCCCGGCCGTCGCTGCCGCTGTCCGGCTATGCCGGCACCTACCGCGATGCGTGGTATGGCGATGTATCCATCGAGCACAAGGGCGGCAAGCTGCGCCTGCGCTTCGGCCGCACCGCCGCGCTGGTGGGCACGATGACGCACTGGCAGCACGACACCTTCATCGTGCGCTGGGATGACCGCTCGCTCAACGCCGATGCCTTCGTCAACTTCAGCCTCGATCCGGATGGCAAGGTGCGCGAGATGCGGATGCAGGCGGTGTCGTCGCTGACCGATTTCAGCTTCGACTTCCAGGACCTGTTGCTGCTGCCGGTAACCGACTAAACCGGGGCATCGTAAGAGCGGCGTCAGTCGCGACGGCTGTTCCACGGATACTGGAAGAAAAGCATCGCGGCTGGCGTCGCTCCTGCAAGGATCAGCGCGTAGACATACACGGAACAGGCCGCGATGGGACAATCGCGGCCTGTTCTGTTCACGGTGGCCCCGATGTTCCGCTGGTTCGAGTCGTTGATCCCGGTGTTCCCGCCACTGGACCCGCGCATGCCGCCCAAGGGCGTGGCGCGTTTCTATCTGCACTACCTGTTGCCGGTGTGGCCGGTGCTGCTGGCCACGCTGGTGGCAGGGCTGGCGCTGGCGGTGGTGGAAGTGGCGATGTTCGATTTCCTCGGCCGCATCGTCGACATGGTGGCCGACCAGCCCGGCGCCGACTTCTTCGCCCGCCATGGCGTGACGCTGGCGTGGATGGCGGGTATCACCCTGCTGCTCAGGCCGCTGCTGGTCGGCCTGCACAACCTGCTGGTCAACCAGGCCATCGTGCCGGGGCTGAGCAACCGCTCGCGCTGGCTGATGCACAACTACGTGGTGCGGCAGAGTCTGGCGTTCTTCCAGAACGATTTCGCCGGGCGCATCGCCAACCGGGTGATGCAGACCGGCACCTCGCTGCGCGAATCGGCGGTGCAGATGGTCGACGCGCTCTGGTACATCGTGGTCTATACCGGCAGCGCGCTGTACCTGTTTGCCCAGGCCGACGTGCGGCTGATGCTGCCGCTGGCGGTATGGCTGGTGGTGTATGTGGCCATCATGGTGGTGTTCGTGCCGCGCATGAAACAGCGCGCGTGGGTGGCCTCCGAAGCGCGCTCCAAGGCGATGGGCCGCATCGTCGATGGCTACACCAACATCTCCACGCTCAAGCTGTTCGCCCACGCCGGTCGCGAGCAGGACTATGTGGCCGATTCGTTCCAGGAGCTGGCGGTCAAGCATCGGGCGCAGACGCGCATCACCTCGGCGATGGATCTGACCATCGCCATCGTCAACGGCCTGCTGATCGTGGGCACCTGCGGGCTGGCGCTGTGGCTGTGGAACCAGGGGCGCATCAGCGTCGGCGCGATCACCGTGGCCACCGGGCTGGTGATCCGTATCCACAACATGTCCGGCTGGATCATGTGGACGGTGAACGGCATCTTCGAGGACATCGGCAGCGTGCAGGACGGCATGGAGACCATCGCCCAGCCATTGACCGTGCAGGATCACCCCGGCGCGGGCGTGCTTCAGGTCACTGCCGGGGCGGTGGAGTTCCAGAACGTGCACTTCCACTATGGCAAGCGCGGCGGCGTGATTGCCGGGCTGAACCTTGTGGTGAAACCGGGCGAGAAGATCGGCCTGGTCGGCCCGTCGGGTGCGGGCAAATCCACGCTGGTGAACGTGTTGCTGCGCCTGTACGACCTGGAGAGCGGGCGCATCCTGATCGACGGCCACGACATCGCGCGTATCACCCAGGAAAGCCTGCGCGCGCAGATCGGCGTGGTGACGCAGGACACGTCGCTGCTGCATCGTTCCATCCGCGACAACCTGCTCTACGGCCGCCCCGATGCCACCGATGAACAGTTGCGTGCTGCGGTGGCCAAGGCGCGTGCCGACGGCTTCATCGATGCGCTGGTGGACGGGCAGGGCCGGCATGGCTACGACGCCCATGTCGGCGAGCGCGGGGTCAAGCTGTCCGGTGGCCAGCGCCAACGCATCGCCATCGCCCGGGTGCTGCTGAAAGACGCACCGGTCCTGGTGATGGACGAGGCCACTTCGGCGCTGGATTCAGAGGTGGAAGCGGCCATCCAGGAGAGCCTGGATGAACTGATGGCCGGCAAGACGGTGATCGCGATTGCGCATCGTCTTTCCACCATCGCGCGTATGGATCGGCTAGTGGTGATGGATCAGGGCAGGATTGTCGAAACCGGCACCCACACCGAGCTGGTCGCCGCCGGTGGTCTGTATGCGCGGCTGTGGGCGCGGCAGACCGGTGGTTTTGTCGCTGCCGATGCCTGAGCCGGCAGCTGTTGCGCAGCAGCTGCCGGGAAATTTCAGGACGACTGGCAGGCGCTGCCTGCGTTGGGCCGGAGCACGGTACGGCTCTGCCCAGTTGTTGCTGATCCCGTCGCCGGGTCAGTAGGCGCCCATGTAATCGCGCTTGCCGATCTCCACGCCGTTGTGCCGCAGCAGTGCGTAGGCGGTGGTGGCATGGAAGAAGAACTGCGGCAGGCCGTACTGCAGCAGGTACACGCTGCCCACCAGCTTCTTTTCCTTGGGCGTGCCGGCACGCAGCACGATCTCGCGCGATTCGCTGCCCTCGAACTGTTCCGGCGTGAGCGAGCCAAGGTGCGCCAGCGTTTTGGCGATCAGTTCCTGCAGATCGGCGAACGTGGCGTCGGCCTTGTCCGGCCACGACGGCACGTCGATGCCCGCCAGGCGCGAGCTGATGCCTTTGGCGAAATCCGCCGCGATCTGCACCTGGCGTACCAGCGGGAACATGTCCGGGAACAGGCGTGCGCCGAGCAGGGCGTTGGGGTCGATCTTTTTTTCGGTGGCGTGGGCTTCGGCCTTGTTCAACACGCCGGACAGGGCCGAGAGGATTTGGGTGAGAACAGGAATGGAGGCGTTGTACATGGACAGGGACATGGCGGACTTCCGGTGAGGGTGGAGAGGGGCGCGGCCGTGGCTGCGCTGGTGCTGTAACCCCGACAGCATAGGACGTCGGCAACGGATGCGGCGCGTGCGTACTGGAACGCACTGATCCTGCCGGCGGCTGCGAGCGGGATGCTGCCCGAGTCAGCGGTGTGGCGGATCGTGCAGATGCAACCCGCGCTCGATGCGCCGGTCCGGTACCAGCCACAGCAGCGCTACCGCGGCATAGATCGCCTGGCCCAGTGGCGCGGCGGCAAACGTAAGGGCGATGCCCAGCAGATACAGCAGCGGCGAGAGTTTCCCCTTCCAGTCCATGCCCAGCGCGCGGCGCAGCGCAGACTCGGGACCGTCGGCGGAAATGATGCGCTGCTGCAGCAGCCAGTAGGCCAGCGCCGCGGCCAGCAGGATGAAGCCGTACACCGCCGAAGGCAGCGGCGCCAGCGGATGGCCACCCATCCAGCGGGTGGCAAACGGCAGCAGCGACAGCCAGAACAGCAGGTGCAGATTGGCCCACAGCACGCTGCCGGTGATCCTGTTGCTGGCCAGTAGCAGGTGGTGGTGGTTGTTCCAGTAGATGCCGACGTAGATGAAGCTCAGCACGTAACTCAGCAGTGCCGGCGCCATCGGGCGCAGCGCCGCAAGCGTGGCCTCTTCGGGTGCTTTCATCTCCAGCACCATGATGGTGATGATGATCGCCAGCACGCCGTCACTGAACGCCTCCAACCGTGCCTTGCCCATCGCGTCTTCTCCGGTGGCCAGTGCGGTTGCGCCGCTGGACCGCGCCTTGGCTGGCCGCGAGTCTGGCATGGCGCCGGTCACGGCCGCCGTGATGATCGCCGGCGACCGGGCGAAGGCTGCGGTGTGGATGTCCACATCGCTGCCGGGAACCTGACTCTGCCGGTACGGCGCGGTGGCGTACGGGGCCTGCGCGAGTTGCGCAGCCGGGCAGGGCGTTCCGCCCCGCCAACGTGCCCATGGGCGGTGAGGCCGGAATGTCTACCCGTCGCCGCAGCGGACAAGGGCCGGCCGGCTGCCTTGTCCCGCCCACCGTGCGGGCCCACGCGGCTGCGTTCAGCGCTGCGCCTTCTCCGCACGCCGGGCGGCGGCTTGGTTCCTGCGGAACTGCCAAGGCGCCACCGGATGGGCATCGGCCCACAGTCCGCTCCGGGTGAGGCGGGCCTTGAACTCGAACAGCGGCATCGCCTTGTCGTTGAGGTAGTCCGTATAGGCCCACGCCATCCCCGCGCCCACCATCTGCCGGTTGACGTTGGAACCGTCCACGTACAGCACGCCGATCGTGCGTCCGTAGCGGTCCTTGCCGTCTTCCTTCACCCGCACGGTCTTGCCGAACACCAGGCTGGACAGGTGCTGTTGCGAGCGGGTGCCGAAGGGCTGGCGCTTTTCCGGTGCATCGATGCTGCCCAGGCGCACGCGCACCTGTTGGCGGTTGTGCAGCACGGTCACGGTGTCGCCATCGGCGACCTTGACCACCTGTCCACTGAAGTCGGCATGCGCGCTGGCGCTGGCGAGCAGCAGCAGGGAGATTGAAACGAATTTTTTCATCAGGCCCGGGTGGGATTTGCGAACCGCCACCCGCGCGCTGACCTATGCACAAACGACTGCTGGCGCGCGGCGGGGCGCGTACTGCAACCGCAGCGGATATCGTCGTCGACCAGGGCGCGCAAGTGAGCGCCGGATGGCAGATCGAACACGCCGGGTGGGATTCCGGGCGGGCCAGCTTATCGGCAAAGGCCGAATCCCCCTAATGGAATCCGGCCGGAGTGACAGCAAGGCTGCCGCGCCCGCAGCGAGCCGTACGCGCGTCGGCCCCAACCGGGACCCGTACGGTGTCGCGATGGGGGGCGTATCCGCCTTTTCCGCCGAGTTCCGCGGTGATTGGCGCGTCTTGGGTCTTCATCCGGGACCCCGCCCAGGGCGGGCAGGTGGCGCACCTTTGCACCGCTGCGCCCGCTGCATGCCTGCCACGCGATTTCATTCAGCCCGCAGCGGGCTGGTAAGAGCCTGGCACTTTGCGAAAGGCGATGGCCATGCGATTCCACCCGTTGATTGCCACGATCGCCAGGGTGAGGTCCACCAGCTCCTTCTCGCTGAAGTGTCGGGCCGTGGCCTCGTACACGGCATCAGGCACCCCCGTCTGCGCGACATTCGTGACCGACTCCGTCCACGCCAGGGCGGCGCGCTCGCGTTCGCTGAAGAACGGCGTCTCCCGCCAGGCCGACAGCGTGTACAGGCGTTGCTCGGTCTCACCATGGGCGCGTGCGTCCCTGGTGTGCATGTCCAGGCAAAAGCCACAGCCGTTGATCTGTGAGGCGCGGGTTTTCACCAGCTCCAGCAGCGACAGTTCCAATCCGCTTTTATGGACATAGCTCTCCAGGGCATACATGGCCCGGTTTCCCTCGGGCGCGATTTTCATGATGTCTGATCGCAGTTGCATGTCGAACTCCTTCAATTGTGCCGGATGCCGCCGGCTCACTTCGGTGCCGGAGGCGGCACGTTGTGTGGTGGCACCCGCGCCGCGGGTTGCCCACCTCCAGCAGGGTCCGTGGAGGCGGTGAGTGCCGCGAGATGGGCCTCGTAGCGCTCCAGTACGTCGTCAATCACCTGCTGCCTGGTGAGTCCCATCAGGTCGTAGCCGCCGGGGCCGGACTGGGTGAACACCTCCAGCCGGTAGTACACGTCGGTATCGCGCGACATCTTGCCGCTGAACGTCGGCACCGGCGCCTCGACGATGGCGAGCTGGTAGTGGAAGGCGTGGTCCGCGTCCATTGCCACCCGCAGCAGCGGCCCTTCGCTGCCACTGGCGTGGCCCGGATTGCCGCGCTCGACCTCGTAGCCCTGGGCGCGGAACTCGGCGGCAACCTCGTCCAGCGCCGGTGTCACCGTGCGTTCGAGATAGCGGCTGACCTCCCGTCGCGACGGGAACGCCAGCATCTGCCCCAGCCGCTGCTTCCACGAGCGCTCCGGCACGTGGCCGCCCCCCGGAGCAATGGATGGCCGACGCAACACCTGCCCCTCGCGCTCGGCCCGCTCCATCCGCAGCGCCTTGTAGAAGGACGCCATCACCAGATAGGCGATGACGGTCACCGGCAGCGCGAAGATCAGCGTCGCGTACTCCATCGTCACCACGCCGCCGGCCAGCAGCATCGCCACGGTGAGCACCGCGGTGAGCACGGCCCAGAAGACGCGCAGCCACTTCGGCCCGTCCTGCGAGGGGTCGGGAATCGAGGTGGAGAAATTCGACATCACCATTGCGCCGGAGTTGGCGCTGGTCAGGTAGAACAGCAATCCGGAGACCGTCGCCAGGATGATCAGGAAGATCGCACCGGGAAACATTTCCAGCAGCGCGTACCAGCCCCGCTCCGGGCTGCGGACCGCAAGCTCGGCAAAGGCGGTGTTCCCCTGCAACACCTCGTACAGGGCCGAGTTGCCAAAGAGCGAGACGATGATGAAATCGCACAGCACCGGCACCGTGATCGCCGCGATGACGAACTCGCGCAGCGTACGACCGCGTGAAATGCGTGCCAGGAACACCCCGACAAACGGCCCCCATGCCAGCCAGAACGCCCAGAAGAACAATGTCCAGTGGGCCATCCAGTCACTGCTGCCGGGGTGGTAGGCGAAGGTCTGCAACATGCGTGCCGGCAGCGTCACCAGGAAGCGGCCGATGTTCTCCACCAGCGCGTTGAACAGGAACGCCGTCTGCCCGGCGACCAGGATGAAAACCATCATCGCCAGCGCGCTCCACAGGTTCAGCTCGGAGATCCAGCGGATGCCGCGGTCAACCCCGGAGGTGGTCGCGGCGATGGTCACGATCACCGCGCCGATCACCAGCGCGATCTGCAGCGTCAGGCCGTCCTCCAGCCCGAAGATCCGCGCGAAGCCGACCGCCAGCAGCACCACGCCGATGCCCATCGAGGTGGCCACACCGAACACCGTGCCCACCAGCGAGAGGATGCTGATGCCGTCGCCCAGAGGGCCGCGCACGCGCTTGCCGAACAATGGAAACAGCGCCGCGCGGATCGACAGCGGCATGTTCCAGCGGTAGGCGAAGTAGCCCATGGCCATGCCCAGCAGCGCATACACCGCCCAGCCGGCGATGCCGTAATGGAACATCGTCCATACCACCGCATCCTGCAATGCGGCAGGCGTGCCGCCGTCGCCGGCCGGCGGGTGCAGGTATTGCACGATCGGGCCCGTTACCGAGAAAAACAGCAGGTCGATCCCGACCCCGGCGGCGAACAGCATCGCCACCCAGGTCGCCAGCCTGTAACGCGGCCGCGAGTCGTCGGGACCCAGGCGCACATCGCCTTCCCTGGACAGCGCCACCCACAGCACGAAACCGATCACCAGCGCCATCGTCAGCACGTAGTACCAGCCCAGGTTCGTCGCAATCCAGTCCACGCTCATCTTCATCGACGTGCGCGCGTCATTGGGCAGAACAATGGCCCAGACCGAGAAGCCGAGGATCACCACCGACGAGACCGCCAGCACGCGCCAGCTGATATGGACCGCGCGGTCCTGGATCACCTCCTGCGGACCCTTGCTCAGGTCGCTGCGTGACGCCGGAGCATCGTCGTCATCGGCCCGCTTGTCCGGGCGCCGGGTACCGCCGAACCGGCTCCGCTCCAGCGGCGAATGCGTCCTTGCCGCCGCAGCCCCAAGCGGGGAACCTTGTGGGCGTTCGTCGCCGGACGGCTCATTGGCCATGGATCAGTCCTTGCACTCACTGCCAGTGCACGACTTTAAATATCCTGGCGCTTTGTCAGGGTGAATGCGGGCGCGCGATGACCCGCTGCATGCAGAGCGTTGGCTATGGCCTGGGTAGCACTCCGGTAGACAGTTGCTGGGTGAGCTGCTTAATGGAGCGGGTTCGGCTCAGGCCGTTGCTTGGCGGCGCAAGGCTACCGTACCTTGGTGAGCTTGAGCTTCTTCTTCTCGCCCCTGCCGGGCCGCGATATTTCGATCCGATAGTGCTGCGGTATGGGCGGGTCGGGAGGGCGAGGCAGTTTCGGGCCGGGCTCTTTACCCAGAGACTCAAGGTCAGGGCAGTCAGGCCATGACTCATCGGACAACGAAAGCTGCTCAGGGAATCTGGGCGCGGCTTCCAAGTTGGCCGCTAGCTCGTGCATGAACGCCGGAGAGGACGCAGCCTCCTCGCCCCAGCGAGCTCTTACGTCTTGGATTGCCTGGTCCGGGGTGAGGACGCCCGCCTGCACCCGCTCGAAGATGCGCTGCAAGTAGATGATTTCTCCACCGGTACGCTTTGTGTTGCCGCGCTCATTACTACAGGAAAACTCGCTCTTTGCCTGCTCAAACAAGATGTTGCTGACATAGATAGCTTGATCTCGAACGGTTCCGAGACCAGACATGAAGTCTCCGTATGCTCCGATGCCAAAATAGAGGGCGGCCGCGTAAGCACCGATCTTAGCCCGGCCCTTAATGGAGCCTTCTTCAAGCACAAGCGTGAGGGCGTAGTCCGGTAACAGCAGATGAGCTTCTACTTGCGCCTCCCACTCGTCGAAAAGCTCAGAAGAGTGGTGCTCAAACGCGGCCTTATCGAAGGCCGGCGACTTGATGTAGAGCGACGTGGTTACGAGATCGAGCATCCGGCCCCTTCGGATCTATCCCTGCGCCCTAATGCTTGAATTAAGCCGCGCCGCGAAGCGGTGTCGACTTGAATGAATTGTTAGCCACCCGCTTGTGGCTGTCTGTAGATAACGCTTTCAATCCAGTCGTTGTAATTACTTAAACGGACATTACAACTGATCTGGCCATACCGTCCGGGCGTCCGAATAGTACTTTGAACGTCCGACCATGAAGTCAGTCCGGCCAACAGCCAATCTTTTCCAGTTTGAATCAGGATGGGCCCACCGCTGTCACCGCTTCCAGACCCGCCCTCAAGTGGCAGGGCATCCGACGGCTTGTCGAAGATGTAGCAGAGCCAGCGGTCATCGGCGCTGGTGATCTTGTTGTATGCACGACGAAGTTCGGTGCGGTGGGGATCGCTGAATTCGTACCCGGTGGCACCATTGCCGGTGGCACCTCTCCCAATGATCTTGACGATCTGACCGAACTCGTCATCGCCCTTGTTGATTGCAGCGGGAGCGACATCGGTAACAGGCTGTGTTAACTCGATAAGTGCAATGTCGTCAGAAGAAGCCAGCAGCACCCGAAACAACGTCCAGTCCCACGTAGCCAGCGCTTGGTCGAGCAGCTTCTGCGATGGTGTCTTGTGCCCCGGATGCATCACCAGGCGTTCAACATCCCTGGGGATTCCATTGATGGTGATCTGCTTGATCTGAGGCTGCCAAGCGACCGCATGTGCGGCGGTGACGACCCAGCGCGTTGCAATTAGTACGCCATGCCCTTCGCCGGGAAGGTCGGCGAGTGCGGGAAATTCGGATACCGGAGCCCGATACTTCGAGTCATCAACATCATCCCGAATGACGATCGCGCTGGCACTGAAGGACACAGAGAGCAGTGCGAGAAACAAGAGTCGGGACATTGCAATTCCTTCGGAATACTTCAAGGGGGCTAACACTGGAGTTAAGGCGTGCCGCGAAGCGGCATCGCCTTGGACGAATTGTTAGCCTTGCCGACTAGTGACATTGAAGTCATGGCTTGAGCAGTGGCATCGTTACTGTCGGAAGTAGTAAGGACAAAAAGAAGCTCATCTTTGTCCTCGGACCGTGACCAAGAGTACGCCGTGGTGCGAGTGTGAACGTCGTTGGGGCCTAACCCAGTTGCTTCCCGTACCGCTGCCACGAGTGGTTCCGGAGCCGTGCCCACTAAGGCCGAGAAACCGGTACGAACTTGATCGGGGTTGGCGCGCTGCGCAAAAACGGCGCAAACCGTATCATCCCGGAGTGCAACCACGTATGCAGTGGACGGTGCTATCACGAACCATGCTTTGCCAGGGTTACCACCAAGAAAGAACTCTGCTTTCTCGGGGGGAGCCTCCGGGGTATCGCTCATTGCCTTTCGAAGATTGTCCTGCGAGTAGAAGTGCTTCATGCACGTACCCGCGAAAAGGTCATTGATGCTATCTGGCGGTGGAGATGCCGCCGCAAGAGCCGGAAGCAATACCGCAGTTGCTAGGAGCTTGCGCATGATTTGTCTCGGAAGGCTAAAAAGTATTGGGCCGGTTAATTGCGGCGTTGCGCTGAGTATCCGTGTTCCCGTTCACCATTGGAAGTTGTGTGGTTTTCAATAGGGTCAATGGTTCGGATGCGATTTTTCTTGTCGTATGCAGCCTGCGCACAGGCTATCCGGCTTGTGGCCATACTGTTGATCACCGCTGTTTGAAGGAGTGCTAATCGCTTCCATAGGCGGGTCGCGCCACACATAGGATGTCCGGGGAGGCACGGCATTGCTGTCCAGCCAAATGTGGCTCTCATTCGGTAGCCCTGACGGACCTGCCGCAACTTGCGGACAGCTGCGACGGAGGCTTTACTCTGGCGGCTATGTCTGTGGCAGGAATTGCGTTTGAGATTGAAATGCTGCTTCTCAGGCGCCCGTTTTTTCTGCCGGGAAGCAGTGGGGGGAGCAAAGTGTGGTCATCGTCAGTGTGGATTGAACAATGACGGGTATTGCGGAGTTCCGGTCGTCGTTGTGGTTATGCACAGGGTTCGCAGCACAGAAAGAAGAAAGGGTCGGTTGGCGTCCCGGAACAAGGAGCTCGGATGAAAACCCGGATGAAATCCCGCAGGGGACTGGTCGGTACGGCGTTGCTGGGTTTGCTGCTTTACTGCGCGGCGTCTTTCGCCGCGTCGGCGGCGACGGATGATCCGCTTGAAGATCCGCGGCTGCACTCGGCGGGTTTTCTCCGCGGCCATCCCGATCTGCGGTTCCGCCTGAACGGCCTCGACAGCCAGGACGCGGGGCGGGCAACGGAGGCGTTTGGCTTCTTCCAGCGGGCGGCACGCTATGGCGATAAGCCGTCACAAGCCGTGATTGCCGAGATGCTCTGGGATGGCCGCGGCGTCGCGCGGAACCGGGCGCTTGCCTACGCATGGATGGATCTGGCTGCAGAGCGCGGATATACCGGCTTTCTGGCGTTGCGCGAGCGCTATTGGGCAGCGATGAACCAGGCGGAGCGGGCGGAGGCGTTGCGTACCGGCGATGAGGTTTTCGCCCAGTACGGTGACGCGGTGGCCAAACCCCGTCTGGCCGGAGCGATGCGGCGCGCCCGCAATTCGATGACTGGGAGTCGCACTGGAATGAAGCTGGACATGAAGATCTATGCCGGCGCGTCCGAAGGAAGTGCACAGTTCGACAACAGGCTTTTCTACGATGACCGGTTCTGGGACCCGGACCAGTATCAGGCGCTGATGGATCGCGCATGGAAAACCCGACGAATCGGTTCGGCACGACGCGATGAGGTCAGGGCGTTGCCGGATTCGCTGCCGCGTTCGCGTATCCAGGGTGGCGGTTTTCCCGAATAGAAGCAGGGCTGCCGGTGCGACCAGACGGCGGTCGTTTGCACTGCCCAGGAATGACGCCGTCAGGACGCGACGGGTCCTTTGGTGGAATGAAAAGCAAAAGGCCCGGTTCCCCGGGCCTTTCTCACATCCAGGTGTCTGCAACCGTCTGTTATTCGATCGGCTGGTCCAGCATCAGCTGGCGGGCGAAGCGCACCGGCGGCGCGCCGTAGGACAGGATCTGGTCGTGGTAAGCCTTCAGGTTGAAGTTGGCGCCCTGTTTTTCCTGCACGGCCTTGCGGGTGTCGAAGTGTTCCTGGGCACCGACGAAGTAGGTCGGCAGCTGCGCCGAGGACAGCTGCGCGCGCACCCATTTGCCGGCCGCTTCGCTTTCCTGCTGGAAAGCGTCGTGGGTCATCAGGTGCATGGCCTGGTCGCGGCTCCAGTTGTCCACGTGCACGCCCTGGTCGAGCAGGGCATTGGCAATGGTGCGCAGGTAGAACTTGAGCTGGACCAGATGGAACAGCGGGTCGTTATCCAGATACCCCTGTTCCTGCATCATGCGTTCGGTATAGACCGCCCAGCCTTCGGCGAACAGGCCCGAGCGCAGCACCGCGCGCAGGGTGGAGGGGAACTTGCCGGAGTGCCAGCCTTCCAGGTAATGGCCCGGCGTGCCTTCGTGGATCGAGAGCAGGTGGATCATGCGGCTGTTGTATTCGCGCAGGAACGAATCGACCTGCTTGTCGTTCCAGTCGTCCGGGATCGGCGAGACGGCGTAGAAGGTCTTGAGGTTCTTGTCCAGCGGGCCGGGCGAATCGCAATAGGCCACGGCCACGCCGCGCTGGAATTCGGGCATCAGGATGATGTCCACCGGCGCGTCGGGCAGGGTCATCAGGTCGTGTTCGCGCACGAAGGCGGTGGAGTGGTCCAGCGCGGCCTTGGCGTCTTCGACCACCTTGTCGCGGGCCGGCTTGTCGGCATAGGCCAGTTCCAGCGCCGCTTCGATCGCGGTCTGCTGCTGGTCGTCACTGGGGTTGGCCGGCATGGCCGGGGCGCCGGGCTTGTCCTTCAACACCACCTGGGCGATGCCGTACATGTCCCCACGCACGCGCTTGAGTTCGGCGCGGGCGCGCTCGCCGATTTCGGCACGCGACAGCGAGGAGTTCAGCGCGAACTTCAGTTTCTGGTCGTACTTTTCCGCGCCGATGCGGAAATCGCCCTGGGCGTTGGGCACCAGGGTCTTGTCCAGCCACTGCTGCTGTTCGGCCACGGCGGCCTTCAGGCCTTCAATCGCGGTCTTCAGGCGCGCCTGGCCGGCAGCGTCGAGCTGGTCGATGTTCGGGGTGATGAAGGTGTCGACCAGGCTGAGGATGCCCTGGTTCTGCTTGGCCACGGTTTCGGCGTGGATCTTCGGCACGCGGGCCGGGTCGAGATTGGCGCGGGCGCTGGCGAACAGCTGCGGGATCTTCTCGATGCGCGCGGTGGCCGACTTCAGCCGCTCGGGCAGCGGCGCGAACTCGCGGGCCATCAGGCTGTAGATGGCACTGCCGGCGAGGTCGTTGTAGGTCATCGGGTTCCACTGCCACGCCTGCAGGGTGGTTTCATTCCAGATATCGGATTGCAGCTGGTTGCGCAGGATCGCCGCGTCCACCTGGTTTTCGCGGCCAAGCTGGGTCACGTCGATCTTTTCCAGCTCCGCCAGCAGCGCCTTGCTGGCTTCCACACCCCTCTGCTGGCCGGCGGCGCTGAGGTCGTCCAGTTCGCTGTCATAGCGGTGGTCGCCGATCTGGGTGGCGCTGACCGGGGACAGCTGCATCCAGGTATCCAGCGCCTTCTGCGACAGCTCGGCAAAGCGGGCATCGGCCTGGCTGTGGGCGGCAGTTGCGGCGGTGGGAGCGGTGGCGGAGGGGGCCTCGCTGCCCTGACAGCCGGCGAGGGCGGCAATCATGGCGGCGGCAAGCAGGTGCTGGCGCATCGGTCATCCTGTGGGTCGATTGAGTCGGCCAGCATACGGGGGCGGCGGCAGCCGGCGCCCATGCCGTTGGTTGGGCCCGGGCGGCGTTTCGCCGGGCCACCGTATTCGGGCCAGCCGCTGCACGTGCGGCAGTGGCGGGTGGCTGTCGGCGACCTTTGCGGGGAACCGGCCGACATGGCTGCTGCCGTTGATGGTGGCTGATGGCGGCTGGTGGCGGCTGGTGGCGGCGCGCGGTGGGCAATCCGCCCGTTGGGGTGTCGCCTGCTTTTCCGTGCGGCCAATCTCGCCCGGTGCCGGCCTGGCGCAGCGGCTTTCAGCCTTCGTCGTGCTCGTATTCGATGAAAAGATCGCGGTCGCGCGCCAGCAGTTCCACCGCCTGGCGCACCTTTTCCGAGGTGGAGGCGTTGCCGACCTCCACTTCCAGTTCGTGCATGCCGGGGCCGATGTCGTCCGACAGCCCGGCCGAACTGGAATCGTCATCGTCCATGTGCGGCATCAGATCGCCGGTTTCCTCCACGTGCTCGATCCCTTCCAGTCCGTGCAGCAGGTCGCTGACGGCCAGGGCGTCGTCGGCGCTGCCGGTGATGCGGATACGCAGAATGGGCATGAAGGCTCTCCGGAAGGGGGAGTTGCAGCCTAGGGGCGACGCGGGCAAGGCAGGGTGAAGCGCGTGGGTTCGCAAGCGCGATGGAGCGTGTCGGCGGTTTTTGCGGCGAGGCCTGCGCCCACAGCATCGATCTTGGACAGCCCGCCGTTGCGCGCGGGCGGTGGCGTCCGGTCCCCCGCCCGCGCGGCCTGCGTCACGTCAGCGGGTGCTGGCGGAAATGCTGCGGGTCGGCACTGGCACGTTGCACAGGTCGATATGGCCGGCCGGGCGCTTGTAGAAATCGTCGCGGCGGTTGCGGCGCGCTTCGGTGGCCTCGGCGAAGGTCTTCGAATCGGTCTTCAGCACTTCCAGCGCGCTGCGTTCGGCGGCCGGGACATCGCTGGCCAGGCGGATGGCGGTGATCGGGGCGCGTTGCGCGGAATCTGCAAAAAAGCCCATCGGCTCGGGACCACGCGGGGTGGCGCTGAGCAGTTCCATGCCTTTGATCACGCGGCCCACCAGGGTGATGTTGCGGTCGAGTTGGCGCGGCGATTGCCCGGTGACCACGTACAGCTCGGCGCCGAGGCTGCTGTCGGCCTCCATGTTGCGGCCGGCACCGAGCGCGCCATAGCAGTGCGCCAGCCAGCTGGTGCCGGTGGTGGTGTCGCGGCCCACGGCAAAACCATCGACGAACCCGGTCTGGTCGGCCCAGCCGTCGCGGTCGGGCAGGGCGGTGAAATGCAGTCCTTTTGACGGACGCTCGAATTCGGCCGGCAGGTGGGGGCTGGCCGTGCCCAGCGGGCGCGCCTTGGCCACATCGTCGGCATCGGGATCACCGAACTGCACCACGAAATTGTCCTGCGAGCGGTAGATGCTCAGCCCGTCCCAGAAATGCTCATGGGCCAGCGTGCGGATGTTGGCGACATGTGCCGGGGCGAAGGCGGGGGCCAGTTCGATGACGACGCGACCGCCGGGCAACTCCATATACAGGGTGTTGGCCGGATCCAGCGGGCGCCAGTCGCTGGCGGGCGAGGCATCCAGGATTTGCTGGGCGCTGCGGTATTTCTCCGCGGCGCCGGCGCCAAAGCACAGCGAGGACAACGTCAGGCCAAGGGCGAGCAGGCAACGGCGGCTGGTCATCAAGCGGGTATCCCGGGGTCCGTAGGTGTCCCGATTCTGCGGGATCGGGTGGGGCCGCGGCCAGAGGCCGTTCGGCATGGGCGAAGCGTGGCCAGCCCTGTCTGGGGCACCCGTGACTAACAGCACATTCGCTATAGCGAACTGAGTACTAGTGTGTGCTTCATCGTAGTGCTGAAGGGCTGGGTGATGAGCGAGATCGAAGCCCATCTGAAGAAATTCCAGAAGGAGCTCAGCACCGGCACCGTGTCGCTGGCGCTGATGGCGGTGCTGGCCAAGGCCGGCGAGCCGATGTACGGCTACCTGATCGCCAAGGAACTGGAGCGGGTGGGCGAAGGGGTGCTCAGTGGCAAGCAGAGCGCGCTGTACCCGGTGCTGCGCAACCTGGAAGCGGCCGGTCTGCTGGAAAGCCACGTCGAGCCGTCGGTGGCCGGGCCACCGCGGCGCTATTACCGCATCAATGAAAACGGGCGTGACGCGTTGCGACAGTGGGTCGCTGCGTGGCGCGCTACCCGAAACTCCGTCGATTCCGTACTGGAAGGGATGATCGAATGAACCGCGAGACCGAAACCGGCCGGCCGCTGCCGACCACGATTGCCGAATATCTGGCCCAGTTGCGCGCTGCACTGGAGGGCGCCGACCCGGCGATGATCCAGGACGCGTTGTACGACGCCGAGGAATACCTGCGCTCGGAACTGGCCGAGCAGGCCGGCAAGAGCGAGGCCGAGGTGATTGCCGGGGTGGCCGGCAGCTACGGTGCCCCGCAGGAAGTGGCGGAGATCTACCGGGAAACCGAGATCACCGTGAACCGGGCACTGCGTGCACCGGGCCCGGTGCTGCGGCCGGCACCGTTCTCCGCAGCAGCAGCGGACGTGCCGGGTGCGCCGCCGGCGCCAGCTCCGGCGCGGCCGCGCTCGGTGTGGGCGCGCTTTTTCGGGGTGGTGCAGGACCCGCACGCCTATGGCGCGCTGTTCTACATGCTGCTGTCGTTGGCCACCGGCATCTTCTTTTTCACCTGGGTGGTGACGGGGCTGAGCCTGTCGCTGGGCCTGTTGATCCTGATCGTCGGCATCCCGGTGCTGCTGCTGTTCCTGGGTTCGGTGCGGGTGCTGTCGCTGGTGGAAGGGCGCCTGGTCGAGACCATGCTGGGCGAACGCATGCCACGCCGGCCCACCTATACCGACCGGAGCCAGAGCGGGTTGGCGCGGATCGGGGCGATGTTCACCGATGCCCGCACCTGGTCGACGATGCTGTATTTCCTGTTGATGCTGCCGCTGGGAATTGTCTACTTCACCGTGGCGATCACGCTGTTGTCGCTGTCGCTGGGACTGGTGTTCTCGCCGCTGGGGCATCTGTTCAATGGCGGGATGTTCGGCATCTGGGTCAGTGGCCACAATGTCTTCAACAGCGCGCCGTGGCTGTGGCCGGTGTCTGTCGCGGCCGGTATGCTGCTGCTGTTCGTGACCCTGCATCTGGCCCGCGGCATCGGCAATCTGCACGGGATGATGGCCAAGCATCTGCTGGTGCGGGTCTGACCCGATCTGTTTCCGGGCGGGCGGCGGCCAGCCCGGCACCACCACAAAGGGCGGAACGCATGCGTTCCGCCCTTTGGGTTGGATCAGAGGCGTTTGCTCAGCTGGCTTTGCGTCGGCGCAGCGGGGTCACGTTGCTGGCGGCCTTCCTGCGTGACTTGGCCGCGGCCGGCGCCTGCGCGTGGGTGGCGATGAAATCGCGGATTTCCGGGTACACCACTTCGCGCCAGCGACGGCCACTGAAGATGCCGTAATGGCCGGCGCCCTCGATGGTGAGGTGGCTGCGCCGGGAAGCCGGAATGCCGGTGCACAACGATTGCGCCGCTTCGGTCTGGCCGAGGCCGGCAATGTCGTCCAGCTCGCCTTCGATGCTCAGCAGCGCGGTATCGCCGATCGCCGCGGGATCGACGCGTTCGCCGCGCACATACCACTCGCCGCGCGGCAGCAGGAATTCCTGGAACACCACGCGGATGGTGTCCAGATAGAACCTGGCCGGCATGTCCAGCACCGCGTTGTACTCGTCGTAGAAACGGCGGTGGGCGTCAGCGTCGTTCATGTCGCCCTTGACCAGATCGGTATAGAAATCCCAGTGCGACATCAGGTGCCGGCTGGGATTCATCGACACGAACCCGGCGTGCTGCAGGAAGCCGGGATACACGCGCCGACCCTGGCCCGGATAAGGCGCAGGAACGGTATGGATGACGTTGTTCTCGAACCACGACAGCGGATTGCGCGTGGCCAGGTTGTTCACGGCGGTGGGGCTGCAACGCGCATCGATCGGCCCGCCCATCATCACCAGCGAGCGCGGCGTGGGCTCGCCACGGCTGGCCATCAGCGAGACCGCACCGAGCACCGGCACCGTCGGCTGGCACACGCTGACCACATGCAGATTCCCGGCGCCCAGGTGGCGGATGAATTCCTGCACGTACTCCACGTAATCGTCCAGGCCGAACTCGCCTGCGCAGGTGGGCACCATGCGCGCATCGATCCAGTCGGTGACATAGACGCGATGGTCGCGCAGCAGCGTGCGCACGGTGTCGCGCAGCAACGTGGCGTGGTGGCCCGACAGCGGCGCCACCACCAGCACGGCCGGCTGCTTGAGCATGGCCTGCAGCGATTCGGCCTCGTTGCTGTGGCGCTTGAAGCGCAGCAACTTGCAGAACGGCTTTTCCAGCTCGGTCAACTGCGCGATCGGGACGATGTCGCCCTCGACCTCGATCTCGTGGATATCCCACGCCGGTTTTTCGTAATCCTTGCCAAGACGATGGAACAGCTCGTTGACTGCGGCCAGCCGCTCGGCGCCCGGCATCGACGACCACCAGTGGCCGGAGTTGGCGAAAAAAGTGGCATTGGCCTGTGCCTGATGCACCCAGGGCGCGAGCAGGTTGCGGGTCAACTCATGCAGTTGATAGAGCATGGCGTCCGGATATGTACAGTCTTATGTTGCCGTGCAGCATATCGTAAACCCCAGCCGCGTGCACCACGCTGCTCAGCGCGACTGTTCCAGGGCGGCGGCCTCCCCGGTGAGGGCCGGGCCAAGCCAGCAGTGCGAGCCGACAGCGCTGAATCCGGCGCGGGTGAACTGCGTGCGATACCAGCGGGCCGGCCGCGACTGGAAACCTTCATGGTCGCCGTGGAACTCATCCTCGGCAGCGAAGGTTTCTAGGAATGCGACCCCGGTGCACAACTCGGCCAGTCCTTCCACGCCCGGGCGCAGTTCGCGGCTGGGCACGTAGTGCAGCACGTCCGAACACACCAGCAGGTCCACCGGGGCGCAGGGACGCAGCCAGGCGAAATCGCCGAACCGGGCCGGGTGCAGGTTGCGGGTGCGGCCGTAGCGACGCACCGCGTAATCACTGCTGTCAAAGCCGATGTACTGCAGCTTCGGCCGCAATTTCAGCAACGGCGCGCGCCAAGCCCCTTCGCCGCAGCCGACATCGAGCACACTGCGGATCGGCCGCTCCAGGTAGTACTCGGCGGTGGCGACCGCCAGTTGCACCTTGCGCGCCAGCCGTGCGGCACCGCCGATATCGTCGCGTCGGTACCAGCGTTGGAAGTAGGCGGCGTCGTACTGTTTGTCCTGCATGTGCGTGTCGTGTGCGGATCGGTGAAAATGGCGCTCATCCTACGCCGCCGCTGGAGTTGCTGCATGCCATACCTTTGGGTCAAAACCTTCCACCTTGTCTTCGTGGTGGCATGGATGGCGGCGGTGTTCTATCTGCCGCGGATCCTGGTCAACATCGCCGAGGCGGCGGGGCAGCCGCTGGTGGTTGAACGGCTGCAGCTGATGGGCAAGCGCCTGTACCGCTTCGGCCACGTGATGTTCGGCATCGCTTTCGTGCTGGGGCTGGTGCTGTGGCTGGGCTATCGGGTGATTCCGGATTTCCCGACGATGGCACCGCCCGGCGCCGCCGGCTGGCTGCATGCCAAGCTGGGGCTGGTGCTGCTGCTGCTGGTGTATTTCATTTTCACCGGTCGCTGGTTGAAGGGCACGATCCAGGGCCGCGCGTTGCGTTCCTCGGGCGCACTGCGCTGGTTCAACGAGCTGCCGCTGGTGCTGTTCATCGCCATCGTCTGGCTGGTGCTGGCCAAACCGTTCTGAGACGGCGCCACGATTGAGCGGCAACCAAAAGGCCGGCAATGCCGGCCTTTTCGTATCTGCCAGAAAGGCATCTTCGCGCCTTGCGGCGCTGCAGGGGTTTTTGCAGTGCGGTTTCAGGCGGTCTCGTAGGCGCCGTAGCTGCGCAGGCGCGTGTAGCGCTTGGCCAGCAGTTCCTCGGTGGACAGCTTTTCCAGCTCGTCCAGCTCATTGAGCAGCACGGCTTTGAGACGCTTGGCCATCTGCACCGGGTTGCGGTGCGCGCCGCCGGTGGGCTCGCGGACGATCTTGTCGACCAGTCCCAGGCTCTTCAGGCGCGGGGCGGTCAGGGCCAGCTGCTCGGCGGCGTCCTTGGCCTTGCCGGCGTCCTTCCACAGGATCGAGGCGCAGCCTTCCGGGCTGATGGTCGAGTACACGCTGTATTGCAGCATCACGGTGCGGTCGCCCACGCCCAGCGCCAGCGCCCCGCCGGAGCCGCCTTCGCCGATCACGGTGCAGATCACCGGCACTTTCAGTTCGGCCATCTCGATCAGGTTGCGGGCAATGGCCTCGGACTGGCCGCGCTCTTCGGCATCGATACCCGGCCATGCGCCGGCGGTGTCGATCAGGGTCAGCACCGGCAGCTTGAAGCGTTCGGCCATCTTCATCAGGCGCAACGCCTTGCGGTAGCCCTCGGGCTTGGGCATGCCGAAGTTGCGCTTGATCTTCTCCTTGGTGTCGCGGCCCTTCTGGTGGCCGATCAGCATCACCGCCCGGCCGCCGATGCGGGCCAGGCCGCCGACAATGGCCTTGTCGTCGGAGAACGCGCGGTCACCGTGCAGCTCCTGGAATTCATCGCAGAAGGTGCGGATGTAATCCAGCGGATACGGACGCGAGGGATGCCGGGCCAGCTGCAGCACCTGCCATGAAGTCAGGTTGCGGAAGATCTGCGCCGTGCGCACCCGCAGCTTTTCACGCAGTGCCCGCACCTCGGCATCGACATTGACCGCCGGGCCGGCGCTGGCGCTGCGCAGCTCCTGGATCTTGATTTCCAGATCAGCGATGGGTTGCTCGAAATCGAGGTAATTCGGATTCATCGGAAACCGTCGTGAAGAAAAGGGGGAAAGTGTAGCCGAACGCGTCAGGCGAGCCCGTACGCGTCCGTCCGGTGATCAGGTGGCCCAGGGCGGGCTGTACTTGACCTTGAGCGTGCGTACGGCCGGGTCGGCGCGCAGGGTTTCCACCAGCGGCGTGCTGACGCGCACCGCCATCGCGCCGCTGACATCGAGCATGCCGGCGACCGGGCCCTGCGGTGAGGCCAGCACCAGATCCAGCCGCAGCGGCGTGCGTCCGGGCCGGTGGCGGCCCAGCAGTTCGTTGATGCGCGGCCATGCGTTGCCGTCCCGGGCATCGATACGCATCGACAGGCGAACCGCGTGGTCGGCGCACAGCTGCTCGTAATCCCAGCACTGGCGGATGCGCAGCGCATAGCCACCGTTGAATTCGTCTTCGCGCAGGCCGCCCTTGACCACCAGGATGCGGTCCCTGGTCATCAGGTGGCCGAACTCGGCCAGACCGTCGGTGAAGGCGCTGCACTCCACGCGGCCCTTGCCGTCTTCCAGCTGCATGAAGACCTGGCTTTCGCCCTTGCGGCGCACGCCGACGACCAGGCCGGCCAGGATCACCGGGGTTTCCTGCCGCCATGCGCGCTTTTCGCCGTCCTTGCCCGGACGCGCAGGGGGGATCAGCTTTTCGAGCATGCCCAGATCGGTGCCGACCAGCTCCTTGACATCATCGGCATAGGGGTCGAACGGGTGGCCGCTGAGGTAGAAGCCGAGCGTTTCACGCTCGCCCTCCAGCAACTGGCCCAGCGCCCATTCATTGCTTTCCGGCAGGTCCAGCTGCAGTGCGGTGGTGGCCGGGTCCGGCGCGCCAAACAGCGAGTTCTGCCCCGACGCTTTTTCGCGCGCCATCTGCTCGGTGGCCTTGAGCACCTCGGGCAGCTGCAGCATCAGCGAGGCGCGGTTCTTGCCCAGGCCATCGAGCGCGCCACAGTTGATCATCGCCTCAAGCGTGCGCCGGTTGAGCTTGCCCGAGCCGGCACGCATGCAGAAATCGAGCAGCGAGGTATAGCGGCCGCCGCGCTGGCGCTCTTCCACCACCGCTTCGCAGGCCCCCTGGCCGACGCCCTTGATCGCGCCCAGCCCGTACACGATGGTGTCGGCGCTGGCCGCTTCGAACATGTAGGCCGATTCGTTGACGCGCGGCGGCAACACGGTCAGGCCGAGGTTGCGCACCTCGGCCAGGAAGCCGACCACCTTGTCGGTGTTGTCCATGTCCGAGGACAGCGTCGCGGCCATGAACTCGGCCGGGTAATGGCGCTTGAGCCAGGCGGTCTGGTAGCTGACCAGCGCGTAGGCGGCGGCGTGCGACTTGTTGAAACCGTAGCCGGCGAACTTCTCCATCAGGTCGAAGATCGCGTCGGCCTTGGCCTCGCCCACGCCGTCCTTGGCCGCACCTTCGCGGAAGATCTCGCGGTGCTTGGCCATTTCCGCCGGCACCTTCTTGCCCATCGCGCGGCGCAGCAGGTCGGCGCCGCCCAGCGAGTAGCCGCCGACGATCTGCGCCATCTGCATCACCTGCTCCTGGTACACCATGATGCCGTAGGTGTCTTTCAGGATCGCTTCGGTACGCGGATCGGGATAGATGATTTCCTGCTGACCGTGCTTGCGCGCGTTGAAGTCCGGAATCAGGTCCATCGGGCCGGGCCGGTACAGCGACACCAGCGCGATCAGGTCTTCGAAGCGGTCAGGGCGCGCGTCTTTCAGCAGGCGACGCATGCCCGAGGATTCGAACTGGAACACCGCGCCGGTGTTGCCGTTGGCGAAGATGTCCTTGTAGGTCGGGACGTCGTCGAGCGGCAGCGCGGTGATGTCCACCGGCGGGATGCCGGCGCGCTCATGGCGCTTGTTGATCGCCTTGACCGCCCAGTCGATGATCGTCAGCGTGCGCAGGCCGAGGAAGTCGAACTTCACCAGGCCGATTTCTTCGACGTCGTTCTTGTCGAACTGGGTGACCGGGTTGCGGCCGCGGCCGCCTTCGTCGTGTTCGGCGAACAGCGGGCAGAATTCGGCCAGCGGTTCGGGCGCGATCACCACGCCACCGGCGTGCTTGCCGGCGTTGCGGGTCAGGTCTTCGAGCTGGCGCGCCAGGTCGATCAGGTCGCGCACATCGTCTTCGGACTGGTAGCGCTGGATCAGCTCCGGCGAGGCCATTTCCGGATCCTTGCCTTCGCCCATCGCGTCCTTGAGCGAGATGCCCAGGATGTTGGGGATCAGCTTGGAGACGCCGTCGACCAGACCATACGGGAAGCCGAGCACGCGCCCGCAGTCGCGCACCACCGCCTTGGCGGCCATGGTGCCGTAGGTGATGATCTGGCTGACGCGCTCGCGGCCGTACTTGCGCGCGACGTAGTCGATGACTTCATCGCGGCGGTCCATGCAGAAGTCGATGTCGAAGTCGGGCATCGACACGCGCTCGGGATTGAGGAAGCGCTCGAACAGCAGGTTGTAGGGGATCGGATCCAGATCGGTGATCTGCAGCGCCCAGGCCACCAGCGAGCCGGCACCGGAGCCACGCCCCGGTCCGATCGGGATGCCCTGGTTCTTTCCCCACTGGATGAAGTCGGCCACGATCAGGAAGTAGCCGGGAAACCCCATCTTGATGATGGTGGCCAGCTCGAATTCCAGCCGCTCGAAATAGTCTTCGCGGGTCTTGCCTTCGGCCAGCGGATTCTTCTCCAGCCGCGCCTCCAGGCCCTTGCGCGACTCGCTGCAGATCCAGCTGTCCAGCGTCTCGTTGTCCGGCACCGGATAGTCGGGCAGGAAGTAGGTGCCCAGCCGCATCTCGATGTTGCAGCGCTGCGCCAGCGCCAGCGTGTTGTCGATCGCGTCGGGGATGTCGGCGAACAGCGCACACATCTCCTCGGCCGATTTCAGGTACTGCTGGTCGCTGTAGTCGCGCGGGCGCTTGGGATCGTCCAGCACGCGGCCGGAGGAAATGCACACGCGCGCTTCGTGCGCGGCGAAATCATCCGGCGACAGGAAACGCACGTCGTTGCTGGCAATCACCGGCAGCCCGCGCTGGCCGGCGGCCTGCAGGGCGAACTGGTTGAAGGCTTCCTCGCCGTCGCGGCCGGTGCGGGTCAGTTCCAGATGCAGGCCATCGCCGAACACCCGCTGCCAGTCGGCGAGCTGCTGCTCGGCCAGGTCGTGGCGGCCGTCGGCGGCCAGACGCCCGGCCAGGCTGTCGCGCCCGGCCAGCGCAAACAGGTTGTGGCAGCCGGCCTTGAGCCAGTCCGGATGCACGGCCACGCCCCCCTCGGGGCGATGGCCTTCCATCCACGCCCGGGTCAGCAGCCGCGAGAGGCTCAGGTAGCCATCGTGATCGCGGCACAACAGGGTCATCCGCCAAGGCGTCATGCCCTCTTCGGCGATCATCACGTCGGCACCGGCGATGGGCTTGATGCCCACCGTCTCGGCGGCCTTGTAGAACTTGACCAGCGCGAACAGGTTGTTGAGATCGGTGACCGCCAGCGCCGGCAGCTTCAGCTCGACCGCGCGGCTGAGCAGGTTGGCCTGCTTGGCTTTCTTCGGGTCGGCCTGCTCCGGCTTCGCCGGGACACGGATAGTCGAATCCGCCAGCGAAAACTCGGTGTGGACGTGGAGATGGACGAAACGGGAAGTGGACATGCTGGACCAGAATGATGCCCGGTCAGGGTAGCGGTGGCGCACGGCGTGAACAAGGCTTGACAGCGCGCCCGCCCCGCCGCGGTGGCGGCGCGCGTGCTCGCGGATCGCCGCAG
>NZ_JAUJUJ010000030.1 GCF_030711595.1 Stenotrophomonas sp. YIM B06876
CGGCGCTGTCGGCGGCGGCCTGCTGCGCGGCGAACGAGGCCTGCGCGGCGGCGATCAGGTTGGACACCGAACCGATCATCTGCAGCCAGCGCGCCCCGGTGAACTTCCCCTTGGGTTCCATCCTGCCGGCGACGAAACCGCCAGCCAGGCCCACGGTGATGATGCGCAGCGGGGTCCAGCCGTCGCGCCACACCTGGCGCAGCCTGTTCCAGCGCTGCGCGGTGTCGCCGGTGCGCACCGCCACCACCCGCTCGGCGCGCTTCACCCGTTGCCGCAGGGCTTCGAAATTCATGGGTTTTCTCCCGGAACCTGCACGTGCGCGTCGGGATCTTCGCCGTCGGTTTCATCGAACAGGCCCAGCCGCGACAGCTGGCGGCGGGTGGCGTGCATGCCGGTGTGGCGGAAGAAGAACGACACCCGCCACGCGGCGTAACCGGTCACTGCCAAGCTGATCAGCGAGGTGATCAGCAGGGCGAGCAGCCACGACAGTCCCAACGCGTGCAGCAGCGCGATCAGCGTGGCGGCCAGCAGCAACCACGCCGAGGCGCCAAACACGATCGCCACCCCGCTCCACGCCAGGGCGCGGCCGAAGGCGCTGCGCGCCAGCGCGAACTCCATCGACGCCAACCGCCGCAGCGAACGCAGCGTGTGCTTGGCCGATTCGACGGTTTCGCGGCTGGCATGGCCGAACTGGCGGATGCTTTCATCAAGACCCGGCGCGGCGGCCGGATCCTGGTCGCCCGGCGTGGGTGCGGAATCGCTCACGCCGCTTACGGGTTGCTGCTGCTGCGGCCCAGCTTGGCAATCATCCAGCCGGCTGCAAAGGCGATGCCGAACGAGGCCAGCGGCCGCTCACGGATCAGTTCGGCGGCGCTGTCGATCAGGTCCTTGCCCTTGTCCATCAGTGCGTCGACCTGTTCCTTGGCCGCGGCGCCACCCAGCTCGGCGGCGGCCAGGCCTTCCAGTGCGCTGTCGGACAGCTCGGCCTTGAGGTTGGCCCGGCCCAGGCGAAGCTCATCACCGGCGGCACCGGCCGCGCCCTTGACCGCATCGCCAGCGGCGACGGCCGCCGACTTCAGATGTGCACCGGCCTCGCCCAGATGTTCCTTCATGTTCTCGGTATTGGTGGGGGTCATCACTATCTCCAGATCAATGTAGGTGCCCAGGTGGGCAACAGAATGCAACGGGCCACAGCAATAACAGCTGGCGGGTGTAAGCGGTGTTAGGAGCTCGCCGGCATCATCGCATCACCAGGTCACCTTGCACCTGGCCACGCAGGATGCGCAGCACCAGCTGCGGCGGCCGCTTGTCGAAACTGGCGCGCCAGCTGGCGAGGTCGGCGAATTCGCCGCTGCTCGCGGCCAAAATCACATCGCCCCGGGCCAGGCCCGATTGTGCGGCGCGGCTGCCGCGGGTCACGTCGCTCACCAGTACGCCGTTGATGTCGGCCTGGCGCAGCGACTCGGGCAGATCGATGAAGGTGGCGCCGCCCAGGCGCGGGTCCAGGGTGTCGCCGCTGATCGCCCGCGGCTGCTCCTTCAGTGCCGCCTTGACCTGCACCGGCTTGCCGTCGCGGCGCAGCTCCAGTGCCAGCGTGCTGCCGACCGCGCGCAGACCTTCGATGTTGTGCAGCGCCTGGCTGCTGTCCACGCGCTGGCCATCGACCGCCACGATCACATCGCCGGGCTTCACTCCGGCGGCCGCGGCGCTGGAGCCGGGCAGCACCCGCGTCACCAGCGCGCCACGTGCTTCCTGCAGGCCCAGCCCCTGCGCGATCTGCGCGGTCAGGTTCTGGCTCTCCACGCCGAGCGTGCCGCGCACCACCACGCCGTGCTTGATCAGCTGCTCGACCACGTTGCGCGCCAGGTTCGATGGAATCGCCAGGCCCAGGCCGATGTTGCCGGCCATGCTGCCCTGTGGATTGAAACTGGCGGTATTGATGCCGACCAGCTGGCCGGCCAGGTTGACCAGCGCACCCCCGGAGTTGCCCGGGTTGATCGAGGCGTCGGTCTGGATGAAGTTCTGGTAGCCCAGCCCGCGGATGCCGCTGCGGCCCACCGCCGACACGATCCCCGAGGTCACGGTCTGGCTGAAGCCGAACGGGTTGCCGATCGCCACCACGAAATCGCCCACCCGCAGCTGGTCACTGTTGCCCAGCGGAATGGCGGTGAGCTTGTCGGCCGGAATGCGGATCAGCGCGATGTCGGTATCGGCATCGGAGCCGAGGAACTCGGCCTTCACCGTGCGTCCGTCGGCCAGCGTCACCTGCACGTCGTCGGCGTTCTCGATCACATGGTGGTTGGTCAGTACGTAGCCCTTGGCCGCATCGATGATCACCCCCGAGCCGAGCGACTCGTTGATCCGCTCCTGCGGCACCTGCGGGAACAGGCGGCGGAAGAACGGGTCGTCGAAATACGGGTTGCGCACCCGCACCACCTGTTTGGTGTTGACGCTGACCACCGCCGGCATCGCCAGTTCCAGCATCGGCGCCAGCGACGGCAAGGGCTGCCCGCCCGCGGCGGCCGGCAGTGAGGCGATGGTGGGCAGCGTCGCGCTCGGCATCGCCTGGGCACGGTTGTCCAGGTGGGCGTTGATCGCGGTGGCGGTGAAACCGCCAAACGCGGCGGCCAGGGCGAGGGTGAGCAGGGTGGGCAGCGGTCGCATGGTCCGGCAGTTCCGTACGGGGGGCGCGCCCGCGGGCGGCGCCAGGGTGGGGCAGGGGTTGCTGAACGCGAGTGTGGCCGGCCACGGCTAAATCGACAATGAAACCGCATCCGGTCCGGACCTTGGGCCGCAACCCCAATGGCCGCAAGCGTTACCGGAAAAGCAAGAGGCACGCGGCAGATTTTCCGTTTGACATGGGCTTGGAGCGGGGTAAGCTTGGGTCCTCGCCGGCACAAGATGTAGCGTCGCCGCGAATGACATCCCCAAGCAGTAGGGTTTCTACTTGGGGTGCAGGCACCCACAGGAAGGCGTGCAATGACAGCTGAAGTGATGCAGGCAGTCGGAACTTTCCAGGCTCTTTCCATCCCGCCATCGGGCGCGTAACCACGCGCCTGATGCATTGCTGTCGTTGTCGCCCGGTCCGCGGGAACAGTGTGAACGCACCGCAAGGTGCCCAAGGAGACAATCCACAATCATGAGTACGGTGCGCCTGGAAGTGGTCAGCAACGAAGCCAAGTCGGACCTGATCCCGATGCAGCCTGCCTCGCAGGACATCTGGGACAAGAAGTACCGGCTCAGAACCAAACAGGGTGAGGCGCTGGATGCCGATATCGACGGCACCTACCTGCGCGTGGCCCGTGCCCTGGCCGATGCCGAGGCCACCGACGAAAAGCGTGCCTACTGGTACGAGCGCTTTGCGTGGGCGCTGCGCCGCGGCGCGATTCCCGCCGGCCGCATCACCTCCAATGCCGGCGCGCAGGAGCACAAGCCGGCCACCAGCACGATCAACTGCACCGTGTCGGGCACCATCACCGACTCGATGGACGGCATCCTGGAAAAGGTCCACGAAGCGGGCCTGACGCTGAAGGCCGGCTGCGGCATCGGCTACGAGTTCAGCACCCTGCGTCCGCGCGGTGCGTTCGTGGCCGGCGCCGGCGCCTACACCTCCGGGCCGATGTCGTTCATGGATATCTACGACAAGATGTGCTTCACCGTGTCCTCGGCCGGTGGCCGTCGCGGCGCGCAGATGGGCACCTTCGATGTCTCCCATCCGGACGTGAAGGACTTCATCCGCGCCAAGCGCGAAGACGGCCGCCTGCGCCAGTTCAACCTGTCGCTGCTGATCACCGACGGCTTCATGGACGCGGTCAAGCACGACCACGACTGGCCGCTGGTGTTCCCGGTCAACCGCAAGGAAGAGGCCGACATCGATCTGGCCGACCCCGCGCAGGTGGTGTGGCGCGAGTGGCCCACGCACACCAACTACATCGTGCGCGACGACGGCCTGGTGGCCTGCAAGGTCTACGGCCACATCCGTGCCCGGCACCTGTGGGACATGATCATGGTCTCCACCTATGACTACGCCGAGCCGGGCTTCATCCTGATCGACCGCGTCAACGAGATGAACAACAACTGGTGGTGCGAGAACATCCGCGCCACCAACCCGTGTGGCGAACAGCCGCTGCCGGCCTACGGCGCCTGCCTGCTGGGGTCGATCAACCTGACCAAGTTCGTCAGCGACCCGTTCACCGACAGGGCCCGCTTCGACTGGGACGAGTACAAGGAAGTGGTGCGCGTGTTCACCCGCATGCTCGACAACGTGGTCGAAGTGAACGGCCTGCCGCTGGAGCAGCAGCGCAACGAGATCATGCGCAAGCGTCGCCACGGCATGGGCTTCCTCGGCCTGGGCTCCACCCTGACCATGCTGCAGATGAAATACGGCTCGCCCGAGTCGTGCGAGTTCACCGAGGCCATCGCCCGTGACATGGCCGTGGCCGGTTGGGAATCGGGTCTGGAGCTGGCCAGGGAAAAGGGCGCCGCCCCGATCATGGACGAGCAGTTCGAAGTCACCGCCGCGATGCTGCGCCTGCGCCCGGAGATGGCCAGGGACGGCTGGAAGCTGGGCAAGAAGATTCCCGGGCGCGTGCTGCACGCCCGGTACAGCCGCTACATGCAGCGCATCGCCGAAGTGGCGCCGGAGCTGGTGGAAGAGCTGGCCAAGACCGGCGCGCGTTTCACCCACCACAGCTCGATCGCCCCCACCGGCACCATTTCGCTGTCGCTGGCCAACAACGCCTCCAACGGCATCGAGCCCAGCTTCGCGCACCATTACAGCCGCAACGTGATCCGCGAAGGCAAGAAGTCCAAGGAAAAGGTGGACGTGTTCTCCTTCGAGCTGCTGGCCTACCGCCACCTGGTCAACGCCAAGGCGATGCCGTTTGCCGAAGAGGCCGATGCACAGCTGCCGGACTACTTCATCAGCGCCGACGACATCTCGCCCAAGGAGCACGTGGACGTGCAGGCCGCCGCGCAGAAGTGGGTGGACAGCTCGATCTCCAAGACCGCCAACGTGCCCACCGACTACCCGTACGAGCAGTTCAAGGACATCTACCGCTACGCCCACGAAAAGGGCCTGAAGGGCTGCACCACCTTCCGCTTCAACCCCGCCGCCTTCCAGGGCGTGCTGGTCAAGGAAGCGGACCTGGAGAACACCACCTACCGCTTCGAGCTGGAAGACGGCTCCACGGTCGAGGTCAAGGGCAACGAGCAGGTCGAGTACGACGGCGAAATGCACACCGCCGCCAACCTGTTCGACGCGCTCAAGGAAGGCTATTACGGCAAGTTCTGAGCCGGTGTCCGGGCCGCCGGCCGGCTCGCCCGGTCAGCGGCGCGGGCCGCCGGTTGCCGGCTGTTTGTTCCACGTTGCATCGCATCGATATAGCATCGCCAAGGTTCCAAACCTGACGCCCCGGGAGGGCATTATGAGCAATGGAAATGGTGTGACGGCGGCCGCTTCGCTGGTTGCCGAAAACGTGAAAGAAGCGGCTGCCAACCTCGGCGACTCGCTCGCCGCTACCGCCAGTGAAACCGTTGCCGCCGTCCAGCAGCGCGCCCGCAGGGCCGCCAGCAGCGTCAGCAAGCAGGTGGCCAAGGTGAAGAAGGTCGCGCGCAAGGCCGAGAAGGCCGTGGAGAAGAAGGCGGCCACGGTCGCCAAATCGGTCAAGAAGACCGTCTCCAGCACCCGCCAGAAACTGGAAACCGCCAAGGCCAATGCCCAGGCCGAAGCGTCGGCGCTGAAGAAGCAGGGCGCCGGCAAGAAAGTGGCCGCCCGCAAAGCACTGAAGGCCGCCAGCACGACTGCCGCCAAAAACACCGTCGCCAAGAAGACCGCCGCCAGCAAAACAGTGAAGACGACCGGGAAGAAGGTCGCCAAGGCCATGGTCAAAAAAGCCGCCGTGGCCAAAAAAGCGGTGAAAAAGGCGGGCAAGGACGTCGCCAAAAAGGCCGCCACTGCCAGCAAATCCGTCGCCAAGAAGGTAGCCGCGACCAGGAAGACCGTGGCCAAGAAGGTAGCCGCGACCAGGAAGACCGTGGCCAAGAAGGCGGCGGTCGCCAGCAAGACGGTTGCCGGGAAAGTCGGCGCGGCCAGGAACAGCGCCAGCAAGACCACGAAGGTAGCTGCGCGCAAGGCCACGGCGGTCAAGAAGAGCGTGGCCAAAAAAGCGGCTCCGGCCAGGAACGCCGCCGGCAGCAAAGTGGCTGCCGCGCGCAAGACCGTAAGCAGGACCGCCAGGCCGGCAGCCGCCAAAAAGACCGCCCGCCCGTAACACGCACTGCGCGTCCGGCCCTTCGCACAGGGCCGGACGCGGCATCACCCACGCACGCAATCGCAAACCAGGACACGCATCATGGCCGTCAAGATCGACAAGAAAATCAAGGGTTACGCCGTCATCACCGCCGAGGAGAAGGCCCGCGAGGCCGCCGTGGCCGCGGCCCCGGTTGCGTCGATCGAGCGCGCCATCGCCGAGGCGCCGGTCGACAACATCGTGCAGATGCACGAGCGCATCGAGCGCCCGGACGTGCTGATCGGCAGCACCTTCAAGATCAAATCGCCGCTGGTGGAGCACGCCTTCTATGTGACCATCAACGACATCGTGCTCAACGCCGGTTCCGAGCACGAGCAGCGCCGTCCGTTCGAGATCTTCATCAACTCCAAGTCGATGGAGCATTTCCAATGGATCGTGGCGCTCACCCGCATCATGTCCGCGGTGTTCCGCAAGGGCGGCGATGTCACCTTCATCGTCGATGAGATGAAGGCCGTGTTCGACCCCAAGGGCGGTTACTTCAAGGCCGGTGGCGTGTACATGCCGTCGCTGGTGGCCGAGCTGGGCTACATCGTCGAAGAGCACATGAAGTCGATCGGGCTGCTGCACGATCCGGAAATGAGCGTGCACCAGAAGGCGCTGATTGCCGAGAAGCGCAAGCAGTACGAAGACCGCTCAAAAAAAAACGCTGACGTAAGCGGCAGGAAGCCTTCTCCCGTCTCGGGAGACGGTGCCCACAGGGCGGATGAGGGTGCTTCGATCATTGCCGACAGCACCGCCGATCACGAGGAAGAGCTGATGGTCACCGGCGAAGGCGCCAGCTTCCCGCCCAGCGCCAGCATGTGCCACAAGTGCAGCACCAAGGCGCTGGTGATCATGGATGGCTGTGCGACCTGCTTGAATTGCGGTTATAGCAAGTGCGGATGATGGGCTGACAAGCAGAGCTTGAAAGTGGGGTCAGGTGCTTAATTGAACCTGACCCCATTTTTTTCCCCATTTTTTTGGAGCACGGAGCGGCCCGGGATAGTGCGATACAGCGCGTAGCCCGGGTAAGCGGCGCGCCCCCGGGTGGATTCCCGATGGCAACGTGCGGCTTTCCCGGGTGCGGCCACGGCCGTACCCGGGCTACGGTGGGTCACATGATGGACCCCGGAATCGCCTGGGACGGTGCGGTACAGCGCGTAGCCCGGGTAAGCGTCGCGCACCCGGGTGGATTCCCGATGGCAACTTGCGGCTTTCCCGGGTGCGGCCACGGCCTTACCCGGGCTACGGTGGGTCACATGATGGAACCCGGAATAGCCTGGGACGGTGCGGTACAGCGCGTAGCCCGGGTAAGCGGCGCGCACCCGGGTGGTTCCCCGATGGCAACTTGGGGCTTTCCCGGGTGCGGCCCGGGCCTTACCCGGGCTACGGTGGGTCACATGATGGAGCACGGAATAGCCCGGGACGGTGCGATACAGCGCGTAGCCCGGGTAAGCGTCGCGCACCCGGGTGGAGTCCCGATGGCAACTTGCGGCTTTCCCGGGTGCGGCCCGGGCCTTACCCGGGCTACGGTGGGTCCCATGATGGAGCACGGAATAGCCCGGGACGGAGCGATACAGCGCGGAGCCCGGGTAAGCGTCGCGCACCCGGGTGGATTCCCGATGGCAACTTGCGGCTTTCCCGGGTGCGGCCCGGGCCTTACCCGGGCTACGGTAGGTCGCGTGATTGGGACACGGAGCAACTCGGGATGGTGCGATACCGGCGCAACCGGATTGCGGGCGGCACCTATTTCTTTACGGTGAGTCTCCGCGATCGGCGCGACGACGCATTGGTACGGCATATCGATCTTCTGCGGGCATCCTGGCAGAAGGCACGTTCGCGCATTCCACACACCGTTGTGGCTGCTGTTGTGCTTCCCGACCACTTGCACGCCGTCGTTCGCATGCCCGAGACCGACGCGGACTATTCGCGGCTCTGGCAAGAAATAAAGAAGGGCTTTACCCGGCGATTGCAGAATGCGGGGCCGTCACCGTGGCAGTCGCGCTTCTGGGAACACACGATCCGCGATGACGATGATTTGCGCGCACACGTGGACTACGTGCATTTCAATCCGGTGAAGCATGGGCTGGTCGCGCGCGTGGCTGATTGGCCGTACTCCTCGTTCCACCGCTACGTGCGTGAGGGCGAGTTGCCGGCGGATTGGGGCATTGCCGCCACCATATCGCCGATGCACGTCAGTGAGTGCACGTAGCGCCAGGTAACGAAGCACACCCGGAGCTTTCCCGCGATGCGACGGTGCGAAGCATTCCCGGGTGCGGCCGTTGGCCTCACCCGGGCTACGGTGGGTCGCGTGATGGCACGGAGTCAGAACAGCGCGTAGCCCGGGTAAGCGGCGCGCACCCGGGGCTTTCTCGCGGATGCGACGGTGCGGCCTCCGGCCTTGCCCGGGCTACGGTGGCGTGTGAGTTTGACCAGACACCCGGAAGCGAGCTCGGTCCATGCGCTGCGTTCCGTGGTGCAGTGCCGGCATCACTGGGGTTTGCCGCGACTGAGCAACGCGTACAGGCCGATCGCGCCGAAGGTGGCGCAGCCGATGCCGCCAAGGGCGAATTCACCGAACTTCAAGGTGAACTCGCCCGTGCCGAGGATCAGGGTGATGGCCGCCACGATGAGATTGCGGGTGTCGGAAAAATCCACCTTGTTGTCGACCCAGATCTTGGCGCCGGCGATGGCGATCAGACCGAACACCACGATCGAAACGCCGCCCATCACCGGCAACGGGATGGCCTGGATCAGGGCGCCGAACTTCGGCGAGAACCCCAGCAGGATGGCCAGAATGGCCGCGCAGAAAAATACCGCGGTGGAGTAGATGCGGGTGGCCGCCATCACGCCGATGTTCTCGGCGTAGGTGGTCACGCCGGTGCCGCCAGCGGCGCCGGAGACCAGGGTCGCCACCCCGTCACCGATGAAGGCACGGCCCATGTACCGGTCCAGATTCCTGCCGGTCATCGCGGTCACGGCCTTGATGTGGCCCAGGTTCTCGGCCACCAGGATGATCACCACCGGCACGATCAGCAGCATGGCGTGGCGGTTGAAAGCCGGCACATGCAGGGTTGGCAAGCCCAACCACGCGGCGGCGGCAATGCCGCCCACGTCGACCGGTTTGCCCAGGCCCANCACCACCGGCACGATCAGCAGCATGGCGTGGCGGTTGAAAGCCGGCACATGCAGGGTTGGCAAGCCCAACCACGCGGCGGCGGCAATGCCGCCCACGTCGACCGGTTTGCCCAGGCCCAGGCCGTTGGTCAGCACCGCGTAGATGATGCTGGCCACGATCAGGCCGACCAGGATCAGCAAGCGCTGCAGCATCCCTTTGCTGAACACCGCCACCAGCGCGACCGACAGGAACGTGACCGCCTGCATCCATGCGTCGAAGTTGTTGGCGGTCATGGTCTTGATCGGAATCGCCGCCAGGTTCAGGCCAATCACCGCCACCACGGCACCGGTGACCACCGGCGGCATGAAGCGCTCGATCCATGCCGTGCCAATGGCGTGTACCAGCACGCCAATCGCGGTGTAGACCAGGCCGCAGGCGATGATGCCGCCCAGCGCCAGCCCGATGTTGGCATTGGCGCCCTGGCTGGCGACGTAGCCGGTGGCCACGTTCACCACACCGATGAAGGCAAACGACGAGCCCAGGTAACTGGGCACCTTGCCGCCGGTGATGAGGAAGAAGATCAGCGTGCCGATGCCACTCATCAGCACGGCCAGGTTGGGGTCGAACCCCATCAGGATCGGCGCAAGTACCGTCGAGCCGAACATGGCGATCACGTGCTGGACGCCCATCAGTCCCGTTTGGCCCCAGGGCAGGCGCTCGTCTGGCCCGATCACGCCGCCGCTTTGTAGTGCGGCGGGGGACTTTTCGGTCCACGAGAACATGCCCATCTTGTTTGCATCCGGAGAAGTGCTGGGCTGATTGTAGAGGCCGGGCCTGCGCACGGAAATCGGAAGAGCAACGTCGCGTTCCGGAATATCCGCCTGATCAGGAAGAGCGAAGGTCAGGTTCACTTGCCGGTCTTCAGAAAAAACAGAAAAGCGCGGGCCAGAGTCAATTATTCGCTCTGGCCCTTTTGCTTGGGAAATGGATCGAGGTCAACAGCGTCCGTCTGCCGCGCAGCCGGGTAATTTTTGTCTTGGCAAAAGTCACCAAAACCGCTGGCGCCGACGCGGGCCGATGCGATGGGGCCGCATCGGTTCCCGGTGCTTCCCGCCGGGCGTGGCACGGCGCCCAAACTCGCTGCGCTCAGACAAGGGCGCCTCTTCGGCTACGTCCGGCTGCGATGCCCGGCCCGCTTTGAAGGCGCTGAAGGCCAAAAGCTGCAAGCCACAGCCACAGCCACAGCCACAGCACTACACGACCAAGGAAAGGTAGGCCAGGTTGGCATCACCAACCCAGCAATAGCGTGACCAGACAAAAGCAAGAGCGGAGCCGGATTTGGGCGGAGTGGACTGCCCCGGGGTTTGGTGGATGCGACAGCTAAAACGCCGCGCCGATCCTCGTTGACGGCGGCCCTTGGCCAGCGCGGCTGCGATGGGGTTTCTCGCGGGCCTGCGACCGCGGACCAACCACGGCGGGTGCTCCGCTATTTCTTCAGCTTGTACGCCAGCACATAGTCACCGGGCCTGGTGCCGGTGGAGCCGTGCCCGCCGGCCACCAGCAGCACCATCTGTTCGCCGGCGCTGTTGAGGTAGGTCATCGGCGTGGCCTGGCCGCCGGCGGGAATGCGCACATCCCACAACACCTTGCCGCTGGCCAGGTCGTAGGCGCGGAAGTTTTCATCCACGGCCGCACTCAGGAAGGCGACACCGCCACCGGTGAGCAGCGGGCCGCCAATCCCGGGCACGCCCAGGCGAAGCGGCACGGGCAGCGGTGACAGGTCGCGGATGGTGCCGTTGCGGTACTGGTAGGCGATCTTGCCGGTGCGCAGGTCGGCGGCGGCGATGGTGCCCCAGGGCGGCGACTGGCATGGCACGCCCAAGGGCGACATGAAAGGCCGCATGTCCACCGCGTAGTCGGCGCCCTGGTTCTCGTTGAGGCCATGTTCGCCGGTGTTCAGTTCGCGGCTGGCGAGCTGCTCCTTGGGAACGAGGGTGGAGACGAATGCCAGGTAGGTAGGCATGCCGAACATCACCTGCCGCTGCGGATCCACCGCGATGCTGCCCCAGTTGAACACGCCGAAGTTGCCGGGATAGATCAGCGAACCCTGCAGCGATGGCGGCGTGTAGCGGCCTTCGTAGCGCAGTTTGCGGAACTGGATGCGACACAGCATCTGGTCGACCAGGCTGGCCCCCCACATGTCGGCTTCGCGCAGCGCGGGCGGCTCGAAACTCAGGGCGGAGTACGGCTGGCGGGGCGCCACGCGTTGGCCCGGTATGTCGGTACCCTGCGGCGCGGCGCGCTCCTGGACTGGCAGCACGGCGCGTCCATCGCGCCGATCCAGCACATACACATCGCCCTGCTTGGTCGGCACCACGATGGCCGGGGTACGGCCCTGTTGCAGGTCCAGGTTGACCAGCACCGGCTGTGCCGGCGAGTCCATATCCCACAGGTCGTGGTGGACGAACTGGTGCACCCAGCGCACCTGCCCGGTGGCCAGATCCAGGGCGACCACGGAACTGGCGTACTGCTCTTCGGCGGGGGTGCGGAACATCCCCAGCTGGTCCGGCGTGCGGTTGCCCATCGGGAAGTAGGCCAGGCCGAGCGCTTCGTCGGCGCTGGCGACCGACCAGCTGTTGGGTGAGCTGGCGGTATAGGTCTGCGCCGGGTCGGCCGGGTCCAGCGGCGCGGTCTGGTCGGGATTGCCCGAGTCCCAGTTCCACAGCAACTGGCCGCTGTGCACGTCATAGGCGCGGATCACGCCGGAGGGCGAATTGACCGCGTAGTTGTCGTTCACCGCACCGGCCACGATCACCTTGCCGCCGGCCACCAGCGGCGGCGAGGTCGAGTAGTAATAGCCGGCCTGCTTGAACGGCATGTTGTGCAGCAGGTCCAGCACGCCCTGGTTGGCGAAATCGGTGCAGTGCGCCCCGGTCTGCGCATCCAGCGCATGCAGCTTGGCATCGGCGCTGGGCAGGAACACGCGCGCCGTGCAGGCGTGTGCGGGTGGAGTGGTGGCCACGGGTGCTGTGGTGACCGCCGCCGCTTCCGGGGCCGTGGCGGGCACCGGATCGGCGAAGTAGGACAGGCCGCGACAGGTCTGGTGCTGCCGTTGCGGCTCCATGCCGGCGGCCGGATCGAAACGCCAGCGGACCTTGCCGGTGTCGGCATCGAGCGCCATCGCCCAGCTGTGGGGAGTGCACAGATACAGCGTGTTGCCGATCTTCAGCGGGGTCGCTTCGTAGGTGGTCTCGCCCACGTCGGCCGGCAGGCGCACATCGCCGGTCCGGGTCTGCCAGGCCAGCTGCAGCGTGCCGGCGTTTCCGGGCGTGATCTGGGCCAGCGGCGAATAGCGTTGGCCATAGTCACTGCGCCCGTAGGCCCTCCATTCGCCCGCCGGCAGGGTGCCGTCGCCCAGCGCCGGATCGGCATTGACCACGGTCATCGGCAAGCTGCCGTGGATCTCGTGCGGGTGGCGGGGAATACCGGCCAAGGCCACGACCGCCAGCAGCAGCGACGTGACCAGCGCCGGCCAGCCAGCCGGCCCGACATAGCCGCCGGGGGTGGAACGCCTGGCCGCGCGGGTGGCCAGCACCAGGCCGATCAGCACCGGCAGACCCAGCCGCGTGGCCAGCGGCCACCAGTACAGACCGACTTCCCACAATGACCAGCCCAGCAACACCAGCAGCCACGCGGCGTAGAGCCAGCTGGCCCAGCGGCGGTGCTTCCACAGCCCCCAGGACACCGCCAGCAGCAGCACCCCGCTGAGCAGGTAGAACGCGCTGCCGTGCAGGGCCAGCAGCCATCCGCCGCCAAGGGCCAGGGTCAGACCCAGCAGCACGATCAGGCAGAGTGTCAGTACGCGCATGGAGCACCTCGGCTGGCCAATATTGCGGCAATGATGCAGGGGGGCATGTTTTCACCGTGTCATAACGGAAAAGCCGGGGTCGGCCGGATTGTTCGATCCGGCCCGCGCTGCCGCGGCCCGCGCCGGCGCCGGCGCCGAATGCGCGTTTCGGAACTGCTCACAGGTCGCACCGGGCCGACCGGTGTATGTTCTGGAGCGGATCGAAACCGGGGTGCAACGTGCTCGAATCAATGGATGCGCAGTGGACGGTGCTGCCCCGCGCGTTCTACCGGCGGCATCCGACCCGGGTGGCGCCGGAACTGTTGAACAAGATCCTGGTGCGGGCCGATGGCCGTGCCGGGCGCATCGTGGAGGTGGAAGCCTACGCCGGCCGCGACGATCCGGCCGCTCATTCGTTCAATGGCCAGACCGCGCGCAATGCCACCATGTTTGGCGAACCCGGGCATCTGTATGTGTATTTCACCTATGGCATGCACTGGGGCAGCAATGCGGTGTGCGGTGAGGTGGGTGAGGGCGTGGGGGTGCTGTTGCGCGCCATCGAACCGCTGCGCGGCGTGGAGGCGATGCGCGCTGCGCGGCCCAAGGCCAGGCGTGACCGCGATCTGGGCAGTGGCCCCGGCAAACTGTCGCAGGCGTTGGGCATCACCGGCGAGCTGGACGGTGCCGACCTGGTGCTTGGCGATCGCGGCATCGCGATTGTGTCCGACGGCACCTTGCCACCGGCCGCGCCGGTGATTGGCCCGCGGATCGGCATCAGCCGCGCGGTGGAGTTTCCGTGGCGCTGGCACGTGCCCGACCACGCCCATGTCTCGGTGCGTACACCCGCCAAGCCACGCGTGCGCGCGAAAAAGTAGGGGCCGGGGCCCTTCCGGTGGGCGTGGCGGCAAGGCGCTCGCCTGAAACGCAGGCGGTGGCTTCTATCGACGATCCCCGATATTGCCGGCGCCGCAATCCAGCGATATTGGCGGGCGGGGGCACAGCAGCGGCCGGCTTGAATTGCGCCGTCAGCTCCCCAATATTTGCGCTCTTACAGAAAAGAACGAGGTGGCTTATGGAAGCCAGCACCACTGGGCGGGTCCAGTGCATGAAATGCAATACGGTGTACGAACCTGCGATCAAGGTACTGGAGCGTGTCTGCCCGCAGTGCCTGTCGATCAAGACCATCCCTTTCGACGCGGCCCGGCAGGGTGCCGCCGAAACCACGGTTTGAACACTGGATATCCGCGGATGACCAAGGCCAGGTGAGAAACCTGGCCTTTTTCATGGGCGCGATATCCGCCCGGAAAAGGGATCAACCCAAGTTCGCCGGTTTATCGCGGCCTGCCTCCGGTGGGCGATCAGTTGTGCTCCATCATCATCGACTTCTTCGCCACGTCCTGCTCGGCTGGACTCAGCGTGCCGTTCTTGTCGGTGTCCAGCTTGTCGAACATCCGCTTCATGCCGGCACGGTATTCGGCTTCGGACAGCTTGCCGTCGCCATTGCTGTCCATGTCCTTGATCACCTCCGCCGAGGAGCGTTCGTGCTTCATCTTCTTGCCGTCTTTGTGCATGGCCATGCGTGACTGGTCCATCTCCGCGGCGGTGACAAACCCGTCATGGTTGGCGTCCATTTTTTCGAAGCGTTTCTTCGCATACGCATCGTGCTCGGCCGCGGTCATCGGCGTTTTTTGATGATGTTCCATCGCCGTTTGCTTGGCCTGGTGCTCCATCGCCATGTCCTTGTCCTGGGCGAAGGCGGCAGCCGACAGCAACAGTGCGCCGGTGATGACCAGCGATTGGGCGTACAGACGTTTCATATCGAGTTCTCCATCAGAACGGGACCGGCATACGCCGGGGAAGGTGCGCCCACGCTGCGCGCTGGCGGGTTCGGTCTGGGTGAATTGGTGCATCGCAGGAGCCGCGTGCAACACCGTTGTGCCGCGTTGCAGAGGGCGACATCAACGTGAAATCGCGCACCCGCCGGCCGTAACCGGCCTGCGCGGGATGGCCGGTACGCGCGCGATCACCGATGCAGTTCCAGCACGGGATTGAAGCCGCCGTAGACCAGGCGCTTGCCGTCGAACGGCATCGGCATTTTTTCCGGATCCATGCGTGGGTCTTCCATCATTTTTTTCATGCCGGCATCGCGGGTGGCCTTGTCCGGCCATTCGATCCACGAGAACACCACGGTCTCATCGTCCTTGGCCTGTACCGCGCGGAAAAAATCGGTCTGCTTGCCATGGGGTACGTCCTCGCCCCAGCACTCCACGATCCGCAGCGCGCCATGTTCCATGCAGATCGCATCGGTGACCCGCGCATGGGCGAGGAAGGCGTCTTTGCTGGCGGTGGGAACGGCGAGAATGAAGCCGTCGATATAGGACATGGAAAACCTCTGCGCGATGCGATGGCGGTCCGGATTGGACGCCTTCGGATCAACGGGAAAACGCGCGTGGACAGGTCGGGCGACCGCCTGCGCGGGCGGGCCGGGCGGGAGCTATCCGTTTCCTCCACCGCACGCACTGTTCGCACGCGCCGACCGAGCCCGCGGCAGCCTGTGGACCGGTCCGGTGGCGCAGGAGCGCTGCCAGCCGCTCCGGGTCGGGAGTGGAACCCCGCGCCTGGCGGCAGTGGGCCAGGCGGAGCGGGCAGGCCTCGGCGGAGGCGCGCAAACGCAGCAACGGGGCCCGGGGCGCGGGCGCAGATCGTGTTCCGGCCCCGTACACGGATCCGCCACGGCGCCGGCCCGCCCGCGTGTGGTCGCAGCGGGGCGGACGGACTACTCGCCCTGGTACTGTTTTTCCTCGACCAGCGCCGAGCCGGCGAGGCGGTTGATGGCGTTCTTCACCGCCACCCGTTCGCCGTTGGTGCCGTACACGCCGCGGGCCAGCGCGATGAAGGCGGCATCGAAGCTCTGCGCCGCTTCCATCGCCCGCAGCTGGTCCTGGATGTCCCACATGCGCTCGTTGATCGCCCGGAGCTGGTCCTTGAGCGCGGCCAGCGCCGGGCGCGCCGCCTGCTGCTGCAGCCACAGCGGCCACAGGCCGTCCAGCTCGGTGCGCACATTGGCGAGCTTGGCGGGATCGCCGATGCGCTCGGCCTTGATTTCCAGGATGGTGATCTTGTCGATCAGCTCACCGATCGATACCGGGGTCAGGATCGTTTGCACGCAGGTCTGGCCAGTCATGGGGGACGAGCATGATACCGCCGGTGGCCCATGGCCCATGGCCCCGGGTCGGCGTCGGCAAGGGTGGCGGCGGGTGGCCGGGCATCCTGCCGGCCGCTGCCGCGCCGGATACCCGCACGGCCGTGGATGCGCCAGCCCGGGCAGCGACCGCAGGTTCCCGATCCGCGGCGAGGTGGCCGGTGGAGTGTGCGGTGTGGCGCCGGAGGGCCGGGGCGGTGCCGGCTGTCCGGGTCAGGCGGCTTGCAGCACGGCGGCGAAGCCGGCTTCGGCCAGTGCACTGGTGAAGGCCGGTGCCGGCTGGGCGGAGTTCACGGTCACGGTCCGGGTCGGCAGGTCGATCTGGACCGTGGCGGCCGCATCCACCTGCTTGACGGTGGCGGTCACACTGCGGGCGCAGCCGCCGCAGGTCATGCTTTCGATATGGAATTCCATGTTCAACCTCGAGTGTGGGGCAGGGCGTTGCCGCCGCTGGCGACTGTGAACCCTGCCAGCGTGGGAAGGTCAAGCCGGTGCACCCGGACCGCCTCCCTGCTTGACCCTCCCATCATGGGAAGGTCTATCGTGAGCTGCAACCACAGCAACCGAAGGTGTGCAGATGAACACGAACCCGCGTTCCGGCCCGCAGGGCGCTCCGCCGCGGACCCGGAGCCTGTCCATCGACGGCATGACCTGCGCCTCGTGCGTCGGGCGGGTGGAGCGCACGCTGGCGGCGGTGCCGGGCGTGACCCGCGCGGCGGTGAACCTGGCCACCGGGCGGGCGACGGTGGACAGCGACGGCAGCGTGACGCGTGCGATGTTGATGGCCGCGATCGAGCGCGCCGGCTACACGGTGGTGCCGGAGGCGCCGCTGGCGCTGGAAATCGAGGGCATGACCTGTGCCTCGTGCGTGGGCCGGGTGGAAAAGGCCCTCAAGGCGGTACCGGGCGTGAGCTCGGCTGTCGTGAATCTGGCTACCGGGCGCGCACAGGTCCACGGCGCGGGGCTGGATGTGGCTGCCCTGGTCGCTGCGGTGGAAGGCGCCGGTTATGCCGCTGCGGCCATCGATACGACGACCGCGCAGGAGGATGGCAGCGCCGGGCGCCGCGACGCCGAGCTGGCCGCGCTGAAGCGCGACCTGGTTATCGCGGTGGCGTTGACGCTGCCGGTGTTCGTGCTGGAAATGGGCGGGCATCTGCTGCCGGCGTTCCACGACTTCATCGCCCACACGCTTGGCATGCAGCGCAGCTGGTGGCTGCAGTTCGCGCTGACCACGCTGGTGCTGATCCTCCCCGGCCGCCGCTTCTACGCGGCCGGTCTTCCGGCCCTGCTGCGCGGTGCTCCGGACATGAACTCGCTGGTGGCGGTGGGCACGCTGGCCGCCTATGGCTTCTCGCTGGTGGCCACGTTCGCCCCGCGGCTGCTGCCGGCCGGTACCGTGCATGTCTATTACGAGGCGGCCGCGGTCATCGTCAGCCTGATCCTGCTGGGGCGGATGTTCGAGGCCAAGGCCAAGGGCCGCACGTCCGAGGCGATCAGGCGGCTGGTGAAGCTGCAGCCCGGGACCGCGCGGGTCCGTCGGCAGGACGGCGTGGTGGAAACGCCGGTCAGCCGCATCGTGCCCGGCGATGTCATCGAGATCCGTCCCGGCGAACGCATCGCGGTCGACGGCGAGGTGGTCGATGGCGAGAGTTTTGTCGACGAATCGATGATCAGCGGCGAGCCGGTGCCGGTGGCCAAGACGGCCGGCAGCCCGGTGGTCGGCGGCACCGTGAACCAGACCGGTGCGCTGGGGATCCGCGCCACCGCGGTGGGCGCGGCCACGGTGCTGGCGCAGATCATCCGGCTGGTGGAACAGGCGCAGGGCGCCAAGTTGCCGGTCCAGGCGCGGGTGGACCGCATCACGCTGTGGTTCGTGCCGGCGGTGATGGCGCTGGCACTGCTGACCTTCGGCATCTGGCTGTGGTTCGGCCCCGATCCGGCGCTCACCTTCGGCTTGGTCAACGCGGTGGCGGTGCTGATCATCGCCTGTCCCTGCGCGATGGGCCTGGCCACGCCGACCTCGATCATGGTCGGCACCGGCCGCGGCGCCGAGCTGGGGGTGCTGTTCCGCAAGGGCGAAGCACTGCAGCTGCTCAAGCAGGCGCAGGTGGTGGCGGCGGACAAGACCGGCACGCTGACCGAGGGCCGGCCGACCCTGACCGACCTGCAGGTGGCCGCCGGCTTCGAACGCGATCGGGTGCTGGCGCTGGTCGCCGCGGTCGAGGCCAAGTCCGAACATCCGATCGCACGGGCGATCGTCCTCGCCGCGCAACAGGATGGCCTCGCATTGCCGGCGATTTCCGCATTCGAATCGGTCACCGGCTACGGCGTGCGCGCGCAGGTCGACGGCGTGCGCGTGGAGATCGGCGCCGACCGGTTCATGCACACGCTCGGACTGGAGGTGGCGGCGTTTGCCGCCATTGCCACGCGCCTCGGCGATGAAGGCAAGAGCCCGTTGTACGCCGCCATCGACGGCCGCCTGGCGGCGGTCATCGCCGTGTCCGACCCGATCAAGTCCAGCTCCCCGGGCGCGATCCGCGCGCTGCATGCGCTGGGACTGAAGGTGGCGATGATCACCGGCGACAACCGCCGCACCGGTGAGGCGATCGCCCGCCAGCTCGGCATCGACGAGGTGATTGCCGAAGTGCTGCCGCAGGGCAAGGTCGAGGCGGTGCAGCGGTTGCAGCGCGCGCACGGCCGGGTGGCCTATGTCGGTGACGGCATCAACGATGCACCGGCGCTGGCCCAGGCCGATGTCGGGCTGGCGATCGGTACCGGCACCGACGTGGCGATCGAGGCGGCCGACGTGGTGTTGATGTCCGGCAACCTGCAGGGCGTGCCCACCGCCATTGCGCTGAGCAAGGCGACGATGGGCAATATCGGCCAGAACCTGTTCTGGGCGTTCGCCTACAACACGGCGTTGATTCCGGTCGCCGCCGGTGTGCTGTATCCGCTGTGGGGCGTGCTGCTGTCGCCGGTGTTCGCCGCCGGCGCGATGGCGATGTCGTCGCTGTTCGTGCTCGGCAACGCGCTGCGGCTGAAGCGCTTCGCACCGCCACTGGCAACCCGGTGAGGTGCGCGTGCACACTGGAAATCCGGTGCGGGGAGACGTCATGAATATCGGCCAGGCCGCTGCCGCCACCGGCATCTCGGCCAAGATGATCCGTTACTACGAGCAGACCGGTCTGATCGGGCCGGTAGCGCGCAGCGACGCCGGCTATCGCCTCTACAGCGAGCGCGATATCCATACGCTGGGTTTCATCAAACGCTCGCGCGATCTGGGCTTCAGCGTCGAGCGCATCGCCGGATTGCTGCAGCTCTGGCACGACCGCTCGCGCCACAGCGCTGACGTCAAGGCAATGGCGCTGGAGCACATCGCGCTGCTCAACCAGCGCATCGCCGAACTGCAGGACATGGTGGCCACGGTGCAGACGCTGGCCGCTGGCTGCGCGGGCGACTCACGTCCGGATTGCCCGATCCTGAGGGAGATCGAACGTGGCGCGGCGCACCCCGCCGCCATCACCGCGCCGAAGTTCGGCCCGACCCGCACCGGGCCACGGTCTGGCAAACGCTGAACGTGTGCCAGCGCGGTGCCGGCTGAATACAGGGTGGGCGGCCGCCATCGCCCGCGTGCCTGAAAGCGCCTGAATAACAGCCTAAAACGGGCGTTCATCGCCCACCGGGCTTCAGGGTGAGTTGAGGTGGATAACGGATAATTTACATCCGGACGCAGCGGGCAGTGATTGCCCTCGGCGCCACCAAAACAAAAACACAGGTGTACCCATGAAGACTTCTTTGATTGCCCTTGCCCTGGTTGCCGCTCTTCCGTTCAGCGCCGTCGCTGCTGAAGGCCTGTCCTACAACTACGCCGAAGCCGACTACGCCAGGACCGATGTCGACGCGGGCAAGGCCGACGGTTGGGGCGTAAAGGGTTCCTACGGCGTGCTGCCCAACGTGCATGTCTTCGGTGAGTACAACCAGCAGAAGACCGACGTGGGCAACTTCAAGATCGACCAGTGGCGCGTGGGCGCCGGCTACCACCACGAGATCGGCAGCAGCACCGACTTCGTCGGCACCGTGGCCTACAACAAGTACGACCCGAAGCATGGCCTGGACTTCAACGGCTACAGCGCCGAAGCCGGCATCCGCACCGCATTCGGCCAGCATGTCGAGGTCTATGGCATGGCCGGCTATGAGGACTACAGCAAGAAGCACGGCATCAACCCGGAAGGCCAGTTCTACGGCCGCCTCGGTGGCCAGGTGAAGCTGAACCAGAATTGGGGCGTCAATGGCGACCTGAAGATGGATCGCCACGGCAACAAGGAATGGACGGTCGGCCCGCGCTTCAGCTGGTAAGCCGCCTTACCGTTTTACCGCGACGGGTGTGCTTTGTCGCAGTGGGAGCCTGGCTGGTGCCAGGCTCCTTTTTTTGTTTCGACGCCGCCACACTGCCGCCGGGCGCCGGGTAGACGGGTAGACGGCACTCAGGCATTGCCGCGCAGGCGCAGGGTCAGGCCCTTGAGGAAGTTGCGCAGCAGCTGGTCGCCGCAGTCGCGGTAGTGCTTGTGGTCCGGCTGGCGGAACAGCGCCGACAGTTCCGGCTTGGATACCGGAAATCCGGCGCTGGCGAAGATCTCGTGCATGTCCACGTCCTTGAGCTGGAACGCCACGCGCAGCTTCTTCAACACCACGTTGTTGGTGACGCGGCGTTCCACCGGGCGGGCCGGCATCGATTCGTCGCGGCCACGGAAGTGGAAGATCAGGCCGTCGAGGAAATGCGCCATCACCGCGTCCGGGCATTCGAGGAACAGCGGATCTTCGTCCTTGCGCAGGAAATCGTGCACCTGGGCGGCGTCCACGTCGAAAGAGGGATCGGCCAGATGCACGGTATCCACCACCCTGCTGTCGCTGAGGTCGAGCATGTAGCGGATGCTGCGCAGTACGTCGTTGTTGATCATTGCCACTCCGGAAACAGCCCGGCAGAACCGCCTGGCGGGCGCCTATTCTAGCGCCGGGGCCGGTGGCTGCCGTCTAGAATGTCCCGGGTTGTGGCGTGGAAGACGGGGCGATGGGGATCATGGGCGAAACGGTGGCGGCGGGCATGTGCGGTGGCTGGCGGCGATGAGCCTGCGTGCGGTGGTCCACCTGCTGCTGCACGCGGCCATTCCGGCGCTGCTGGCCTGGCTGTTCTGGCGGCCGCAGTTCGCCCGGGCCTGGCTGCTGCTGTTGCTGGGCTGGGTGATCGACCTGGACCATCTGCTGGCGGATCCGGTCTACGCGCCGGACCGCTGCAGCATCGGCTTCCATCCCCTGCATACCGCCCCGGCGGTCGCGCTGTATGCCGGGCTGACCGTGCCGCGGCGCACCCGCCTGTTCGGGATCGGCCTGCTGTTGCATGTCGCGCTGGATGCGGTCGATTGCCTGTGGATGCGCTGCAGCGCATGAGCGCCCACCGTAGCGACACAGCGCCGCCGCCTCGGCGCGGGCAGCGCGGTTACCAGCCCGGATAGGGCATCGGCCCGTAACCGCGGCCGTAGCCGAAATAGCCCGGGCCTTCACTCTTCATGACATTGATGTTGACGTCCACGCGCCGGGTTTCACCCTCGTCGTTGGTGTAGTTCTTGCCGAGGTTGAGGCTGGCGCCGGTCCAGTGGCTGTTGCCCAGCTGCCTGGAGTACCCGATGCCGGTGGTGATGCTGCCATGCACCTGCAACGTGTCGTCCATCACCTGGGCCTGGGCGTTGCCCTTGTCGAGGCCGCGCCCGCTGTGGTCGCCGTAGAACGCGCCTGGCGCGTCGGACTGGTAACCCGGATCCCCCAAGTAGCGGAGCGGCGGTTGCGGAACACGCAGGTCCAGCACGCCCGGTGCGGTGCCGCCGCTTTGCGCCATGGCGGCGGCCGGCGCCAGCAGGCAGGCGAGGATCAGGGGGATTCGGGTCATGGCACTACCGCTCCAGGCACGCGCTGCGCCGTGATGGCGCCGCTGGATCACACGCTACCAGCCAGGGCTTGAATAATGCCTGTCGCGGCCAGCACGCGCTATCGCCTCAGCCGGCGCGCCGGAACGAGAACAGTTGGGCCAGGGGATGCGGCCGCTTCTCGATGCCGGCACGGATCAGGCCGGCGCCGAGCATCGAGTAGGTGATGCCATTGCCGCCGTACGCCATGGCGAAATGCAGGCGCGGGCCGTATTGCGGATGTGGACCGAAGAACGGCAGGCCATCGGCGGTTTCGGCGAAGGTGCCGCCCCAGCTGAAGGCGACAACCGGTTCCAGCTGCGGGAACAGGCCCGTCAGTTTCTTCAGCAGCTTGCCGGCCTTGCGTTCGACCCGGGCATCGCGGCGGGCGGGAAGGTCGATCGAATCGTCATCTCCGCCGACCAGCAGCCGGCCATCGCCGCTGCTGCGCAGATACAGATAGGGCCGCGCCGATTCCCAGAGCATGGTGTTGCCCAACCGGCCCAGCTGCGCCTCGGACATTGGATCGGTGATGAAGGCGTAACTGCTGCGATTGCGCGCCACCGGTTGCCTGAGCCACTGCTGGCTGGCGTAGCCGGCGGCCATGACCAGGTGGTTGGCGCGGATGCGGTGGCCATCGGCAGTGGTGGCCAGCACGCGGCGTTGGGTGGCCTGGAGATGTTCGATGCGGGTGCGGTCGAACACCGCGGCGCCGTGCTTTTCCAGCCGTGCCAGCAGGCGGTACGCCAGCCGGTAGGGATCCACCCGTGCCGCCAACCGGCTCAGGATCGCCGCCGGCGCGCTGAAGCCGAAGCCGTCCTGGATATCGGCCGGCTCCAGCCACTGCACATCGAAACCATGGCGCCGGCGCAGCGCGAACTCCGCGGCCAGGGCGCGGCGATGGCCGCGCTTGCTGGCGTAGTACAGGCTGTGCATCGGCGCGAAGTCGACATCGCGCAGTGGCTTGCACAACGCCTGCAACATCGGGATCGCCTCGGCGCAGGCGCGGTACGCCAGCAGCGCGTTCTGTTCCCCGTACTGCCTGGCCAGATCGACCATGTGGGTGTCGATTTCGTACTGCAGCAACGCGGTACTGGCGGCGCTGCTGCCCCAGCCCACGTCGCGTTGTTCCACCACCACCACCTGATGGCCATGCCGGCCCAGTTCGTCGGCGATCAGCGCGCCGGTGATGCCGCCGCCCACGACCAATACGTCGCAGCGCAGATCCTGCTCCAGCCGCGGAAACGCATGCATCAATCCGTTCTTTATCGCCCAGTACGGGTAGCCGCTTTTCAGATCCATGCCAGCCTCGGCCCGCCGCCGACGGCAGGCGCCGGCAGGGGTTGCGGGAAGTGGGTGTTGTGCGCCGCCAGCGGCGCGGGAAAACGACTCAGGCGGTGGAGTGGCCGGTGTGCGGGGTATGGATCAGGCGGTCGACCGCGAACCCGAGCTGCGCGGCGTAGGCGATGTAGTGCTGGCGGGTAGCTGGATCCATCTGCGGCTGGCGTGAGAGCAACCACAGGTATTTGCGGTCCGGGCTGCCGACCAGCGCACAGGTATAGGCCTCGTCGATCTTGAGAATCCAGTAGTCGCCCTTGGTGAACGGGATCCAGCGCAGGCCTTCGGGCAGGAACGTCACTTCCAGCTTGCTGTTGGTGCTGTCCACCGCCGTGGCCTGGCCGATGGATTCCTCCATCCCGCCGTTGTCGATGCAGCGGTTCTGGACCCGGATCGAGCCATCCGGGTTGAGCGAATAGTGGGCGCTGATGTCGGTTGCCGCCTCCGGTTCGTGGCGCATCGGCAGGCGGTCGATTTCATACCAGGTGCCGAGATACCGCGGCAGGTCGATCGAGGCAACGGTGGTCAGCGGCGAAGTGGCGCTCATGACGTTTCCGGCAAGGGGTGGCCGTGCAGCTATAGCCGAGCGGCAGTGAACCCGTCGTCGATATTCGCCAGCGCCACCCGCAACCGGCGCCGATGGGGGCAACCTGTGCAACGCGGGCCAGCGCCAGGCCCACGCCGCTCCGCCCCCACACCGGCGCCACTGCATCGGCTTGACCGGCGGCGCCACGCGGGCCGCGGAACTGCCGCGCGGGTAATGAGCTGCCTGTGTGTGTCGCGGCCGGGCGCCCGCGCGGCGCTGATTTATAGTTCTCCGCAGGCGCGGTGGTCCGCGCGTGTCGGGTTGCGCCCTTGTCCGGTCATCTTTTTGCGCTGTCGTTGCGTCTGCTGTTGCTGGGAATGCTGTTTGCCGGCCCGGTGTCGATCCCGGGGGCCCACGCCGCCGAGCCCGTTCCCGGCGATTCCGCCGACGAACCGCAGACCAGGATCGCCCGCGCCGCGCTGGCGCTGGCTGCGGTGCGCCGGTCGCTGGAGGATGCCGACGCGCCGGAAACGCTGAAGACGCTGGCGGAAAAAGCGCTGGCCGCGCAACGCGATGCCGAAGCCGCCGTGCGCGCGCTGGAGCCGCGGTTGCAGCAGATCGATGCACGCATCGCGCAGCTCGGTACGCCGGCCGAAGGCAGTCCCGAAGGCCGTGACATCAGCCAGCCGCGCAAGGCGCTGGCGCTGGAGCGCAGTGGCGTGGATTCGGCACTCAAGCGCGGCAACCTGCTGGCGCTGGAGGCACGGCAGCTGGGCGAATCGATCGAGAAGATGCGCGCCCAGCAGTTCGGCGAACAGCTCACGCGCAAAGTGGGCTCGCCGCTCTCGCCGGCGTTGTGGCAGCAGTTCAGCGCCCAGGCGCCGGCCGATTACACGCGGCTGCAGGGGCTGTATCGCCAGGGCGCGGGCGCGGCGGTCCGCGCGGTCGGCAAACAGGGCTGGAAGATTCCGCTGGCTGGCGCGCTGCTGGCCGTGGTGCTGCTGCTGCCGTTGCGGCTGTGGCTGCGCGCGCTGGGACGCGGCTATGCGGCTTCGCCACGGGCGCCGGCCGGGCGGCTGCGAAGGACCGGGCTGGCGGTGTGGTTGCTGCTGGTTGGCACACTGCTGCCGGGGTCGGCTGCGGTGGTGGCGGTGGAAAGCCTGCGCATGATCGGCGCGATCCCGCCGCGGTTGCAGGCGGTGGGCGATGCGTTCGTGACCGCCACCTTCGTGGCCGCGTTCATCGCCGCGCTCAGTGCCTGCCTGCTGGTGCCCCGGCGGCCGTCGTGGCGGCTGCTCAATATCGATGACATCGCCGCGGCGCGTCTGCGCAAATACGCCTGGGGCGCGGCGGCACTGACCTGGCTGAGCATGCTGTTGCAGGCGATCAACCACGCCGCGCGTACCTCGCAGGTGGGCACGGTGATGCTGGACGGCGTGATCGCACTGATCTACGTGGGGCTGATCAGCGCCATGCTGGTGACGCTGGCACGACTGCACCGCCGCCAGGCCGCCCATGTGCAGGCGCAGTTGCAGGCCCATCCGCCGGCCGCGCCGGGGGAGCGGCCGAGCAACAGCCGCAGCGGCTGGCTGGTGCTGGGTCGCCTGGCCGGGCACCTGACGGTATTGACGGCGCTGGCGGCGACGGTGCTGGGCTACCTGAACCTGGCGATGTTCACCACCCGGCAGATGGTATGGGTCACCGTGGTGCTTCTGGCGCTGTCGTTGCTGTTGAAGTTCGCCGACGATTTCGCGTTGTGGCTGCTGGCACCGGACAGTGCCAGCGGTCGTACCTTGCGTCTGTCCACCGGCATCAGTGCCGCGCGTATCGAGCAGGGCGGGGTACTGCTGTCGGCGTCGGCGCGCGTCTGCCTGCTGCTGCTTGGGCTGACCGCGCTGATGGCGCCGCTGGGCAACCTCACCGCGCTCGGTGGCTGGCTGGAGACGCTGGCCAACGGCGTGTCGCTGGGCCAGGCGGTATTGAAGCCGGCGGCCCTGCTGCGGGGCCTGCTGGCGCTGGCCTTGGGGCTGGCAGTGATGAAGGCGCTGCAGCACTGGCTGGTGGAAACCTACCTGCCGAAGACCGAGCTGGATGCCGGCACCCGCAATTCGATCAGTACCGTGGCGCGTTATCTGGGCATCGTGCTGGTGGTGCTGTGGGCGCTGGCGGCCCTGGGCATCGGCTTCGAGAAGCTGGCGCTGCTGGCCAGTGCATTGTCGGTGGGCATCGGGTTCGGCCTGCAGGCAATCACCCAGAATTTCGTGTCCGGGCTGATCCTGCTGGCCGAGCGCCCGGTGAAGATCGGCGACTGGGTCCGGATCGGTGATCAGGAAGGCGATATCCGCCGCATCAGCGTGCGTTCCACCGAGATCCAGGCCGGCGACAAATCGACCCTGATCGTGCCCAATTCCGAGCTGATCACCAAGACCATCCGCAACATGACCATGGCCAACGCGCTGGGCCGCATCCAGATCCAGTTCTCGGTGCCGCTGGCCACCGATGTCGGCCGTCTGCGGCAGACGCTGCTGGAGCTGTACCGCGAAAATCCGGCGGTCCTGGAAGAACCGTCACCGACCGTGTTCATCGACTCGATCAGCGCCGGCCAGGTGGCGATCAACAGCTTCGCCCACGTTTCCAGTCCGCGCAGTGTCTACGCCGCCCGCAGCGAACTGCTGTTCGCACTGCTGCAACGGCTGGCCGAGCAGAACATCGCGCTGGTGACACCGACCGATATCCACCTGGTCGGCGAAGCGGCGGTGACGCCGGCGCAGACCCGCTGAGAGTGCGGCGCCTGCACCGGCAGGCGCCTGCTCAGGAGCGGCCGGGACGCAGCCGGAACGGCAGCAGCACATAGCGCTCCACCGCCAATTGTTCGGCATGGTTGAGCCACGCGCGGATTTCCAGGTCGTCCACTGCATGCTCCAGTCCCAGTGGCATGCGGATGCGGCCGTTGCTGTCGGCCTGCACCCACTGCTGGGCGACCACCACCTTGCGCTGCGAGGACACCGCCTCCACCCAGAACGGCCGCTGCGGATTCTGCCGCGCGTACAGCTCCAGCACGTACTGGCCCGGATCGGTGCGGCGCGCTTCGCGGCTGATCATGCGCGACTGGCGCACGCGGGGCCGGTTGCCGTCGAACGCCTGCAGTGGCGCATCCACGGCGATGCCGCGGCGCAGCTGGGCATCGCGATACAGGCGGATGCCCTGGTCGCGGTTGACCAGCAGCGCACACCATTCGCCTGCGGCGGAAGCGTCCTCGAACGCGGTGCAGCGATCGACATAGGCCAGCGTATGCGCCGGGTCGGCGTCGTCGAACTGCTTGGAGGTGTTTTCCAGATAGATCGATTTCAGGTCCCACTGCCGGTCGTATTCGAGCAGCACCGGCGGCTGCACCTGCTGCACGCCCACCTGCACCAGGCCGTCTTCCAGTCGCAGCCGGCGGGTCTGCCGGCCCAGCCACAGCGACCGCGCGTAGGCCAGGTAGCGGGGATAGTCCTGGCCCTGTTCGCGCACGGCCGCGGCGCTGGCGCTGGGACCGGCGTCGGCGGCGAGCAGCGAGCGGCCAAAGCCGATCGTAGTGACGGCCGGGTCCAGCAGCTGCAACAAAGTGGCGCCCGAATCCAGGGTGGAACCGGTGCGGGCGGTCACCTGTCGCGGTGCGATGCCCGGGCCCAGGAACAGCAGCAGGTTCTCGCGGCGCTGCTTTTCCAGCACGTGGCTGAGGTGGTTGGGCATGGCTAGGTGATCGGAGGCGACCACCACCACGGTGTTGTCGGCATAGCCGCTGCTGCGGATGCGGTCGACCAGCTTCGAGATCAGCACATCGGTGCACTTGAGCGCCTTGAGCAGGCCGATATCGCCGTATTCGCTGGCATAGCGCATGCCCTTGCAGGCCACCGGCAGGTGCCCGGCCGGATGATGGGTGTCCATCGTCAATGCGGTCAGCATGAACGGCTGGCCGGCGCGGGACAGCTGCACGAAGCGCTGGAACGCTTCTTCCAGCAGCACATCGTCATGCACGCCCCAGTTGGAGAAGTGGCTGGCGGCGATGTCGCGCTGCTTGAACCAGGCCAGATCGTGCACCGCATCGAAACCGTGGCTGGCAAGGAAATCCGCCTTGGCCGCGAACTGGCCATTGGCACCGCCCAGGTAATGGTTGCGGTAGCCCTGCTGTTTCAGATAATCGCCCAGGCACACCGCTTCGGGGAGGAAGCGGCCCATGCGGCCCATGCTGTTCTCATCGCCCTGCGCGGTGGTCAGTGGTACTCCGCACATCGAGGCGACCAGCCCGGCGATGGTCCAGCCGCTGCCCTCGGCCGAACCGATGTCGCGGAAATCCAGCGCCTCGCCAGCCAGCCGTTGCAGGTTGGGCATCAGCCCGGGAAACACCGCTTCATCCAGATAGGTGCGCTCCAGGCTTTCGCCATAGATCCAGACGATGTTCCTGCGCTGTGCCAGCGGCTGGGCGGGAACGCGGTATTCGTCGGCCACGACGCGGTAATCCACCGGCCGCAGCTGCTGATGGATGCGCAACGCATCGTCATAGAGCGGGCTGACCCGCAGCGTGACCAGCAGCAGGCAGGCGAACGCGGTAAACACCGGTATGCCAAACCGTGGCTGGCGCAGACGGGTGACCCGCAACAACAGCAGCGGCAGCAGCAATGCGCCCAGCACCCGCGCGACAAAACCGGCGATGGAGTGCCCGAAGTCGCCGACCCCGGCGCCCTGCAGGTCACTGCGCAGGTGATAGAGCGTGGCGGCATTGATGCCGTCGCCACTGAGCTGGTCGATCAGCCACCAGCTGCTGAGCGCCAGCAGCAACAGCGAAAGCAGGATCGCCTTCAGCCGCGCCCACGTGCCGGAGACCAGCAGCAGACAGGCAAGCAGCGCTATGGAAAACCAGACACTCCATTGCATAGAGCAGATACCGGAAGCCAGATTGAAAGGGCGCAGCCGCGCAAGTGAAACCGTGTCATCGCGCTGTTTGTGGCGTGCATATGACAGCGGCAGGGTCGGATCATGCCCGCTTCAACCTGACTGGGATGTTTGCGCAATGCGCATGGAAATGTGCGCCGGTCAGCGGATTTGCGCATGCGCATCCGCGCGGGCGGCGGTGGCGTTCTGGCGCGACGCCCATGTCGTGGTGGTGAAACCGCAGGATGCGGTCCAGGGCCGGCCGCCTGCGTTACCAGGCGTGCAGCGGGTGCGGCTGGCCGGAGCCGCTGCGGCCATGCCGGCAACTGCATCGCGCTGTCGGCGGCAGAAGCGCCTCGCCCACAATGCACCCCGCCGCCGCAAGGCGGGCCCGGCGGCGGCAGGTACGGGATTGCAGGCTCAGCGGTGTCCGCGCTCCTCGCGCGCACGCGCCCGGGTGCGGCGGTCGAACAGCAGCGCGCTGACGATGATGCTCAGGCCGATGAACACCCCGAGCAGGAACAGCAGCATCGCAAAGGCCGGATAGCCGAACAGCTTGAGGCTGCTTTCCACCCGCATCATCAGCGCCGAGGACAGCAGCAGGGCCGCGGTGATGATGCCGGCGGCGACGCGGTTGGCGACTTTCTGGATGTTCTCCATCAGCCGCGACTCTTCCAGCCCGGTCACTTTCATCTGCAGCCGGTTTTCGGAAAGCAGGCCGAGGATGTCCGACACCCGGCGCGGGCCGACCCGCAACAGCTGCTGCAGTTCCATCGCCTCGCTGGCCAGGTTGGCCGCCGACAGGGATTTTTTCAGCCGCGCGCGCATCACGTGCTGCAGCTGCTGCTCGATCACCCCGCGGGTATCCAGCTCGGGGGCCAGGCACTGGCACACGTTTTCCAGATTGAGCAGCGCCTTGCCGAGCAGGCTCAGCTCCGGCGGCGTGCGCAGGTCGCTGGCGGTGGCGATGCGCACGATCTCCAGCACCACGTGGCCCTCGGACAGGGTGCCGTTGGCCGCGTAGCGGGCGATCATCTGCCCGGTCTCGCGCAGGTAGCGTTCCTCGTCGTAGTCCTCCAGCCGGGTGCTGATGCCGATGATCTCATCGGCCACTTCCTCGCCGCGGCCATCGACGGCGGCAAACAGCACCTTGAGCAGGCGCTCGCGCAGGCGCGGCGGCACGTGCGCCACCATGCCCAGGTCGAAGATCGCCAGCCGGCCATCGGGGGTGACCCGCAGGTTGCCCGGATGCGGATCGGCATGGATCTCGCCGTGGACGAAAATCTGGTCGAGATAGCCGCGCACCAGCGCCTCGCCCAGCGGCAGCATCGGCTCCTCGATCCGCCGCACCTCGGGGATCGCGTCCACGCGCACGCCGGTCACCAGTTGCATCGTCAGCACGCGGCGGCTGCACAGGTCGCGCAGCGGCTGCGGAATCCACAGTTCCGGGTAGCGCTTCAGGTGCTGGCCGAAGCGGGTGAGGTTGGCGGCCTCGGCCTCGTAGTCCAGCTCCATGCGCAGGGTCTTGGAGAATTCGTTCAGCCAGTCGCTGAGCTTGACCCGGCGGCCGACCCGGGTGAGGTGGTCGGCGGCGCTGGCAAAACTGCGCAGCACCGCCAGGTCCGAACGCAGCTGCGCGGCCACTTCGGGTTTTTGCACCTTGATCGCCACTTCGCGGCCGTCGTGCAGCACCGCGCGGTGCACCTGGGCGATCGAGGCGCAGCCCAGCGGCTCGGGATCGAACACCGCGAACAGCTTGCCGACCGTGGCGCCGAGGTCTTCTTCGATGATCGCGCGGATGCGCTCGACCGGAATCGGCGCGACTTTTTCCTGCATCCGCTCCAGCGCGGCGACATATTCGGGCGGGATCATGTCCGGACGCGTGGACAGCACCTGGCCGAGCTTGACGAAGGTGGTGCCCAACGCCTCCAGGTCGGTCACGAACTGGGTGGGGTCGCCGGTGCCCGCGGATTTTTCCAGCCGCGGCATCGCGCCATCGAGCTGGATCCCGGAAAACACCCCGGAATTGCGGTAGCGCAGCAGCAGCCGCAGGATCTGCTGGCGGCGGTTCATGCCACCAACGGTGGCGGGAGGGGCGTCGGCAGGTATCGCACTCAAGAAGCGGCTCCGGAGCATGCAAAGTGAGCGGCAGTGTCACCAGCCCGCGGTGGTGGCCGGGTGAATGGCCCGCCGTCCTCACCTGCGGCCGGCTTCGATCGGCGAGAATCGGCGACTGTTTTTTTTCCTCTTCGGTGCCCCATGGCCGGTGCAAGCCTGTTTGCCCTGCTCGACGATATCGCCGCGTTGCTGGACGACGTCTCCATCCTGACCAAGGTCGCGGCCCGGAAAACCGCCGGCGTGCTGGGCGACGATCTGGCGCTCAATGCGCAGCAGGTGACCGGGGTCAGCGCCAACCGCGAGTTGCCGGTGGTGTGGGCGGTGGCCAAAGGCTCGCTGCTCAACAAGGCCATTCTGGTGCCGGCGGCGCTGGCGATCAGTGCCTGGCTGCCGTGGGCGATCACGCCGCTGATGATGACCGGTGGCGCCTACCTGTGTTTCGAAGGGGTGGAAAAGCTCGCCCACCGGTTGCTGCATTCGCCGGCCGAGGAACAGGCGCGCAAGGCGGCGCGGGCGCAGGCCCTGGCCGATGACAGCATCGACGTCGTCGCGCTGGAAAAAGACAAGATCAAAGGCGCGGTGCGCACCGATTTCATCCTCTCGGCGGAGATCATCGTACTGTCGCTGGGCGTGGTGTCCGCGGCCCCGTTCGGGCAGCAGGTAAGTGCGTTGGGCGTGATTGCCGTGGCGATGACCGGGTTCGTCTACGGGCTGGTGGCCGGCATCGTCAAACTGGATGACCTCGGCCTGTGGCTGCTGCCGCGGGGGCGGATGGCGGCGGCCATCGGTGCCGGTCTGCTGCGTGCCACGCCGTGGCTGATGCGCGGGCTGTCCATTGCCGGCACCGCGGCCATGTTCCTGGTGGGCGGCGGCATCCTGGTGCACGCCGTGCCGGCGCTGCATCACTTCGCGGTCGGGCTGGCGCCGTCGCCGGGCTGGCAAAGCGCGACCGGTGCGCTGACCAGCATGGGGGTCGGGATCGTCATCGGCGCGGCGGTGCTGCTGGCAGTCACCGGCGTGCAGCGGCTGCGCGGCATGCCGGCCGCCCGCCACTGACCCGGGCATTCATTCACTCCCGTTCGAAGCGGGCGATCTCCTGCAGCTGGCTGTGCGCCCGGGCCAGGGCGTGGCCGGAGAGGTGGTCGATCATCGCCCGCAGCCACGGCTGTCGCGGCGGCTGCGCGGCCCAGCGCCGCGCCAGCAGCACACTGGCGGCCATCGCCAGCAGGCCGGAGGCCAGGGTGGCGAGGAACCAGCGCGGCGCCGCGGCATACAGGTCGATCCGCACGCTTGCCATCATCCCGACCTGCAGCGCCGGCAGCCACAGCCAGCACCACGGCAGGCCCAGCGCCACCTCGCTGATCGTGGTGAAACGGCGCAACTGCGCCAGCCGCCGCAGCTGGTCCAGCACGGTGCCGGTGGCGTGCAGGCGCGCGGCCAGCAGCAGGCGGGTGGCCGCCACCCAGATCGCGGCGATGCCGTACAGGTGGATCAGCACGCCAGCCACGAGCAGGTGCGGCACGTGGCGGTGGTGCACCCAGAAGCCGGCCGCCAGCACCACCACCGCCAGCCATGCCAGCAGCCACAGGCCCTGGACCAGGCCGAACCGGCGCAGCTCGCGCTGCAGCCGTTGCTGGCGCGGTTCACGCCAGGCCTGCAGGGCCAGCGCTTCGGCCGCATCCAGACGCTGTTCCACGCGGTTCCAGGCGGCTTTGAGTTGTTCCAGTTCCATGGCGGGCCTCAGGCGGAAGGGGAGGGATTGAACTGCTGGCGGATCTGTTGCCGCAACCGGTACAGCCGGGTGGCGACGCTGCCGGCGCTCAGGCCGAGCACCTCGCCGATCTCGCGGTGGCTGCAGTCGTCCAGGTAGAGCAGCATCAGCGCCCGGTCCAGCGGTGGCAGGCGCCGGATCAGCGCGTGCAGTTCGCGCACGCGGACGTCGTCTTCGGCGGTGGCCGCGGCCACCGGTTCGGCGGTGTCGGCCAGTGCGCCACGGTGGCGGGCGCGCAGACCCAGGCTGCGCTGCTGCGAGATCGCCACGTTGAGCGCGATGCGGTACAGCCAGGTCGAGAACTGCGCTCTTTCCGGATCGAATCCGGGAAAGGCCCGCCAGGCCTGGGTGCCGATATCCTGGATCAGGTCGCGGCGATCCTCAGGGTCGCGGCAATAGCTGCGCGCGACCTTCAGCACGATGCCCTGGTGCTGTGCCAACGCCGCGGCGAAGCGCTCCTGCGCGGAGGCGGTAGCAGGTGGCGGCGGGGCGGTCACGGAGGGGTCCATGCCAGAGTGATTCGCATGGCAGGGGGAAATATCACAGGGCGCCTCCGGCCGCGGGACGGCGGCGGCTTATTCGGCCACCAGCACCCGGCCCTTGCCGATCCGCTTGGCCGCATACATGGCGCGGTCGGCGCGCTGCAGCAGCGCCTCGGCGCTCTCGCCCGGCTGCCACTGCGCGGTGCCGGCGCTGAAGCTGACATGCACGCGCAGGTGCTGGTGCAGGAACGGCCGCTGCGCCATCGCCCGCTGCAGCCGCTGCATCGTGGCCAGCGCTTCGGCCTGCGGCGTGTCGGGCAGCAACAGCACGAATTCGTCACCCCCCAGCCGGGCGATGCTGTCGCAACTGCGCAATTGCGACTGGGTCACCGCCACCAGATGGCGCAGCGCCAGATCACCGCCGGCATGGCCGTGGGTGGAGTTGGTCTGGTGGAAATTGTCCAGATCCAGCAGGGTCACGCACAGCGGATGGCCGCTGCGGCCGGCGCGGTCGAACTCGCGCTGCAACAGTTCGTCGAAGCCGCGGCGGTTGAGGGCGCCGGTGAGCGGGTCGGTGCGCACCAGCCCGGCCACGTCGCGCAGTTCCTGTTCCAGCTGCTGGATCCGCTGTTCGGCCGCCTCCACCTCGGCCCGCGCGCTGGCCAGATGATCGCGGGCACGCAACGCCTGTTGCTGCACCCGCCCGGTATCCTGCAGCACATCGTGCAGCAGCTGGTTGAGATCGGCGATGCTGCGCGCCTGGCGCGCCGCCAGCGAATACCCGGCGATGCGGTCGTGGTATTCGCCAGTGCTGATCGCCATGCCGTCGACGCGTTCGACAAAGCCGCCCATCAGCTCCTTCATCGCCGCCTTGGACTCGGCGATGCCCTGCTTGAGCAGGCCCTGCTTGTAGATCACCTCGCGCAGGTTGCTGCGGGTCTGCTCCACCGAAGCGCGATCCAACGGGCCGCTGAGCAGTTCCCGCACCGCGCTGATCTGTCCCTGCAGCCAGCTGCGGTCGTCGAGCAGCTCGGTGATGTTCTCCAGCAGCAGGTCGAACAGGCTCAGCAACAGGTCGCGCTGTTCCTGCAGGCCGTCGCTGCGCACCGCGATGCGATGGCACAGCTCGCGCAGGCACTGCTCGAGCGGCTCCAGCGGCTGCCCGGCGCGCCAGTCGCGCAGGACCACGATGAGCTGCTGGGCATCGGCGTCCAGCTCGGGCGCCTCCTGCAGCAGGCTGGTCACCGCCACCGCGAAGGTGTGGCGCAGCAGGTCGCGCAAGCGCTCGGCATCGCCGCCCGCGCCATGCGGTGCTGCCAGCTCGATGGTGCGGATGTACTTGTCGATCAGCTGCCGCAGCAGCCGCGCATAGCGTTCCCAGTCGGCATCGGCATGCGCGCTGTGCAGGCGCAGGCCCATGTCGCCCAGTTCGCCGGGCAGCGTCGCCATGCCCTGGGCAAAGGCGTGCAGCAGCGCGTCCGGCTCATCGGCACCGACGAACAGCCGCTGCAGCATCGCCATGCCGCCGTCGGGCAGCGGCGCGGCTGCCGTGCCCGCTGTGGTGGCGGCCCGCTGCTGCCGGCGCGACAGGATGCGTCCCGGCCCCGACGGGGGCGTGGACGGCGTGTCGCGGGAATCGGGCATGGCGGGGATCCTGGCAGCGGGGGGCGGCACGCCTCTGCGCACCGCCGGGGTGGTGTCCAAGCCCCATTATCGGCAAGGTGGCAGGGGGCTTGAATCGGATCGGCCGGTGCGAGGATGACATGAAGATACTGCTGGCAGGAGCGACCGGACTGGTCGGAGCACAGGTGCTGACGCGGCTGCTGGGGGACCGGCGCTGCCGGCAGGTGGTGGCGCCGACCCGGCGCGCGCTGGCGCACACCGATGCGCGCCTGCTCAACCCGGTGCTGGATTTCGAGCACCTGCCGGCCGCGGCGGACTGGTGGCAGGTGGATGCGGTGATCTGCGCGCTGGGCACCACGATCCGCCAGGCCGGTTCGCGCGAGGCGTTCTGGCGCGTCGACCACGACTACCCGCTGCGGATCGCCCGGGCGGTGCATGCCCACGGCGCCCGCACCTTCGTGCTGAATTCGGCGATGGGCGCCGATGCCGGTTCGCGCATCTTCTACAACCGGGTCAAGGGCACGCTTGAGCATGACCTGCGCGGGCTCGGCTTCGATTCGCTGACGCTGGTGCGGCCGGGCCTGATCGGGGGCGAGCGTGCCGAGCGCCGCACCGGCGAACATCTGGCCAGCGTGGTGCTGGGCGCGCTGGCGCCGGTGCTGCCGCGGGCCTGGCGGATCAACCCGGCCGGCCGCATTGCCGCGGTAATGGTCGAAGCCGCGCTGGACCCGGTGCCCGGCGTTCATGTGATCGGCTCGGCGCAGCTGTGCTGAGCCGGCTCAGGCCGGCAGCGACTGGCCGCCGTCCACCGCCAGCACCTGGCCGGTGATCCAGCGCGCCCGCGACGACAGCAGGAAGCGCGCGGCCTCGGCCACGTCCTCGACCCGGCCGAACCCGCCAAACGGGATGCGCTCGTGGATCTGCTGGTACAGCGCCGGTTGCTCAAGGCGGCGGCGCTCCCACAACCCGCCGGGGAATTCGATCGAGCCGGGGGCCAGGGCGTTGACGCGGATCTTCGCGTGCGCCAGTTCGGTGGCCAGCGTCACTGTGTAGTAGTTCAGCGCCGCCTTGGCGGTGGAGTAGGCCATCGCCCGCGGCACCGGCTGCAGCGCATTGATCGAGCTGATGTTGAGGATCGCCGCGGCCGGGCTGCGGCGCAGGTGTGGCAGCGCGGCGCGATTGCAGCGTACCGCAGCCATCAGGTCGATCTCGAACCCGGCCTGCCAGCTGGCATCGTCATCGGCGTTGCCGTAGCCGGAGGCGTTGTTGACCACCGCATCGATGCCGCCCAGCGCCGCCGCGGCCGCCTCCACCCATGTCTCGATCTGCGCCGGATCGGCCAGGTCGCACACCTGCGTGTGGACCGCCGCGCCCTCGCTGGCCAGCGCCACGGTCGCCGCGCCCAGCCCGGCCGCGCC
>NZ_JAUJUJ010000138.1:0-614 GCF_030711595.1 Stenotrophomonas sp. YIM B06876
GCGCACGTAGAGCGCTTCTATTTCAATAGCCTCTGGCGCTTGCCCAGCCTGCGTTAGCACGTGATTGAGCACTGAATTGAGCAAATGCTCGGAGCCCTTGCCGACCATGTGCTCGATCGCCGGCGCAGGAATGGCCGGCAGCGCCAGCTCGCTCAGCATGCGGTTGATGGCCTCGGCGAAATCGCCCAGGGTGTCGACCATCGTGCCGTCGAGGTCGATGATGGCGGCGTCCAGGGCGGTGCGGTTCACGGGCAGGGAAATCATGGGCAGTCCGGTGCGAAAAGGAAAAGGCCCCGCAGGGCCTCGGAGGGCGGAAGGCAGGCTGGTGAACGTGTTTCTCAAGCCAGCTGCGCGCGCATGGCATCGATCACGCTTTGGTAATCGGGCTTGCCAAAAATCGCGCTGCCGGCCACGAAGGTGTCGGCGCCGGCGTCGGCGGCGCGGCGGATGTTGTCGATCTTGATGCCGCCGTCCACTTCGAGGCGGATGTCCTTGCCCGAGGCGTCGATGCGCCGGCGCACCGCCTCGATCTTGCGCAGCGCCGAGTCGATGAAGCTCTGGCCGCCAAAGCCGGGGTTGACGCTCATGATGAGCACCAGGTCGATGTCGTCGAG
>NZ_JAUJUJ010000138.1:764-1963 GCF_030711595.1 Stenotrophomonas sp. YIM B06876
GGTCGATGTCGTCGAGCACCCAGTCGAGCACGTCGAGCGGCTCGGCCGGGTTGAACACCAGGCCGGCCTTGACGCCCTGGGCCTTGATGGCCTGGATGCTGCGGTGCACGTGGCCCGCGGCGTCGGGGTGGAAGCTGATGAGGTCGGCGCCGGCCTCGGCAAAGGCGGCGGCCAGCGCATCGACCGGCCGCACCATCAGGTGCACGTCGATCGGCACGGCCACGCCGGCGGCGGTCTTGGCGTGGGGCTTGAGGGCCTGGCAGACCATGGGGCCGAACGTGAGGTTGGGCACATAGTGGTTGTCCATCACGTCGAAGTGGATCCAGTCGGCGCCGGCGGCGATGACGTTGTGCACTTCGTCGCCCAGGCGGGCGAAATCGGCAGACAAAATCGAGGGGGCAATGCGGTAGGTGCGGCTCATGCCCCGGATTGTCGCAGTTACCATTCGCCCATGGTGCGACTCGATGTCGCTTCATCGCATCCTAGTGATGCCCCAACAGTGCCGTTGCTTCCCAATAGGGAAACGGCGAATTCCGTAGCGATACGGAGCATTTGTGACAGCCGAAAGGCTCTCTTTTAGCTGTCACGCACGACCACCTCAAGGGTGATCGCTTGCGGAGCCGTGCCCCCAAGGGACGCGTCTTTCAGCACAAAAGAGACACTTTTGCATAATCGTTACATCTTTTACATTCTCCGGAATGGACAGGATGGAATGGTCAGCACTGAACAATGAGCGTAACCCGCTCGTGGTGTCTTGTTCTCTACCAGAACCATGCCTGGAACGGCATGTCCTCGTCCGCACATGCTTCTTGGGTAACCGAGGGGTGCGAAGCTGCGGATAAACGTCCCGTGCACACGTTGCACACAGTCGATGCGAAAGCAATGGCGAACCCCCGAACAGGACGGGGTTGGGACGACGNCGTCCGCACATGCTTCTTGGGTAACCGAGGGGTGCGAAGCTGCGGATAAACGTCCCGTGCACACGTTGCACACAGTCGATGCGAAAGCAATGGCGAACCCCCGAACAGGACGGGGTTGGGACGACGAGGAATAGGGTACGGGAAAGATATCTGAACGCTCGCGTGAACTGTCGTGAGAATGATGTAGCTAACTCTTGAGATCCCGGGCAACCGGGGAGCTACGGCCAAAAGGCACGGTGCAGTGGTGCTGTGTGTCATGGAACCCAGCACGTTCCCACA
>NZ_JAUJUJ010000139.1 GCF_030711595.1 Stenotrophomonas sp. YIM B06876
CGGCCAGCGCCGCATCGACGATGGACTGCGCGCCGGCCATGGTGGTGATGTCACCGTTGTTGGCGATCGCCTTGCCACCGGCGGCGGTCACTTCGGCCGCCACGGCCTCGGCGGCTTCGAGCCGGATGTCGTTGACGACGACGTTGGCGCCCTCGGCAGCAAAGGCCAGCGCATAGGCGCGGCCCAGGCCGCCGCCGGCGCCGGTGATGATGACGGTGCGGTGGTTGCAGATAGCCATGGTTTCAAAGCCTTTCAATGATGGTGACGTTGGCCTGGCCACCGCCTTCGCACATGGTCTGCAGGCCGTAGCGCCCGCCCGTGCGTTCGAGTTCGTGCAAGAGCGTGGTCATGAGCTTGGCGCCCGAGGCGCCCAGCGGGTGGCCGAGCGCGATGGCGCCGCCGTTGACGTTGGTGCGCTCGTGCGGGTAGCCGGTTTCCTTGAGCCAGGCCATGACGACCGAAGCAAAGGCTTCGTTGATCTCGACCAGGTCGATGTCGTCGAGCGTCATGCCGGCTTTTTTCAGCGCATGGGCCGTGGCCGGGATCGGGGCGGTCAGGTGCCAGATCGGGTCGTCGGCGCGCACGCTCAGGTGGTGGATGCGGGCGCGCGGCGTGAGCTGGTAGCGCTTGAGCGCGGCCTCCGACACCACCAGCACGGCGCTAGCGGCATCGCAGGTCGAGCTGGAGACGGCGGCGGTGATCTTGGGGTAGGTCGGGTCGACCGGCTGCAGCGTGGCGAGTTTTTCCAGCGTGCTGGCGCGCGCCGTCTCGTCCATGCGGAAGTCGCCATAGGGGACGATCTCGCGCTCGAAGCGCCCTTCGGCCATGGCGCGCAGCGCGCGGTCGTGGCTTTCCTTGGCAAACACCTCCATGGCCTCGCGCGACAGCCCCCAGTGGTCGGCGATGCGCTGGGCGGCATAGAACTGGTTGACCGGCGCATCGCCAAAGCGCGCCTGCCAGCCCGCGCTCTCGGCAAACGGCGTGGTGAAGCCCAGCGGCTGGCCGGCCAGCATGGCCGAGCCGATCGGGATGCGGCTCATGGTCTGCACGCCGCCGGCCAGCACCACGTCCTGCGTGCCGCTCATCACGGCCTGGGCGGCGAAATGGATGGCCTGCTGCGACGAGCCGCACTGCCGGTCCACCGTGGTACCGGGCACGCACAGTGGCATGCCGGCGGCCAGCCACGCGGTGCGGGCGATGTCGCCGGCCAGCGCGCCGATGGTGTCCACGCAGCCGAAGACGACATCGTCGTAGTCCTCTGCCGGAACGCCGTTGCGCTCGACCAGCGCCTTGATGGCATGCGCGCCCAGGTCGGCGCCATGCACTGCCGCCAGCGAACCATTGCGCTTGCCGGTGGGCGAGCGCAGGGCGTCAACGATAAAAGCTTCTGCCATGGGAAAAACTCCGGATCAGGAAAAGGTGTGGAAGGTGGCGCCGGGGCCGAGCAGTGCGCCGTCGTTCAGCAGCGCATCGGACAGCCGCTGCTTGTGAAAGGCGCGGTCGCCCCAGGTGGCGTCCAGCACCCAGGCGCGCTTCATGAACATCTGCAGATCGACTTCCCAGGTGTAGCCCATCGCGCCATGCACCTGAATGCCCTTGCGCGCCGAGAACCAGCCAGCCTCGGCGCAGGCCAGCTTGGCGTGGGAGGCACGCACCGCGCTGTCAGGCGCATGGCTGGCCAGCGCACTGGCGGCGCGGTAGAGCACCGGCTTGGCGAACTCGATCTTGGTGACCACATCGGCCAGCTGGTGCTTGACCGCCTGGAACGCGCCAATGGGCTTGCCGAACTGCTTGCGCTGCGCCGCATAGTCCACGGTCAAGTCCAGCATGCGCTGGGCCAGGCCCAGCAACTGGCCCGACACGCTCAGAGCGCCCCGGTTCAGCAGCGTATCGGCCAGCACCTGCCCCTGTGCGGCATCGGCGATGCGGGTGGCATCGGACGCGTTCCAGACCACGGT
>NZ_JAUJUJ010000140.1 GCF_030711595.1 Stenotrophomonas sp. YIM B06876
GTGTGCTTGCCTGCATTTGCAAGCATCGCTGGACGAATGCAAATCCACCTGTCAGGGCATGCAGTGCCAGACAGTGATGGAGGCGCTTCCAAGGCAAACCATGAGGGCAATACCTTGCTCTCTCGCAAGACGGACGTTCTTCTCCGTGTTGCGAATCCGATGGCAAAGACCGTTGTGTCAGCCGTCAAGCCCGGTGGGCTGGCTCCATGCCATTCACCGGGCTTTCTTGTTTCTGCCTGTTACCACAGTTGCTTGTCCCGTTCTGGTCCAATCGTGGACATTGATACACGGGTCCTCCTGGAGCGCGCTGGCTATGAACATCCCCCTTTTCAGTCATCACAAGTGGGCCAGGCGGGTGCTCTGGGTGCTTGTCGGCGTGCTGGGCCTGTGGGGGCTGGGCTGGCTGGCGGTGCCGCCATTGCTGCGCAGCCAGGGCGAAAAAATCGCCACCGAAAAGCTCGGGCGCCAGGTTTCCATCGGCCGTGTCGAATTCCTGCCCTGGACCCTGGAGCTGAGCATCCACGACCTCGCCATTGCCGGTGCCGACGGCGCTGCTCCCCAGGTGCAGATCAAGCGTATCTATATAGATGCGGAACTGCAGTCCCTGCTGCGCCTGGGGCCAGTGGCCGACGCGCTGGAAATCGACCAGCCCGCCGTGCGCCTCACGCAGCTGGCGCCGGGCCGCTACGACATCGATGACATCCTGGCGCGGCTGAATACGCCAGCCGATGCGCAGAGTTCGCCGCTGCACTTCGCGCTCTACAACATCGCCCTGCACGGCGGCTCGGTGGACTTCAAGGACGAGACGGTGGGCCGCACGCATGCGCTGCGCGATATGGAGCTCAGCGTGCCCTTCCTGAGCAACCTGAAATCCAAGCGTGAGATCAAGGTCGCCCCCCGCCTGGCGTTCAAGCTCAATGGCAGCGCTTTCGACTCGGTGGCCGAGAGCACGCCGTTCGCCGAAAGCCAGAAAACAGATGCCACGATCCGCCTCTCAGGGGTCGATCTGGCGCCCTATCTGGGCTATCTGCCCGCCAGCCTGCCGGTGCGGCCGCAGTCGGGCGTGCTGGATGCCGATCTGCGCCTCGCGTTCGAGCACACACCGACTCCGGCGGTCAAGCTCAGCGGCCGCCTGCAGGCCAGCAAGGTCAAGCTGGCCGATGCGGCGCAACAAGAGCTGTTGTCGTTCGACGTGCTGAAGGTGGCGGTGGGCGATCTGCAGCCGCTGGCGCGCATCGCCCGCATCGATGCCGTCGAACTCGACGCCCCCCACCTCGCCGCGCGCCGCGACCGTGCCGGCCAGATCAATCTGGCGCTGGGCGGGGCGGCGCCATCGGCCAAGGCGCCAACTTCCGGAAACAAGCAGGAGTCCGCCGATTGGCAGCTTGCCGTGGCGCGGGTGGCCGTCCGTGGTGCCCAGGTGGACTGGCGGGACGACAGCCGGCCCGCCATTGCCCATGTGGTTGTGCGCGACCTGGCCTTGAATGCCTCGGCCATCGCGCTGCCGTTTGCCCAGCCTTTGAAGTTCACTGGCAGCGCCCAGGTGGCGGGGGACTATGCCCAGCTGGCGCCGGCGCGCCTGCTGTTCGAGGGGGAGGCCACCGATAAACAGGCCAAGGTGGCGGCATCGGTGCAGGCCTTGCCACTGCAGTTGGCCGCGCCCTATCTGGCGCAATTCGCGACCCCCACGCTGGCGGNTTGAAGTTCACTGGCAGCGCCCAGGTGGCGGGGGACTATGCCCAGCTGGCGCCGGCGCGCCTGCTGTTCGAGGGGGAGGCCACCGATAAACAGGCCAAGGTGGCGGCATCGGTGCAGGCCTTGCCACTGCAGTTGGCCGCGCCCTATCTGGCGCAATTCGCGACCCCCACGCTGGCGGGCACGCTGGATGCCGATGTGGGCCTGGCCTGGAATGCGCCGGCTGTGGTGGCGCATGTGGCCAGGTTGACGCTCGA
>NZ_JAUJUJ010000031.1 GCF_030711595.1 Stenotrophomonas sp. YIM B06876
ACGCGGCCGTCGCGCACGGTCACGGCCACGGCACGCAGCCTGTCGCCGCGGCACGGCCCGGCGACGCACTCGCCACTGCCGGTATCGAAACTGGCGCCATGGGCCGCGCACACCAGATGGCCTTCCTTGCTTTTGAGGAACTGGCCCGGCGCCCAGTCCAGTCGCCGCCCGGCATGCGGACAGACGTTGAGCCACGCGCGGACCTGGTTCCCGTCGCGGTACAGCACCAGGGATTCGGAATCACCCGCCACGGCCGCCGCCACTTCGGCAAAGCCCTGGTCGGGAAGGGTGGCGAGCTGGGCCAGCTCGGCCGGCGCGGAATCGGATCGGGACATGGGATCAGCCAACAACGGAAGCAGCAAGGCCGCCATTGTGCCACGCAGGTCCCAACCCCATCCCGAAGGTGAATCCAAGCCCCTGTAAAACAAGGGAATCGCCCGCAATTTAACAATTAATTCACTCCCGCCCGGGGCTCCCCGTCGATACTGGCGCCTCACTGGCAACAGTCATCAGCACCATGCAGACCCGTTATTTCCAATTCGACGCTTTCCGCACCCTGTTCGAGCCACGCAAGCCGCGCAACCCGCTGGTGCGGGTGGCACTGGGGTTGCTGGGCCTGGCGATCCTGGCGCTGATGGTGTTTGTGGGGGTGTTTGTCGGCACGGCGATGATCCTGGTCGGGCTTGGCTGGAACCTGTTTGCCGCGCGCAAGGTACGCCGCGCGCGCGCCGCGGCCGGCAATGTGGTGGACGCCGAATACCACGTCGTGCGCAAGTCCGCACTGCCCCTGGCGCGCTGAGCGCCGGTCGCGATCCGCTAGACTTTCGCGTCGATCCCGAGGACGCGAACATGACCGATCTGATTCCCCCCGCGCCGCAACCGCGGATACCGGTGGCCGGTGGCGGCACCTTCCCGGTGCGCCGCATCTACTGCGTGGGTCGCAACTTTGCCGACCACGCGCGCGAAATGGGCGCCAGCGCCCCGACCTCGGCCGCCGAGCGCGGCCAGCCGATGTTTTTCATGAAGCCGGCCGATGCCATTGTGGTCGGCCACGATGACGCCATCCCCTACCCGCTCGCCACCGCCGATCTGCACCACGAGGTGGAGCTGGTGGTCGCCATCGGCCGCGACGCGCCGGCCGGCGTCTTGCCGCTGGAACAGGCCGGCGATCTGGTGCTGGGCTATGGCGTGGGCCTGGACCTGACCCGGCGTGACCTGCAGGCCGCGGCCAAGGCCAAGGGCGGGCCGTGGGATATCGCCAAGGGCTTCGACCATTCCGCGCCGGTGAGCGGGCTGGTTCCCGCCGCCGAAGTCGGCGACCTGGCGGCCTTGAACCTGTCGCTGGAGGTCAATGGCGAAGTGCGCCAGCAGGCGCTGCTGCAGCAGATGATCTGGAACGTGCCGGAGATCCTGCACGAACTGTCCAAACTGTTCGCACTGCGCGCCGGCGACCTGGTGTTCATGGGCACCCCGGCCGGCGTGGCGGCGCTGCTGCCGGGCGACCGTTTCAGTGCACGGCTGGAAAATGTGGCCGAACGCCACGGCCGCATCGCCGGCTGAAAGGCGATGGAGTAGGCTGCCCACGTTGACCTCTCGCAGAAAAAGGAAACCGATATGGGAATGCTCAGCGAGTTCAAGGAATTCGCCATGCGCGGCAACGTCATCGACCTGGCGGTCGGCGTGGTGATCGGCGCCGCGTTCGGCAAGATCGTCACATCACTGGTGGAGAAGGTGATCATGCCGCCGATCGGCTGGCTGATTGGCGGCATCGATTTTTCCGCACTGGCGTGGACCCTGGCGCCAGCCCGGATGGGCGCGGATGGCAAGGAAATTCCGGCCGTGGTGATCGGCTACGGCGATTTCATCAACACGATCATCCAGTTCCTGATCGTGGCCTTCGCCATCTTCATGGTGATCAAGATGATCAACAAGCTCTCGCGCAAGAAGGCGCCGGAGCCGGCCGCGGTACCGCCACCGAGCGAGGAAGTGCTGCTGCTGCGCGAGATCCGCGACAACCTGAAACGGTAGAGCGGTGCAGCGCCCCGCTGTGGCATTACCGGCAAGCCCCCGCCGGGCGCTGCCCCGCGCTACAGAAGCCATCCTCCCCGCAAAGCGAAGGGATGAGGCGGGTGACCTCCAGCACGGGGGGACCAAAGCCGCGCGCTGCTAAGCTCGCGGCTTTCCTGTTTTTGGAACCCCGCCATGCGCCGTCTTGCCCTTGTCATCGCCGCCGCGCTCGCCTGCTCGAACGCGTATGCCGCCCCCACCCGCATCCCCGACAAAGCTCTGGCCACCGCCGCGCAACTGCGCGAACAGGCGCTGGCCGACACCACCGGCTGGCAGGTGGTGGAATCGCTGACCACTGAAATCGGGCCGCGCCTGGCCGGCAGCGAGGCCGATGCGCGCGCCGTGGAATGGGCCAAGGCCAAGTTCAAGGCGCTGGGATTTGACCGGGTATGGACCGAACCGGTGAGCTTTCCCAAGTGGGAACGTCGCAGCGAGCAGGCGCAGGTAGTGGGCGCGCATGCGCAGCCGCTGACCGTCACCGCGCTCGGCGGCAGCCCCGGCGGCACGGCGGAAGCGGAAGTCGTGCGGTTTGCCGATCTGGCCGCGCTGCAGGCCGCACCGGCCGGGTCGCTGGCCGGGAAAATCGCCTTTGTCGACTACCAGATGACCGCCGCCCGCGATGGCCGCGATTACGGCAACGGCAGCGCGGTGCGTGGCAAGGGTCCGTCGGAGGCGATCCGCAAGGGCGCGATCGGTTTCATCATGCGCTCGGCCGGTACCGACTCGCATCGGGTGCCGCACACCGGTATCACCCGCTTCGATGAAGGCCTCACGCCGGTGCCGTCGGCGGCGCTGTCGGTGCCCGACGCCAACCAGCTGGCCCGGCTGGTGGCGCGTGGTACCACCCGCATCCGCATCGCACTGGATTGCGGCTGGGATGGCAGCTATACCTCGCACAACGTGATCGGCGAAATCACCGGTCGCAGCCTGCCGCAGGAAGTGGTGGTCATCGGTGGGCATCTGGATTCCTGGGATCTGGGCACCGGTGCGATCGATGATGGCGCCGGCGTGGGCATCACCATGGCCGCCGGCCACCTGATCGGCCAGCTCAAGCAGGCGCCCAAGCGCAGCATCCGGGTGATCGCCTTCGCCAACGAGGAACAGGGCCTGTACGGCGGCAAGGCCTACGCACAAGCGCATGGCAAGGACGTGCTGCTGCACCAGATTTCCGCGGAAAGCGACTTCGGCGCCGGCCGCATCTACGCCTTCAACACCGGCTCGCCGAACCCGCAGGATTCCCGCCAGGCCACCGCGCAGATCGCCGCGGTGCTGGCGCCGCTGGGCATCCGATACACCCCCGACCAGGGTGGCCCCGGCCCGGACGTGGGACCGCTGGCGGCCAAGGGCGGCGCCTGGGCGTGGCTGGCACAGGATGGCAGCGACTATTTCGACCTGCACCACACCGCCGATGACACCCTGGACAAGATCGATCCCAAGGCGCTGGCGCAGAACGTGGCCGCATACACCGTGTTCGCCTATCTGGCCGCCGAAGCCGAGGGCGGATTCGGCAGCGCAGCCAGGGACGTGGTGCCGCCAAAGGAATGAGGGCTGCAAGCTGCTGCATTGAGTGATGCAGGGAAAGGTGCCGCAAGGCGCCTTTCCTTTTGCCTCTTCCGCGCCCTCCTTCGCAGAGGCACCACTTGAGCCCCTCCCCCGCGCGCAGGAGAGGGGTTGGGGGCATCGAAATCAGGTCAAATGGATAAGCCGCAGGAGCCGAAGTAGACGCCAGGTTCATCCAGACAAACTCAACAGCACCCCTCATCCGCCCTTCGGGCACCTTCTCCCGTGTACAGGAGAAGGAACCAAACCAGGCGTTTCGTGCTCGATGGTGGGTAGTCGGCCACCGAAACATAAAAGTAGAAGCCAGGCTCATCCAGACAAACTCAAAAGCGCCCCTCATCCGCCCTTCGGGCACCTTCTCCCGTGTACCGGAGAAGGAACCAAACCAGGCGTTTCTTGCTCGATGGTGGGTAGTCGGCCACCGAAACAGAAAAGTAGACGCCAGGGTCATCCAGACAAACTCAACCGCGCCCCTCATCCGCCCTTCGGGCACCTTCTCCCGTGTACAGGAGAAGGAACCAAACCAGGCGTTTCTTGCTCGATGGTGGTAGTCGGCCACAGAAACAGAAAAGGCGCCAAAGGCGCCTTTTCTGTTCATCCGGTCCACGTGATCAACGCCTGCTCTGCCGGCTGCACCAGCTGGCCAGGAACACCGCCGTGGCGGCGGCCACGTTGAGGCTTTCCACGGCGCCGCTGCCGGGAATCGACAGCCGCAGATCACAACCCTGCGCGAAGTCGCGGTCCATGCCTGCGCTTTCGGCGCCCATCACATAGACGGTGCGCGCCGGCAGCGGGGCGGTGAACAGGTCGTCGCCATCCTCCACCAGGGTCGCGGCCAGGCCGAAACCGGCATCGTGCAACTGCGCCATGGCCTGTGGCAGCGCCGGCAGGCGCACCAGCGGCACCGCCTCGGCGCCGCCTTCGGCGACCCGCGCCGCGGCGCCGGACAGCGCCAGCGTCGACTCGGCTGGCAGCAACAGCCCGGCCACGCCGAAATGAGCCGCCGAACGCAGGATCGCGCCGAAATTGTGCGGATTGCCGACCCCGTCCAGCCACAGGGCCAGCACCGGGCCTTCCGGCAACGCGGCCAGCCAGGTCGCCAGCGGCAGTGGCTCGGCACGCACCACATCGGCCACCACGCCTTCGTGGTGGGTGGTGGCGGCGAGCTTGTTGAGGTCGCCGTCGCCCACCACGCGATAGCCGACGCGATTGGCCACGCACCATTTCAGCATCGGCTGCAGGCGCGGAATCATCGCCTCTTCCAGGTACAGCTTGCGCAGCGCCTGCGGGCGCCGGGCAAACATCGCCTGCACCGCGTTGACCCCGTACAGGCGCAGCTCGTCGGCGCCACGGATTGGCGGACCGCCGCCACTGTCGCGCGCACGCGCGGCCGGCAGCGGGGTGGCGCGGGGCGGCCGTGAGGACGGCCGGAGATTGTTCCAGGGATTACTCACTACGGGCTTGCTCCAGCTTGCGGGTGCGCCAGAAATCGGCGTTTTTGATGCCCAGCGCATCGGGGTCGAACGTGGGGTCCTGCCCCAGCTTCTTCTGCCGCTCGTAATCGCGCAACGCGATCATCGCCGGCTTCTGCAGGACGAAGATCGCGATCACGTTCAGCCAAGCCATCAGGCCGACGCCGATATCGCCCAGCGCCCATGCCATTTTCGCATTGTGGAAGGCGCCGAACACCACCATGCCCATGATCCCCAGGCGCAGCGTCAGCGTCGCCAGCGGATGGGTACGGTTGCTGCCGGCGATGTAGGTCAGGTTGGTTTCGGCCATGTAGTAATAGGCCATGATCGTGGTGAAGGCGAAGAAGAACAGCGCCAGCGCCACGAATCCGGCGCCCCAGCCCGGCATCACCGACTCCACCGCCGCCTGGGTGAACAGCGCCCCTTCCGACGGCAGTACGCCCGGAACGCCGGTGAATACCGCTTCCAGGGTTTCCTTGCCGCCGTCCTTGACCACGCGGAACACGTTGTACATGCCGGTGGACAACACCAGGAAGGCGGTCGAGGTGCATACCAGCATGGTGTCGAAATAGATCGCGAACGCCTGCACGTAGCCCTGCTTGGCCGGGTGCGAGACCTCGGCGGCGGCCGCGGCGTGCGGGCCGGTGCCCTGCCCGGCTTCGTTGGCATAGATGCCACGCTTGACGCCCCAGGCGATCGCCTGGCCGATGATCCCGCCGAACGCGGCATGCGCGCCGAAGGCGCTGGCGAAGATGTCGGCGAACATCGCCGGCACCTTGCCGGCATTGAGCATCATCACCACCACCGCCATCAGGATGAAGGCCAGTGCCATGAACGGCACCACGACTTCGGCGAAGGTGGCGATGCGCTTGACGCCGCCAAAGATGATCACGCCCAGCAGCGCGGCAACCGCGATGCCGATCCACAGCTTGAGGCTGGCCGCCCCGCCCACCGCGGCGCAGGCCGTTGCCCCGTTGCACAGCACGTTGACCGCGCTGTCGGCGATGGCGTTGGCCTGCACGCCCGGCAGCAGGAACCCGGCGGCGATGATGGTGGCCACGGCAAAGGCCAGCGCATACCACTTCAGCCCCATCGCCTTTTCGATGTAATAGGCCGGACCACCGCGGTAGCGGCCTTCGGCATCCTTGACCTTGTAGATCTGCGCCAGGGTCGATTCGACATACGAGGTGGAGGCGCCGAGAAAGCCCATCACCCACATCCAGAAAATCGCGCCCGGGCCACCGTAGGCGATGGCGGTGGCGACCCCGGCGATGTTGCCGATGCCCATGCGCCCGGCCATGGACAGCGCCAGCGCCTGGAATGACGACACGCCGGCGTCGGACTTCTGCCCGGTCACGGTCAGCCGCACCATTTCGCTGAACCCGCGCAGCTGCATGAAACGCGTGCGCACGGTGAACCACAAGCCGGCGCCCAGGCACATGAAGATCAGGGCGTTGCTCCAGATGATGCTGTTGATGTATTCGACGATGGATTCCACACACGTTCCCCGGACGGCTGAAGGTAGAAAGCCCCGGACACCGGGACTCGGCGATTTTTCCACTATTACATGGCGCGACGGGCGCCAGTCATCCGGCGGGCCATGGCCGCACCAGCGCGAAGCAGCGCAGGTCATGCACAACGCCGCGCTTGATCACCGCGCCACGGGCGAGGCCTTCCTCGACAAACCCGGCCCGCTGCAGCACCCGTGCCGAGGCATGGTTGACATCCAGTACCTGCGCGTGCAGCCGCGACAGGCGGTAGCGGTGCAGCAGCCATGGCACGTAGGCGGCGGTTACCCGCTGCATCCAGCCGCGGTTCCAGTAGCCGCGCCCCAGCCAGTAGCCGAGCTCGGCGCTGTGCGCCCGCTCGCCGCTGCCCAGCGTGGCGCCGATGCCGCCACACGCCTGGCCATCGATCTCGATGGCCAGGGTGGGCCCGTCCAGCGGCAGGATGCGCCCGGACAGGAACGCCTCGCCGTCGGCCCGGGTGTAGGGAAACGGAAAGCGGTCGCGCAACCCGCGCGAGACCGCCTCGTCATCGGCGTGGTGCACCAGCGCCTGCAGGTCCGTCATGCACCAGGGGCGCAGGACAAAACCTTCCCCGTCGATGCGCACCGGCGGCTCAGGCATGGCCACCGACCGACGGGGTCTGCCGTTCCAATGCGTCGAGCTCGTTGGCCACCGATTCGGGCGACTTGGTATACGGCGCCAGCAACGCGTAGAACGCCGGCACCACGAACAGCGACAGCAAGGTGGAGAGGGTGACTCCGAAGATCACCACGATGCCGATCGTGCCGCGGCTGGCCGAGCCGGGGCCACCGGCCACCACCAGCGGAATGGCGCCGACCACGGTGGCAATGGAGGTCATCAGGATCGGGCGCAGGCGCACCGCGGCCGCCTCGACAATGGCCTGGTGCACGCTGCGGCCTGCATCGCGCAACTGGTTGGCGAACTCGACAATCAGGATGCCGTTCTTGGCCGCCAGTCCGACCAGCATGACGATGCCGATCTGGCTGAACAGGTTCAACGTGCCGCCACTGACATACAGTCCCAGCAGCGCGCCGAACACCCCCAGCGGCACGGTGAGCATGATCACCAGCGGATGGATGAAACTCTCGAACTGCGCAGCCAGCACCAGGTACACCACCAGCAGCGCCATCGCGAAGGTCAACAGCACCGCGCCGCCGGCCCGCTGGTACTCGCGCGACTCGCCCTTCCAGTCGATCTGCGCGTAATCGGGCAGTTCCTCGCGGGCCACCTGCTCGACCCAGTGGATCGCCTCGCCCAGCGTGTAGCCCGGCGCCAGCCCGGCACTGATGGTGATCGAACGCAGCCGGTTGAAGCGGTTCAGGCTGCCGGCCTCGGCCACTTCGCTGAGCGTGACCAGGTTGGACAGCGGCACCAGCTCGCCCGAGCGCGCGCGCACGCGGATCGCTGCCAGATCGGCCGGCGAGGCGCGGCCATCGCGGTTGGCTTGCACCATCACGTCGTACTCCTCGCCGTTGTCGACGAAGGTGGTGACGCGGCGCGAGCCCATCATGGTTTCCAGCGCGCGGCCGATCTCGGTCACCGACACGCCCAGATCCGCGGCGCGCTGGCGGTCGATATTGACCCGCATCTGCGGCCGGGTTTCCTTGTAGTCCGAATCGGCACCGACCAGCCCGGGGTTGTCCTCGATGCGCGCCAGCAGGCGGTCACGCCACTGCGCGATCTCGGCATATTCCGGGCCGCCCAGCACGATCTGGAACGGCTGGCCGAAGCTGCGCACCAGTCCGCCACCGACCTGGGTACGTGCCCGCACGCCCTTCAACGCGGACAGCTCGCCCTGCAACCTGGCGGCCACCTCGCCGGTGGCAACGTCACGGTTCTGCCAGTCCTGCAGGAACACGCTGATGCGCCCGGTGTGCATTTCCTCGCTGTTGCCCCAGCCCCCCGGCACGCGCGGATTGGCCCGCGCGATCGGCTTGTCGCCGCCGACGAACGGCGCCACGATCGCCTCGGCCTGCTGCACCTGGCCGACGGTGTAGTCGAACCCGGCGCCTTCCGGGCCGTCGATGACGATCTGGAACGAGCCGCGGTCCTCGGCGGGCGCCAGCTCCGACGGCAGCGCGTTGAACAGCAGCCAGCTGGCGCCCAGCGCGGCGACCATCACCACGCCGAACTTCCAGGTGGCGCCGACATGGCGGTCCAGCACCCGGCCGTAGGCCGCGGCGAGCCGGTTGAGCTGGCGGTTGATCCAGTTGTTGAGGCGGCCCGAGCCCTGCGCCGAATGCGGCCGGATCAGCTTGGAGGCCATCATCGGCGTCAGCGTCAGCGCCACGAACGCCGAGATCGCCACCGCTCCGGCCAGCGCCACCGCCAGTTCGCGGAACAGCCGCCCGGTATTGCCCTCGAGGAACCCGACCGGCAGGAACACCGCCACCAGCACCGCGGTGGTGGCGATCACCGCGAACGCCACCTGCGCGGTGCCGCGACGCGCCGCCACCAGCGGCGGTTCGCCCAGGTCGACCCGGCGCTGCACGTTCTCCACCACCACGATGGCGTCATCCACCACCAGGCCGATACACAGCACCAGGGCGAGCAGGGTCAGCAGGTTGATCGAGAAACCGAACGCGTACAGGGCGATGAACGAGGCCACCAGGCATACCGGCACGGTGACCGCCGGAATCAGCGCGGTGCGGAAACTGCCCAGGAACAGCCAGATCACGATCAGCACCAGCACCATCGCCTCGACCAGCGTGTGGTAGACACGCTCGACCGCGGCGGAAATGAAGGTGGTGTTGTCGAAGGCGACGAAGATGCGGGTGCCTTCGGGCAGCGTGTCGCCAATCCGCAAGGCCTCGGCGCGTGCGGCCTTGGCCACGTCCAGGCTGTTGGCGGTGGAGGTCTTGACGATGCCCATGCCGATACCCGGCTCGCCATTGCTGCGGTAGTAGGCGCGGCGCTCGGCCGAGGCCAGTTCGACCTTGGCCACATCGCCCAGCCGCACCACGTAGCCGTCGGCACCCCGGCTCAGCGGAATCGCGGCGAAATCCGCCGGCTTCACATAGCCGCGCTCGACCCGCAAGGTGAAGTCGCGGTCGGCCGATTCAATCCGCCCGGCCGGCAATTCCACGTTCTCGCTGCGCAGCGCCGATTCGACGTCAGCCACGGTCAGCCCGCGCGCAGCCATCTGGTCGCGGTCCAGCCAGATCCGCATCGCATAGCGCTGGCGCCCGCCCATGCGCACCTGCGCCACGCCGTCGATGCTGGAGAAGCGGTCGGCCACATACCGGTCGGCGTAGTCGCTCAGCTCCAGCTCGTTCATGGCCGAGGAGCTCATGTTGAACCAGATGATCGGGTCGGCATCGCTTTCGACCTTGGCGATTTCCGGCGGCCGTGCCTCGTCGGGCATGCGGTCGGCCACCCGGCTGACGGCATCGCGCACGTCGTTGGCGGCCGCCTCGATATCGCGCTGGGCGGTGAACTCGATGCTGACCGAGGCGCGTCCGTTGGAGCTGCGCGCATTGATGGTTTCGATGCCCTCGATACCGGCCAGCGCATCTTCCAGCACCTGGGTGACGCGGCTTTCAATCACCGCGGCCGAGGCCCCGGCGTAATCCACCGACACCGACACGATCGGCGGATCGATCGCCGGCAACTCGCGCAGCGTCAACCGGTTGAACGACATGAACCCCAGTGCCAGCAACAGCAGGCTCATCACCGCGGCGAAGACCGGGCGCTTGATCGAAATATCGGACAGTTTCATCCGGCGTTGGTCCCGCCGCTGGCCGGCTTGCCGGCATCGGCGCGGATCTTCAGTCCCGGACGCAGCTTGCCGGTGCCATCGACCACGATGCGGTCGCCAGCCTGCAGCCCCTCGCGGATCTCGACCACGCCGGCACGCCGGTCGCCGGTTTTCACATCGACCCGCTCCACCGTGTCATCGGCCTTGACCCGGAACACGAACGAATCGCGCCCGACCTGGATCACTGCGATTTCCGGGATCACCAGCGCCTGCCGCTCGGGGCGATAGACGTGCACGTCCACCAGCATCCCCGGGCGCAGCGCGCGATCATCGTTGGCGAAGTCGGCGCGCACCATGACCGCGCGGCTGGCCGGATCGACCCGCGCATCGATCGTGCTGACCCGGCCGGCAAATTCGCGGCCCGGCCAGGCGATGCTGCTGCCGGTGACCTTGTCGCCGGGTTTGAGCGAGGCCAGTTCGGCTTCGGGCAGCTGGAAGTCGACATACATGCGGGCGATGTCGTCGAGCGTGGCGATGGTGGTGGACGGCGTCAGCAGCGCGCCGGGGCTGACCTGGCGGATGCCGAGCACGCCGGCAAACGGCGCCCGCACATGGCGATCACCGATATCGGACTGCATCTCGCGCACCCGCGCCTGCGCCGCATCGCGGATCGCTTTCTGGGTATCCAGGGTGGAACTGGCCACCAGTTGCTGGGCGGCCAGTTCACGCTGGCGGCGATACAGCTGGTCGGCCTCGGCAAAGGTGGCCTGGGCCTGCGCCAGCGCCGCCTGCTGGGCATCGCCGCGCAGGGTGACCAGCGGCGCACCGGCGGCCACTTCCTGGCCGCTTTCGAAATGCACCTGGGCGATGATCTCGCTGAGCTTGGCAGTGACGCTCACCGACTCGCGCGCTTTGGCGGTGCCGATGGATTGCAACGTATCGCTCCAGGCCGCCGGCTGTACCGTCCGGGTGGTCACCGGAACAGGCTGCGCCTGCGGGCGCGCCTCGCCCGTTCCGCTGCGGCTGCACGCCGCCAATACCAGTGCCAAGGCCATGCCACCGGCGAGGGTGGCGGCAAAACGTCCCAACATGCACAAACCCCGATCGTTTACGACCCCGCAGCATAGCGGCCGCCGCCGCACGGTGTATGTGCCATTGGTGGGGCGCGCGGGAGCCTAGCGATGGCCCAGTGCCTGCAGGACCTGCGCCACCATCGCGTCGACCGGTTCGCGGTCGGCCCGCAGGTGCAGTTCCGGCGCCTGCGGCGGCTCATAGGGCGAATCGATCCCGGTGAAATTGGGAATCTGCCCGGCGCGGGCCTTGCGGTACAGGCCCTTGACGTCGCGGGCCTCGGCCACGGCCAGCGGCACATCGACAAACACCTCGATGAATTCGCCCTCGGCGAAGCGCTCGCGCGCCATCTGCCGCTCGGCGCGGAACGGCGAGATGAAGCTCACCAGCACGATCAGCCCGGCATCGGCCATCAGCCGCGCCACTTCGGCCACGCGGCGGATGTTCTCCACCCGGTCCTCGTCGGTGAAGCCCAGGTCGCGGTTCAGGCCGTGGCGCACGTTGTCGCCATCGAGCAGGAAGGTGTGGCAGCCGCGCGCGTGCAGGCGTTTTTCGACCTGGTTGGCAATCGTCGACTTGCCGGCCCCGGACAGGCCGGTGAACCACAGCACCCTGGGCTGCTGGCCCTTGATGCGGGCACGGGCGGCCTTGTCCACATCCAGGTGCTGCCAGTGCACGTTGCCGGCGCGGCGCAGCGCGAAGTCCAGTGTGCCCGCGGCGACGGTGGCATTGGTCTGCCGGTCGATCAGGATGAACGCCCCCAGCGCGCGGTTCTGCGCGTAGGCGGCGAAGGCCACCGGCTCGTCCAGCGACAGGTTGCAGTAGCCGACCTCGTTGAGCTCCAGCCGCTTGGCGGCCAGTTTCTCCTGCGTGTTCACATCCACGCGGTGTTTGATCTCGCTGATGCTGGCGGCCACGGTGCGGCTGCCGATCTGCAGCCAGTACGGGCGCCCGGGCAGCAGCGCGGCATCGTCCATCCACAGCACATGCGCGGCGAACTGGTCGGCCACTTCCGGCGGATCACCGGCGGCGGCGATCACATCACCGCGGCTGACGTCGATCTCGTCGGTCAGGGTCAGCGTCACCGCCTGTCCGGCGCTGGCCACCGCCACCTCGCCATTGACCCCGAGCACCTGCTTGACCGTGGTACGGCGCGCCGAGGGCAGCACCACCACCGCATCCCCGGCGCGGACCTGGCCGGCGGCAATGGTGCCGGCAAAGCCACGGAAATCCTGGTTGGGCCGGTTGACCCACTGCACCGGCAGGCGCAGCCCGCTGGCCGCGTCGTGTCCGTCGATCCGCACCGTATCCAGATGCTCGAGCAGGCTCGGGCCGTCATACCACGGCATCAGCTCCGAACGGCTGGACAGGTTCTGCCCTTCCAGCGCCGACAGCGGGATGGCCTGCACATGGGCGATCCCCAGCTGTGCGGCCAGCGCCTGGTAGTCGGCCAGGATCTGCGCGAACACCGCCGGGTCGTAATCGACCAGATCCATCTTGTTCACCGCCAGCACCACCTGGCCGATGCCCAGCAGCGAAATGATGTAGCTGTGGCGGCGGGTCTGCGGCAGCAGGCCCTTGCGCGCATCCACCAGCACCACCGCCACATCGGCAGTGGAGGCGCCGGTGGCCATGTTGCGGGTGTACTGCTCGTGGCCGGGGCAGTCGGCGACGATGTATTTGCGGCGGTCGGTATCGAAATAGCGGTAGGCCACATCGATGGTGATGCCCTGCTCGCGCTCGGCGGCCAGGCCATCGAGCAGCAGCGCGTAGTCGATGCGCTCGCCCTGGGTGCCGTGGCGGCGGCTGTCGGCCTCCAGCGCGGCCAGCTGGTCGTCGAACAGGCGCTTGCTCTCGTACAGCAGGCGGCCGATCAGCGTGCTCTTGCCGTCATCGACGCTGCCGCAGGTGATGAAACGCAGCAGCGGCTTGGATTCGTGCTGTTGCAGGTAGCTGGAGATATCGGTGGAAGTGGTTGCGACGTCCATCAGAAATAACCCTCCAGCTTCTTCTTCTCCATCGAGGCGCACTGGTCGTGGTCGATCAGCCGGCCCTGCCGTTCGGAGGTGGTGGCCACCAGCATCTCGGCGATGATTTTCTCCAGCGTGTCGGCTTCGGACTCGATCGCGCCGGTCAGCGGGTAGCAGCCCAGCGTGCGGAAACGCACCTTGCGCAGCTGCGGCACCTCGCCCGGCCGCAACGGCAGGCGCTCGTCATCGACCATGATCAGGCTGCCGTCGCGCTCGACCACCGGCCGCTCGGCCGCCAGATACAGCGGCACCACCGGGATCTTCTCTCGGTAGATGTAGAGCCAGATATCCAGCTCGGTCCAGTTCGACAGCGGGAACACACGCACGCTCTCACCACTGTGGATGCGCGCGTTGTACAGGTTCCACAGCTCCGGGCGCTGGTTCTTCGGGTTCCAGCGGTGACGGTCGTTGCGGAACGAGAACACCCGCTCCTTGGCCCGCGACTTTTCCTCGTCGCGGCGCGCACCGCCGATGGCCGCGTCGAACTTCCACTTGTCCAGCGCCTGCTTCAGGCCCTGGGTCTTCATCACATCGGTATGCACGCTGGCACCGTGCGACACCGGGCCGATGTTCTGGGCAATGCCATCGGGATTGATGTGCACCCGCAGCTCGGTGCCGGTCTCGGCGATGCGGCGGTCGCGGAAGGCGATCATCTCGCGGAACTTCCAGCGCGTATCCACATGCAGCAGCGGGATCGGTGGTGTGCCCGGGGCGAACGCCTTCAGCAACAGGTGCAGCAGCACCGAACTGTCCTTGCCCACCGAATACAGCAGCACCGGGTTGGCGAACGCGGCCGCCACCTCGCGCAGGATATGGATGCTTTCCGCTTCGAGGCGGTCCAGATGGGACAACGGGGCGGTAGCGGTCATCGAAAGGAAGGCAACCCGGGGCCGGCAGGTCAGGGGAGAGTAGCAGCCACTGGAAGGACCGCCAGATCTGGCAGTCCCTGCAGCAGCACGCCCTGCGTTACCCGCTGTCGGAACAGGGGCATGTGTCGATCGGCGATTTCCACCGCACCCGGCGCTGGGTGCCGGGCATGCGCGAGGCGGACACGCGCTGCCCCGGCCTCAAGCGCGAGTGCGGCATCCACGAGTACATCTGAACCGGCTCATGCCCGCGGATGGGGGTCCTGCCGTTCCCAGAACGCCAGCAGCTGGCGCAGACCGGCCGATGCGCCGGCCTCGTCGCGCAGGTGCGCCGCTTCGTGCCGCCATTGCTGGCTGCTCAGCTTCTGCAGCACGCTGCCGCCGGTTTCATGGCAGCCCATGTACCACTGCGGGAAAAACCGCCGCGCCGCCGGACCGTGCTGCAACAGCTGCAGTTCCACGTGGTGACGCGAAGCGACGATGCGCTCGTAGATCCGCCGCACGCCGGCGGACGTGCCTTCCAGGTACTGCAGGAAATGTTGCCCGTCATACAGCAGCACCCCGGTAACACCCGCCATCCGGTTGTGCGCGCGGGAGTCCACCAGCAGGTGATCCAGCGCGGCCGGGGTGAGCCCGTTCACCGCGGTACTGCGGTAGGCGATTGCGAAGTACTCCATGTTCTCTCCTGCGGCCGGCACTCCAGCGGCCGTGCGCAGCATGCCCGCCGCGCCGGATCGCCGCCACCGGAACGCCCGGTGGCGGCGAGGGGCTCAGTAGCGGTAGTCCAGTTTCAGCCACACGTTGCGGCCGGGCTCGTTGATCCGCACCGGATCGGCCGGGAAGCCGAAATCGGCGCTGCCGGCCAGGTTCAGGTGCTCGGCATAGGCGCGGTCGAACAGGTTGTCGATGCCGGCACTGAGCCGCAGCGCGTCGCTGATGCGGTAGCGGGCGTTGAGCGCCAGTGTCGCAAAGCCGGCGCTCTGCCCCAGATCCCGGGCCACCACGTTGCCCTGCCCCGGAGCCACCCGGTCCTGACGGGTGACCGCGCGCAGCAATGCGCCGGCCGACCAGCGCTCGCCCTCGTAGCCGGCATTCACGCGCGCCTCCAGCGGCGGCATCTGCGGCAGCGCGCGGCCGTCGCTGCGGTTTTCGCCCCACGCGTAGGCCAAGGTGCCGCCCAGCTTCCAGTGCGCGGCCAGGCGCAGGTCCGCGCCGGCCTCGGCGCCGGCAATGCGCGCATCCACATTGGCGGCCCGGGTCATGCTGCCCATCATCCCGCCGGAGTGGTAATCGAACAGGATGTAGTCCTGCAGGCGGCCGGCGTAGGCCGAGACCCATGCATCCAGACCCTCGCTGCGGTACTGCAGGCCCAGATCGAGCTGGGTGGTCTTTTCCGGACGCACACCGGCAAAGGCGTTGACCGCGCCCATCGGCCCCATGTCCGGCGAGAACAGTTCCCAGTAGTCGGGCATGCGTTCGCTGCGGCCGATGCCGGCATAGCCGGTCAGGGCCGGGGCGAAGTCACGCTCGACCCGCAGGAAGCCGCTGCCGAGGTTTTCCCGGCGCACCTGCCCGGCGCTGGGATTGGGCATGTTCATCATGCCGGTGGTGGCGCGCCGGTCCTCCACCTTGGCGCGGTCCACGCGCAGGCCGCCGATCCAGCGCTGGGCGCCGCCCTCGCCCAGGGTGACCTCGGTGAACGCACCGCGGTTCTCGAAGCGGGCATCGGCGCGCCACGGCTGCTGCCGGTAGGTGTTGCGGCCCATTCCACTGCGGCTGCGGTGGCGGCTGTCCTGGCGGTCGACCCCGGCCACGACGGCGACGTTCTGCCAGCGCCATTCCGAAGCGACGCGGCCGCCGCTGGTACGGCGGTCGACGTTGGCGGCCATCGGCATCGGCATGCTGCTGTGCGGGTTGGGCGTGCGCAGGGTGTAGTTGTCCATCAGGTGGTCGGCATCGTTGTAATAGACGTTGGCCTGCAACGTGTCCCACGCCCCGGGCAGGTTGTCCTTTTCGAACCGCGCCGCGTAGCTGGTGCGCTTGAACGCGGCGCCGTCCATGCCGCGGCCGGCATAGCGGGCAATCGCATCGCCGGTCCCGGCCGACAGCTCCAGTACGGTGTCGGCATCCGGCGTCCAGCCGACGGCGGCATCGCTGTTCCACTTGCGCCACTTCGACGGCACCAGCCTGCCGTTGCCATCGGTGTAATCGTCCGATTCGGAGCGGTTGCCATTGATCCGCACGTAGCCCTGTGCGGCGCCGACGGTGAGGTCGAGCATCTGGTCGTTGCGGTTGCGCGAACCTGCCAGCGCGCTGGCGTTGAGGTCGATGCCGGGCGCATCGAACCGCGGGGTATCGCGCTCGAACCGCACCGTGCCCGCCGAAGCCCCGGCCCCCCAGCGCACACTCTGCGGCCCCTTGATGATGATCAGCCGGTCGTAGGTTTCCGGCGCGATATAGGACAGCGGATTGTCCATCCGCGAAGGGCAGGCCCCGATCAGGTTGCCATCGTTGCTGAGTACGTTCAGGCGCGAGCCGAACATGCCGCGCAGCACCGGATCGCCATTGGTGCCGCCGTTGCGGAGGGTGGAAAACCCCGGGACGGTCTTGAGGTAGTCGGCGCCGTCGCTGGCCGGCACCGGCTGCCGCGGCAGGCGCGGATCGGTGATCCAGTACAGCGGCGAAGACGGCGCGCTGGCGGTGACCACCAGCGTGTCCAGGGTACGGGGTGATTCGCTTGCGGCCGCCGGCAACGGCAGCGCGGCCACTGCCAGGGACAGGGAAACAGACAGGCGCGTCAGTGCGCCCGCGCTGCGGGAAGAAACAGTCATGTGGAACTCCAGAGAACACACGGGCGCGCGGCGCCATCACGGCGTCGCGCAGCAGGAGGAAGGCGGTGTGGGTATCAGCAGTGGACGGGCGGGCCGCGGGCGCTGCGGGCGGGCCAATGCAGCGTGCGTGGCGCGATCGTGGCAAATACCACGATGGGGCGGATCACCGGCAGCAATGCCAGCAGCAGCACGGCGACGGCCAGCCATGGCATCAACCGCGACGCCATCATGCAGTATTCGCAGGCGTCGCCATGGCCGGCGTGTCCGTCCGCCGGCATCGCCGCGGGCGCGGTTTCAGCTGACGTGGCGAGGGCTGCGGGGTGCTGGGCGTGCCCCGCCATGGCGGGGTGATCGGCGCGGTGGCCGGCTTGCGGCACGTGGGCCGACAACGCCGCGACGGGGGCGGCCTGCATCGGGTGGGAGGCACCATGCATCGTCATCGACAGCAACGGGACCGGCGCGTCGGCGTGGGCCTGCTGCCAGCGGCTGACCAGTGGCGCCAATGCCATCAGCAGCGTCGCGATGAAGGCGAGCTGCAGCAGGACGGCAAACGGGCGACGACGTCGGTTCACCGCGACAGTTTAAACGGGCGGCGCGGCACCGGCCCGGCCCTGCGACCAAGCGTCGCAGGCGGCGCCTGGGTCATGCCGTCAGGGTCCCGGTCAGCGATTCCCAGCTGGGCGGCGGCGGCCAGTCCGGCGGCTGGTTGCCTTCGAGCACGCGGCGCAGGTCGCGCGGGTCGATCTGCGGCGCCAGCGCATGCACCAGCTCCAGCGCGTAGTCGCGCAGCACCCGGTCGCGTGGCAGCACCGCCCAGGCGATGCACTCGGGGATCGCCGCCGGAGCCGGCCAGGCGCGCAGATCGGCGTCATCGCCGCTGAACGCCATTTCCGCCAGCAGCCCCACGCCCAGCCCGGCGCGCACATAGGTCTTGATCAGGTCGGCATCCAGCGCGGTCAGCGCGATCTGCGGGGCCAGCCCCTGCGCGGCAAACGCGCGTTGCAGCGAGGAGCTGGCGCGGGTGGAGGATTCGTAGCTGATCAGCGGCTGCTGCGCCAGCGCAGCCATGTCCGGGGTGCGCCCGGCACGGTCCAGCGCATGGCCCCTGGGCACCAGCACCAGCCGCTGCCAGCGGTACAGCGGCACCGCGATCCCGGTGGCCGGTTCGCTGCCGGCGGTGCTGACCACGGCAATGTCGGCATCGCCCTGGCTGAGCAGGTCCAGCGCATCGCTTTCACCGGCCTGCTGCAGATGCAGGCTGACCTGCGGATAGGCCAGCTTGATCCGCGCCAGGGCCGGTGGCAGCACGAAGCGCGACTGGGTATGGGTGGTGGTCAGGACCAGCTGGCCCTGGCTTTCGCGACGCTGGTTGGCGGCATAGGCGCGGATGTTGCCGGCCTCGGCCAGCACCGCCCGCGCCCGCCTGATCACCTCGCTCCCGGCCGGGGTCACCGACTCCAGGCTGCGGCCCTTGCGCACGAACAGCAGGAAGCCCAGTTCGTCCTCCAGCTGCTTGAGCTGTTTGGACAGCCCCGGCTGGGTGGCATGCACCCGGCTCGCGGCCAGGGTGATGTTGAGCTCGGCGTCGGCAATGGCCACCAGATAGCGGAGTTGGGTCAGCGTCATCGAAACGGAAAAGCGCCGGCACGGGAAAGAAGCTCGACTGTAGAACAAATGCCACCGTGAACTGATAACCGGAAGTTATCAGCCCGGTGCGTCCGGTCATTTCCGGCGCGGGCCGCGCGCCGCTACGGTCATCCGCTCCTTGCCCACTGCGCCCGCCCTTCCTGTGAACGCCCCCCTGTACCCGCTCTTCGCCGACCTGCACGGCCGCGCCGTAGCGGTGCTGGGCGGCCGGTGCGGTGACCGGACGCAAGGTCGAGGCGCTGCTGCGCGCTGGTGGAAAACGGCGCGCGCCCGGACCAGCGCATCATCACCGGCCCCTTGGCCGATACCGCCGACCAGATCAGGTGCAATCCCCCGCGCTGCTGATCCCGGCAGACGTGGCCGCGCTGCCCCGCGAGCCGCACTGTTCGGTGCCGCCGCGCTCACGGTCGCCGCCCCGATTTCCTCACTTTCCACAAAGACCGCAGCGGCCACACTGGCTGACGCCGCGTAACCGCACCTCCGGAGAACCCCATGGCCATCTACAACTCCATCCTCGACACCATCGGCAGAACCCCGGTGGTGAAGCTCCACCGCCTGCCCCCGGCCGGCGTGGAGATCTATGTCAAGGTCGAGTCGTTCAATCCCGGCGGCTCGGTCAAGGACCGCCTGGCGCTGGCGATCGTCCTCGACGCCGAGAAGGCGGGCCTGCTCAAACCCGGGGACACCATCGTCGAGGCCACCTCCGGCAATACCGGGGTGGCGCTGGCGATGGTCGCCGCCGCGCGCGGCTACAAGTTCGTGGCCACGATGGCCGAATCGTTCTCGGTGGAACGGCGCAAACTGATGCGCGCCTATGGCGCCAAAGTAATCCTGACCCCGGCCGCCGAACGCGGTACCGGCATGGTGCGCAAGGCCAAGGAACTGGCCGACCAGCACGGCTGGTTCCTTGCCAGCCAGTTCACCAACCCGGCCAACCCGGCCTATCACCGCCAGACCACCGCCGCCGAGATCCTCAGCGATTTTGCCGGGCGGCGGCTGGATGCGTTTGTCAGCGGCTGGGGCACCGGCGGCACCCTGACCGGCGTCGGCGAAGTGCTCAAGGTGGCCCGCCCGGAGACCCGCGTGATCGCCACCGAGCCGGCGGGCGCCGCGCTGCTGGCCGGCAAGGAATTCACCCCGCACAAGATCCAGGGCTGGACCCCGGACTTCCTGCCCGAGGTGCTCAACCGCACTGTCTATGACGAGCTGTATACGGTGGAGGACGACCGGGCGATCCAGACCTCGCGCCGGCTGGCCGCCGAGGAGGGGCTGTTTGTCGGCATTTCCGCCGGCGGCACCGTTGCCACCGCGCTGGATGTGGCTGCCAAGGCCGAGCACGGCGCGGTGATCCTGGCGATGCTGCCCGATACCGGCGAGCGCTATTTCTCCACGCCGCTGTTCGCCGACATCAATGACGGCTCCGATGACGACTGGCTGGCCGGCCTGCCGTAACACGACCCCTCTCCCGGCTTCCCAGAAAGGCCGCCACGTGCGGCCTTCCTGCGGTCTGGCAGCACCTGCTGCGCCGCAACCAAGGGAGATTGCGCATGCCTGGAACGGGCGTCGTCAGCGGGCGGGCGGCCGACCGGCGCGGCCATCACGTTTCACTCATTCGGGGCGCAACAAGATCAGCCACATGAAGATCGAGGTCTGGCAGGGCGACATCACCGAACTGGCCGTGGACGCCATCGTCAACGCCGCCAACGAAACGCTGCTCGGTGGCGGCGGCGTGGACGGAGTGATCCATCGCGCCGCCGGCCCGGGATTGCTGGAAGAGTGCCGGCGGCTTCCGCTGCTGCGCCCGGGCGTGCGTTGTCCGATCGGGGAAGTGCGCGCCACTGGCGGCCACCATCTGCCCGCGCGCCACGTGTTCCACACCGTCGGCCCGGTATGGCGCGATGGCCTGCACGATGAACCGGCCCGGCTGGCCAACTGCTACTGGCAATCGCTGCGGCTGGCCGCGCAGATGGAGCTGCATTCGATCGCGTTCCCGGCGATCAGCTGCGGGGTGTACGGCTATCCGCTGCAACAGGCGGCGCGCGTGGCCGCGACCGAAACCGTGACCTGGCAGAAGTCGCACCCGGCCCCGCGCCGCATCATCCTGGTGGCCTACAACGCGGCCACCGCGCAGGCCTACCGGCAGGCGCTGGCACACCTGGGTTACAGCGAACCGGCGGACCCGGGCCCGACAAGCGCGCCCCCCCGGCTGCCGCCGCCTTTCATCAGCGCCAGCGTTCCCTGAACCTGACGGTTGATCCGTTGGAATGGCCCGCCATGGCGGGCCGTTTGCGCTTCAGTGCGCGTTGGCGGCCGCGCCGGCGGCGGAAACAGCTGCGTTCGGCCGGCGCATCAGCAGCAGCAGGGGCGTGGCAGCCAGGGTCAGCCACATCATCAGCCAGTAGTTGTTGGCATAGCCGATGGCCACCGCCTGCCGCGTCACTTCGGCATTGAGCAGCGCCGCGCCAGCGGCCGTGGAGGTGTCCCACACCGGGCCCAGCAGGGTGGTTTCCGCCCCGAACGCCGGAATCCGCGCGCCGATCTCGGCATGGTTGATCTGGCTGGCGCGCGCCAGCAGGGTCATCACGATCGAAATGCCCACCGATGAGCCGATATTGCGGACCAGGCTGAACAACCCGGCCGCTTCGGTGCGCTTGTGCGCCGGCAAGGTCGCGTAGGCCACGGTCGAGATCGGCACGAATACCAGGCCCATGCCCAGGCCCTGGATGAAGCCGAGCCAGATTACCGCCTGCTGCGACACCGCCGGGCCGAACTGGCTCATGCCATGCAGCGACCACACCATCAGCAGCATGCCGGTCAGCAGCAGCCAGCGCGTGTCCACTTTTCCGAGCAGCCGCCCGGACAGCATCATGCTGAGCATCGTGCCCACGCCGCGCGGCGCCAACACCAGCCCGATCAGTAATGTCGGGTAGTTCATCAGGCTGCTCAGATAGGGCGGCAGCAGCGCCAGCGTCGCGAACAGCACCACGCCCACCACCAGGATCAAGGCCGAGCTGATGGCGAAGTTGCCATTGCCGAACAGGCCCAGATCGAGCAACGCGCGCTCGCGCCGGTGGAACCACCACAGCCCGTAGAAATACAGCGCCAGCACCGCGGCGACCGCTTCGATCTGGATTTCCAGGCTGCCAAACCAGTCCTCGCCCTGGCCGCGGTCGAGGAACATCTGCAACGCGCCGATGCCGATCACCAGCAGCGCAAGGCCGATGCCGTCGAGCGAGCGTTTGTGCAGGGTTTCCCTCGGTACGCTGGCCATGATCCCGAACAGCGCCAACAGCCCGACCGGCAGGTTGATCAGGAATACCCAGTGCCAGCTGAAATTCTCGGTGAGGTAGCCGCCCAGCGGCGGCCCCAGGATCGGCCCGACCATGATCCCCATGCCCCACATCGCCATCGCCGCGCCGTGTTTTTCACGCGGGAAGCTGTCCAGCATCAGCGACTGCGACAGCGGCACCAGCGAGGCCCCGAACAGGCCCTGCAGGATGCGGTACAGCACCATCTCGCCGATGCCGCTGGCAATGCCGCACAGCAGCGAGGCCACGGTGAAGCCGGACACGGCGATGATCAGCAGGCGCCGCCGCCCCAGCCGCCCCGCCAGCCAGCCGGTGACCGGAGTCAGGATCGCCGCGGCGACGATATAGCTGGTCAGCACCCAGGAAATCTGGTCCTGGGTGGCTGACAGCGAGCCCTGCATGTCCGGCAGGGCGACGTTGGCGATGGTGGTATCCAGCGCCTGCATCAGCGTGGCCAGCATCACCGAGGCCACCAGCAGCGGGCGCTTGACGTTGGCGGGCGAGACCTGGTCAGTCATGCCGCGCCCGCCGATAGCGCCGCGGCAGGCGGGAAAACGCGGACGGAGACGACATGCGGGGGCCTCAGTTGGCGGCGGCCGCGGCGGCCGTCATGTCTTTCAGTTCCACGTCGACCTCGGCACTCATGCCCGACCGCAGCGCCGGGCCGTCGGCCACATCGGCGCCGGCGATTTCAAGCCGGACCGGCACGCGCTGCACGATCTTGACCCAGTTGCCGGTCGCGTTCTGCGGCGGCAGCACGCTGAACTCGCCGCCCGAGGCCGGGCTGATCGACGCCACGCGGGCGGTCCATTGGTGCTTGGGATAGGCATCCACGCGCACCGTGGCCGGCTGGCCCACCTGCAGGCGGGTCAGCTCGGTTTCCTTGAAATTGGCCTCGACCCAGATCGGCGCGCCCGCCACCAGCGGCATCGCGGTCTGCCCCAGGTTGAGGTATTCGCCGGCCTGCAGGTCATGCGTACCGACGATGCCATCGACCGGCGCGCGCACCTCGGCATGGGCCAGGTCCAGCTTCGCCGTCTCCAGCTGCGCCACGGCGGCACGGTACTCGGGCAGCTCATCGGTGGGCGTGGCGGCATTGCCGCTGAGGCTGGCCGAAGCCTGCTGCTGCAGCGCCTGGGCATTGGCCAGGGTGCTGCGCGCCTCGGCAACGGCATGGCGCGCGTCGTCCAGCATCTTGTGCGCCACCAGCTGCCTGCTGGCCAGCTCCTGCATCCGGGCCAGGTCGCGCTGCGCCCAGGTCAGGGTCTCGCGGGCGGCGGCAATCGAGGTCGACGTCGACTTCACCCCGGCGCGGCTGGCGTTGGCACTGTTGTCGATGCTGGCCAGCTGCGCCTCGGCGCGGGCCACGGCCAGTTCCAGCGGCCGGGTGTCGATGCGGAACAGCAGCTGGCCGGCCTTGACCGGCTCGTTCTGGCCCACCGCCACCTCGACCACGCGGCCGGCCACCTGCGGCGCGATCAGGATGCGCCCGGCCTTGATGTAGGCGTTGTCGGTACTGACGCTGTGGGTGGACTGCAGCCATTGCCAGCCGAAGAAGCCGGCGACCGCCAGCAGGGGTACGGCCCACATCCACACGCGGACACGGCGGCGGGGCGCAGCGGCGGCGGACAGGGCCGCCTCGCCGGAGGGGTTGGTCTTGCTGGTCATCGGGAGAGCCTTGTGGGAGTTATCCGCGGGCAATGCGGTCAAGCTGGGAGAGGGTTTCGCGGATCTGGCCCAGCACCTTCAACGTCACGGCCAGTTCGCCGGGGTCGACGTCTTTCAGGCTGTCGTGGCGCATCGAGCTGGCCACCACCTCAATGGCACTGATCGCGGCATCACTGTGCGCGGTCAGGAACAGGCGCCAGCAGCGGCGATCGTGCGGATCGGCGCGGCGTTCGATGAAGCCGGCCTTCTGCAGCCGGTCCAGCACCCGTCCCACCGCGATCGGCTCCATGTCCATGACATCGGCCAGCGCGGCCTGGGTGAGCCCGGGCGCCATGTGGATGCGTTTGAGCGCCCGCCATTGCGCACGGGTCAGCCCCAGCGGCGCAGCACGGCGGTCGAAGATCCGCCCGTACAGGCGGCTCAGATCGGCAATCAGGTAACCCAGGCCCGGGGTGGTGTCGTTGCTCTGCATAGGACCGGCAGTATATACCTGCCTAGGCAACCATATCCATGACAGGATCTTTGCCGGACATGAAAGGCGATCGCGTCGCGCGAAGCCGCGTCCCGGTCCCGACCTGTGTGCCCGCAGGCCGGCAGTACTCCCGGCGCCCGGGCCAGCAGGCGCTGGCGCCACCCGTCCCATCCGGGAAGGTACAACCCGGAGCGTTCCCGGCGGCTGGAAGCGGGCTGCCCGTTGCGATCACGCCCCGCTGAAAGCAGAAACGCCAGCCTCGCGGCTGGCGTTTGCATGGCGCGTCCCTGCCCGCAAGCAGGGAGCAACGACCGCAGCGGATCACGCCGCGGCAGTGCGGGTGGCGATCAGCCTTCCCACTTGCCCAGGGCGGCCTGGCCGTTTTCCCGGGCACGTTCGTACACGGTCTGCTGCGCCTTGGCGTAGTTGCCCTTGGGGTCCTTGGCCCACAGCTTCAGCGCGGCCTGCTGCATGGCCCGGCCGTAGGAGAAGCTCAGCGGCCACGGCAGCGTGCCCAGCTGGTTCATCGCATTGAGGTGCGCGGTGGACTGCTCGTCGCTCTGGCCGCCGGACAGGAACACGATGCCCGGCAGGATCGCCGGCACCACCGTCTTCAGGCACATCACGGTGGACTCGGCCACTTCCTCGACGTCGGCCTGTTCCTCGCAGTCCTTGCCGGAGATGACCATCGATGCCTTCAGGATCGTGCCTTCCAGCACCACGTTCTGCTGGTACAGCGCATCGAACAGCGCGCGCAGGGTGGCTTCGGTGACTTCGTAGCAGGTCTCGATGTCGTGGTCACCGTCCATGATCACTTCCGGCTCGACCATCGGCACCAGGCCGGCTTCCTGGCACAGCGCGGCGTAACGGGCCAGCGCATGCGCGTTGACCTCGATGCAGGTGCCCGACGGAATGCTTTCGCCGATGTTGATCACCGCGCGCCACTTGGCGAAGCGGGCGCCGAGCTTGTAGTACTCCTGCAGCCGGGCACGCAGGCCGTCCAGGCCCTCGGTGACCATCTCGCCCGGGCAGCCGGCCAACGGATGCGCGCCGGTATCGACCTTGATGCCGGGAATGATGCCGTGGTCGGCCATGTACTTGGCGAACGGCACGCCGTCCCTGGTCGACTGGCGCAGGGTCTCGTCAAACAGGATCGCGCCGGAAATGTGCTCGCTGAGCTTGGGCGTGGTCAGCAACATCTCGCGGTAGGCGCGACGGTTCTCTTCGGTATTTTCGATGCCCACGCTGGCAAAACGCTTGGCGATGGTACCGGTGGATTCGTCGATCGCGATGATGCCCTTGCCCGGGGCGACCATGGCCTGGGCGGTTTCGGCCAGCAGTTCGATGCTCATGTAGTTCCTGTGACGGGAGGCGGAGAAACCCCGATTATAGCCGTCGTTGCCTGTGACTTAACTTTTCGCAGGGTCCGGAACCGCTTCCATCGCGCAAACGCCGGCGGGGCGCGGTTCTCCCGCGCCCGCCGGCAAGCGGATGCCGGCGTGAACCGGCTTAAAGCTCGCCCAGCCCGGTGGCGCAGCCGCCCTCGCCCACTTCCAGCAGGCGCAGCGTATTGGTGGCGCCGAGGGTTTCCATGTGCTCGCCACTGGTGAACACCACCCGGTCGCCGGTTGCCAGCTGCCCGGACTCGGCCAGCAGGCGGATGCTGCCGCGCGCCGCTTCGCGCGGGGTCAAGCCGCGGCTGTCGAAGTTGATCGGGAACACATCGCGCATCATCGCCATCTGCCGGCGGGCGCCGTCATGGCGGGTGATCGCGTAGATCGGAGCACTGGCGCGGAACCGCGACAGGAAGCGCGCGGTGCCACCGGATTCGGTCATCGCCACGATCGCGCGCACGCCGACGTGTTGCGACAGGAACATGGTCGCCATCGCGATCGCCTGGTCGGCACGCTGCAGATTGCGCTGCGCCGCGCTGAAATCGGTATCGGTCTGGAACTGGCGTTCGGCCCCCAGGCAGATGCGCGCCATCGCCTCGACCGCTTTGACCGGATACGCACCGGCGGCGGTTTCAGCCGACAGCATCACCGCATCGGTGCCGTCGATCACCGAGTTGGCCACGTCCAGCACTTCGGCGCGGGTCGGGATCGGGCTTTCCACCATCGACTGCAGCATCTGCGTGGCGGTGATCACCACCTTGTTCTGCGCCAGTGCGGCCTTGATGATCTTCTTCTGCAGTCCGGGCAATTCGGCATCGCCGATTTCCACGCCCAGATCACCGCGCGCCACCATCACCACATCGCTGGCCTCGACGATCTCGGTCAGGTTCTCGATCGCCTCGGTGCGCTCGATCTTCGACACCAGCGCCGCATCACAGCCATGCTCGCGTGCGATCTGGCGGGCATCGTGCATGTCCTGCGCGTTGCGGCAGAACGACACCGCGATGAAGTCCACGCCGATGCGCGCGACGATGCCGATCAGTTCCTTGTCGCGCTCGGTCAGCGCGCCCAGCGACAGGCCACCGCCCTGCTTGTTCAGGCCCTTGCGGTCGGACAGCACGCCATCGTTGAGCACGGTATTGATGATGCGCTCGCCCTGTACTTCGACCACCTGCAACTGCATCAGGCCGTCATCGAGCAACAGCACATCGCCCGGACCCACATCCTGCGGCAGGCCCAGATAGCTCACCCCGACCTGGTGCTCGTCGCCGGGCAACACGTCAGTGGCGGCAACCAGATCGAAGCGGTCACCGGCCTTGAGCCGGACCTTGCCGGCGGCAAACCGTTCGATGCGGATTTTCGGCCCCGGCAGATCGGCGAGGATGCCGACTTCGGCCCCCACCCGCGCCGCGGCGGCGCGCACTTCGGCGGCACGCTTGGCCTGACCGGACGGATCACCGTGGCTGAAGTTCAAGCGCACGACATTGACGCCGGCGCGGATCAGATCCTCCAGCACTCCCGGCGGGTCGGTGGCCGGCCCCAGGGTGGCGAGAATCTTGGTGCGGCGCTGACGTTCGATCATGATGCAATGGCTCCCGGCAAAGAGCTTGAACGTAGCACAATGGCTGGCTTGGATACCCTGTAAAAGCTATGCACTGAGACTGTTTCCGCCATGTCCCGCCGACAGCCGGGACACCCCGTCCAGACAGCCCGGGCGCGCTCCGGCGTACGTCAGCACAGCCGGCGCAGCGCCAGCGGCGGCACTGCAGGCGCAGGCATGGACCCGTGGGCACGCCGGCGCGGGACAGCGCGGCCCGGCGGTCAGACAATCCGGTCATCGCGCGCGGGACAGGCGGGACAATCCCGCGCGACGCCGGGCGATCAGCGCCCGCACAAAAAAACGCCACCGCCGCCGCCTGAAGGACCGGCACGGCGGAGGCTGCGCGGCTCAGCCGATCAACACCGGCAGGTCCTGTGGTTGCTGGGCCAGGTGCTGCACGCCGGCCTGGCGCAGTTCCGCTTCGCCGCCGAAGCCCCACAACACGCCGATGTTGCGCATGCCGTGATGGCGGGCGCCTTCGATGTCCATGCGCCGGTCACCGATCATCCAGCAATCGGCCGGCTGCACCGACAGCCGTGCCAGCGCCTCGGCCACCAGCTCCGGCTTGTGGCTGCGGGTACCACACGCGGTGGCGCCGATGACGTCCTCGAAGCAGTCACCGAACGGCAGATGTTCGACGATCCGCTGCGCGTGCGGCTCGTTCTTGGCGGTGACCACCGCCAGCCGGTGGCCGGCAGCCTTGAACCGGCGCACCACCTCGCCGATGTCCGGATAGATCTCGTGCTCCTTCCAGCCGTCGCTGTCGAAGCGCTCGCGGTAGTGATGCACCGCCTGCTCCACCCGCTCCGGATCGCCGAATACCGGGGTGAAACTGGTGCGCAGCGCCGGCCCGATCCAGCGCCGCAACTCGCTTTGCGGCGGCACCGGCTGGCCCATCTTCTCCAGCGCGTAGGCGACGCAGCGGGTGATGCCGACCGAGGATTCGATCAAGGTGCCATCGAGGTCGAAGAACAGCATGTCGCGGCTCACGATCCGCGGGCCTCCAGCGCCGCCACCGCCGGCAAGGTCTTGCCCTCGAGGAACTCCAGGAACGCGCCGCCACCGGTGGAGATGTAGCTCACCTCCTTGGCGATGCCGTACTTGTCCACCGCCGCCAGGGTGTCGCCACCGCCGGCAATCGAGAACGCCTGCGAGCTGGCAATCGCCCGCGCCAGGGTTTCGGTGCCCTTGCCGAAGGCGTCGAATTCGAACACGCCGACCGGGCCGTTCCAGACCACGGTGCCGGCCTTGGCGATCAGTTCGGCGTACTGCGCGGCGGTGGCCGGACCGATATCCAGGATCATGTCATCGCTGCCGACCGCATTGACCGGCTTGATGGTGGCCGGGGCGTCGGCGGCAAAGGCCGGCGCCACCACCACGTCGACCGGCACCGGGATTTCAGCGCCACGCGCCTTGGCATCGGCATCGATCTTGCGCGCGGTATCGAGCAGGTCGTTCTCGACCAGCGACTTGCCCACGCCATGGCCCTCGGCGGCGATGAAGGTGTTGGCGATGCCGCCACCGACAATCAGCTGGTCGACCTTGCCAACCAGGCTGGACAGCAGTTCCAGCTTGGTCGACACCTTGGAGCCGGCCACGATCGCCAGCAGCGGACGGGCCGGGTTGGCCAGCGCCTTGTCCAGCGCGTCCAGCTCAGCCATCAGCAGTGGGCCGCCGGCGGCGACCGGGGCGAAGCGGATCACGCCATGGGTGGAGGCCTGCGCGCGGTGCGCGGTGCCGAACGCGTCCATCACGAACACGTCGCACAGCGCGGCGTACTTCTTCGACAGCGCCTCATCGTCGGCCTTCTCGCCCACGTTCATGCGGCAGTTTTCCAGCAGCACGATCTGGCCCGGCACCACGTCCACGCCGTCCACCCAGTCCTTGAGCAGCGGCACGTCCACGCCCAGCAGCTCGGACAGGCGCTTGGCCACCGGCGCCAGCGAGTCGGCCTCCGTCCATACTCCTTCCTTGGGGCGGCCCAGATGCGAGGTGACCAGCACGGCGGCGCCGGCTTCCAGCGCCAGCTTCAGCGTCGGCAGCGAGGCGATGATGCGCTGCTCGGAGGTGATCCTGCCGTTCTCGTCGATCGGCACGTTCAGATCCTGGCGGATCAGCACGCGCTTGCCGGAAAGGTCGAGGTCGGTCATACGAACGATGGACATGGCAGGATCTGCTCCGCTGGGGGTGATAAACAACCATTTTGGCCCGCCCCGTCAGCCCGGGGCAAACCCGGGGATCAATCCGATGCAGCCACGCCTGTCCCAACCTGAACTGCGCAGCGGCCGGCTGCGCCTGCGCGAAGTGCGCGACGACGACGCTCCGGCGCTGTTCGCCATCCATTCCGACCCGCAGGTGATGCGCTACTGGAGCTATCCCGCCTGGACCGGGCTGACGCAGGCCGAGGCCAAGGTTGCCGACATCCAGCGCCAGCGGCGCGAACTCGACATTCTGGTCTGGGCGATCGCCGATGCCGCCAGCGACCGGCTGATTGGCACCAGCGCGGTATTCGCGCTGGATCTCACCCAGGGCCGCGCCGAGATCGGCTACAGCCTGCATCCGGACTGGCAGCGGCGCGGGCTGGCCAGCGAGGCGCTGCGATTGATCCTGGGTTATCTGTTCGACGAGCTGCAGCTGCGCCGCGTGGAAGCCGATGCCGACCCGCGCAATGAAGCGTCGTGGCGGTTGCTGGAAAAGCTCGGCTTCGTCCGCGAAGGTCTGCTGCGCGAGCGCTGGAACGTCAACGATGAAATCTGCGACACCGCGTTTTACGGCCTGCTGCGGCGGGACTTCAAATCGAGCTGAAACTGTAGAGCGGAGCCACGCTCCGCTGCAGCTTTACCGCAAAAGTCTCTGCCGGGCATGGCCCGGCACTACCTCAGGGTTGTTTCTTCTCCACGCGGCTGCTGCGCAACAGGCTGAACGCAAACCCGGCCACCGCCAGCGCGCCGAGCACCAGCACCGCCCACAGCACTCCGTTCTTCCAGTTGCGCGGTGCCTTGGCCGGCTGATAGGCCACATCACCGGCACGCACGGCACCGGCGCCGGGTGTGGCGATCGCCGGCTGCCACTGCGCGCCGTTGCGTGCGCGCAGTGCAGCGAGCATCGGATCAAGCGCGGCCTGTGTATTGGTGACGTTGGCGCTGCCGGCCACCAGCAGGTAGGGCGCGCGCCCCTGTGCCAGGAACACTACACTGCCCGGTCGATAGCCCAGACGCAGCAGCGGCGCTTCGGCCGGGATCGAGCCCGGTTCGGCCTGCAGCCGCCACTGGCGATCGGTGATGGTGCCAGTGGTTTCCAACGGCGCCGAGCGCTGCTGCGCACTCGCCTCGCTCAGGCTCCAGGTGTTCCAGTCGCGGGTCAGCAGTTGCCAGTCCGGATTGTTGCCATCCGCGCCGGGCCGGTCCAGATCACGACTGGACACACTCCAGCTCACCGCACTGTTGGCCGGCATCCGCACATCCAGCCGCTGCACCGGCACGCGCCCCTGCAACCGGTACAGGTAGCCGTCCTTCGCGTTGCCGCCGGGCTGGGCCGTCAATTCCAGCCATTGCCAGTCGCCGCTGTCCACCGCATCGACCAGCTCGCCACGCAGGCCGCGCAACGCCGGGGCGCCACTGCGCTGCAGCGGCACCAGCCGCAGGTAGCGCAGATCCGTCTCGACCTTGATGGTGTTGTTGCGCAACACGCGGCCCTGGTTGTTCAACTGCACCAGCCGCGCCTGCGGGTCCAGCACCTGCCAGCCGCGCAGATCGTCACTGCCTTCCAGCCGGTAGCCCAGATCCAGCGTCGCATCGCGATCAGCCCAGTCGATATGCAGCGCGCGCAACTTGCCGGCGTCGTCACCCAGATCCACCAGCCAGACCGGGTCGGCCGCCCCGGCAGTGCCGCCGGCCGCTACCGAATTGCGGATCGACAGCAGCTTGCCGGCGGTATCGCGTTGCACCACCACGCTCAGGTCGTCATCGGCGGTGGTCGCCGCTACCGGCAATGCGAACCATTGCAGCTCGACCGTACGCTGCGGCCCGGACAGAGGCGTGGCCGCCGCGTACACCGCGCTGGCCACCGGTTTGCCGTCGGCATCGAGCACCCGCACATCGCGCAGGTCGCGCCAATACGCGGCAGCGTACACCGGCGCATCGAGCGTCGCGCGGTAGGCGCCGGCATCGGGCTGGGACAGCTGCAACGGCCACTGCCGGGCGAAATCATCGGCGGCCTGCGCACTCATCGGCAGCAGGGCCAGCCACAGCAGACGCTTGATCATGCGGAGGTTTCCTCATCGTTGTTGGGGATGGCTGCGGCGCGCCGCGGCGGTGCCGGCGCCAGCCAGCCCACCAGCGTGCACAACAGGCCGTAGGCGATGAACGCGCCGATGCCGAGCAGGTCGCCCAGGTTGTCGCGGTCGATCAACAGCAGCTTGGCCAGTACCACCGCCATCAGGATCGCGCCGGCCAACCACAGCCCCCACTGCCCACGGCGTGAGCCGGAGACCCAGCCGACCACGCCCAGCAGGCTCCACACCACGGTCAGGCTGGTCTGCGCCAGCTGGGTGGTGAGCAGGCGCTCGCTCCACGGCTCGCCGCCCCAGTGATGGACCGCACGCAGCGTCATCACCGTGACCAGCACCAGCGCGGCCAGCGCCATGCCGACCCGCCGCGCCGGGGCAATGCGCTGCCCACGGCCTTGCCACAGACGCATCGCCGCCAGCACCAGCACCGCGATCTGCGCCAACTCCAGCGGGTTGAGCAGTGCGATCCACGGCAACGGCGCGGCATCGCCGGCGCTGGCCAGGGCAATCAGCCACCACAGTCCAAGCACGCCGAATACCGCTGTCTGCAATGCGGCGCGGTAACGGTCAAACGCGGCACCGAGCGGTTGCGCCAGCCACGACCAGTGCTGCATCGACAGCACCGCCAGCAGCAGCCACGGCAATGCCAGCAGCAGCCCCACCCAGCCTTCGGCCAGTGTGAAGCGATCCCCGATGTGCCAGGCCAGCAACGACAGCACCGTCGGCCACAACAGCCACCAGACCAGTTGCGCCAGTCCCGCCACGGTGCCGCTGCCGGCGCGCAGGCACAGCAGGCTGCGCATGCCCAGCGCGGCAAACAGCGCCCACGACCACAGCCCATGTCCGGCGAATGGTTGGCCGTATTCGGACACCTGCGCGAACGCCACCGGGAACGCCAGCACAAAGCCGCCCAGCGTGGTCAGCGACAACGCCAGGGCCGGCGCACGTCGCTGCACTTCAGCTGCCAGCCACGCCGTCACCCCGAGCAACGCCAGCGCCGCGTGTAGACGACTGCCAGGCTCGACGAAATTCCCAATCTCCAAGCTGATGTTGCCCAACCACCAGGCCAGGCCCCATCCATAGGCCACGGCAGCGACCCGCAGCCTGCCCACACCGCGATACAACCAGGCCGTGGCGAAACCGGCCAGCGCGATCAGCAACGCCCCCATGAAACCGGCATTGGCGATGGCCTGCGTATCGACGTGGTGGCCCCGGCTGGTCCCGAGCATCAAGGCGACCGCGGCGGCAAGCTGCAGACCGAAGCCGCTCCAGCGCGCCAGCCGCCGATCCTGCGTCAACCCGAGCCAGACCAGTCCGGCCCCTTCCAGCGCGAATACCGAAGCGGTGGCGCCGGCCGACAACGCCAGCGGCACCGCCAGCGTGGCGAAACCCACCGCGAGGATGGCGTAGCCACGGGCCAGCACATCCAGACGGTCCTTGCGGATCAGCGCGCGTGCCAGCAGCGCATACAGCAGCGCCACACCCAAGGCGCACAGCGCCAATGGCATACGTTCGCCCTGCAGCAGGCCGGCCTGCAGCGAGAAGGCGATCAACGGCGTGCCAAACAGCAGGCAGCCATCGATCCGTGCACTGCCGGGCGTGGCCAGCTTGCGTGCATACAACAGCGGCAGCAGCAGATAGAACGCGAAGAACAGTACGAGGAACGGCTCGGTACTGCTGAACTTGGCCGGTGCGTAGTCCAGCACACCCCAGACCGTGCCGATCCCCCAGGTGAAGGCGAATCCCAGCAGGTTGAGGATGCGCCACGGCCGCATCCAGGCGATGGCGAAGATGCCGGCATTGAGCAGTGCGTAGTACGAAAACAGGGCGACATGGTTGCCGCTGTCGCTGGACAGCCAGATCGGCGCCATGAAACCGGCCAGCACCCCGAGGATGGCCAGCGTGCGCGATTCCTGCAGCACCGCCATCACCGCCAGGCCGGCGATCAGCACCACGCTCAATCCGAACGCGGGACCGGCATCGACCAGACCGTAGCGTTTGAACGCCGCAAACACGGTCAACAGCAGCACCCCGATCGCCCCGCCCTGCACGGCGAGCGCAAAGGCCCGGTGGCTTTCGCGCTTGCGCCAGCCAAACACCAGCCCGGCCAACGCCGCAGTGGCGATCGCGGCCATCCGCAATTCGATCGGCGCACTCAACCAGCCCTGGTCACTGGCGTACTTGAGCAGGGCGGCGACACCGGCCAGCAGCACCAGCATGCCGATCTTGACCGGCACATTGCCCTCACTGAACCAGCGTTTGAGGGTGCTGCCCAAACGCTCGACCAGACCCGGACCAGCGGTCGCGGCCGGCGCCGCACGCTGCTCCAGCGGCAGCGGCAGCGGCGGCGGTACAGCGCCT
>NZ_JAUJUJ010000141.1 GCF_030711595.1 Stenotrophomonas sp. YIM B06876
ACCTTGGTTCTTGCCACATACTTTGCTTTTTCAGCAATGAACGAATCGGTTTGCATGCAATAGGAAACAAACTTCGGATTCATGGCGTGCCGAAAAGCGTAGCAGTGATCGTGGATGGCCACTTTCCCTGCACCAAGCCATGCCACCGCTTTACCAACATCTTCTACGGTTTCGCCGACATCGGTAATCACCACATCCCCAGGTTCTGCGTAGCGCAGTGATTCGGCCAAGTCCTTTCTAACCTGAGAAAAAACTTCGTGGGCAAAAGCACCATACCGGGTGTATATCTCACCGTAATGGATCGCATTGATTCCATCTGCGACATAGTCAGCCTTGGTGAAGCGTTTGCCGCGAATAAATTCTCCGATCTCACTCAACGGCCTCCATTCGACCGCTTCGTCTTCAAAGCGCAATAATTGGTCGCGATAGTGCTTGTATTGCTTTTTTCGGGCTGTAAGCTCGGCTGTAAGCTCGGCTGTAAGCTCGGCGAAGACGTCCAATATGCGAACGATTTCGCGCTGCACTTCAAGCGGCGGAACTGGGATTTTCAACTCGTTCAAGACGGATTGAGTCTGGCTTGGTACACCACCCGCCTGGTTCATTTCGCCTAGACCTGCCGTTGTCAAGAAGTAATAAAGGAATTTCGGACGAATCTGTGTTTCGTCAATTTCCGTGTAGAAGATGGTGTCAACGTTCCAGAACGGAGCATCAACGAAGAACAGATTGCCAAGCGAGCCTTTCCTCGGAATCAAGACTGAAGGCTTGTTGTAGGCGTAAGTGTCGGCATATCGCATGATTCCACCGGAGCCGTAAACTGGAAATTCGCCATCTCCAAGCGTCTTGTGATCTTTGCCGTTCTTGATACGCACAATGTCGCCAAGACGCTTGAACTCCACCCCGCCTGAGCAGGATTCGCTGATTAGGTCATCAATGTGACTCATGCCTCCAGCTCCTCGCCTTCGATTTCAGCGACGATGGCGTCAATGTCTTTGCGCAGCTGATCAATCTTGGCCACGGTGGTTTTCAGCTTTGCATTGAGCTGGGCAATGTCCACCACTTCGCGGTTGTCCTTGGCGTCGATGTAGCTGCTGACCGACAGGTTGTAGTCGTTAGCCGCCACCGTCTCGTATGACACCGACCGGGCGAAGTGATCCACGTTCGCCTTGCTGTCGAACACCGCCATGATCTGGTCAATGTGATTGTCCAGCAGCAGGTTGTTGTTGGTTCCCTTCTCGAAGTAGTCTTTGCCGCTGGCATCAATGAACTGGATGTTGGCATCGGTCTTGTGCTTCGAGAGCACCAGGATATTCACGGCGATGGTGGTGCCGAAGAACAGATTGGGGGCCAGCGAAATCACCGTTTCCACATAGTTGTTGTCGACCAGGTATTGGCGAATCTTCTGCTCAGCGCCGCTGCGGTAAAAGATGCCAGGGAAGCAGACGATGGCGGCGCGGCCTCTGGCCGATAGGTAGCTGAGCGCGTGCAGCACAAAGGCAAAGTCGGCCTTGGATTTAGGGGCCAGCACACCCGCCGGGGCAAAGCGGTCATCGTTGATGAGGGTGGGGTCGTCTGAGCCCTTCCACTTTACAGAGTAGGGCGGGTTGGAAACGATGGCGTCAAACGGCTNAGCTGAGCGCGTGCAGCACAAAGGCAAAGTCGGCCTTGGATTTAGGGGCCAGCACACCCGCCGGGGCAAAGCGGTCATCGTTGATGAGGGTGGGGTCGTCTGAGCCCTTCCACTTTACAGAGTAGGGCGGGTTGGAAACGATGGCGTCAAACGGCTTGTCGTCGCCAAAGTGCGGCTCGGTCAGGGTGTCGCCCAGCTGGATGTTGAACTTGTCGTAGTTGACGTTGTGCAGGAACATGTTCATCCGCGCCAGGTTGTACGTGGTGTGGTTAAGTTCCTGGCCAAAAAAGCCGTCTTCAATAATGTGTTGATCGAAG
>NZ_JAUJUJ010000142.1 GCF_030711595.1 Stenotrophomonas sp. YIM B06876
CTTGTCTACGGGGTGCTCAAGACGGCCGACGCGGTCGGCCACCACACACCGCTCACGCTCGGCATCTCGCTCACGGCCTACCTGCTGATCTACGCCTTTCTGCTGGTGTCGTACATCGGCGTGCTGATGTACATGAGCGAGCACGCCGCCATGCCCACGCCGGCCGCCAAGGCCCCCCCGAACCTTTAAGGAGAAGACCATGGACACGAGTTTGGCGCATCTGCTGCCCCTGGCCTTCATGGCCGTGATGGGCCTGTGCATGCTGGCCTATGTGGTGCTCGACGGCTACGACCTCGGCATCGGCCTGCTGCTGCCGCTGGCCGGCGACGACGAGAAGGACGTGATGGTCTCCAGCATCGGCCCGTTCTGGGACGCCAACGAGACCTGGCTGGTGCTGGGCATCGGCGTGCTGCTGGTGGCCTTTCCGAAGGCGCACGGCATCGTGCTGTCGGAGCTGTACCTGCCGGTGGCGGCGATGCTGATCGGGCTCATCATCCGCGGCGTGTCGTTCGACTTCCGCGTCAAGGCGCGCGACGCGCACAAGGCGCTCTGGAACCGCCTGTTCTTCAGCGGCTCGCTGGTTGCCACCATGGCGCAGGGCTGGATGCTGGGCAGCTACGTCACCGGCTTCAACCACGAGGTCTGGGGCCTGCTGTTCGCGCTGTGCATCGCCATCACCCTGCCGGCGGCCTACATCATGCTGGGCTGCGGCTGGCTGATCATGAAGACCGACGGCGCGCTGCAGGACAAGGCAATTGCCTGGGCACGCAAGGCGCTGTGGCCCATGGGCGTGATGCTGGCGGCGATCTCGGTGGCCTCGCCGTTGGTCAGCCCCATCGTGTTCGACAAATGGTTCGTGCTGCCCGAATTCCTGTTGCTGCTGCCGATTCCACTGGCCTGCCTGGGCGCGTTCTGGGCCATCCACCACGTGGTGCGCACACCGCGCATCGTGCAGTCGGGCTACGGCTGGATCGTGTTCGCGGCCACGGTGTTGGTGATCGTGCTGTCGTTCTTCGGGCTGGCCTACAGCATCTACCCGTTCATCGTGATCGAGCGGCTCACGCTGTGGCAGGCGGCTTCGTCGACCGAAGCGCTGGCGGTGATGGGCATCGGCGTGGCGGTCACGCTGCCGGTCATCGTGGCCTACACCATCTTCATGTACCGCGTTTTCTGGGGCAAGGCGACCGCGCTGCGCTACGGCCTATAAAAAACGGGCAGCTCCTTTTTCAGGAGCTGCCCGCGCAGGCTGCATCAGCGCTAGAGCGCTAAAACATTCAAACCTAGTCCAGCGCCAGGCGCTGGCGCGCGGCCTGGTACTGCGCGCGCAGCTGGGCCACCATCTCGCCCGCGCCCACCACCTTGTCGATCGCGCCTATGCCCTGGCCGCAGCCCCAGATGTCCTTCCAGGCCTTCTTGGCATCGCCGCCGAAGTTCATCTTGCTCGGGTCCGATTCGGGCAGGTTGTCGGGGTCCATGCCGGCCGCGCGGATCGACGGCGCCAGGTAGTTGCCATGCACGCCGGTGAACAGGTTGCNTCGATCGCGCCTATGCCCTGGCCGCAGCCCCAGATGTCCTTCCAGGCCTTCTTGGCATCGCCGCCGAAGTTCATCTTGCTCGGGTCCGATTCGGGCAGGTTGTCGGGGTCCATGCCGGCCGCGCGGATCGACGGCGCCAGGTAGTTGCCATGCACGCCGGTGAACAGGTTGCTGTAGACGATGTCGTCCGAAGTCCCGTCGACGATGGCCTGCTTGTAGGCATCGCTGGCGCGCGCCTCGTGCGTGGCGATGAAGGCCGAGCCGATGTAGGCGAAGTCGGCGCCCATGGCCTGCGCAGCCAGGATGGCGTTGCCGCTGGCGATGGCGCCGCTGAGCGCGATCGGGCCGTCGAACCACTGGCGGATTTCCTGGATCAGCGCGAACGGGCTCTTCAC
>NZ_JAUJUJ010000143.1 GCF_030711595.1 Stenotrophomonas sp. YIM B06876
GATGCAACAGAGAGCACGGCGTTGAAGCGGCCCATTGGCAGCGAAAGTTGTGTGCCCGAAGATCAGACTTGCATGGGGCGGCGCGAGCTACCAGTCACCGAATGCAATCAATGGGCTTGTGCGCGCATGTTTTTGCGCCGTGAGGCCGCTATTAAGCCGACAAGACCAATTCCAAAAAGCATTGCGGTACCCGGCTCTGGAACTGGTGTAAAAGATGTGAGCGTTATGTTGTCAACGGCATAAATAGCACCTGCCCCCACCAATTCAAAACGGCCAATCGGAAATTCAGTGGTATTTGCAAAGGAGATTATCGTATTTCCAGGCGACCCCGGCGGCAGCGACACATGTCCGACAAGCGCGCCTAATATGTCATACACGTACACATCCACATCATCAACCATGTATGTAATAAATAATGATATATCTCTAAGATCAGGGATGCTGAATTTGAATATCATCTGGCCGGTGTCTGCATACGCCACATGTGAGAGCGCAAGGGGATAAAGCCCCAGCGCAGCTGTATTCGTAACTATTGCACCGTAAATACTAACCTCTGGATAAATACGCTGATTCATCAGATTCATTCCTTCGGGGAATTCATCAAACGTCAGAACAGTCGTCGCAGCTGCGGCCGGCTGCATAACGGCAAAACCAAGCATCAGCGCTCCCGCAGCGTAGAGTCGGGTCAGTGAAGATTGAAGCGTCATGTCGTTCTCCTGGAATTGATTCGCGTGCGTAAGCACGCTTCGTTCCAGGCTTCTCTGACGCAAAAAGTCTCAATGAAATCAATGGCTTCTGCTGCCATCGGCGGGGGGCGCTACTTGTTTGAAGCGCGGCTTGTCAATTTCTTCGACAGGCGCTATGCGAGAAACAACCTCTCAAATATTGGGGTCCGATACTGGGGCCAGACTTCCATTGATTTGCCAGCCCGAAACTCCCGTGCACATCCGCCCCTTCCAGCCCGGCGACGAGCCGGACCTGCGCGCCAGCCGGCCGTTCGTGGCCGAGCTGGAAGGCTGCATCGCGGGGTTTGCCGACCTGCAGCCTTCGGGCTACATCGACCAGTTTTTTGTGCGGGGGGATTGCGCCGGGCGGGGCGTGGCCTGTGTGCTGATGGCGCAGATCCACCAAGCAGCGCAGCGGGCGGGCATGCCCCGACTACGGGCCTATGTGAGCCTCAGCGCCGAGCCGTTTTTCAGCCGTAGCGGCTTTGCGGTCGAGGCGCGCCAGCAGGTGGAGGTGCGCGGCGTGCTGCTGGCGAATGCGCGCATGGGCAAGGCGCTTCTTATTTCATAGCTTTTAACGCTTGCTACATCAGCGTTTGAGGCCATTTTGTATGTGATTCCACATGTATCCTCCGCCGTCGAGCTACGGGGCATGAGCCGCATCCTGAAAAATACGGCTCAGTTTTTGAGCCGTATTTCCTACAATGCGGCCCATGCCTTCCACCCCAACTCCGCCGCGCAAGCCCTCTTACCTCTGGCAGCACCCCGGCTGGCCCGTGCTGNCCATTTTGTATGTGATTCCACATGTATCCTCCGCCGTCGAGCTACGGGGCATGAGCCGCATCCTGAAAAATACGGCTCAGTTTTTGAGCCGTATTTCCTACAATGCGGCCCATGCCTTCCACCCCAACTCCGCCGCGCAAGCCCTCTTACCTCTGGCAGCACCCCGGCTGGCCCGTGCTGCAGGTGGATGCGTCAGCGTTGGCGCCCGCGCTCGAAGTCGCCCGGTTGGCCCAGGGCCGTTTGCTGGGCTTGCTCGATGCCATTGGTCTGGTGCCTGCGCAAGAGATTGCCCGCGAGCTGTGGGTGCAAGAGGCGCTGGCCACGGCGCAGATTGAGGGGCAGAGGCTGGACCTGGAGGCGGTGCGCTCGTCGGTGGCGCGCCGGCTGGGGCTCGACGCGGCGCCTGCGTCGGCCAACC
>NZ_JAUJUJ010000032.1 GCF_030711595.1 Stenotrophomonas sp. YIM B06876
GCAAGAGCGTCATGCAGCCGGAGTTGACGGGAAGCTCCCTAGGGAGTTGTTAGGCCTCGCTGCTACCCGAAGGCGGCAAGGACTTGGCCTGTGCATTTTTGCGAGGTTTGGAAATAGCTAAGAAAACAATACCAAGCACAATAAATGAGGGGCCAAGTGCCCAGAAGGCTGTCAAATGGGCTGTCAGGCCGACAAGAAGAAATGTTACACCGTTGATGAGGAAGACGAAGCCTAGGATCAGAAAGCTCTTGGTGGAGTTCATCATGATGCTCCTTGTGAGGCCTAACGCCTGAATTAAGCCGCGCCGCGACGCGGCGTCGGCTTGAATGAACTGTTAGACCTTACTCCGGTTTGACTTTCAGCCGGTGCTCCAGGTATGCAGAAAACGCACGGCGTTCTGCAACGTAGAGGGATTCCAGGCTAGAGCTTGAGCCCTGTGACTTGGCTCGTGCTCGCACCTCGGCAAGATATGCCTCCCTTGACTTGGTATATGCATCGAACAGTTCGTGCTCACGGTCCAAGTCTTCAAGCGCTTTCCAGCGTTCAATTATTTCGTTCACGAGAAACTCTCCATAAGGTCTAACGCTTGAGTTAAGCCGCGTTGCGATAGCAACGTCGGCTTGAATGATTGGTTAGGCAGAGCATGCGCTACAAATTTATGCACGCATAAGCGCGACCACTCACATTAGGTGAGTAGCCGCCAGATATTGAGCGCCAGACCACATGCGAAGCTCCTAGGCGAGCAGCCTTTTCACGGGCTTCGTTCTTGGCGTTTTCCATTCCTACGGAAGCAGCCAAATTGCCCCAGCCTGACGAGCCCTGCACCTCCCCGAGGAAGCGACACGATGCTACGCGGCCTTCGTCTGCATCGAGAACCTTGGCTGCATTTGATGATGGCGTTGTAGCGCAACCTGAGAGCGCTGCCAGGCTGAGCGCAGCGTAGGTCGTTAGTAGAAATTTACTTGTCGCGCTCATAAGTCCCCCGCCTAACACTTATTGGACCGCCTAATTGCGGTGATAGGCGGAGTATCCCGCCTTGGTCGATGGATTGGAAGGGCAGGTTTTCCATAAAAAGCAATGTGTTGCCATCTGGCTTCGGCCGGGCATCTGATGTGGTTATGCCGCATCCTGTCCGGCGTATTGGTTACACGCCGGTCCTGAGGGGTGTAACAAAGTTTCGGGGGGGGGGGCAGCCCGGTAGGCGCGGAGGGCGGCGGGGCGGCGGTACAACAAGTAAAAAGGGCGCCATTTCGGCGCCCTTTCGGTATGTCACGCAGTAACCGGCACGCCGATCAGTAGCGGTAATGCTCCGGCTTGTACGGGCCTTCCACCGGCACGCCGAGGTAGTCGGCCTGTTCGCTGGTCAGCGTGGTCAGCTTCACGCCGATCTTTTCCAGGTGCAGGCGCGCCACTTCCTCGTCCAGGTGCTTGGGCAGGATGTAGACCTTGTTCTCGTAGCTGTCCTTGTTGGCCCACAGGTCGATCTGCGCCAGGGTCTGGTTGGCGAAGCTGTTGGACATCACAAAGCTCGGGTGGCCGGTGGCGCAGCCCAGGTTGACCAGACGGCCTTCGGCCAGCAGGAAGATGCTGTTGCCGTTGGCGAAGGTGTACTTGTCCACCTGCGGCTTGATGTTGGTGTGCACCAGACCCGGCAGGGCCTTGAGCGCATCGACCTGGATCTCGTTGTCGAAGTGGCCGATGTTGCAGACGATGGCCTGGTCCTTCATCGCCTGCATGTGCGCGGCGGTGATGATGTCCTTGTTGCCGGTGGTGGTGACGTAGATGTCGGCACGGCCCAGGGTGGATTCGATGGTGTTGACTTCATAGCCCTCCATCGCCGCCTGCAGCGCGCAGATCGGATCGATCTCGGTGACGATGACACGCGCGCCGTAGTTGCGCAGCGAGGCCGCCGAGCCCTTGCCGACGTCACCGTAGCCGCACACCACGGCGACCTTGCCGGCCAGCATCACGTCCATCGCGCGCTTGAGGCCATCGGCCAGCGATTCGCGGCAGCCGTAGAGGTTGTCGAACTTGGATTTGGTGACCGAGTCGTTGACGTTGATCGCCGGGACCAGCAGGGTGCCTGCTTCGGCCAGCTGGTACAGGCGGTGCACGCCGGTGGTGGTCTCTTCGGAGACGCCCTTCCAGTCCTTGACCACGGTGTGCCAGTAACCCGGGCGCTCCACGGCCACGCGCTTGAGCAGGTCCTTGATGACCTGTTCTTCGTGGTTGCCGGAGGCGGTGTTGACCCAGTCCGAACCGTTCTCCAGCTCGTAGCCCTTGTGGATCAGCAGGGTCACGTCGCCGCCGTCATCGACCACCAGCTGCGGGCCGAGGAAGCCGCCCTTGCCGTCGGGGAAGCTCAGCGCTTCCAGGGTGCAATCCCAATACTCTTCCAGCGTCTCGCCCTTCCAGGCGAACACGGGGGTGCCGGTGGCGGCGATCGCCGCGGCGGCGTGGTCCTGGGTGGAGAAGATGTTGCACGAAGCCCAGCGCACGTCGGCGCCGATGTTCTTCAGCGTCTCGATCAGCACCGCGGTCTGGATCGTCATGTGCAGCGAGCCGGTGACACGCACGCCCTTGAGCGGTGCCTGCGCGGCGTACTTGCGGCCGATCGACACCAGGCCCGGCATCTCGTGCTCGGCGATGTCCAGTTCCTTGCGGCCCCAGTCGGCCAGCGAGATATCGGCAATCTTGTAATCGCCTTCCTGCGAGAAGGTCTTGGCAACAGCGGTCATACACAACTCCGGTTTTTGCGAGAAAACTCGCGTTCGCCGGGCGCCGTTGTTGCGTGGACCCTTGCCGAGCCTGGCCATGGCGAAGCGGCAGTGGGCCGGCTTCGCATCCATGGTCGCAGCGCCCCTCGGCAGAGGGACCGCGATTATATCGCTGCAACCGCTCCGCCGATGAACTGCGTCCTCCCGTCGCACCCAACCAACGGCAGAGGGCAGGGGCGCTGGGGACTGCTATGGTCCCGGGCTGATTAACCGCAACTGGAAGGCGTAATGACTGCAATGAGACGTGGGGGCGCCAGGCAATGGCGGCAGGTGGTGGTGCTGTGCGCGGGGCTGTTGCTGGTGCCGGTGTCGGGCTGGGCGCAGCAGGCGCCGGCCGCGCCGGGCGGCTACGAGCTGCCTTCGGCGGCGTTGCAGGCGGTGGTGGATGCGCCCAAGGCGCCCACGCCGTATCTGTCGCCGCGCCGCGACCTGGTGGCGATGCTGCAGAGTCCGTCGCTGCCGGGCATCGACGTGGTGGCGCAGCCGGAGCTGAAACTGGCGGGGCTGCGGATCAGCCCGCGCACGTTTTCAGACAGCCGTTTCAGCTTCGGCAACAAATTGTGGCTGATGAACGTGGCCGATGGCCGCCAGCGCCAGATCAGCGGTTTGCCGCAGCCGTTGAAGGTCGCCTCGCTGGCGTGGTCGCCGGACCAGCGCTATCTGGCGTTCAACCAGGTCGATGCCGCCAGCGGCGCCAATGAGCTGTGGCTGGTGGATATTGCCTCCGGCCATGCCCGGCGCGTGGCGGAAAAGCTCAACACGGTGTTCGGCAACGGCTATGCGTGGCTGCCCGACAGCCGCGCGCTGCTGGTGATGCAGCAGCCGGCCGGGCAGGGCGCCGCGCCGCCGGCCGCTGGCATTCCGACCGGGCCGGCAATCCAGCGGACCGAAGCCGGTGCTGGGGTGCGGGCGATCCGCACCTATCAGGACCTGCTGAAGAACGAGGCCGATGCGCGCCAGTTCGAGTACTACGCGCGCGCCCAGCCGGTGCGGCTGTCGATCAATGGCGAGGCGCGGCCGGTGGCGGCGGTGGGGCTGTATCTGGGGCTGTCGTCTTCGCCCGATGGCCAGTACCTGCTGAGCCAGCGGATCGAACGCCCGTTCTCCTACCTGGTGCCGGCCAGTGCGTTCCCGCGCCGCATCGACGTGCTCGACGCGCAGGGCAAGCAGGTGCACGCAGTGGCGAAGCTGCCGCTGGTGGAAGGCCTGCCGACCGGCAATGACGCCGTGGCGACCGGCGTGCGCCGGATCAGCTGGCGTGCCGATGCGCCGGCCACGCTGGTATGGGCCGAAGCCCAGGACGGTGGCGATCCGTCGCGTGAGGTAGCCATCCGCGATGCGGTGCTGATGCAGGCCGCGCCGTTCGAACAGCCGCCGGTGACACTGGCGCAGCTGGGCAGCCGCTATGCCGGCATCCAGTGGGGACGGGGCGATCTGGCGCTGCTCAACGAGTCGTGGTGGAAGACCCGCGAAGTGAAGCAGTGGCGCATCGCTCCGGACCATGCCGGTACCGCACCGGAGCTGCTGTCGGCACGTTCCTCGCAGGACCGCTACAACGATCCGGGTAGGCCGGCGCTGGTGATGGACGTCAACGGCCAGCCGCGGCTGCAGCTCACGGCTGATGGCCGCAGCATCTTCCTGTACGGCGATGGTGCTTCGCCGCAGGGCGACCGGCCGTTTGTCGACCGCTTGGATCTGGTCAGCAAACAGACCACGCGCCTGTTCCATTCGCAGGCCCCGTATTACGAACTGCCACAGGCGCTGCTGGACAACGAAGGCGCGCAGCTGCTGCTGACGCGCGAGTCGCCCGACGAGCCGGCCAACCTCTACGTGCAGGCACTGGGCGCAAGCGCGGCCGCGGCCAAGCCGCTGACCCACTTCGCGCATCCGTTGCCGCAGCTGCGCGGCGTGCACAAGGAGCAGATCCGCTACAAGCGCAACGATGGCGTGGACCTGACCGGCACGCTGCTGTTGCCGCCGGGCTACAACCCCAAGCGGGATGGTCCGCGGCCGCTGCTGATGTGGGCCTATCCGGGCGAGTTCAAGACCGCAGAAGCGGCCAGCCAGGTCACCGACTCGCCGTACCGCTTCAACGCGATCAGCTACTGGGGCCCGCAGGCGTTCCTGGCCCGCGGATACGCGGTGCTGGCGAGCCCGTCGATGCCGATCATCGGTGAAGGCGACAAGGAGCCCAACGACACCTACCTGCCGCAGCTGATCGCCAATGCGCAGGCGGCGGTGGACGAAGTGGTGCGTCGGGGCGTGGCCGACCGTGGCCGCATCGCCATCGGCGGTCATTCCTACGGCGCGTTCATGACCGCCAACCTGCTCGCGCACACGCGTCTGTTCAAGGCCGGTATCGCCCGCAGCGGCGCCTACAACCGCACCCTGACCCCGTTCGGCTTCCAGGCCGAGGAGCGCAATTACTGGCAGGCGCAGGACGTGTACCAGGCGATGTCGCCGTTCAACTTCGCCGACAAGATCAAGGACCCGATCCTGTTCATCCATGGCGAGGACGACAACAACTCCGGCACCTTCCCGATCCAGAGCGAGCGCATGTTCGCCGCGGTCAAGGGACTGGGCGGCAACGCCCGGCTGGTGATGCTGCCCAACGAATCGCACGCCTACCGCGCGCGCGAGTCGATCATGACCATGCTGGCTGAAAGCGAGCGCTGGCTGGATACGTGGCTGGCCCCGCCGATGGCGGAGAAGGGCAGGAAGGCGCGTACCGCGCGCTGAGCCGGCACTGCCATGCAATGACCACAACGGGGCGGATTCGCCCCGTTGTGCTGTCCGCCGGACAGGCGGCGGACAACATGCCGATGCACCGGGTGACAGGTTTGGTGCACTGCAAGGCCGCAAGGTTTTTTCGGTTAGGCTGAAAGGGTTCCCGCTCTGAAGGCTGGTGTGTCCTGCATGAACGAGTACCGCAGCAGCGTTGTTTTCGCCACTCCCGATCTGCCCCTGCGCGACGATGTGCGCCGGCTGGGCGCGCTGGTGGGGGATGTTCTGGCCGAACAGGTCTCGCCGCAGTTCCTGGACGAAGTGGAGCAGGTGCGCACCACCGCCATCGCCCGGCGCGAAAGCCAGGCGCCGCTGGCCTCGCTCGACGAACAGCTGGCCGCGCGTGAGCCGCATGATGCCGAAGCGCTGGTGCGGGCATTCAGCACCTACTTCCAGGTGGTGAACATCGCCGAGCGTGTGCACCGCATCCGCCGCCGCCGCGACTACCAGCGCGCCGGCACCCAGCGCCCGCAACCCGACGGCCTGCACGACGCGCTGCTGCAGCTCAAGGCGCAGGGGGTGACCCTGGAAGAGCTGGCGCAGTGGCTGCCGCGGATCGACATCGAGCCGGTCTTCACCGCGCATCCGACCGAAGCGGTGCGGCGTGCGCTGCTGGAAAAAGAACAGATCATGATCGCCAGCCTGGTCGACAACCTCGACGGCCAGCGCACCCCCGGCGAACAGGCGGCCGATACCGCGCGTTTCCGCATGGCATTGACCGCCTCGTGGCAGACCGCCGACTCCTCGCCGGTCCGGCCGACCGTGGAGGACGAGCGCGAGCACGTCGGCTTCTATCTGACCTGCGTGCTGTACCGGGTGATGCCGGTGTTCTACGAGTCGCTGGAGCAGGCGCTGCTGGACACCTGGGGACGTACCTTGCCGCTGCCGCGACTGGTGCGGTTCGGCACCTGGGTGGGCGGCGACATGGACGGCAATCCGAATGTGGATGCCGGCACCGTCACCGCGACGTTGAACGCGCAGCGGCAAGCGATATTGGAGCTGTATCTGAAGGAGATGCAGCAACTGGCCAGCCTGCTGAGCCAGTCCACCGAAATAGTGGGCATCAGTGCCGCCGTGATCGAGCGGGTGCGGCAGTATCGGCAGCTGTTGCCACAGGTGCAGTCGCGCCCGCGCCACGCCAACATGCCCTACCGGCTGCTCAACGATCTGATGCGCGCGCGGCTGCAGGCCACTGCCGACGACGCCGCCGGCGGCTATGGCGCGCCGGAGGAGTTTGTCGCCGACATCGAGCTGATCCTGCACAGCCTGGAAGCGAACAAAGGCCGGAATGCGGGGTGGTTTGCGGTGCGCCGGCTGCTGTGGCGGGTGCGCACCTTCGGCTTCCATCTGGCGCGGCTGGATGTGCGCCAGGAATCCAGCGTGCACGCACGCGCGCTGGCCGCAGGACTGGGCGGCCAGGACGCCTGGGATGCACGCGATGACGCCGCCCGCGCGCAGCTGCTCGGAGCCTATGCCAGTGGCGGGCAGAGCTTGCCGCCCAGCAGTGACGAAATCGGCGAGCGACTGGACAAGGTGTTCGCGGCACTGGCCGACGCCCGCCGCCGCCACGGCGCCGAGGCGCTGGGCAGTTACATCATCTCCATGGCCCACGACCGCGCCGACGTGCTCGCGGTGCTGGCGCTGGCCCGCCGCGGCGGGCTGGTGGATGCCGACAATGCGGTGCCGCTGGATATCGCGCCGCTGTTCGAAACCGTGGACGACCTGCAGCACGGCACCGCCACCCTGCATGACCTGCTGGGCGATCCGGTGTATCGCGCGCACCTGGCCGCGCGCGGCGATGTGCAGATGGTGATGCTGGGCTATTCGGACAGCAGCAAGGATGGCGGTATCGCCGCTTCGCGCTGGGGCCTGCAAAAAGCGCAGGTGGAGCTGCTGGAAGCGGCCGCCGGGTATGGCGTGCGCCTGAGCTATTTCCACGGCCGCGGCGGCTCGATCAGCCGGGGGGGCGGCAAGACCACACATGCGGTGAATGCCTCGCCGCGCGGCACCATCGATGGCCGTCTGCGCGTGACCGAACAGGGCGAGGTGATCCATCGCAGATACGGTATCCGCGCGCTGGCGCTGCGTTCGCTGGAGCAGGCGGCCGGCGCGGTATTGCGCTCAAGCCTGCGCCCGCGTGCGCCGGAGCCGCGCGAACGGCAGTGGATTCCGGTGATGGAGCAGGTGGCCGCGCAAAGCGCGCAGGCCTATCGCGCGTTCGTCGGCCGTGCCGGGTTCATGGACTATTTCCGCCAGGCCACGCCGATCGACGTGATCGAACGGATGACGCTGGGCTCCCGGCCCTCGCGCCGGCTCGGGCAGGATGCGGCGCTGTCCAACCTGCGTGCGATTCCGTGGGTTTTCGCCTGGAGCCAGGCGCGCGCGGTGATTCCCGGCTGGTTCGGGGTGGGCAGCGGCCTGCAGGCGGCTGCCGCCGCCGGCCATGGCGAGACGTTGCGCGAGATGGCCCACAACTGGCCGTTCTTCGCCACCTTCCTTGACGACACGGCGATGGTGCTGAGCAAGGGCGACATCAACATCGCCGAACTGTTCTCGCGCCAGGCCGGCGCGCTGCATGGCGAATTCTTCCCGCTGATCCGCGACGAGCTGGCGTTGACCGCGCACTGGGTCAAGCAGCTGAGCGGGCAGCAGGAGCTGCTGGAACACGACCCGCGGCTGGCGCTGTCGATCCGACTGCGCAATCCCTACATCGACCCGATCAGCGTGCTGCAGGTGGACCTGCTCAAGCGCTGGCGCGACAGCGGCCGCAGGGACGAAGGCCTGCTGCGCGCGCTGGTGGCCTGCGTCAATGGCGTATCGCAGGGCGTGCAGAACACCGGCTGAGCGGTAGAGCGGGGCAACGCCCCGCTGTGGATTTCCGGGGTGAATCGTTGCCGGGCGTTGCCCGGCACTACAAGTTTGTGGCATCGGGGCCGGCCGCTGTGGTTCGCCCGCCCCGCGCAAACCCGCCCGCCATGTAGAGCGGGGCAACGCCCCGCTGTGGATTTCCGGGGTGAATCGTTGCCGGGCGTTGCCCGGCACTACGGGTTTGTGGCTTCGGGGCCGGCCGCTGTGGTTCGTCCGCCCCGCGTAAACCCGCCCGCCCGGTAGAGCGGGGCAACGCCCCGCTGGGGATTTCCGGGGTGAATCGTTGCCGGGCGTTGCCCGACCCGCCCGCCCTGTAGAGCGGGGCAACGCCCCGCTGTGGACTTCCCGGATAAAGCGCGGCCGGGCGTTGCCCGGCACTACGGTTTCTGGCGTGGGGGCCGGTTCCGCTGCGTTTGGCCCGAACCACGCAAATCCGCCCGGTAGTACTGGGCAACGCCCCGCTGTGGACTTCCCGGATACAGCGTTGCCGGGCGTTGCCCGGCCCTACGGGTTCGTGGCTTCGGGGCCGACCGCTGTGGTTCGCCCGCCCCGCGTAAACCCGCCCGTCATGTAGAGCGGGGCAACGCCCCGCTGTGGACTTCCCGGATAAAGCGTTGCCGGGCGTTGCCCGGCCCTACGGGTTCGTGGCTTCGGGGCCGACCGCTGTGGTTCGCCCGCCCCGCGTAAACCCGCCCGTCATGTAGAGCGGGGCAACGCCCCGCTGTGGACTTCCCGGATAAAGCGCGGCCGGGCGTTGCCCGGCACTACGGTTTCTGGCGTCGGGGCCGGTTCCGCTGCGTTTCGCCCGGACCACGCCCCTCCGCCCGGTAGAACGGGGCAACGCCCCGCGGTGGACTTCCCGGATAAAGCGTTGCCGGGCGTTGCCCGGCCCGACGGGTTCGTGGCGTCGGGGCCGTCCGCTGTGGTTCGCCCGCCCCGCGTAAACCCGCCCGTCCTGTAGAGCGGGGCAACGCCCCGCTGTGGACTTCCCGGATAAAGCGCTGCCGGGCGTTGCCCGGCACTACGGTTTCTGGCTTCGGGGCCGGTTCCGCTGCGTTTCGCCCGTACCACGCAAATCCGCCCGGTAGAACGGGGCAACGCCCCGCTGTGGACTTCCCGGATAAAGCGCTGCCGGGCGTGGCCCGGCACTACGGTTTCTGGCTTCGGGGCCGGGTCCGCTGCGTTTCGCCCGGACCACGCCCCTCCGCCCGGTAGAACGGGGCAACGCCCCGCTGTGGACTTCCCGGATAAAGCGCTGCCGGGCGTTGCCCGGCCCTACGGGTTTCGCGCGCCGGCACTGGCCCGGGGTTATCCGCTTACCGCGCCGCGGTGCCTTCGTCTTCGGGCGTGCGGTTTTCCGCTCCGGTCTGCGCGCTGGAGGCCAGCAGGGCGCGGTGGCGCTGTTCCATTTCCTCGCGCAGCTGGCGGCGGATCTGTGCGGCGGCAAAGCGGCGCCTGCCATCGGCGGTCTGCGGCTGCAGCGGCGGCACGGCGGTGGGTCTGCCCGCGTCATCCACCGCGACCATGGTGAAGAAGCAGCTGTTGGCGTGGCGCACGCTCTGCCTGAGGATGTCCTCGGCTACCACCTTGATGCCGATTTCCATCGACGAGGTGCCGGTGTAGTTGACCGACGCCAGGAACGTGACCAGTTCGCCGACGGCGATCGGCTGGCGGAACATCACCTGGTCCACCGACAGGGTCACCACGTAGTGGCCGGCATAGCGGCTGGCGCAGGCGTAGGCCACCTGGTCGAGCAGGCGCAACACCGCGCCGCCATGCACCTTGCCGGAAAAATTGGCCATGTCCGGCGTCATCAGGACGGTCATGGACAACTGCTGGGAGTGGAGCTCGGACATCGCGATACCCGCATCGGCAGAGTGCGCAGGCTACCTGAGCACAGCCGGAGCCGGTAGCCGCGGATCAGCCATGGGCAATGCGCGCGGAAGGCGGCCGGGGCGCAACCCCCCGGTCCGCGGGACGCTCGCCGCCGCGGTGTGCCGGCTTACCAGTCGGTAGGCTGGTAGTCCTTGAGGAACTGGCCCCACACGTGCTCGCCGGTGTTCAGGCCGTGGATGATCGGGTCGACGATGCGCGCGGCGCCATCGACGATATCCAGCGGCGGATGGAAGCGTTCCTGCGCGGTCTTGCGCACCGCCAGCTCCAACGGATCCTCGTCGGTCACCCAGCCGGTATCGACGCTGTTCATGTGGATGCCGTCGCCGTGGTAATCGGCCGCGGCGGTGCGCGTCATCATGTTCAGCGCGGCCTTGGCCATGTTGGTGTGCGGGTGCCGGGTGGTCTTGAAGTTGCGGTAGAACTGCCCCTCCATCGCCGAGACGTTGACGATGTGCTTGTCGCGGTTGGGGGTGCGCAGCATCAGCGGCTTCAGTCGCGCGTTGAGGATGAACGGTGCCACCGCGTTGACCAGCTGGGTTTCCAGCAGTTCCACCGCCGGCACCTCGTGCATCTGCAGGCGCCAGGAATTGCGTCCGCGCAGATCGACCTGCTGCAGGTCCTTGTCCAGCCGGCCTTCGGGAAACAGGTGCTTCTGCCCCAGCAGTTCCTCGGCCAGCAACGGCACCTGTGACAGCGCCGGCGCGTGGGTCAGCCCGGGCGTGTCGGACAGGCTGTGCATTGCCGCCGCGCTCAGCGCACTGGCCTCGGGCAGCAGGTCGTGGCTGCGCAGGCCTTCGAACTGGCCCAGCAGCTTGCGCACGTGGGCGGGCGTCTGCGCCATCGAGGCGGTCTCGGCTTCCATCATATGCGCGTAGAACTCCGGCGGGCGGCGCACGGTCTGGCAGGCGTTGTTGATGATGAAATCCAGCCGCGCGTACTTGCTGGCCAGCTCTGCGCAGAACGCTTCCACGCTGGGGGTGTGGCGCAGGTCCAGGCCGAACACTTCCAGCCGGTCGGCCCAGTCGGCGAAGTCCGGCTCCTGCGCATAGCGCGCGGCCGAATACCGCGGGAAGCGGGTGGTGACAATCAGGTGCGCGCCGGCGCGCAGCAGTTTCAAGCCGGCCTGGTAACCGATCTTGACGCGGCCGCCGGTGAGCAGCGCCACGCGCCCGCGCAGGTCGGCCAGCTCGGTGCGTTTGGCGAAATTGAAGTCGGCGCAGGCCGGGCACATCTGGTCGTAGAAATGGTGCAGCAGGGTGTACTTCTGCTTGCACACATAGCAGTGCAGCAGCTCCGGCGATTCCGGCGGCGCGGGGATGTCCGCGTGCGGCTGGTCGAGCTCCAGCCGGTCCGGCCCGGGGGCCGCCGGCGGGAAATAATTCGGGGTGCTGAACACCGGCGCCCGGCGCAGGGTGCGGATGCCGGTCTGCTCCAGCAACGCGTCGGCGCGGCGCAGTTTCTCGGCATGCCGTTCGCGCTGCACCTGCTTGGACTTCTTGCGGCGCAGCTTCGGCTCGGGGTGATAGATGTGGGCGATCGCCTTGTGCAGGCGCTCGCGCTGTCCGGCGGGCCAGTGGTCAAGCACGGTGCGATCGCTGGCCACCGCTTCGAGCACGGCCAGCAGCGCCTCGGCGGGCGCGGCACTGGACGCTGCGGGCGCCAGCGTGGCGGAAGAGTCTTCGATGTCGTTGCAAGGGGTCACGGCGATGGATCCTGTACGTCAGGCCGGCATGCGGCCAAAAAGACGGGCCGCTTGCGCGGCCCGTCTTGTCACTGGCGTGCTGCTGCCGGCGGCTTACTTGAGCCGGGCATCCTTGCGCAGCGCCTCGGCGCGGTCGGTCTTCTCCCAGGAGAAGGCGGTCGCGGTGTGCTTCTGGCCGGCTTCATCGGTGTAGCTGAATTCCTTCGGCTTGCGGCCGAAGTGGCCGTAGGCCGCGGTCTGCTGGTACATCGGGTGGATCAGGTCCAGCATCTTGATGATGCCGTACGGACGCAGGTCGAAGTGCTTGCGGATCAGCTTCTCGATCTTGTCGTCACTGATCTTGCCGGTGCCGAAGGTGGTGACCGAGATCGAGGTCGGCTCGGCCACGCCGATGGCGTAGGAGACCTGCACTTCGCAACGGTCGGCCAGGCCGGCCGCGACCACGTTCTTGGCGACATAGCGCGCCGCGTAGGCGGCCGAACGGTCGACCTTGGACGGATCCTTGCCCGAGAACGCCCCGCCACCGTGACGGGCCCAGCCGCCGTAGGTGTCGACGATGATCTTGCGGCCGGTCAGGCCGCAGTCGCCCACCGGGCCGCCGATCTCGAACTTGCCGGTCGGGTTGATGTGGAACTTGGTGCCCTTGTGCAGCCACTTGGCCGGCAGCACCGGACGGATGATCTCTTCGCGCACGGCTTCGATCAGGTCCTTCTGCTTGATGCCCGGAGCGTGCTGGGTGGACAGCACTACCGCGTCGATGCCCACGGCCACGCCGTTTTCATAGCGCAGGGTGACCTGGCTCTTGGCGTCCGGACGCAGCCAGGACAGCGGCGAGTTCTTCTTCTTGCGGATCTTGGCCTGCTGCTCGACCAGGCGGTGCGACAGGTGGATCGCGGCCGGCATGTAGCTGTCGGTCTCGTTGGTGGCATAGCCGAACATCAGGCCCTGGTCGCCAGCACCCATTTCCTCGGGCTTCTTGCGGTCCACGCCCTGGGCGATGTGCGGGCTCTGCTTGCCGATCAGGTTCAGCACGCCGCAGGTGGCGCCGTCGAAACCGACCTCGGAGCTGTCATAGCCGATATCCACGATCACCTTGCGGGTCAGCGCTTCCAGGTCGATCCACGCGCTGGTGGTGATTTCGCCGGCAACGATGGCAACGCCGGTCTTGACCATGGTTTCGCAGGCGACGCGGGCGCGCTTGTCCTGGGTCAGGATCGCGTCCAGTACCGCATCGGAAATCTGGTCGGCAACCTTGTCGGGATGGCCTTCGGAGACCGACTCGGAGGTGAAGAGGTAGCTGGACATCGTGTGAATATCCCTTGATTCGGATGGAAAGATGGGTGCGGATGATACACGCCACCGCTGCGTGATGCATTGTGCCCGTCAAGCGGTTGCCGCGGGTTAAGCCGCCAGCGCCACGGGGCTGCGGGGCCACCGCGCCACGGCTGGCTGGTACGATCCCGGCATGGATTCCCTCAGTCAGATTGTGTTGGGTGGCGCCATTGCCGCCGCTGTCGTTCCCGCCATCCACCGCCGTGCCGCCTTGCTGGCCGGTGCCGCGCTGGGCACCTTGCCGGACCTGGACGGGGTGCTGATCGCTGCATTCAGCGACAACCCGGTCACCTTGATGACGCTGCATCGCAGCGCCAGTCATTCGCTGCTGGTGCTGCCGTTGCTGGGCGCGCTGATCTGGTGGCTGTTCCGTCGCTTCGGCCACGGCCGGGTCGCGGCGGCGCCGCAGCGCTGGTTCTGGGCGATCGAGCTGGCGCTGGTCACCCATCCGCTGCTGGACGCCTTCACCGTCTACGGCACCCAGCTGTGGTGGCCGCTGAGGCCGCATCCGGTGATGTGGTCCAGCGTGTTCATCATCGATCCGCTGTACACGGTCTGGCTGCTGCTGGGCTGTGGGGTGGCCTGGTTCGCGCGGTCACGGCCATTGGCACGCCACGCACTGGTCGCCGGGCTGGTGCTCAGCAGCGGTTATCTGGGCTGGTCGCTGCTGGCCAAAAGCAGGGTCGACCACGAAGCCGGTCGCGCGCTGGCGGCGATGGGGCTGGGCGATGCGCCGCGGTTCTCGGTGGCGATGCCGTTCAACACGCTGCTGTGGCAGGTGGTGGCGATGACGCCCAGTGGCTATGTGATCGGCGAGCGCTCGCTGATCGCCGATCGTGGGCCGATGACGTTCAGCAGCTATCCGTCCAACGTGCAGGCGCTGCGCCAAGCGGCGGAAATTCCGGCCGTGGCGCGGCTGCAATGGTTCAACCGCGGCTTCATGCGCACGCAGGTACAGGACGGGCAGCTGGTACTCAGCGACCTGCGCATGGGCATGGAGCCGGACTACACCTTCAGCTTTGCCGTGGCGCAGGCCCACGGAGACGGCTGGCAGGCAATCGCTCCGCAGCAACTGCGGCCTTCCTACCGGCAAGCAGGCAACCGCGGCGTGCTCAAACAGCGCCTGGCGCAGCTGTGGCAACGGATCTGGCGCGAGCCGGTTGCCGAAACCACAGCCACCACCACTGGCCAGCGGCCCCCGATGCCGTGACCAGGGCCAAACGGGAGCCTACCGTGCGTGCGGTGGGGATGGCCTTGCTTCAAGTCCATGCCTGAAGGGGCCAGCCCTCCAGGCGGTGTGCGTCCTGCCCTTGTTGCGCTAACCGGTCTTCACCGGGCCGGTTACAACGCGGCGGTCTGGTTTCTCAGGTGCCGGTGATGCAGCGGGGCGGCCGGGAAGTCGTGGTTGATGAGCCGTTCGTACTCCGCATAACCCACGGTATCGATGAACTTGCGTTGTACCCGGTCGTAGGACGTCAGGTATTGTAGATGCGTGGAGCTGGGGCCCAGCAGCATGCAGATATCGTCATACGTCAGTCCGCTTTCCTGCGCGAGCTGCTCGATCGAACGCGTTGACTCCGATGCATAGGCAACCGGTGTGATCGCCAGAAGGGCGGTGATGAGTGCGGTGCGTGTGTACATGGCGTTCTCCTGCTGGAGTCCGGGAGGACTCCTCTGGCTGCGGTTCGCCACAGGCGGCGAACGGGGTGGCAGCGCAGGCGATGCTGAGGCGGGGACGATTTTGCGGAACTGCCTGAATCGCCTTTGCTGTCGACGTCCCATTGACCGGATCGTGCGCCGGTACAGATATCCGGCCAGTGAAAAAAATGGGTCGCAGGAATTAATAAACGCCGCTGTATACGCGCCGGAATGAATATAAAAAAACGAGGCGCGGAAAGTCCGCCACGTCGCCGGTTCCGGCCTGACGCATTCCGGGTGCGCATCGCTATTTTCGCGGTCGGCCACGGTCGTTGATGCCTTGGCAAACGCATGGTTTTGCGCCGGACCGGGTGTGCGGTTTCCAAATGAAAGACGCTGACGCCGGTGGCCGCATCACGGAAACCGCCACACCGCTTCGCCCATGCGCCGGCGGTGCTCCGGAAACGTCGTTCAGGGCGTGCGGCCGCGCATCGCGGTGCGCTCAGCCGGCGGCCGGGTATTGCACGCGATCGGCAGCCGCCGCGGCGATCAGCCCGTCAAAATAGGCGCCGGTCAGCTGCAGCTGGCTGGCGGCGTCGTCGGCGCGGTTGACCACGGCGCGGAACGCCGCATTTTCCGGACGATCGCGGGCGTACCAGCCCAGGTGCTTGCGCGCGATGCGCACGCCCTGCTGCTCGCCATAGAAGGCGTGCAGGTCGTGCAGGTGGCCGAGCAGGATGTCGCGCACTTCGGTCAGGGTCGGCGGCGGCAGTTCCTGCCCGGTGGCCAGATAGTGGGCAATCTCGCGGAAGATCCACGGGCGGCCCTGCGCGGCGCGGCCGACCATCACCGCGTCCACCCCGGTCAGTGCCAGCACCTGCGCGGCTTTCTGCGGCGAGTCGATGTCGCCATTGGCGATCACCGGGATGCGCAGCGCCGCCTTGATGGCGGCGATGGTCTGGTATTCGGCGCTGCCGGTGTAATGCTGGTCGCGGGTACGGCCATGCACGGCCAGCGCGGCGATGCCGCTGTCTTCGGCGATATGCGCGATGCGCGGGCCATTGCGGTGGTCGCAGTCCCAGCCGGTGCGGATCTTCAGCGTCACCGGCACCTGGACTGCATTGACCACCGCCTCAAGGATGCGCGCCACCAGCGCCTCGTCGCGCATCAGCGCCGAGCCGGCCCAGGCGTTGCACACCTTCTTGGCCGGGCAGCCCATGTTGATGTCAATGATCTGCGCGCCATGGTCGACGTTGTAGCGTGCCGCCTCGGCCAGCTGCTGCGGCTCGGTGCCGGCGATCTGCACGCTGATCGGGGCCGGCTCGCCGCTGTGGTCCATGCGGTGGATCGACTTGCGGGTGTTCCAGAAGCGCGGATCGGAAATGGTCATTTCCGAGGCGGCCAGCCCCGCGCCCAGGCGCTTGCACAGCTGCCGGAACGGTTTGTCGGTGACCCCGGCCATGGGCGCGAGCACCACATGGGGGGCGATGGTATAGGGGCCGATCTGCATGGCGCTATTGTAGTTTCGCGGCCCGCGAACGGGCTGGAATGCCGCTGTGGAGGTGTCGCCGCGGCAGGGCGGCAAGGCGCGATGAGGCGTTTTCCGGCCAGCCCGGGTTGCGACTGGCGCCGCTTCTATACGAGGTTGATCAGGCGTCGGCCGGGGTCATTTTCGGCATCGACACTGCCGCGCCTTCCTTCTCGGTCGAACGGGCGGCGTACTGGTTGGCAAAGCGCACGTGCCTGGCGAACGCGGCTTCCGGTGCCTGCGCCAGGGACGCGACCAGTGCGCCATTGAACGCATCGCCGGCGCCGGTGGTATCGACCACGTGTACCGCTTCGGCGGCCACCCGGTAATACGGCTGGGTATCGCCGCGCAGCTTTTCTTCCGCATGCGAGACAAACACGCCCACCGAACCCAGCGTCACCACCACGGTGTTGCCGCACAGCTCGCGGCACAGCGCATGCAGGCGGGCGCCATCGAGCGTGGCCACGTCATCGGCCTCCACCCGCTCGCCGACATGGCGGCCGAGCAGGGCGACGAACTCGGTTTCGTTGGGGGTCAGCACGTCGGCCAGCTTGAGCAGGCCGATGCTGGACGGGGCGTTGGCCGGTGCCGCGTTGAGGACGGTGACCACGCCGGCCTCGCGCGCGATCGCCAGCGCCGCCTCGATGGTTTCCACCGGCGACTCCAGCTGCGCCAGCAGCACTTTGGCGCCGCTGATCAGCGCCCGCTGGCTTTCGATGAAGGCGGTGCTCAGCGCGGCATTGGCGCCGGGGCCGATGACGATGGTGTTGCGGCCGTGGCCATCGACATAGATGCCGCCGGTGCCGGTAGGTTCGCTGCTGGTTTCGGCCACCAGCGCAAAACCGTCCTGCCGGGCCAGCCCGCGGGCCATGGCGCCGCCGGCGTCATCGCCCAGCGCGCACAGGAACGTGGTGTCGGCGCCGGCACGGCACGCCGCCACGGCCTGGTTGAACCCCTTGCCGCCGGGACCGGTGGTATAGCGTCCGGCAATGGTTGCGCCCGGCGCGGGCAGGGCATCGCAGCGCCAGACGTGATCGACATTGAAGGAACCGGCAACGACAACAGAACTCATGGAATCTACTTCTCGAAAAGGGCAGGGAATCAGTTGAAGTGCGTCAGTACACCGGCGATGGTAGCCGTCATCAGGGTCGCGATGGTGCCACCCAGAACCGCGCGCAGGCCGAACTTGGCCAGGTCATGGCGCCGGTCCGGAGCGAGGCCGCCGATGCCGCCGATCTGGATGGCGATCGAGCTGAAATTGGCAAAACCACACAGCGCGTAGGTGGCGATCAGGCGGCCCTCTTCGCTCAGGGTCACGCCGGCGACCTTGCCGTTGATGATTTCCGACAGCTGCAGATAGGCCACGAATTCGTTGATCACCAGTTTCTGGCCGATCAGCGAACCGACCGTGGTGGCGTCGGCCCACGGGGTGCCGATCACCCAGGCGATGGGTGCCAGCAGATAGCCGAAGATGGTGGACAGGTCGGTGGGTTTGCCGATGGCCGAGGCCAGGCCGGTGACATCGCCGAACCAGGTCAGCGGCGCATTGAGCAGCGCGATCAGGGCGATGAACGCCAGCAGCATCGCGCCGATGTTGAGCGCCAGCTTGAGGCCGTCACCGGCGCCGGCGGCGGCGGCATCGATGATGTTGCTGGAGGTCTTTTCCACTTCCATCTTGACCGTGCCGCGGGTCAGCGGGGTGCCGGTCTCGGGTACCAGCATCTTGGCGATCACCAGCGTGGCCGGTGCAGCCATGATGCTGGCGGCCAGCAGGTGCTTGGCGTAGAACGCCTGCGCCACCGGGTCCCCGGCGCCGAGCATGCCCACATAGGCCGCCAGTACACCGCCGGCGATGTGCGCCATGCCGCCGATCATCATCGTGATCAGTTCGGACTGGGTCATCTTGGAGATGTACGGACGCACCGTCAGCGGTGCTTCGGTCTGGCCGATGAACACGCTGGCGCAGACGCTGGTGGTTTCGGCGCCGGACACACGCATGATCTTGGTGATCGCCCAGGCCATGCCGCGCACGATCGCCTGCATCACGCCCAGGTGGTACATCACGCCCATCAGCGCCGAGAAGAAGATGATGGTGGGCAGCACCTGGAAGGCGAAGATGAAGCCGTACTTGGGCACGTCCATCAGGCTGCCGAAGATGAAGCTCGAGCCTTCATTGACGAAGCTCAGGATCCTGACGAAGCCCTGCCCCAGCCAGTTGAAAACGTCGCGCCCGCCCGGCACCAGCAGCACCAGCGCGGCAAAGGCGATCTGCAGGGCCACGCCGGTGCCGATCAGCTTCCAGTCCACCGCACGCTTGTTGTTGGAAAACAGCCAGGTGATGCCGAGCAGCACCGCCAAACCGAACAGGCCGAAGCCGATCCTGCCCAAACCTTCGACCATGAGAATTTCCCGGCGTGCCCGCAAAGACCGCAAGCCTAGAGCAGCGGGGTGATGCGCGGCAAGGAAAATCCGGTTCAGCGCGGTTATTTGCCGCGATTGCGCCGCTATCGGCAAGGCCGGCCGCCGCTGCGGGCTTGACGGGGCGGCTAAACTGTTGTCCCGTCCGCGCCGGTTGCGGACCCGTTTCAGGAGCCAGCCATGGAATATCGTCGCCTCGGGTCGTCCGGCCTGCAGCTTTCCGCCCTGTCATTCGGCGCATGGGTCACCTTCGGCGGGCAGATCGCCCGTGACGAGGCCCGCAACCTGATTGCCGCGGCGTGGGACAACGGCGTCAATTTCTTCGACAACGCCGAGGGCTATGCGCAGGGCCGGGCCGAACAGGTCATGGGCGATGTGATCGCCGACCTGCGGCTGCCGCGCGACGGTTATTGCGTCTCCAGCAAAGTGTTTTTCGGCTCGCTCGAACACCCCGCGCCGACCCAGCGCGGGCTCTCGCGCAAACATGTCACCGACGCCTGCCACGCCGCGCTCAAGCGCCTGCGGGTGGACTATCTGGATCTGTACTACTGCCACCGCCCCGATCCGGATACGCCGATTGCCGAGACCGTCATGGCGATGGATACGCTGATCCGCCAGGGCAAGGTGCTGTACTGGGGAACGTCGGAGTGGTCGGCGGCACAGATCGGCGAGGCGCTGGCGATCGCACAGGACAGGAATCTGTATGCCCCGGTGATGGAGCAGCCGCAGTACAACCTGCTGCACCGCGAGCGGGTCGAAACCGAGTACGCAGCGCTGTACGCCGGAGCCGGGCTGGGCACCACGATCTGGTCGCCGCTGGCCTCGGGCCTGCTGACCGGCAAGTACAACGACGGGATCGATCCGGCCTCGCGGCTGGGCCAGGAATCGCTGGGCTGGCTGCAGGCGTCCGTGCTCGGCGACCCGGCGCAGGACCGGCTGGGCAAGGTGCGCCGGTTCACCGCGCTGGCGCAGGAGCTGGGGGAGTCGCCGGCACAGCTGGCCATCGCCTGGTGCCTGCGCAACCCGCATGTCTCCAGCGTGATCCTTGGCGCCAGCCGGGTGGCGCAGCTGGAGGAAAACCTGCGTGCGCTGGATGTGGCCACACGGGTGGAAGATGCCGCCTGGAAGAAGATCGAAGCGGCATTTGCCTGAAGCTCGTCTGGCGGCGGAGCGTGCGCGCTCCTGCCGCTAGGGGTGAGGGTGGGGCGGGGTGAGCTGAGGAAATCTCGTTCGCCCTGCTTGCAATGGTATTGAGAATCATTATCATCAAGTTCGTCCCCAGCACGGAATCACGATGATGTCCGCCCAACCTGTCCTGCTCCGCTCCCGCACGCTGCATCTGCCGCAACGCCCGGTCCAGTTGATGCCCGTTGAAGGGATCCTCGACAGCGGCGCTCTGCTCAAGGGTCAGCGCGAAATCCTGATCCAGCATGGCGACAAGTTCTACCGGCTGCGCCATACCAGCAACGACAAGCTGATCCTGACCAAGTAATTCCGCAGCACACTCCTGCCAGCCGACGCCCGCATTGGCGCCACGCCCGCCTGAATCGACCCGTTCTCTCTCCCTTGGCCGCCGGCCTGCTTCGCCAAGCCGGTTGCTGTGCCAGGGGTTCCGTTCCTTCGATTGATTCCAGGCACCCATGATCCGTCCAACTGTTCTGAGCGCCGCCCTGTGGGCGGTGTTGTCTCCTGTGCACGCTGAAACCGCCGACTCGGCCGATGTGCGCGATTTCGACCGTGTCCAGGTCACCGCCACCCGTACCGCGCGCGCTGTCAGTGATGTGGCCGCCACGGTCGATGTGATCGACCGCGAACAATTGGACAACCAGCTGGTGCACGACATCCGCGATCTGGTCCGCTACGAGCCGGGTATTTCCGTGACCCGCAGCGCCACCCGCTTCGGCCTGGGCGGCTTCCGCATCCGCGGCCTGGACAGCAACCGCGTGCTGATCCAGACCGACGGCATCGCCATGCCGAAGAGTTTCAACATCGGCAGCTTCGCCAATGCCAACCACGATTTCACCGATCTGGAAACGCTCAAGCGGGTCGAGATCGTGCGCGGGCCGGCCAGTTCGCTGTATGGCTCCGACGCACTGGGTGGGGTGGTCGCGTTCGTCACCAAGGACCCGGCGGATTATCTGGGCGAAGGCAAAGACCGCTACGTCGGCCTGAAATTCGGCTACGACGGCGACTGGCAGGGCCTGTTGGGCAGCGTGACCACTGCATTCGGCGGCGAGCGCTGGAGCGGCATCGTCAACGTCAACCACCGCCAGGGCCAGGAAACCGGCAACCAGGGCGAGGTGCGCAGCCGCGACAACACCCGCACCGCGTCCAATCCGCAGCAGCGTGATGGGCGCAGCGTGCTGTCCAAGCTGGTCTATGCCCCCGACCAGAACCAGCGCTTCCGCCTGACCGTGGAAGGCAACGAGGACATCACCGATACCGACGTGTATTCGGCGATCGATCGCACCACCACCACCGGCATGACCGCGCATGACACCCAGACCCGCGCGCGGGTGGCGTTCGCCCATGAGATGGATGCGCTCGACAGCGCGTTCGCCGACAGCCTGCGCTGGCAGCTGTACCGCCAGGACAGCGAGACCACGCAGATCACCAACGAGCAGCGCGCCAATGGCAGCCGCCGCCATCGCGAGTTCAATTTCGACCAGCGCGTCTACGGCCTGCAGGCGGTGCTGGACAAGTCCTTCGACACCGGCAGCGTGCCCCATGCGCTGACCTGGGGCGTGGACGGTGCGTGGACGGAAATCCGCCAGAAGCGCGACGGCTTCCAGGTGCTGGCCAACGGCACGGTCAGCACCACGATCCTGCCCGACGTGTTCCCGGTGCGCGACTTCCCGGTCAGCAAGACCACCGAGCTGGGCCTGTATGCGCAGGACGAGATGCGCCTGGCCGAGGGCCGGCTGTCGCTGGTGCCGGGCATCCGCGTGGATCACTACCGGCTCAAGCCGGAGATGGATGCGATCTTCGCTACGGACAACCCGGGCATGCCGGTGGCCTCGCTGAGCAAGACCAGCGTGTCGCCGAAGTTCGGTGCGGTGTGGCGTTTTGACGACCAGTGGTCGCTGTTCGCCGGCTATTCGCACGGCTTCCGTTCGCCGCCGTACAACGACGTCAACCTGGGTTTCACCAACGTGATGTTCGGCTACACCGCCATTCCCAATCCGGATCTGAAGCCGGAAACCAGTGACGGCGTGGAACTGGGACTGCGCTTCATCGCGCCGGTGGCCTACGTCAGTGTGAGCGGCTACTACAACGACTACCGCGACTTCATCGAATCCCAGCGCTATGTCGGCACCAACGCGCAGGGACTGATGGTGTTCCAGTCGCAGAACATCGCCGATGCGCGGATCTACGGCGCGGAAATGAAGGCCGGGGTGGATTTCGGCGAACTGGCCGACGCGCTGAAAGGCTGGTCACTGCGCAGCGCGGCGGCGTGGTCGCGCGGTGACAACCGGACCGAGGACGTGCCGCTGGATTCGATCGATCCGCTGCGCGGCAGCATCGGGCTGATGTACGACCGTGACACGTGGGGTGTGGAACTGGCCGGCAGCTTCGCGCGTCGCAAGGACCGCATCGCCAGTGCCACGGCCTACCGCCCTGGCGGCTACGGCGTGCTGGATCTGATGGCGCACTGGGAGTTCGCCCCGGGCGCGAAAGTGAATGTCGGTGTGTTCAATCTGGGCGACCGCACGTACATCGACTGGTCGGGCATCACCGCCAACCTGGCCGGCAACAGCCCGGTGCTGGATCGCTACACCAATCCCGGTCGCACGGTGTCGGCCAGCCTGGCGGTGTCCTGGTGATGTCGCTGCGCTGATACCGCCAGCACGCAGCAGTGCGCGCATTGCTGCGGCAACCGGCTCTCTCCCGGCCACGGATGGCCACTTCCCGTTACCGATACTCCATAAAGGAAATACCCATGAAATTGCTTTCCGCCAGCGCGGTGCTGCTGTTGGCCAGCAGTGGCACAGCCAGCGCCCAGTCCGTGGACACCGCGCGCGATCGCGCCAGCATCCTGGCGATGCAGGGCGAGTACACGGTGGATTTCGCCTTCGATGAAACCGTGCTGCTCAAACCCGGCTACGAGCGCGCCTCGGCCATGCGCAGTGGCGGCAACGAGGTGGTGATCGTGGTGGAGGACAGCCCGCACCGCGTCGTCCTGCAGCACCTGCTGGTGGATGGCAAAAGTGGTCACGTCACCAAGCACTGGCGGCAGGACTGGGTCTATGAAGCGGCCAACCGTTTCGAGTTCAGCGCCGAGCAGACCTGGGCGGTGCGCGCGATTCCCGCGGCAGTCAACAAAGGCGCCTGGACCCAGTGCGTGTACGAGGTTAGCGATGGGCCGCGTTACTGCGGTACCGGCAAGTGGGATTACGCCAACAACGTGCCGACCTGGACCAGCGACCTGAGCTGGCGGCCGCTGCCGCGGCGCGAGTACACCCAGCGCAGCGACTACAACGCGCTGGCGGTGATCAACCGGCACACGCTCACGCCCAATGGCTGGACGCACGAGCAGTTCAACACCAAGGTGCAGCGCAATGCCGATGGCAGCCAGGTGGAGATCGCGCGCGAGTTCGGCTTCAACGACTACCTCAAGACCACCGAGGTCGATTTCTCCCCCGCCCGCAATTACTGGAACGCCACAACCGGGTTCTGGGCGAAGGTGCGCCAGCGCTGGGACGGCTTCCTGGGCAAGGCGCCGGGCGTGCATCTGAAAACCAAGCTGGACGGCATGGCGATGATCATCCCGCTGTTTGAACAGGCCGAAGCCGTGCAGGGCGGGGCGGCGGTGGATGAGGCGAAGATCGATGCGGTGTTCTCCCGGTTCGTCGAACCGGCGCCAATCAAGTAACCCCAAGGGCCCCGCATTGCGGGGCCTTTTCATGCAGATAGGCGCTGTGGGTCATTCCTTGAACATCAACAGCGCCGCCACCACGATCAGCGCAAACGCCGCCCAGTGATTCCATTTCAGCGGCTGGCCCAGGTAGGTGGCCGAGAACACCGCGAACACCAGCAACGTGATCACTTCCTGTATGCCCTTCAATTGCGGTGCCGAGTACACCGCACTGCCGAGCCGGTTGCCCGGCACCTGCAGGCAGTATTCGAAGAAGGCGATGCCCCAGCTGGCCAGGATCGCCAGCACCAGCGGCGTGCTTCTGTACTTGAGGTGTCCATACCAGGCCACGGTCATGAACATGTTGCTGGCCAGCAGCAACAGCACCGGATAGAGGTAGCGGGTGAAGGACAGACCGGACATGGTCATTTGCGGAAAGAAGGCGCCGCAGTTTAATCCCGCGACCCGTGCAGGCTGCGGCAATGTCCTTCCCGGCATCAGGCATCAGGCATCAGGCATCAGGCATCGCGCAAGGCCAGTGCGGGCGGCGTGCGCAGGATGCGTCGGGTGCCCCACCAGCCGGCCAGCATGCTCAGCGCGGTGCCGGCCAGGCCACCGGCCAGCAGCGCCGGCCATGGCGGCACCAGTGCCAGTTCGAACGTCTCGCGGGCAACCACCACGCCGATCACCGCGGCGGCGGCCACGGCCAGCAGCGAGGCCAGCGCGCCCAGCGCACCGAATTCCACCAGCACCGCCCCGCGCAGCTGGGTCCGGCGCGCGCCCAGGGTGCGCAACACCGCGTTGTCGTGGCGGCGCTCGCCGGCGGTGGCCTGCAGCGCGGCCAGTACCACCAGCACGCCGGCCAGCAGGCTGAATCCCATCACCAGCTGCACCGCCTGGCTGACCCGGTCGATCACCTCGCGCACCCGGCCAAGGATGGCGTCGATATCCAGCAGCGAGATGTTGGGGAACTGGCGGGTCAGCGGCGCCAGTTGCGCGGCCTGCGTGGCCGGCAGATGGAAGGCGCAGATCAGGTTGTACGGCGCGTCCTGCACCGCGCCGGCATTGAGCAGCAGGAAGAAGTTGACCCGGAACGAATCCCAGTCGGCCTTGCGGAAACTGGTCACGGTGAAGCTGCGCTGCTCATCGCCCAGCTGCAGGGTGAGGGTGTCTCCCAGCGCCAGTCCGTAACGCTGCGCCCACCCCTGTTCCACCGAGGCCTCGGCGGCGCGGCTGTCCGCCGCCCAGAAGCGGCCGGCGGTGAGCGTGTTGGCTTCGGGGAACGCGTGCCGCCAGGAAAAATTCACCGGGCGGTCGGCCTCGTCGCCCTCGCGGTCGGCGCGGCTCTCCCGCAGTTGCGGCGGCTGACGGTTGATGGCCAGCAGCTTGCCGGTGCTGAACGGCTCCNCCAGGAAAAATTCACCGGGCGGTCGGCCTCGTCGCCCTCGCGGTCGGCGCGGCTCTCCCGCAGTTGCGGCGGCTGACGGTTGATGGCCAGCAGCTTGCCGGTGCTGAACGGCTCCAGCGTGGGCGCAATCACGCCGAGCGTGTGCAGGTAGGCACCGGTGGCCTGCGCCTGCTCGGGCTGGATGTTCATCAGAAAGTAGTTGGGAGTGTCGGCGGGCAGGCGGTCGCGCCATTGGCCGAGCAGGCCCGGGCCGATCACCGCCAGCAACAGCAGCGCGCACAGCGACAGCGACAGGCCGACCAGTTGCACCACGCTCAGGCCGCGCCGGCGCGTCAGCGCCGCAACGCCGAGCCGCCACGGCCCATGCAGGCGGGATTGCAGCCGGTGCATGACCAGCAGCAGCGCCCCGCCACAGAGCGCGGTAAGCAGACTCAGCCCGCCCAGCCCGCCCAGCACCCAGGCGGCCAGTCGGCCATCACCGGTGGCCTGCACCGTGAGCGCGACGGTGGCCGCCAGTGCCGCCAGATAGACCAGCATCGAAGTGGGGGGCAGCGCGGCAAAGCTGCGATTGAGCACCCGCATCGGCGGCACGTTGCGCAGGCGCAGCAGCGGTGGCAGGCCGAAACCGAGCAACAGCAACAGGCCGATGCCGGCCCCGGCCAACGCCGGCATCGCCTGGGGCAGCGGCAGCCGGTCGGGCAACAGGCTGCCCAGCGCCTGCACCAGCCCGGTCTGCGCCAGCATCCCCAGGGCGATGCCCAGCAGGCAGGCCGGTACCGCCATCAACAGCAGTTGCAGCGCCAGCGAGGCGAGGATGTCACGCTGGCGCGCGCCCAGGCAGCGCAGCACGGCGACAGAGTCGATCCGGCGCAGGGCGAAGCGGTTGGCCGCCAGCGCGGTGGCAATCCCGGCCAGCAGCACGGCCAGCAACCCGGCCAGGGCCAGAAAACGCCCGGCGCGGTCGAAGGCGTCACGCACGCCGCGTTGCGCATCCTCGATCCCGACCAGCTGCAGGCCGGTGCTGCGCGGTTTGAGCCAGGCGCGGAAATCGGCGATCCGCGCCGGGGGGCCGGCAAACAGCATCCGGTACGAGGCGCGGCTGCCGGGGCCCAGCAGGCCCGCCGCGTCGACATCGGCCAGGTTGACCAGCAGCGGCGGCGCCAGTTGCAGCAGCTCGCCGGAGGTGTCCGGTTCGGCCAGCAGCACCTGGGTGACTTGCAGTGATCCGGCCCCGAACTCGAGCGCGTCGCCGCGCTGCAGTTTCAACGCGGCGAGCAGGCGCGGGTCGGCATAGGCCTGTCCGCGGGGCGGCACGCTGGCGGTGCCCGGTGCCGCGGCGTCCAGCCGCAGTTGCCCGCGCAGCGGATACCCGGCGCTGACCGCCTTGATGGTGGCCATCTGGCTGTCGTCGCCGTGGAACAGCACGCTGGGAAAGCTGACCACGCGGGTCGTGCGCAGGCCGCGGGCGCGGGCCTCGTCGACGAAAGCTTCGGGAATCTGTTCGCGGCCACTCAGGCCCAGGTCGCCGCCCAGCATCTCCGCCGCGCTCGCCCTCAGCGCCAGGGTCACCCGGTCCACCAGTGTGCCGACCGCGGTCATCACGGCCACGCCGAGCACCAGGGCGGCGAATACGGTCAGCAGATCGCCTGCGAAGAACTCGCGACGCACCGCACGCAGCGCATGCCGCCACACGTTCATGCCGCGGCATCCGGAATCCGCTGCAGGCGCCCGGCTTCCAGCCGGTACACCTGGGCGCAGCGCCGTGCCAGTTGCAGGTCGTGGGTGACCAGCACCAGCGTGGTGCGGTTGCCGGCGTTGAGCGCGAACAGCAGGTCGCTGATCTGGTGCCCGGTGGCCTGGTCGAGGCTGCCGGTCGGCTCATCGGCGAACAGGATCCGCGGCCGCGCCACGAACGCGCGGGCCAGGGCGACGCGTTGCTGTTCGCCCCCGGACAGCTGGCGCGGATAGTGGCGGGCACGCGCCGCCAGGCCCACGGCTTGCAGCACCTCGCGCACCCGGGCAGGGTCTTCGCGTCCGGCCAGCTCCAGTGGCAGCGCGATGTTCTCCTCGGCGGTCAGCGCCGGCAGCAGGTGGAAACTCTGGAACACGAACCCGACCTGGCGCGCGCGCAGGGCGGCGCGGGCCTCCTCGTCCAGGCTGCCCAGGGCCGCGCCGGCCAGCGAAATCTCGCCGCGGCTGGGCAGGTCCAGGCCGGCCAGCAGCCCGAGCAGGGTAGTCTTGCCTGAGCCGGACGCGCCAACGATGGCCACGCTGTCACCTTCAGTGATGGTCAAGTCGACGCTGTCGAGGATGTGGACGTCCCCTTCCGGTCCACGCACGGATTTGCCGACGCCACGAGCGTCGATGGCGATGCCGGCCGGGGCACGGGAAGGCAGGTTGTCGATGAGGAGTCTCCGATGAGTGGAACACGTACAGGTTGGGCAGGGCGCATCCACCGCTGGGGTTGGACGCTGCTGTTGCTGGCGTTGCCGCTGGCGGGGCTGGCCAGCCCTGCGCCCACCCGCACCAGCGTACTGGTTGTGGGCGACAGTCTCAGCGCCGCCCACAATATTCCGGCGGCGTCAGGTTGGGTGAATCTGCTCGATCAGCGCGTGCAGGCACAGCTGCAGCCGGCGCCGGCGATCGTCAATGCCAGCGTCAGCGGGGAAACCACCTCCGGTGCACTGACCCGGCTGCCGGCGCTGCTGCAGAAGCATCGGCCCAAGGTGGTGGTGATCGAGCTGGGGGGCAACGACGCGCTGCGGGGGCTGAGTCCGGCGCAACTGCGCAGCAACCTGGACCGGATGGTGGTGCTCAGCGCCGACAGCGGTGCCCGGGTGCTGTTGCTCGGGATCGATGTGCCGCCCAATTACGGCCCGGTCTACCGGCAACGGTTGCGCCAGACCTATGTGGAAGTGGCGCGCCGGCATGGCGCCGCGCTGGTGCCGTTCTTTCTGGAGGGTGTCGCGCTGCAGCCGTCCTTGATGCAGGCCGACGGGCTGCACCCCACCGCCGCCGCGCAGCCGCGCCTGCTCGACAACGTATGGCCGGTGCTGCGGCCGTTGCTGAAACCGTGACCACCCGCACCCGGTCTCTTCACGCGGAATCCACCCCGCGTCCGGCATGTTTCACAAAGCTGAAGAAATGAGGAAGCTCCATGCGACAGACAAAGGAATCGTCCGGCCTGGTGCTGGTCGTTGAAGACAATCGCAACATTTCCGAGATGATCGGCGAGTATCTGGAAGGACGCGGGTTTGAAGTCGACTATGCCTGCGACGGCCTTGATGGCTATCGCCTGGCCGCCGAGAACAGTTATGACGTGGTGGTGCTGGACCTGATGCTGCCGCGCCTGGACGGCATCGAGGTGTGCCGCCGCCTGCGCAACGATGCGCGCAAGTCCACCCCGGTGCTGATGCTGACCGCACGCGACACGCTGGATGACAAACTCACCGGCCTGAGCCATGGCGCCGATGACTACCTGACCAAACCGTTTGCGATCCAGGAGCTGGAAGCGCGCCTGCGTGCGCTGATCCGCCGGGAGCGCCGCCAGGTCGGTTCGGAAGTGCTCAAGGTCGGTGACCTGGTGCTGGATCCGGTCAGCATGCGTGCCACCCGCGCCGGTTCCGAGCTGCAGCTTTCGCCGATCGGCCTGCGCCTTCTCACCATCCTGATGCGCGAATCGCCGCGGGTGGTCACCCGTCAGGAAATCGAACGTGAGATCTGGGGCAATGGCCTGCCCGATTCGGATACGTTGCGCAGCCATCTCTACAACCTGCGCAAGATCATCGACAAGCCGTTTGAGCACCCGTTGCTGCACACCGTGCAGAGTGCCGGTTATCGGATTGCCGATATCGCCCAGCCCATGAGCTGAGCAGGCAATTGCAACGCGGGGGAGGCGGCGTTGCCGCAATGACCATCACGGCCCGTCACGCCACGCGCGTGACGGGTTTTGCGTGTGTGGGTGCACGAAGGAATCACAGCGCCGGTTTTTATAATGGCCGCAACTTTTTCCGGGTTCTGTAATGCCGCACGGCTTGCCACGAAAGATCAGGATCGCGTTTATCGTGCAGACACTGCTGACCAGCCTGGCAGTCCTGCTGGGGGGCTATCTGGTCTCGCTGGTGATCAAACACAGCCTGATCCACAGCGTGCTGCAGGAAGAGGCGGACTATTACTGGAGCCTGCACCAGGCCTCTCCGGTCCAGCCGCCGCCCAATACCCGGAACATCCGCGGCTACCTGCTTGAAAACGGCCAATCCAGCCTGAGCCTGCCGGCGCCGCTGCGCACGTTGGAGCCCGGTTTCCACGAGCTGGAGCCGTCCGATCAACTGGTGCTGGTGGATCAGCAGGCCGGTGCGCGCCTGTACCTGGTGTTCCTGCGCTCGCAGGCCGAGCGGCTGGCGTTCTGGTTCGGGGTGGTGCCGGTACTGCTGATTTTGCTGGCGATCTATGCGGTGTCATGGCTGACCTACCGCTCGTCGCGGCGACTGGTGTCGCCGGTGAACTGGCTGGCGCGCCGGGTTTCGCGCTGGGACCCGCGACACCCCGATGTCGCCGACCTGGCACCGGAGCACCTGCCGGCCGATGTCCAGGGCGAAACCCGGCAGCTGGCGGCGGCGTTGCACACGCTGGCCAACCGGGTCACCGAGCACGTCGCCCGCGAGCGCAATTTCACCCGCGACGCCAGCCACGAACTGCGCACGCCGTTGACGGTGATCCGCGTCGCCAGTGACATGGCGCTGGGCGACCCGGAGCTGGGTCCGCGCCTGCAGCGCAGTCTGCAGCGCATCCAGCGCGCCGGCCGCGACATGGAGGCGGTGATTGACGCGTTCCTGATCCTGGCGCGCGAGGCGGATATCGAACCGCAGAGTGAGACTTTCGATGTGGCGGATATCGTCCGGCAGGAAGTAGGCATCGCCCGTGAATTGCTGGCAAGTCGTCCAATCCAGCTGCAGGTGCATGTGCACAGCGCCAGTCCGCTGCATGCGCCGCCACGGGTGATGCAGGTGGTGGTCGGAAATCTGCTGCGCAACGCCTGCAGCTATACCGATGAGGGCACCATCGAGATCGAGGTGGGACCGGGCACGGTGGTGGTGCGGGACAGCGGCATCGGAATGTCGGCCGATGTGCTGCAGCGCATTTTCGAGCCGTTCTACCGCGGCGAGCCCAGCCGTCCGCAGGGAACCGGGCTGGGCCTGTCGATCGTGCGCCGGCTGTGCAACCGCTTTGGCTGGGAGATCGAGCTGGAAAGCGAGCCGGGCCGTGGCACGGTGGCCACCGTGCGGTTTTCCTGAAACCGGCGCGGAACGCGCACCGGCCGCCCCCGCGGGAAGCGCCGAAACGCCTGCGATAGGGCAAAGCGGGAGGCTTGTGGCAGTATTGCCGATCGCCTTTTCAGCTCCGGTGCCTGTGTCATGACGGTTTTGTTGCCGCCTTCCCTTTGCTTGTGTCGCGCGGGAGTCCTCGTTGATGGCTGATCAGCAGGGGCATATGCCGCGTGGGCCGGCGCGTATCTTCAAGGCCGCGGTCTGGTCCTGGCAGGGCCTGCGTGCCGCGTGGCTGCATGAATCCTCGTTCCGGCTGGAGGTGTACCTGTTCGTGCTGCTGGCCCCGGTCGGGCTGTGGCTGGGACAGACGCCGATCGAACAGGTGCTGATGCTCGGCTCGATGCTGCTGGTGCTGTCGATGGAGCTGGCCAACTCGGCCATCGAAGCGGTGATCGAGCGCTATGGCAGCGAATTCCACGAGCTGGCCGGCCGCGCCAAGGACATGGGCTCGGCCGCGGTGTTCGTGCTGATGATGAATGTGCTGCTGTGCTGGGGCCTGATCCTGGTGCCCCGAATTTTTTGAGGGCGCGCAATCACGTGCCGTCGCTTTGACCGTTTCAATGAAGGATTGAGTTCATGTCTCTTGAGTTGCTTGCCGACCCCAACGTCTGGTTGACCCTGTTCACCCTCAGCGCGCTGGAAATCGTGCTGGGTATCGACAATCTGGTGTTCATCTCGATCGCGGTCGGCCGCCTTCCCGAAGAGCGGCGTCCGTTCGCGCGCCGCCTCGGGATCGCGGTGGCCTGCATCACCCGGATCATGCTGCTGGTGTCGCTGGCCTACCTGGCGCATATGCAGACCAACCTGTTCAACGTCGGCGGCATGGGCATCTCGATCCGAGATCTGGTGCTGATCGTCGGCGGGCTGTTCCTGCTGGTGAAGGGCGCGATGGAGATCCGCGAGCTGATCACGGGTGGCGACGATGCCGATCCCACCACCACCAGGACCTCGGCGGTCTTTGGCATGGTGATCGCGCAGATCGCGGTCATCGATATCGTGTTCTCGCTGGATTCGGTGATCACCGCGGTCGGCATCGCCGAGCACGTTCCGGTGATGGTGGCGGCGATCCTGTTGTCGGTGGCGGTGATGCTGCTGGCCGCCAACCCGCTGGGCGCCTTCATCGACGCCAATCCGACGGTGAAGATGCTGGCGCTGGCCTTCATCCTGATGATCGGGGCGGTGCTGGTCCTGGACGGGCTGGAGGTGCATGTACCCAAGCCGTACATCTACGCGGCGATGGGGTTCTCGGTGCTGGTCGAATGGCTGAACCTGCTGATGCGCCGCCGGGCCGTGGCCCATCACGTGCCGGGTGCCGGCAACTGGTAAGCGGAGAGGGAAGGGTCGGCATTGCCGGCCCTTTTCCGTTGTGCAGACGCCTTTACGCCGGCCATGGCATGCTCGTGATTCCCGCCCACTCCGGAAGCTGTCATGCGCCGTCTTTTCCGTCCGCTTGTGCTGCTCTGTGTTGCGATGTTCCTGTCCGGCTGCGGTTACAACGCCATCCAGCAGAAGGACGAGGCGGTCAAGGCCGGCTGGTCGGAAGTGCTCAACCAGTACAAGCGCCGCGCCGATCTGGTTCCCAACCTGGTCAAGACCGTGCAGGGCTATGCCCAGCATGAGCGGCAGGTGCTGACCGAGGTCACCGAGGCCCGCGCCCGCGTCGGCCAGATCCAGGTCAACACCGACGATGCGGCCTCGTTGCAGAAGTTCCAGCAGGCACAGGGCGAGCTGTCCAGCGCGCTGTCGCGGCTGCTGGTGGTGACTGAGAACTATCCGAATCTGAAGGCGGACCAGTCCTTCCGTGACCTGCAGGCGCAACTGGAGGGTACCGAAAACCGTATCACCGTGGCGCGTGGCCGCTACATCCAGCTGGTGCAGGACTACAACACCTATATCCGTTCGTTTCCGCAGGTGATCACCGCCAAGATCTTCGGTTACCAGAGCAAGCCGAATTTCACCGTGGAGAACGAAGCGCAGATCGCCCAGCCGCCGGCGGTCGACTTCACCCCGCCGGCCGCGCCACCGCCGGC
>NZ_JAUJUJ010000144.1 GCF_030711595.1 Stenotrophomonas sp. YIM B06876
GTCTGGGCCAGTTGCGTCACGGCCATGATGTAGTTGCTCGAGCCGTAGCTGGCGCGCATCGGGTCGGTGACCTGGAAGTACAGGATGCCGTCCACCTGCAACTGGGTGTTGTCGCGCGTGATGCAGATCTGGCTGGGCACGTCGAGCGGGATTTCCTTGAGGCTGTGCTTGTAGGCCACGCGGTCGATGAAGGGCACGAGAAAGTTCAGGCCCGGCGTGAGCGTGCCGGCGTATTTGCCCAGGCGCTCCTTGACCCAGGCATTTTGTTGCGGCACGACTTTGACCGAGCGCACGATGAAGATCGCGGCGATGACAAAGATGACGATGGCTATTTCCATGGGGTTCCCTCAGGTTGGTGGTTTGGAACGTGTTCACGTTCTCACAGTTTGTCGACCAGCAGGCGGCTGCCCACGACTTCGGCCACGCGGTACGGACCGGGCGAGGGCGCGTTGCCCGGGCGCAGCAGCACCGTCCATTGGGCGCCGCGGTATCGTACTTGGGCCGTGCCGTCGGGGTTCCAGGCGTCGACCTGCACGGTCTCGCCGACATCGAGGTTTACGTCGCGGTTGCTGGCAGCAGGCTGGGCGCCGGGGCTTCTTTTTCTGATCAGGTAGCAGGCCACCACGGCACCGCCGCCCACCACGGCGGCCACCAGCAGCTGCGTGGGCATGGCAAAGCCCAGGTGCGCGGCAATGGCGCCTGCAGCCAGGCCGATGGCCAGCATGAGCAGGTAGAACGTGCCTGTCAGCAGTTCGGCCACCACGGCGGCGCCGGTCATCAGCCACCAGAGGGTGGAATGGTCCATGGATCAACCTCCGCTTGTCGTTTGTCTTTAGTTCACCACATTCTGGGTCAGAAAAAGCCCGCTCCAAAGGCGCTTCACACTTATTCCTTACACTTCGCGCCTCTTTTTGTTTTTTGGCCGGGCAGGGCACGTTTGCACGGAGGCTGCGCATGAAATTTCGCTTTCCCATCATCATCATCGACGAGGACTACCGCTCCGAAAACACTTCGGGGCTGGGGATCCGCGCGCTGGCCCAGGCCATAGAGTCCGAGGGCTTCGAGGTGTTGGGCGTGACCAGCTATGGCGACCTGAGCCAGTTCGCGCAGCAGCAAAGCCGCGCCAGCGCCTTCATCCTGTCGATCGACGACGAGGAGTTCACGCTGGGCGCGGGGCAAGACCCGATCGTGCACAGCCTGCGCAGCTTCATCGGCGAGGTGCGCCGCAAGAACGCCGATGTGCCGATCTACATCTACGGCGAGACCAAGACCAGCCGCCACCTGCCCAACGACATCCTGCGCGAGCTGCACGGCTTCATCCACATGTTCGAGGACACGCCCGAGTTCGTGGCCAAGCACATCATCCGCGAAGCCAAGAGCTATCTGGAAGGTGTGCAGCCGCCGTTCTTCAAGGCGCTGCTCGACTATGCCGAAGACGGCTCGTATTCCTGGCACTGCCCCGGCCACTCGGGCGGCGTGGCCTTCCTGAAAAGCCCGGTGGGCCAGATGTACCACCAGTTCTATGGCGAGAACATGCTGCGCGCCGACGTCTGCAACGCCGTCGAAGAACTGGGCCAGCTGCTCGACCACAACGGCGCCATTGGCGAGAGCGAGCGCAATGCGGCGCGCATCTTCAATGCCGACCACTGCTTCTTCGTGACCAACGGCANCTGCAACGCCGTCGAAGAACTGGGCCAGCTGCTCGACCACAACGGCGCCATTGGCGAGAGCGAGCGCAATGCGGCGCGCATCTTCAATGCCGACCACTGCTTCTTCGTGACCAACGGCACCAGCACGTCGAACAAGATCGTCTGGCACCACACGGTGGCGCCGGGCGATGTGGTGGTGGTGGACCGCAACTGCCACAAATCCATCCTGCATGCCATCATCATGACGGGGGCGGTGCCG
>NZ_JAUJUJ010000145.1 GCF_030711595.1 Stenotrophomonas sp. YIM B06876
TGTCTTGGGAGCATGGTTCTTCTGGCTGCTTCTTCCCGTCGCATTTTTGGTGACTCTGCCCCCCTCAGTCGCCCTGTATCTGCTTGTGGAGAGACTGCTTTCGATCAAGTCTCCTACTCAATCCCTCATAGTCAGCCACCACAGTCCGGACAATCCACCGCAAGTCGTACCAGGGCATGAGACCTGATGGGTTACAGCGCTCGACCGACACCACAAAGAACGGGAACTCCATGAATTGGGAACTCATCAAGAGAAAAGAAGGCCAGAATGGCACTGGAAACTGGGGAAAGTTTGATCTCCCGCTGGATACCGTTTTGGAGGCCGCAGCCAACTGGAAAAAGGAAGTTGGCAACGAGCAAAAACTCTGGCTTTGCTGGAACATTTCGCATCGATGGTCCTTGCTGCAGCAGCGCATGGTGCTTGAAGCGGGATGGACTCCCGTGGTGGGCCACGACCCCAACTGTCAGCCAGAGCAACTCACGACCCTGCCTGGCTCGATCTTTATCGACTTCGGCAAAGAGCTCAAACTCAAAGTTGTGTGGCCACACTTCCCGCTGGAGTTCGCCTTTTTGTGGGCTCCAAAACTTGCCTTCTGGCACGCTGATCTATTGATGCCCATGGAGAAGTTGCACAAGTTTGCATCACAGTTTGACGCCCTTGAAAATGGTCAAATGGCGGCCGTTCATTCCACTGGTGGACTGCGTCACTACTTCAATCGCAAGACACATCGTTACTGGGAGCTTCTCGGTTGCACCACGGAGGCGGCCAGCAGGCATCAGTTTGAGAAGGGCTGCGGGTGGTGGCGCAACTTTCACACTCATCCCAATGGCCCGCCCGAAGAGAAAGCACTGCGATCGGAGTATTGGTACGACAGTGGTGTGGGTATCTCTTACTGGGAGCAGCAGTACAACCAGCGTGTTGTGAGGTTGAACGAACGAGAATTGACCGCTGGCCACTGCAGTGAGATTGGCCACAAGAACTACAAAAAATCGAACCACAAAGGCCTGGAGCTGGACCTTAACTTCAACCTGGATTTGGTGGCCCGAAAAATGGGGCTGGAAGCCATGCTGCCAGCTTGAGCCCGCGGTGCAGTGTCACGCGCGGCGGCGAAACACCGCAGATCCCGCTTTGGTGAACTGGTGCTCGAATATGGGCTCGCTCATGAAAAGTTCCGACTGGGTCGGATTGCTGTAGACCACCCAGACATCCTGTGAATGCGTTGACATCGCTCGGACCCACATGTCGACCACCTGACGCATCACACTGGCGCCAAACGGGTTGTAGAGATAACAAACGACGGGCACGGGTGGCGGTCGATACTGCGCCGCATCACCGCATAAGAGCTTGATGCGATCCACGTTGGGCCATTGGCCGCGTGCCGCTGCAAGGTTCTTTTGTGCAGCCTGATGCAGCTCGCCCGAGAATTCAACGCCGGTGATGGTCTGAAAGCCGGCCTGCGCGGCCAGCAGCAAGGCCCTGCCCTTTCCGGAACCCAGATCGACAAAGGCGTAGTCGGCAAGACTAATAGGCAAGGCCTCCATCACAGATCGAAACTGCGCTTCATCAATGGGTTGGTAGGGTTCGGCGCTTTCGCCAACAGTCCCCGTGTAGCCAAGCTCGCTCAAGTAAACCGCCCGCTGGGTTTCCACCCCGGGAATCTGGTCCACCGAACTGCGTGGCATTCCCAAAGAACCATGGCGCATCCAATGCTTGGTGTAGTAGCGCAGATTGTGAAGTACCAAGGGCCCGAACATGCGCCAGCCGTGCCGGCGCCAGATATTCCGCACCCGCTTGATCGTTGCTCGCAGTTTCATCGTTCATCATCCCATTCAGAAGTTCGCCACAGGACATAAACAGGGTACATGCAGCTCAGGTCAACCGGTTGGCGACCTGAACCAGT
>NZ_JAUJUJ010000146.1 GCF_030711595.1 Stenotrophomonas sp. YIM B06876
GCCCGTGCCGTGCCAGGCATCGGCGCCGCGCTCGTTGTTCTCCGCGCGCATAAAGTAGGGCAGGACATCGCTCCAGCCCCAGCCGGGGTTGCCCTGCGCAGCCCAGTGGTCGTAGTCGGCGCTCTGGCCGCGCGCATAAATCATCGCGTTGATCGAGCTCGACCCGCCCAGCACCTTGCCGCGCGGCTGGTAGCCCCGGCGCCCGTTCAGGCCGGGCTGCGGCGTGGTGTTCTGGCCCCAGCCATTGAGTTCGAACCTGGCCATCACGGCCAGGCCGGCGGGGCAGTGGATCAGCACGCTCTGGTCGCTGGGCCCGGCTTCGAGCAGGCCAACGCGCACGGCCGGGTCTTCGCTCAGGCGCCCGGCGAGCACGCAGCCGGCCGAACCGCCGCCAATGACGAGGTAGTCGAAGTCCATGGGGTGCTTGCCTCCTGCGCGCCAACCGGCGTGGCCGCTGGCAGGCACCTTAACCGAGGGCGCAGGCGATTGCCGATACCATCTTGCCCGTCTGTTTCACTTTGAAGAGAGTTCTCTATATGACGATTCACACCGTTGGCATCATCGGCGCGGGCACCATGGGCAACGGCATTGCGCAGGCCTGCGCGGTGTCGGGCGTCCACGTGGTCATGGTCGACATCTCGGACGCGGCCGTGCAAAAAGGCCTGGCCACCGTGGCCGGCAGCCTCGACCGCCTGATCAAGAAGGACAAGATCAGCGCCGCCGACAAGGACGCGGCGCTGGCGCGCATCCAGACCTCGACCAGCTACGACGACCTGAAGGCCGCGCAGATCGTGATCGAGGCCGCCACCGAGAACTACGAACTCAAGCTCAAGATCCTGAAGCAGGTCGATGCCATCGTCGCGCCCGAGGTGCTGATCGCCTCGAACACCTCGTCGATCTCGATCACCAAGCTCGCCGCCGCCACGGACCGCGCCGACCGCTTCATCGGCATGCATTTCTTCAACCCCGTGCCCATGATGGCGCTGGTGGAGATCATCCGCGGCCTGCAGACCTCCGACGCCACGCACGACGCCGTCAAGGCCCTGGCCGAGCGCCTGGGCAAGAGCCCGATCACGGTGAAGAACGCGCCCGGCTTCGTCGTCAACCGCATCCTCGTGCCCATGATCAACGAGGCCTTCTTCGTGCTCGCCGAAGGCCTGGCCACGCCCGAAGACATCGACGCCGGCATGAAGCTCGGCTGCAACCAGCCGATCGGCCCGCTGGCCCTGGCCGACATGATCGGCCTCGACGTCTGCCTGGCCGTGATGGACGTCTACCTCGCCGAGTTCGGCGACAGCAAGTACCGCCCCTGCCCGCTGCTCAAGGAAATGGTCGCCGCCGGCCGCCTGGGCCGCAAGACCGGGCAGGGCGTGTACCAGTACTGAGCGCAGCCCCCGGCGCTAGCCCATGCTGCTCTGGCTCCTGGGCCATGCCCTCTACGCTGCCTGGTGGTCGTGGGTGCTGTGGGGCGGCGGCGCCAGATGGCTGGAAGGCAGCTGGCTCAGCGGCTTTCTCGTCAGCCTCTTCGCGCCGCGCTGGTCGGAAGACGGCATCCGGCTGTTTGCGCTGCTGATGCTGTGCATAGGCGGCGTGTCGTTCATCGCCGAACTGCTGTACCCGCAGTGGCGCTGAGCGCACCGGGCCCACCCCGAAGCAAGCGCCCAGAAACCAGTCGCNGAAGGCAGCTGGCTCAGCGGCTTTCTCGTCAGCCTCTTCGCGCCGCGCTGGTCGGAAGACGGCATCCGGCTGTTTGCGCTGCTGATGCTGTGCATAGGCGGCGTGTCGTTCATCGCCGAACTGCTGTACCCGCAGTGGCGCTGAGCGCACCGGGCCCACCCCGAAGCAAGCGCCCAGAAACCAGTCGCGGTGCAGGGACTTCGATATAAATTGCGTGCAAT
>NZ_JAUJUJ010000033.1 GCF_030711595.1 Stenotrophomonas sp. YIM B06876
CGGGATTGGCGGAACCGCGCTGGGTGCCAGTGCCAGCGCCGACGGTTTTGCCGCCACGGCCACCGGCGTGGGTGCCTACGCGGGCGGTGACCAGTCCTCGGCGTTCGGTGCGGTGGCCAATGCCACCGGGAACTACAGCACGGCAATGGGCTCGCAGAGCCTGGCCGATGGAGCGGGAACCACCGCCATCGGTTTCAATGCGGCAGCGTACGAGAACGGCAACGTGGCGGTCGGTCGCAATGCTTCGGCATTGGGTGAAGGCAGTCTGGCGATTGGCGACGGGGCCGAGACCGGCTTCGGTTACTTCGGTATTGGCGCCAGCAACGCGGTGGCGATCGGATCTGGCAGCTGGGCATTCGGTGATGACGCCACGGCGGTCGGTGCCGGTGCGTGGGCGTTCGACCAGCAGACCACGGCCATCGGCACCAATGCGGTGGCAGGGGAGGTCAACTCGGTGGCGCTGGGCGCAAATTCGGTGGCCAGCCGGGCCAACAGCGTGTCGGTGGGCGATGTCGGCAGCGAACGCCAGATCACCAACGTCGCTGCCGGTACCGAGGGCACCGATGCGGTCAACAAATCGCAGCTCGATGCGGTGGCGCAATCGGCCAGCACCACCAGCCAGTACTTCAAGGCCAGCGGCAGCGGCGTGGCCACGGCCAGCGGTACCGACAGCGTCGCGGCGGGGTCGGGTGCCACTTCCAGTGGCAATCGCAGCACCGCACTGGGCACGGCCAGCACCGCTAATGCCACCGGCGCCACCGCGATCGGCGCGGACAGTTCCGCCCGCGGCAGCAACAGCACCGCACTGGGGCGGCAGACCTCGACCAGCGCAACCAACGGCGTGGCCATCGGCTACGGCGCGTTTGCCAACAACGGCGCCAACAGCATCGCCATCGGCGCCAATGCCGGCGTCTCCGCTGCCAATTCGGTTGCTCTGGGTTCGGGATCGCGCGCCACCGAAGCCAATGTAGTGTCGGTCGGCGGTGGCAACGGCACGGATGGTCCGGCCACCCGCCGCATCGTCAATCTCGCCGCCGGCCGCGTGGCCGAAGGCAGCACCGATGCGGTCAATGGCAGCCAGCTCAACGTCACCAACCAGCGCGTCGGTGCGGTGGAAACCCGGGTCAACGACATTGACGGGCGCATCGGTTCGGTCGAAGGGGTGGCCGCCAACGCGGTCACCTACGACAACAGCAGCCGTGAGGCGATCAGCTTGGCGGGTATCGACGGAACCCGCTTGGACAACGTGGCTGCCGGTGCCATCGGGATGGGCAGCATGCAGGCGGTCAATGGTGGCCAGCTGTTCCAGTCACTGACCAACATGGCCACCTTCCTGGGCGGCGGTGCGGCAGTGGGGATGCAGGGAATGTTCGTGGCTCCCACGTATGTCATCCAGGGCAGCAGCTACGGCAATGTGGGATCGGCGTTGAACGCGCTGGACCAGCAGGTCACCGCGCTCAATACCCGCGTGGCCGGAGTCGAGGCGCCTGTGCGGGAAGCTCCCGGGCCGGCGGAAACCGCACCCCCGTCACCCGTCACGGCAACTCCGGGGGGCCGGCCGGTGCTCGGCAACCAGGCCCAGGCCAATGACCTCACCGGCAGTGCGATCGGTGACAACAGCTATGCACATGGGCCCAACGACACCGCCATCGGCAGCAATGCGCGGGTCAACGCCGATGGCAGTACCGCGTTGGGTGCCAACACCACCATCAGCGCGGCGGCGACCAATGCGCTGGCGGCCGGTGAAGGGGCCAGTGTGACGGCAGCCTCGGGAACGGCGCTGGGCCAGGGCGCCAGTGTCACCGCACAAGGTGCAGTGGCATTGGGCCAGGGTTCGGTGGCGGACCGGGCCAATACGGTCTCGGTCGGCAGCGCCGGCAGCCAGCGCCAGGTGACCAATGTCGCTGCCGGCACCCAGGCCACCGATGCGGTCAACAAGGGCCAGCTCGACAGTGGCATCGCCGGGGCCAATGCCTATACCGACAACCGCTTCGGTGCCATGTCCGACAGCTTCAACATGTACAAGGGCGAGATCGATGACCGCCTGCGTCGCACCGATCGCCGTATCGACCGGCAAGGGGCGATGAACGCGGCGATGTTGAACATGGCCACCAGTGCGGCGGGCGTGCGCACCCAGAACCGGGTCGGCGTCGGTATCGGCTTCCAGAGTGGCGAGTCGGCGTTGTCGGTCGGCTATCAGCGGGCCATCAGCGACCGTGCCACGGTGACGCTGGGCGGTGCGTTCAGCAGTGATGACAGTTCGGTGGGTATCGGCGCCGGCTTCGGCTGGTAACGACCCGCAGGTGCAATGCCTCCGTCCGCTGCGGCGGAGGCATGCCGTTTCGCTGCCGTCCGCTGCTGGCTATGCAGTGGGAGGGGGCCGCTTGCTGGGCCAGGACGGCAGCGTAAAGCAGCAACCGTTCCATCCCGTGTTCCACGAACGACGAGAGATCCGATATGAATAAGAAGACCAAGCTTGGCGTGGCAGTAGCAAGTGTGGTGTTGATGGCCTCGATCGGGGTTCCCGCCGCGTCGGCCGCCGACATTGCGCCGGCCAAGCCGCGGATGATCGATGCCGGCAGCAGTCCGGCATCGGGGGGCTATCGCTTCCTGGTCAAGTACCGGGCCGGCGCGACCGAACTGCGCGACACCGCCACGGTGAACCGTGAGCTGGCGGCGGCGGTGAGTCGGACTGCCCTTGCCGGCAGCAGTGGCGGCAGCACCGGAAAGTTGGCCACCCGCGAAGCGGTCAGCGCGACGTTGCTGCGGCGGATGGCATCGCCCGGATGGAACGTGGTCACCACTTCGCGGCGTCTGGACGGGCGCGAAGCGCTTGATTTCATGCGTGAGCTGGCCGCCAACCCGGCAGTGGAGAGCGTCGAGATCGACCAGATGTACCAGCGTCTGCAGACGGCGACACCGGCATTCGTTCCCAATGATCCCAACTACGCGCAGTACCAGTGGAATTTCAGCAATGCCACCGGTGGGGTACGCGCGCCTGAAGCCTGGGAGCAGTCCACCGGGCAGGGGGTGGTGGTGGCGGTGCTGGATACCGGGATCGTGCAGAACCATCTGGATCTGGCGGCCAATGTCATTCCCGGCTACGACATGATCAGCGACAAGCGGGTTTCCCGGCGCGCCACTGACGGGCGCGTGGCCGGTGGCTGGGATCTGGGTGACTGGATCGAGAAGGATTACTGCGTCGCCCTCGGCGGCGGCCCGCACCCGGCCGATACAAGTTCCTGGCATGGCAGTCATGTGTCGGGCACGATCGCGCAGGAAACCAACAACGGCAAGGCGCTGGCGGGGCTGGCCTACAACGCCAAAGTGATGCCGGTGCGGGTGCTGGGCTCGTGCGGTGGCTACGGCAGTGATATTTCCGACGGCATCATCTGGGCCGCGGGTGGCACGGTACCGGGCCTGCCGGTCAACCAGAACCCGGCAGAAGTGATCAACATGAGTCTGGGCAGCCAGGGGCCGGCATCGTGTCCGGCGATCTACCAGGCGGCGATCGACCAGGCCAACAGCCTGGGCACCATCGTGGTGGTGGCCGCAGGCAACGACAACGGCAACGCAGGCAGTTACACCATGTCCTCGTGCAATGGCGTGATCAGCGTTGGCGCCACCGGCATCACCGGTGCCAAGGCGTACTACTCCAACTGGGGCGCCCGTGTAGACCTGTCCGCACCGGGCGGTGGGGGCGCGGCTGACGGCAATCCCAACGGCTATATCTGGCAGGTGATCAACAAGGGAACGCAAAGCCCGACCGCTGAGTGGGTGCTCGGTGGAATGGGGGGCACCTCGATGGCCTCTCCGCATGTGGCCGCCGCGGTGGCGATGGTCCAGAGCGTGGTCGGTACCCCGCTCACCTGGACCCAGATGCGTGATCTGCTCAAGCAGACCGCGCGTCCGTTCCCGATTGCCATCCCGGCCAATACGCCGATGGGCGCAGGCATCCTCAATATCAACGCGGCGCTGACCAAGGCCACGGAAGTGCCGTGCGATCCGGCGGTGGACCAGTGTGGCCCCGTCGCGATTCCGTTGACCAACAAGGTGGAGGTCAGCGGGTTGGCGGGCGCGGCGGGAAGTGAGGCGCTGTACAGCTTCGAGGCCAAGGCCGGGGCGGTGCTGACCTTCATGACCTACGGTGGCAGCGGCGATGTATCGCTGTATGTGGGCGTGGGTTCGGAGCCGACCAGCAGCAGCTTTGCCGCCAAATCGACACGGGCCGGCAACAGCGAAACGGTGCGCTTCACCGCACCTGCCGCCGGCACCTACTTCGTCAAACTGGTAGGTGCAGCCAGCTACAGCGGCGTTACCCTGGTTGCCCGCCAGTAACCGGCGCCCGTGCACTACCGAACCCCGGCTCCGGTCGGGGTTCTTTTTATCCCGGGAAAGGCGCGCGGCCGGCGCCGGCGAACTGCTAAAGTTCGGCACGGACAACAGGAGGGGTGCGTGAACGCGGTTGCCCACCACACCATCGCCACGACCGACCTGGAGCATCGCATCGTCGATGCACTGCTGGCACACGGGCGCCTGAAGGAGGCGGACCTGGCGCGTGCGCGCCATCTGCAACGCGAGTCCGGTGGCAGCCTGCTGGCATTGCTGGCGCGGCTGGGGCTGGTGTCCGAGCGCGATCATGCCGACGCCTGTGCGCAGGTGCTGGGATTGAACGTGCTGGCGGGCAGGGAACTGCCGGCATCGCCGCCTGAACTGGTGGAAGGCGCGGCGCCACTGCCGTTGCGTTTTCTGCAGCAGTTCCATGTGATCCCGCTGCGGGAGCAACAAGGCCGGCTGTTGCTGTGGATGGCCGATCCCTATGACCGCTACACCGTCGATGCGGTGCGCCTGGCCACCGGCTGCGAAATTACCCCGGCGGTTGGGCTGCGCTCGGAGATCGGCGAGCTGATTGAACGCTGGTACGGGCAGGGCCGCAGCGCGATGGGCGCCATCGCCGAAAATGCCGAAGGGGACATTGCGGCGATGGAGGACATCGAGCACCTGCGTGATCTGGCCTCCGAAGCGCCGGTGATCCGCCTGGTCAATCTGCTGATCCAGCGCGCGGTCGAGTTGCGCGCCTCGGACATCCATATCGAGCCGTTCGAGAATCGACTGAAACTGCGCTACCGCGTCGACGGCGTGCTGGTGGAAGGCGAGGGCCCGCCGTCCAATCTGACGGCCGCGGTGATCAGCCGCGTCAAGATCATGGCCAAGCTCAACATCGCCGAACGCCGGCTGCCGCAGGATGGCCGGATCATGCTGCGGGTGCAGGGCAAGGAGCTGGACCTGCGCGTGAGTACCATGCCCACCGCACATGGCGAAAGCGTGGTGATGCGCCTGCTCGACCGCGGCACGGTAGTGCTGGATTTCCACAAGCTCGGCTTCACCGATGCGTTCCTGCCGCAGTTCCGCAAGGTGCTGGAACAGCCGCATGGCATCGTGCTGGTGACCGGTCCTACCGGCTCGGGCAAGACCACCACGCTGTATACCGCGTTGAGCCAGCTCAACCGCGCCGACGTCAAGATCATCACCGTCGAGGACCCGGTCGAATACCAGATCGAGGGCATCAACCAGATCCAGGCCAAACCGCAGATCGGCCTGGATTTTGCCAACGCGCTGCGCAGCATCGTGCGCCAGGATCCGGATATCATCATGATCGGTGAAATGCGCGATCTGGAAACCGCGCGCATCGCCATCCAGTCCGCGCTCACCGGCCATCTGGTGCTGTCCACGCTGCACACCAACAACGCCGCCGGCGGCATCACCCGCCTGCTCGACATGGGGGTGGAGGACTATCTGCTGACCTCCACCATCAACGGCATCCTGGCCCAGCGTCTGGTGCGCCGGCTGGAGCCGCTGCATGCGCAGCGTTACCCGGCGTCACCTGAAGAAATCGAAAAATTCGGGCTGCGCCGGCTGCAGCCGGAAGGTGAGATCTTCCTGTATCGCCCGCAACCCTCGCAGATCGCGCCAACCGGTTACCTGGGACGCACCACGATCATGGAGTTCCTGCTGATGGACGATGCGCTGCGTAGCGCGGTGATGCGGCGCGCCGGAATGGGCGAGATCGAACAGATCGCGCGCGCGGCCGGCATGNCGCTGCGTAGCGCGGTGATGCGGCGCGCCGGAATGGGCGAGATCGAACAGATCGCGCGCGCGGCCGGCATGCGCACCATGTACGAGGACGGGCTGGACAAGGCCTTGCGGGGCGAGACCACCCTGGAAGAGGTGTTGCGGGTGACGGAGGACGCATGAGGCCGCTGCTGGAATACCGTCATCGCGTCGCGCGATCTGCATCACACCCCATTGGCAGGAACGATGCGGCCGGCATCGCCATGGAACCGGCGAGGGCCGCTGTGTGCATCCGTGCCGCCGCGGCGGCGGAGCGCAGGCGCTGATGCCGCTCTATCGCTACCGGGCGCTCGACCCGCACGGCGAGCTGCTGGACGGACAGATGGAGGCCGCCACTGACGCCGATGTGGTCAGCCGCCTGCAGCAGCAGGGGCATCTGCCGGTAGAGGCGCGACTGGCCAGTGATGTGGGGCTTGATCGCGGGGCGCTGAGGCTGCTGTTCCGGCGCCGGGCGTTCGACGAGGCGGCGCTGGTGCAGTTCACCCAGCAACTGGCGACGCTGCTCGGTGCCGGCCAACCGCTGGATCGGGCACTGTCGATCCTGCTGGAACTGCCGGACGACGACACGTCGCGGCGGATGATCGCCGACATCCGCGATCTCGTGCGCGCAGGCATGCCGTTGTCGCAGGCGCTGGAGCGGCAGCACGGCCGCTTTTCAAGGCTGTATGTGAACATGGTCCGCGCCGGTGAGGCCGGGGGCAGCCTGCATGAAACGTTGCAGCGGCTGGGCGACTATCTGCAGCGCAGCCGTGAGCTGAAGGGGCGTGTGGTCAACGCACTGGTGTATCCGGCGATCCTGTTGTTGGTGGTCGGGCTGGCGCTGCTGTTCCTGCTCGGCTACGTGGTGCCGCAGTTCGCGCTGATGTATGAGAGCCTGGACGTGACCCTGCCGTGGTTCACGCGCCTGGTGCTGGGTACCGGACTGCTGGTGCGTGAGGGCTGGTTCGTGGTGCTGGCGGTACCGGCGGTGCTGCTGCTGTGGGCCGAGCGCAAACGTCGCGATCCGGTGTTCCGCCTGGGCTTCGACGGCTGGCTGTTGCGGCGCCCGCTGGTCGGGGTGCTGGTGGCGAAACTGGAAACCGCCCGGCTGGCCCGCACCCTGGGCACCTTGCTGCGCAATGGCGTGCCCCTGTTGGGTGCGCTGGGAATCGCCCGCAATGTGCTGGGCAACCGGGCACTGGCCGCTGCGGTCGAGGCGGCCGCCGAGGAGGTGAAAAACGGACACGGACTTTCCGCATCACTGGGGCGCAGTCAGCGCTTTCCACGGCTGGCATTGCAGATGATCCAGGTCGGCGAGGAATCCGGCGCCCTGGAGGTGATGCTGCTCAAGACCGCCGACACCTTCGACCAGGACAGCGCGCGCACCATCGACCGCCTGCTGGCGGCATTGGTGCCGGTGATCACCCTGCTGCTGGCCTCGGTGGTCGGCATGGTCATCGTCGCGGTGCTGGTGCCGCTGTACGACCTCACCAACGCCATCGGTTGACGCCGACAGCGCATGTTTCCCTTCCGGAAGAACCCAATGAATCCACATCTGCAATCGCTGTCCCGGTGTTCCCCGCGTTCCCGCCAGGGCGGCATGAGCCTGCTGGAAATCATCATCGTGATCGTGTTGATCGGCGCGGTGCTGACGCTGGTGGCCAGTCGCGTGCTGGGCGGTGCGGATCGTGGCAAGGCCAATCTGGCCAAGTCGCAGATCCAGATGCTGGCCGACAAGGTGGAAAACTACCAGCTCGATACCGGGCGATTGCCGGCCAAGCTGGACGACCTGGTCAGCCCGCCGGGTGGCGTCGGCGGCTGGTTGGGGCCTTATGCCAAACCGGCCGAATTCAACGACCCGTGGGGGCACGCGATTGAATACCGGGCGCCCGGTGAAGGCCAGCCGTTTGACCTGATCAGTCTGGGCAAGGACGGGCAGCCCGGCGGCACCAGTTACAACGCGGACATCCGTTACGAGTAACGGGCATGTCGAGCCGGCCAGGCCCCTGTGTGCAACCCCTCCTGTGTGGTGCTCGGGCGCGACCGCGGCGGCGCGTGGCCGGCGTGTCATTGCTGGAGATGATGCTGGTGATGGCCCTGATCGCGCTGACCGGGTTGCTGACGGCGATGGCGATGGGCGGCGGCATGGAGGGCATGCGCTTGCGCTCGCAGGCCAGGCAACTGGCGGCGCAGTTGCGCTATACCCGCACCCAGGCCATCGCCACCGGCGTGCCGCAGCGCTTCACCGTTGATCCGCGCACCCACCGTTGGCAGGGCGCCAACGGTCGTCATGGCGAGCTTCCCGCCAGCCTGGCGGTCAGTTTCACCGGCGCCCGCGAAGTACAGCCGCAGGCCGGCGTCGGCGCGATCGGCTTCTTCGAAGATGGGGCATCCACCGGCGGTCGTATCGACCTGCGGGCCGGCGCGGGGGAATGGCGGATCGAGGTGGGCTGGATCACCGGCCAGGTCAAGGCCGGGCGCGTGCACGGCCGGACAAGACAATGAAACGTCAGCGCGGCTTTTCCCTGATCGAGGTGATCGTGGCGTTCGCGTTGCTGGCCGTGGCGTTGACCCTGCTGCTGGGCAGCCTGTCCGGTGCCGCGCGGCAGGTGCGCCAGGCCGATGACTACAGCCGCGCGGCGTTGCATGCGCAGTCGTTGCTGGCGCAGGTGGGTGTTGATCAGCCACTGCAGGCCGGGCAGCACGAAGGCCAGTGGGAACAGGGGCGTTACCGGTGGCGGCTGGAGCTGGCGCCTTTCAGCGAACCGCGTGCGCCAACGACGGCGCCCCCGGCGCTGATGCATCTCACCTTGCAGGTGCGCTGGGGCGACAAGGCAACGCCGCAGCTGCAGTGGCGCAGTTTGCGGCGGCTGCCACCGGCCACCCTGGAGCCGGCGCCGTGATCGCCGTGCCACGCCGCGCCGCCGCGGGATTCACCTTGATCGAGGTGCTGCTGGCCACGGTACTGCTGGCGGGCGGACTGGCGGTGGCGTTTGCCGCGGTCAGGTCGGCCATGGCGATCACCGCCCGCGGCGAAGCGATGGCCAGCCACGCCGAGCAGGTCCGGGCGGTGGAAGGGCTGCTGCGCCGGCGTCTGGCCGCGGCGCTGCCGGTGGCGATGGCGATGGCGGTCGATGCGCAAACCGGTCAGCGCGACGTGTTCATCGGCGAGGAACAGCGGCTGCGGTTCGTTGCCGACCTGCCCGCCTACCTGGGGCGCGGGGGGCCCTATCTGCATGATCTGGGGATTGCCGGCACCGGCCAGGCGCGGCGGCTGGAGCTGGCGATGACGCTGGTCCAGGATGGCCGGTTGCTCGCGGAACAGCCGCCGCGCGCGCCCGAAGCCTTGGCGGAGGCGCTGCGCTCGGTGCGCTTCCGCTATCGCGGGGTGGATCCGCAGACCGGTGCGTTGGGCGACTGGCAGCCCCGCTGGAACACCCCCGGGCGTCTGCCGGTGCTGGTGTCGATCGAGGTGGAACCGGCCCACGGCCGGCCATGGCCACCGCTGGTGGTCGCATTGCCGCAGTACCGACCCGCCGGAAGTGGCTTGTGAGGCGCTGTGACGGCGCGGCGCTGGTGCTGGTGCTGTGGCTGGTGGTGTTGTTGACGGCGGTGGTCGGCGCATTTGCGCTGACGGCCAAGGTGGAACATCTGCAGGGGCGGATGCTGGGCGAGACGGCCGCAGCGCAGGAACAGGCCCGCGCGGGCGTGGAATATGCGCTGTCGCGGTTGCAGGGCGCTGGCGGGCAACCGCCGTGGCAGCCCGACGGGCGCCGTTACCGCTGGCGGTTCGACGGCAGGCAGGTGGACCTGCGCATCGTCGACGAGGCCGGCAAAGTGGATCTCAACCTGGCTGATGCGGCGCTGCTGGAGGGCTTGCTGCAGGCGGTGGGCAGCGACCCGGCACGGGCGCGGCAGTTGGCCGGCGCCATCGTCGACTGGCGTGACCGCGACGAGCTGCGCCAGCCGGTGGGCGGCGCGGAAAGTGCCGACTATGCCGCCGCCGGCCTGCCCTACGGGGCCAAGAACCTGCCGTTTGAAAGTCACGCCGAACTGCAGCGGCTGCTGGGCATGGATGCGGCGCTGTATGCGCAGCTGGCTCCGCTGGTCACCGTTTTCGGCGGGGCACGCCCCGATCCGCGCTTTGCTCCGGCGCCGGTGTTGACCGCGATGGGACTGGACGCGGCGCTGCTGCTGGCCCAGCGTGAGGCCGCGGCGATGACCGGCGGCGATGGTGACCGGGCCTCGGCCCCTGCGCCCGGCAGTGGCACTTATAGTATCGACAGCCGCGTGCAGCTGCGGGGAGCACGCCAGGCCGTGTTGCAGGCGGTGGTGCGCGGCGGATCTTCGGGCGTACCCGGGGCGGCCTATACGGTAGTGCGTTGGGAACAGGGGACGGTATCGAGATGACGGGGTTGCGCGACAGTCTGCAGCGGATGGGAGCACAGGTGCCCGGTGTCGGCGGCTTGCTGTCGTGGTGGAAGCGTTCGCTGTTGGCGTGGTTGCCGCTGCGCTGGCAGGCGTTGCTGGGCTGGTCGAGCGCACGCCTGCTGCTTGCGTCGCACGCCGGTCGGTTGCGCCTGGTGCGCAGCACGGCCGAGTGCTGCGATGTCGTGGCCGATGTGCCGTTGCCGGATACCGCGCAGGCGCTCCACCCGCTGATCCCTGCGCCGCTGACCGCGTTGCCGCGGCATTGGCTGTTGCCGGCCACCTGCGTGTTGCGCCGCACGCTGTGGCTGCCTGCGGCGGCCGAGCGGCGGCTGCACGATGTGTTGCGGTTCGAGATCGACCGGCAAACCCCGTTCACCGCCGCGCAGGTGTATTTCGACAGCCGCGTGTGCTCACGCCGGGCCGATGGCCAGCTGGAAGTGGAACTGGTGGTGGTGCCGCTGCAACAGCTGGCGTCGCAGTTGCCGGTCGCTGCGGGCTGGGAAACGATGCTGGAAGGCGTGGATGTCGCCGATGCCGACGGCCGGCCGCTGGGGGTGAACCTGTTGCCGCCGGAGCGGCGCCGGCAGCGGCCAGATCCGTGGCGGCGCTGGAACCGGCTGCTGGCCGTCATTGCGCTGGTGATGCTGGTGGCCGCTGCCTGGCAGCTGCTCGACAACCGCCGCGCCGCTGCCCAGGCACTGCGCGGCAAAATCGCAGCCACCGCGCCACGGGCGCGGGCGGTGGCGGCGCAGCGGCAACAACTGCAGGATCTGGTCGACGGCGCCCGGTTCTTCGACCAGCAACGCGCCGCGCGGCCGCCGGCGGTGGCGGTGCTGGATGAACTCAGCCGGCGGCTGCCCGATGGCACCTGGCTGGAAAAATTCTCACTGGAAGGCGGGCAGATGCAGCTGATCGGCCTGAGCACCAGTGCGTCTTCGCTGGTGTCCCGGCTGGAAGGCTCGCCGTTGTGGAAGACTCCGGCCCTCACCGGCGTGCTGCAGGCCGATGAGGGCCAGCGCCGTGACCGTTTCACGCTGACCGCCGAATTGCAGCCTGTCATCCCCCCGACCCCGGAGACCGCCGATGGCACCGCCACTCCGTCGCCGTGACCGCTGGCTGGCGCTGCTGCTGCTGTTGGCAGCGGGGGCACTGGTCTATCTGCTGCTGGTGCATCCGCTGTGGACGCAGCCGATGCGCGCGGTGGATGCGGAGGTGGGCGCGCTGCGTGAGCGCGAGCAGCGCATACAGATCCAGCTGCAACAGGCACCGCAGGTGTCGCTGCGGCTGCAGCAGGCCCGGCAGGCACTGGCCGCGCGCCCGGGTTTTCTGCCACAGGGGTCGGTCGAACTGGCTGCATCGGCGCTGATACAGCGGCTGGAACAGGCGGTGGAATCGGCCAGTCCGGCTAATCGCAGCTGCGCCATCAGCAACCGTTCGCCATTGCCGGCCGACCACAGCGGGCGGTTTGTACGGGTTGCGGTGCAGGTCAGGCTGCGCTGTGGGACGGCCGAGCTGGCCCGCCTGCTGTATGCACTGGAAAGTGGCAGTCCGCGCCTGTTTGTCGACAATCTCAGCATGCTGGCCCAGCGGTTCCCGCTCTCGCCCGGCGAAAGCGGCAATGGCCTGGACGTGGCGTTCGAGCTGGCCGGCTATCTGCCGCCGGGTATCGCCCAGGCTACGGCGACGGAGGGGAATGATGCGGACTGAAGCCGCAAACCTGCGCACCTGGTGGCTGGCCGGCTGCGCGCTGTGGGCGCTGGCACTGTGGGTGGCGAGTTTGGCCGGGCTCGGCAGCCGGCTTGCGCCCCCGCCCGGCGCGCAGGTGACGGCGCCGGCTCTTCCGGCGTTGCCACCATTGCAGCCCGAACCGTTGCAGGGCCATGCCGACTATTCCGACATCGTGGCGCGGCCGTTGTTTGCCGATGACCGGCGACCGCACCCGTTCTTTCTCGGCAGCGCCGGCCAGGACAATGCCGGCGGGCTGCGGTTGAGCGGTGTGCTGATGGTGCCCGGGCTGGAAATGGCGACGCTGACCACCGGGCAGGGGCAGTCGATCCGGCTGCGTCTGGGCGCCGCACCAGTCGCCGGCTGGCAGCTGCTGGCTTTGCAGCCGCGCAGCGCCACGCTCAGCGGTCCCGGCGGCACCCAGACGCTGGAGTTGCAGGTATTCGATGGCCAGGGCGGGCAAGCACCGACAGAGCTCCATGGCGGCCCGTCGGCGGCCGTGCCCGCTGCGGCGCCTTCGCACGACAGTGGCGCTGCAACGCCCCCCGGGGTCGCAGTCCCCCCCGCCTCTGGGGTGGCCCCTGCTGCGCCGGCAGGCGGCCAGGCGGCAGAGACGCCCTCACCGGCGCAGCTGCAGACGATCCGCGAGCGGATCCAGGTGCGACGCAGACAATTGCAACAGACCCCGAACGGCAGTCCCCCCGGCCAGAACCCGTAGAGTGAACGCATGACGCATCGCCTTGTTGCTGTTTCCCTGCTGATCGGCGTGCTGGCCGGGTGTGCCAGTGCGCCGAGTGCCGACATCCGCCGCCACGTGGGCGCGCCGGCATCGACAACCGGCGGCGCCGCCACGCGCACCTCCGCGCTGGGTGCGGAGGAACCGCCAGTGCTCGATGACAGCAGGCCGCGTGCGGTGATCCGGCGGGGCAATGGCACGGTGATCAACCGCAGTGCCGCCGCGGCGCCGGCGCCGTCGCTGGGCGCGGCCGGCAACGGCACCGCCACCTTCAATTTCGAAGGCGAATCGGTGCATGCGGTCACCAAGGCGATCCTGGGCGACATGCTCGGGCAGAACTACGTCATCGCCCCCGGTGTGCAGGGCACGGTGACGTTGGCCACGCCCAGGCCGGTCTCGCCGGCACAGGCGTTGAACCTGCTGGAAATGGTGCTGGGCTGGAACAACGCGCGCATGGTCTACAGCGGCGGCCGCTACAACATTGTCCCGGCCGACCAGGCGCTGTCCGGCACCGTGGCGCCGAGCACCGCGCCGGCGGCCAGTGCCCGTGGTTTCGAAGTGCGGGTGGTACCGCTGCAGTTCATTTCCGCCAGCGAGATGAAGAAGGTGCTGGAGCCCTATGCACGGCCCAACGCCATCGTCGGCATCGACGGGTCGCGCAATGTCATCACCCTGGGCGGTACCCGCGCCGAACTGGAGAACTACCTGCGCACGGTCGATATTTTTGACGTCGACTGGCTGTCGGGGATGTCGGTGGGCGTGTTCCCGATCCAGTCCGGACGTGCCGAGCAGGTGGCCGCGGATCTGGAGAAAATATTCGGCCAGGACAGCAAGACCCCCAGCGCCGGCATGTTCCGCTTCATGCCGCTGGAAAACGCCAACGCGGTGCTGGTGATCACCCCGCAGGCGCGCTATCTGGACCAGATCCAGCAATGGCTGGACCGCATCGACAGTGCCGGCGGCAACGCACGGCTGTTCTCCTACGAACTGAAATACATCAAGGCCAAGGAACTGGCCGACCGTCTGGCCGAAGTGTTCGGTTCCGGCAGCGGCCGTGCGGGCGCGCGCAGTGACAACGCGGCGTCGCTGGCGCCCGGTGCCAGTGCGGTGCGGGTCGACGAGTTCGGCGAAGACAATGCTGCCGGTGGCGACGGCAATGCCGGCGGCAACCGCTACGGCGATACCCGCGACGGTTCCAGCCGCGACACGTTGTCCCTGTCGCCGCGCCAGTCCGGCAATGGCAGCGTCACGCTGGAGGTGGAGGGCGATCGTGTCGGCGTGTCGGCGGTGGAGGAAACCAACACGTTGCTGGTGCGTTCCACCCCGCAGGCCTGGCGTTCGATCCGCGAGGTGGTGGAGAAACTCGATGTGATGCCGCTGCAGGTGCACATCGAAGCGCAGGTGGCCGAAGTGGCGTTGACCGGCGACCTCAACTACGGCGTGAACTGGTATTTCGAGAACGCGGTCAACGCCGCCACCAATGCCGGCGGCGCCGGGCTGCCTTCCGCGCTGGGGCGTTCGATCTGGGGCGATATTGCCGGCAGCGTCACCAACACCGGCGGGCTGAGCTGGACCTTCCTGGGCAAGAATGCGGCGGCGGTCATTTCCGCGCTCGACGAGGTCACCGATGTGCGCCTGCTGCAGACGCCGTCGCTGTTCGTGCGCAACAACGCGGTGGCCACGTTGAATGTGGGCAGCAAGATCCCGGTGTATTCGGTGTCGATCTCCGGTATTGGTGACAACCAGTACTCGCAGGTGCAGTACCTGGAAACCGGCACCATCCTCAAGGTGCGGCCACGGGTGACCCGCGACGGCATGGTGTTCCTGGACATCGTGCAGGAGGTCAGCGCGCCGGAAGGAGCGCCGGATGACAACGGCAACGTGCGCATCAACACCCGGCGCATGAAGACCGAAGCGGCGGTCAATACCGGCGACACCGTGATGCTGGCCGGGCTGATCGAAGACAGCGTCGGCAACGGCTCTTCCGGACTGCCGGGGCTGAGCCGGTTGCCGGTGATCGGCGGCCTGTTCGGGCGCAAGAGCCAGAACAGCCGCCGCAGCGAAGTGATCGTGCTGCTGACACCGACCATCGTGCGCAACCCGCAGGAGGCGCGCAATCTCACCGACGAATACGGCAGCAAGTTCCGCGCGCTGCAGCCGCTGTCGCCGCCGGCACGTCGCTGAGCATGGCGCTGCCGGTCATCCTGTTGCCCATCGGTGTGGATGACGCCGCGCTGGATGCCTGTCTGGCAGCGCTGGAAGAGGCGACGCCGCCCGGCGCGGCGGTCTGGCTGGCCGATGATGCCCAGGCCGGGCCGCGCGGCCAGGCGGTGATCGAACACTGGCTGGCACGCACCCGCCTGCAGGCCGAATACACCCGGCGCCCACGCGCCATTGGCGAGGTGGCGCACCTGCACGAAATGCTGGGCGCCTGTGGCGATGCCGACGTGGTGGTGCTGGCGCCCGATGCATTGCCGCTGCCCGGCTGGTTGCCGCACCTGGCCGATTGCCTTGCGCGCGATGCCTCCATTGCCACCGCGACGCCGTGGAGCAATGCCGGCGAAGTCAGCGCCTGGCCGCAGCCGGGGGAAATCAATCCACCGCCGCGGGACATCGCGCGGCTGGGCCAGGCCTGTGCGGCGATGAGCCCACTGCATCCGGAGCTGCCCTCCGCGCTGGGCCATGCGGTGGCATTGCGGGGCAGTGCCCGCCACAGGGCCGGCGGGCTGGACAGCCACAGCTACGGCTCCTGGTACGCCGCGCTGATCGATCTGAGCCTGCGCATGGCCGGACTGGGCTGGCGCAATGTGCTGTGCGAAACCGCGTTCGTGGCCCGCGGCGCGGAAGGGCATCCGGCCGAAGGCGACATGGACGCGCTGGCGACCCGCTGGCCGGCGTGGCCGGCACGACTGGCCTCGTTCTTGATGCGCGACCCGCTGCGGCAGCAGCGCGAACACCTGCAGGCGCTGTTTTCGCAGGCGATAATGCCGGCGGCGCAGCTCGATCTGTTCGAAGCCTGTGAGCCGGTTGCAGCCAGGGAGTAGACGGGTGAGTGGGGCTATTGCGGTCGTTGTTGTCAGCTACCAGAGCGCCAGCACGCTCGATGAATGTCTTGACCGCCTGCGGGCCGCCACCGATGTGGAACAGATCCGGGTGGTGGACAACGCGTCCAGCGACGGCTCGCTGGAAATCATGCAACGGCATGCGCTGGCCGACGCACGCGTCCGCTTCATCGCCAATCCCGACAATCCCGGTTTTGCCAGCGCCTGCAATCAGGGGGCGGCCGACAGCGATGCGCCGTGGCTGGCCTTTGTCAATCCGGACCTGATGGTGGAACCCCGGACGCTGGCGGCACTGCGCGAACGCGCGCGTGCGCTGGGCGACTGTCTGCTTGGCGTGGAACAGGTGGATGCGCAGGGCGATTTCGATGCCGCCGTGCGCCGTCGTGATCCCGACTTCGCGGCGATGTTGCGCGCCCCCGGCGCCGGCTCGCGGCTGGGCGTGGTCGCCGACCCCACGCAAGCGCTGCAGCAGGTGGACGCGATCTCCGGTGCCCTGATGCTGATGCCGCGCGCGCTGTTCGAGCGGCTCGGCGGCTGGGATGCGGGCTACCGGCTGCATGCCGAGGACCTGGACCTGTGCCGGCGTGCGCGCCAGGCCGGCGCGGTGGTGGCCATCGCCAACGGGTTGCAGGTGTTGCACGTGCGAGGGGTGTCCAGCCGCTCGCGGCCGTTCTTCGTGGAATGGCACAAGCATCGCGGGTTGTGGCGTTATTTCCGCAAATTCGAGGCGCCGCGGCGCAGGCCGCTGGTCAGGGCGGCAGTGTGGGCAGCCATCTGGGCACACGCGCTGCTGCAGGTGCCGCGGCTGTTGCGGCGGCGCTGACCGCAGTGGCTGGCCGATTCGGGCCTCATGGGTGGCGGGCGCATAATCCCCGCATGATCATCGAATCCCTGCTCGACACCGACCTGTACAAATTCACCATGATGCAGGCGGTACTGCATCAGCATCCGGCTGCACAGGTGCAATACCGCTTCAAGTGCCGCACCCCGGGTATCGACCTGGCGCGCTATCTGGACCAGATCGAGGCCGAGATCGATCATCTGTGCAGCCTGCACTTCACTGCCCAGGAACTGGACTACCTGCGCGGCCTGCGCTTCGTCAAGCCGGATTTTGCCGATTTCCTCGGGCTGTTCCATCTGGACCGCAAGTACCTGCAGCTGCGTCCGTCGGCCACCGTGCCCGGCGAGATCGAGCTGGAGATCACCGGACCGTGGCTGCATACGATCCTGTTCGAGGTGCCGTTGCTGGCGATCATCAACGAAGTCTGGTTCCGCAATGCCGGTGAGCCGGATTTCGCCGAAGGTGAGCGCCGTTTGCAGGCCAAGACCGCGTTGCTGCGCGATACGCCCGGATTCGAGCGGTGCCGCATCGCCGACTATGGCAGCCGTCGCCGCTATTCGCGGCAGTGGCATGCGCGCATGCTGCCGCTGCTGCGCGACGCGCTGGGGCCGCAGTTCGTCGGCACCAGCAACGTGCATTTCGCCCGGCTTTACGGCATGACCCCGCACGGCACCATGGCCCACGAATACCTGCAGGCGTTCCAGGCGTTGGGGCCGCGCTTGCGCGACTCGCAGGTGGCGGCGCTGGAATCGTGGGCGCGCGAATACCGGGGCGACCTGGGCATCGCGCTGTCCGACGTGGTCGGGCTGGAGGCGTTCCTGCGCGACTTCGACATGTACTTCTGCAAGCTGTTTGATGGCGTGCGCCACGACTCCGGCGATCCCTTCAGCTGGGGCGATCGCATGCTGGCGCACTTCAACGCCAATCGCGTCGACCCGGTGAGCAAGGTGCTGGTGTTCAGCGACGGCCTCAACATCGAAAAGGTCATGCAGCTGTTCGACTACTTCCGTGGCCGCTGTCAGGTCGCGTTCGGAGTGGGTACCCATCTGACCAACGATCTGGGGCCCACCCCGTTGAATATCGTGATCAAGATGGTCCGCTGCAACGGCCAGCCCGTGGCCAAGCTCAGCGACTCGCCGGGCAAGAGCATGTGCGACGACCCCGGCTACCTGGCTTATCTGCGGCAGGTGTTCGCGGTGCCGCTGCCGCACGGGGAGTAGGCCCGCCGTTCCGCCTGTCCGCTCACTTCAACGCTGCCGGCCCGGTCGTCACCGGCTGGATCAATGCCCCGCGTCCACGCTGCCGCTGCTGCCGATCGGGGCATCGGTGCAAAAGCGGGTATTCCGCCGCTACAGCAGGCTGGATTACCGCGGATGGCTGGTAATTGTGGTGCAGGCTTTCATCTGCTGGAGGGTGACCGATTCGCGCTGGGCCGGCGCCCGTGGATTCACTCCACCGCGAAGCGAAGCACGAACAGCCCGGCCACCAGCCACACCGCCGGGTGCGCCTCGCGCCAGCGGCCGGTGCCCAGCTTCAGCGCGGCGTAGGCGATAAAGCCGAACGCCAGGCCATTGGCGATGGAGTAGGTGAACGGCATCGCCAGCGCGCACAGCGCGGCGGGGACGGCTTCGGTCAGGTCGTCCCAGACCACGTCCACCAGTTCGCGCAGCATCAGCCCGGCCACGAACAGCAGCGCCGGCGCGGTGGCGTAGCCGGGCACCATGGCCGCCAGCGGCGAGAACAGCAGCGCGGCCAGGAACAGGGCGGCCACCACCAGCGCGGTCAAGCCGGTGCGACCTCCCGCCTGCACCCCGGAGGCGCTTTCGGCGAAGGCGGTGGTGCTGCTGGTGCCGAGCAGCGAGCCGGCGATGATCGCGCTGCTGTCGGCCAGCAACGCGCGGCCGAAACGTCTGCCGGCGCCGGGCAGCTTGAGCAGCCCGGCGCGTCCGGCCACGCCGTACAGCGTGCCGGTGGCATCGAACACTTCCACCAGCACGAACACCAGTACCACCTGCAGCAACACCGCCACGGGCGCGCCGCCGTCGTGGTGCAGCAGCCCGGGCAGGTCCAGTTGCAGGAAGGTGGGGGCGAGGCTGGGCGGCAGCGAGACCAGCCCCTGGTATTTCACGTCGCCGATCAGCCATCCGGCCGCGGTGACCGCGAGGATGCCGATCAGGATCGCGCCCCGTACCTTGCGCGCTTCCAGCACCGCGATCAGCAGAAAGCCGCCCAACGCCAGCAGCGGCGGTGGCGTGTTCAACGCGCCCAGGGTGACCAGCGTGTCCGGGTTGGCGATGATCACCCCGGACTTCTGCAACGCGATGATGGCCAGGAACAGGCCGATGCCGGCCACGATGGCGGCGCGCAACGAGGCCGGAATGCCGGCCACCAGCCAGGCGCGGGCGCCCACCAGCGACAGCGCCAGGAACACCAGCCCGGAAATGAATACCGCCGCCAGCGCCTGCTGCCAGGGCAGGCCGCTGGCGCCGACCACGGTGAAGGCGAAGAACGCGTTCAGGCCCATGCCCGGGGCCATGCCAACCGGGAAGTTCGCCGCCAGCGCCATCACCGTCGTCCCGATCGCCGCGGCCAGACAGGTGGCGACGAACACGGCGCCCGGATCCATGCCGGTGGTACCGAGGATCTCGGGATTGACAAAGACGATGTAGGACATCGTCAGGAAGGTGGTCAAACCGGCCAGCAGCTCGGTGCGCACGTTGCTGCCGTGCTGCTGCAGCTGGAACAGGCGTTCGGGGAGGGACATGGTGGAATCTCGTGACGATGCGGCGTCACGACCAGCGGTCGTGACCTACCCAAATGCAAACGGCCGCGCAGAGCGCGGCCGTTTTTCCTTTCTTATTTCAGCGCCTTGAAGCGCAGGCGCTTCGGCGCGGCGTCGTCGCCCATGCGGCGGCGCTTGTCTTCTTCGTACTCGCGGTAGTTGCCCTGGAAGAACTCCACGTGCGAATCGCCCTCGAACGCCAGGATGTGGGTCGCGATGCGATCCAGGAACCAGCGGTCATGCGAAATCACGAAGGTGTTGCCCGGGAACTCCAGCAGCGCGTCTTCCAGCGCACGCAGGGTTTCGATGTCCAGGTCGTTGGACGGTTCGTCGAGCAGCAGCACGTTGCCACCCTGCAGCAGGGTCTTGGCCATGTGCAGGCGGCCGCGCTCACCACCGGACAGCGAGCCGACCAGTTTCTGCTGGTCCTGGCCCTTGAAGTTGAAGCGGCCGATGTAGGCGCGCGACTGGATCTCGATGCCGTTGATGTTGAGGATGTCCAGCCCGCCGGCGATTTCCTGGAACACGTTGTGGTTGCCTTCCAGCGCGTCGCGGCTCTGGTCCACATAGGACAGCTTGACGGTCGGGCCGACCACGATCTCGCCGGTATCGGGCTTTTCCTGGCCGGTGATCATCTTGAACAGGGTCGACTTGCCGGCGCCGTTCGGGCCGATGATGCCGACGATGGCGCCGGCCGGCACCAGGAAGTTCAGGTTGTCGAACAGCAGGCGGTCGCCGAACTTCTTGGAGACGTTCTTGAACTCCATCACCGCGTTGCCCAGGCGCTCGCCCGGCGGGATGAAGATCTCATTGGTCTCGTTGCGCTTCTGGTAATCGACCGACTGCAGTTCTTCCAGCCGCGCCAGACGCGCCTTGCCCTTGGTACGGCCGCCCTTGGCGTTCTGCCGTGACCATTCCAGTTCCTTCTGGATCGCCTTCTGGCGGGACTTTTCCTGGTTGTCTTCCTGCCTCAGGCGTTCGTCCTTCTGCGTCAGCCATTCGGTGTAGTTGCCCTTCCACGGAATGCCACGGCCGCGGTCCAGTTCCAGGATCCACTCGGCGGCGTTGTCCAGGAAGTAGCGGTCATGGGTGACCGCCACCACGGTGCCGGTGTAACGCGCCAGGAACTGCTCCAGCCATTCCACGGACTCGGCGTCCAGGTGGTTGGTCGGTTCATCGAGCAGCAGCATGTCCGGCTTCTGCAGCAGCAGGCGGCACAGCGCCACCCGGCGCTTCTCACCGCCGGACAGGGTGCCGACGATGGCCTCCCACGGCGGCAGGCGCAGCGCATCGGCGGCCACGTCCAGCTGGTTTTCCAGGGTGTGTGCGTCACCGGCGGCCAGAATGGCCTCCAGACGTTCCTGTTCCTTGGCCAGCTTGTCGAAGTCGGCGCCTTCCTCGGCATAGGCCAGGTACACCGCATCGAGCTGGGCCTGGGCCTGCAGCACTTCGCCGACGCCTTCCTCGACCGATTCACGCACGGTCTTGGTCGGGTCCAGCTCCGGTTCCTGGGCCAGGTAGCCGACCTTGATCCCGGCCTGCGGACGGGCTTCGCCCTCGAAGTCGGTATCCACGCCGGCCATGATCTTCAATACCGTCGACTTGCCGGAGCCGTTCAGGCCGAGCAGGCCGATCTTGGCGCCGGGGAAGAACGACAGCGAGATGTCCTTGATGATCTGCCGCTTGGGCGGGACCACCTTGCTGACGCGGTTCATGGTGTAGATGTATTGCGAGGACATAAGTCTCCGTAGCGCACGCCCGCCCCGGTCCACAGGAGGACGGGGCCAAAAGGCAAAAAGGATTGCGCGATTATAGCCGCAAGCCGGCTGTGACCGGATTCGCGCTATGCGGCGGCTGGCTTGCTGGTTTATGAATACTGACCGCTGAAACCGCTTCCAGCCGGAGACTGTTCAGATGATGTGAGCATGATGGGAAGCGTCACCCACCCTTGCGAGGTCCACCCATGAAAATGAAACGTCTGGCCGTTATTGCGATGACCTCGCTGTTGGCCGTCTGTTTTACCGCCCCGGCCTTTGCCGCCGGCGACCGCGACCATGACCGCGGCCGTCACGGCTGGGACGACCGTGGCCACGGCAAGCATGATCGCGACCGCGGCCGCCGTGATGATCGCCATTACAATTCCGGCTACCGCGAAGGCTATCGCGACGCCCGTTACAACGATCGACGCTACTACGCCCCGCCGCCGCGCGTGGTCTACCGTCCTTACGGGTTCCAGCGCGGTCACCGCTACAGCAACTACTACCGCGGCCCGGTCTACGTGGTCAACGACTACGGCCGCTACAACATGCGCCGTCCGCCGCGCGGCTACCACTGGATCCGCGACGACCGCGGCAACATGCTGATGGTGGCCATCGCCACCGGCATCATTGCCGATCTGGTCCTGCATCATTGACCACTGCGGTGGTTGGCCTGGATAAGGAAAAGCGCATCTGCCGATGCGCTTTTCCGTTTCCGGCCCCAGGAAAATGAAGGCCGCTCCACTTGCCTGGCAGGGCGGCTCCGATCCCTTCGATGGCCGCAGGGCCGGTTGTTCTTCTTGTCCTTGTTCCACCGGCTTCCGGCGCATGGAGACGCGGCCGCGGCCCGGGTCTCCGGCCAGAGGCGGGGCCCTCCCATTCCGATCCCGCATTGGCCGCGCCCTGCCGGCCGACAGCCCTTGCCGTCCGGTGCTCATGCCGCTGGAAAGTACCGGCCTGTCAGGGTATGGCCAGCTGCCGGGCCCGGCGGGAACAGGCAGCCGCGAGCTGTTTTGCGGGCAGGTCCGGCGTGCGAAGGAAGCGCTACAATCGGCAGCTCCCTCGCCCCCGTACCAGGAGCTGTGATGTTCGCGCGTGATGCCCGTATCGAGTCCTACGACCCTGAATTGGCCAAGGCCATTGCCGCCGAGTGCCAGCGCCAGGAAGACCATGTCGAGCTGATCGCCAGCGAGAACTACGCCAGCCCGATGGTGATGGAAGCGCAGGGCAGCCAGCTGACCAACAAGTACGCCGAAGGCTATCCGGGCAAGCGCTACTACGGTGGCTGCGAATATGTCGACATCGCTGAAAGGCTGGCGATCGAGCGCCTGAAGCAGCTGTTCGGCGCCGATTACGCCAACGTGCAGCCGCACAGCGGTTCGCAGGCCAACCAGGCGGTGTACTTCGCGCTGCTGCAGCCGGGCGACACCATCCTGGGCATGAGTCTGGCCCACGGCGGCCATCTGACCCACGGCGCCAAGGTCAATGCCTCCGGCAAGCTGTTCAATGCCATCCAGTACGGCGTCAACGAGCAGGGCCTGATCGATTACGACGAAGTCGAGCGTCTGGCCCTGGAGCACAAGCCGAAGATGGTGGTGGCCGGTTTCTCCGCCTATTCGCAGATCGTCGACTGGGCCCGCTTCCGCGCCATCGCCGACAAGGTCGGTGCCTACCTGTTCGTGGACATGGCGCACGTCGCCGGTCTGGTCGCCGCCGGTGTGTACCCGAGCCCGATCGAACATGCCCACGTGGTCACCTCGACCACCCACAAGACCCTGCGCGGTCCGCGTGGCGGCATCATCATCGCCAAGGGCGCGGGTGAGGAGATCGAGAAGAAGCTGCAGTCGATCGTGTTCCCGGGCATCCAGGGCGGCCCGTTGATGCACGTCATCGCCGCCAAGGCGGTGGCGTTCAAGGAAGCGCTGGAGCCGGAGTTCAAGAGCTACCAGCAGCAGGTGGTGAAGAACGCCCAGGCCATGGCCAACACCCTGATCGCGCGTGGCTACAGGATCGTTTCCGGCGGCACGCAGAACCACCTGATGCTGGTCGACATGATCGGCAAGGACGTGTCCGGCAAGGACGCGGAAGCCGCATTGGGCCGTGCCCACATCACCGTCAACAAGAACTCGGTGCCCAACGACCCGCGTTCGCCGTTCGTGACCTCGGGCCTGCGCCTGGGCACCCCGGCGGTGACCACGCGCGGTTATGTGGAACAGGATTGCGTGGAACTGGCCAACTGGATTGCCGACGTGCTCGACGCGCCGGCCGACGAGGCGGTGATCGCCCGCGTGCGCGAGGCGGTCAGCGCGCAGTGCAGGAAGTACCCGGTCTACGGCTGACGGGGAGGGCCGGTGCGCGGCGGCACCGTCGGTCGTGCCGGTCGGGTCGCCGGGGGCTGCCCCCGGCGAGCATGGGCGGCGTACTGGCGCTGCCCGATGCGGACTCCGGTTACTGTTCGTTGCGTGGAGAAATAGCGGGACCAGTGACGCGGTTTTCCGCTCCCTGGGGCGCGCGGGTACTGTCCGGGCTGGCGATGCTGTGTCGGGGCCGGGCCGCTGAGCCTTGCCCCGGCGCGGTACCTGTTGTATTTGCGTATCACTGCCATCGCGACGCCGGACCCCTCCAGGCTGGCGAAGCCTGACGTCCAAGGTTGTTCAAATGCATTGCCCCTTCTGCCAGCACACCGATACCCGCGTGATCGATTCCCGCGTTTCCGAAGATGGCGCCACCATCCGCCGCCGGCGTGGCTGCGAGGCCTGTGGCGAGCGTTTCAGTACGCTGGAAACCATCGAGCTCAAGCTGCCGGTCATCGTCAAAAGCGATGGTGGGCGCGAGGCCTTCGACGCGCGCAAGCTGCGTACCGGTTTTGATCGCGCGCTGCGCAAGCGCCCGGTGGGCGAGGAGCAGATCGAGGCGGCGGTGCGGGCGGTGGTGCACCAGCTGCGGATGTGCAGCGAGCGCGAAGTGCCGTCGATCCGGGTCGGCGAATTCGTGATGAACGAGTTGCGCAAGCTGGACCATGTGGCCTACGTGCGCTTTGCCTCGGTGTACCGCAGCTTCGAGGACGTGGCCGACTTCCGCGACGAAATCGAGAAGCTGGAGCGCGATCTGCCGCCCGGCGAGGAACAGCTGCCGCTGCTGGAGGCCGCGGCCGGTCCCCGCGACAAGGCCAAGCCGCGCTGAACCATGCTGCGCATCACCTGCCTGTGTGACCGGCCACAGCGCATTGCCGAGGTGGCTGCGGCGCACGTCGCCGCATTCGGACAGCTGCTGCCGGAGTGGACGCAGGTGCAGGCCGAACAGGAACTACGGCAGCACCAGTGCGATGCAATCCCCGTCACCTGGTTGGCCGAGGACGCCGATGGCTGGCTGGGATCGATCAGCCTGCTGCATGAGGATCATGCGGACGTTCCGTCGTATTCGCCGTGGCTGGCTTCGCTGTACGTGCAGCCATCGGCGCGCGGTCGCGGTATCGCACGGGCCCTGGTCAACCATTGCGTGGCCGAAGCCGCGCGGCGGGGCATAGCGCGGCTGTATCTTTACTGCGACGCGCCGATGCTGGCGTTCTACCAGCGCCAGGGCTGGCAAGTGGAAGCGCGGTTGCCGCTGGGCCCGCTATGGATTGTCATTCTGTTTATCCAGCCGCCGAAGGCCGGCTGATTCCCTCATGTTTGCGTGGAGCCGGACTGTTCCGATGAGCGATTTCACTGCCACCGATCATCTGCTGATGGCGCGTGCCTTGCGCCTGGCCGAACGCGGCGCCTGGACCACCCGCCCCAACCCGATGGTGGGTTGCGTGATCGCCCACGGGGACGAGGTGGTGGGCGAAGGCTTCCACCAGCGGGCTGGCGGGCCCCATGCGGAGGTGTTCGCCTTGCGTCAGGCCGGCGCGCGGGCGCGTGGCGCGACCGCGTACGTCACCCTGGAACCCTGCGCCCACTACGGGCGCACGCCGCCGTGCGCGCTGGCGTTGATCGAGGCCGGGGTAGCGCGGGTGGTGGCGGCGATGGCCGATCCGTTTCCCGATGTCGATGGCGGCGGCTTCGCGCTGCTGCGCCAGGCTGGTATCACCGTCGAGGTGGGTCTGATGGCTGGACAGGCGCGTGCGCTGAACCGTGGCTTCCTGTCGCGGATCGAGCGCGGCCGGCCGTGGCTGCGGGTGAAGCTGGCGGGCAGTCTGGACGGGCGCACCGCAATGGCCAATGGTGAATCCAAATGGATCACCGGCGAGGCCGCACGCCTCGATGTGCAGCGCTGGCGGGCGCGGGCCGGGGCGATCCTGACCGGTGCCGGCACCGTGCTGGCCGACGACCCGGCGCTGACGGTGCGCCTGGCCGAGGGCGGCGAATTCATACCGCCGCTGCGCGTGGTGCTGGATGCACAGCTGCGCACGCTCGATTGCCGGCAGGTGCGCGAAGGCGCGGCGCCCACGCTGTACCTGCATTCGGATCAGGCGCCTTCCCCTGGACGCAAGGATGCCGAATTTTCCGGCCTGCCCCTGCGCGATGGGCGCTTCGATCTGCACCAGGTGCTGCAGCTGCTGGGCGGCCGCGGCATCAACGAGGTCCATGTCGAGGCCGGCGCCACCCTGTGCGGGGCGTTGCTGGCCGCCGGGCTGGTGGACGAGCTGCTGCTGTACATCGCCCCGCTGCTGCTGGGCGAGGGCGCGCGGCCGCTGCTGGCGGGGTTGGGGATCGCGTCGATGGCGCAGAAGGTGGAGCTGCAGATGGCCGATATGCGCATGGTCGGCCAGGACCTGCGGCTGTTGCTGCACCCGCTATCGGGCTGAATCAGCCACGCTGCTGCAACGCTCTGTCCCCGGTCGCCCGGGTCGGGGCTGATACAATGCGCGGGCCGGTTCGCCGGCAAACCACGAACGTCTTCAGGGCGGGGTGTGATTCCCCACCGGCGGTAGGTGCAGTTTTCCACGGAATACCTGCACGAGCCCGCGAGCGCTTCGGTACCGGGCAAGAACCCCGCCTGCGGGTGGCGGCTCTCCGGTGCGAAGGTCAGCAGATCCGGTCCAATACCGGAGCCGACGGTTGGAGGCGCCATCATTGGCCCTTCCTAGAGTCCGGATGAAAGAAGACGGCCCGCGGGCAGCTTCCGGCTGCGTGTGGGCCCATGCCTTGTGGCGTTTTTCGCTCACCACTGCGGGAAACGTTCATGTATTCAAACCTGCTGCATCCCCGCTGGCTCCGTCATCCGGAGGCCAGCTGATGTTCACCGGCATCATCGAAGGCGTCGGCCGGCTGGCCGCACGCGAAGCCATCGGCGGCGATGTCCGCTTCACTTTCCAGGGGGGCAGCCTGCCCTTTGACGATGTGCGCATGGGCGAGAGCATCGCGGTCAATGGCGTGTGCCTGACGGTGGTCGCATTTGACGGCCACAGCTTCCAGGCCGATGCCTCGACCGAGACGCTGGGCCTGACCACGCTCGGCCAGCTGGGCGAAGGCGCCACCATCAATCTCGAACGCGCGATGCGCCCGACCGATCGTCTCGGCGGACATCTGGTCAGCGGCCATGTCGACGGGATTGGCCGGGTGCTGGCGATCCACGGGGATGCACGCGCGCTGCGCTGGCGTTTTTCGGCGCCCGCACCGCTGCTCAAGTACATCGCCAGGAAGGGTTCGATCTGTGTGGATGGCGTCAGCCTGACCGTCAACGAGGTCGATGACGAAGGCTTCGAGGTCGCGCTGATTCCGCACACCGTCGCCCATACCGCCTTTTCCGCCACTGCCGTCGGCAGCGCCGTGAACCTGGAAATCGATCTGGTGGCGCGCTATGTGGAAAAGCTGATCGGAATGCCGGCCAACGGCCGGCATCTACAAGGCCAAGGAGCCACCCCATGAACTTCGCCCCTGTCCCCGAACTGCTGGAAGAGATCCGCGCCGGCCGCATGGTCGTGATCGTCGATGACGAGGACCGCGAGAACGAAGGCGACCTGATCATGGCCGCTGAACTGGTAAAGCCGACCGACATCAACTTCATGGTCACCCACGCCCGCGGCCTGGTGTGCCTGTCGCTGACCCGCGAGCGCTGTGGCCAGCTCGGGCTGGCGCCGATGGTGCAGAAGAACACCGCCCAGTTCCATACCAACTTCACCGTCAGCATCGAAGCGGCCGAAGGCGTCACCACCGGCATTTCCGCCTACGACCGCGCCCATACCGTGCGTACCGCGGTCAAACCCGATGCCAGGCCCAGCGACCTGAGCCAGCCGGGCCACATCTTTCCGCTGATCGCCCAGCCCGGCGGCGTGTTGACCCGCGCCGGGCATACCGAAGCGGCCGGCGACCTGCCGATGCTGGCCGGGCTGGAACCGGCCGGGGTGCTGGTGGAAGTGCTCAATCCCGACGGGTCGATGGCGCGGCGTCCGCAGCTGGAGGTGTTCGCGCGCGAGCACGGGCTGAAGATGGGCTCGATCGCCGACCTGATCGCCTACCGGCTGGCGACCGAACACACGGTCGAGCGTGTGGACGAGCGCGAGATCGCCACCGAGTTCGGCCTGTTCAAGCTGGTCACCTACCGCGACCGCATCGCCCACGAACTGCACTTCGCGCTGGTGCGCGGCACCCCCGACAAGGACACCCCGACCCTGGTGCGGGTGCAGGTGGAGAACCCGCTGGCCGACCTGCTGCACTGGCGCCGTGACGATTTCGGCGTGGCCGCCACCGATGCGCTGCGGGCGATTGCCGCCGAGGGGCGCGGGGTGATGGTGGTGCTGTCGGCGCCGCGCGACAGCGCCTCGCTGCTGGCCCGGGTGCGGGCGCAGCCGGAGGTGGCCACTTCCAGCAAGGACGTCGGGCAGTGGCGCCGCAATGGTGCCGGCGCGCAGATCCTGGCCGACCTCGGCCTGGGCAAGCTGCGCGTGCTCGGTACCCCGCGCCGGCAGATCGGCTTGGCCGGTTATGGCCTGGAAATCGTCGAAACGGTGGTTCCCGCCGGTCCGTGAGGGCCGGTGACCGCTGCCGACACGTTAAACTGACCCACCTTTTGGACCCCCACTGCGCATGAGCCATTACGAAGGCGATCTTCGCCCCGCCGCTTCCGCCCGTTTCGCCGTCATCGCCAGCCGCTGGAATGCCCGCATCACCGATGTGCTGGTGGCCGGTGCGCGGCAGAGCCTGGCCGGCAACGGTATTTCCGAAGACGCCATCGATGTGGTGCGGGTGCCGGGCGCATGGGAGCTGCCGCTGGTGGCCGCGCGCCTTGGCGCCGGGGGCCGGCATGCGGCGATCATCGCCCTGGGCTGCGTGATCCGCGGCGACACCCGTCATTACGAACACGTGGCCGACCAGTGCGCCGAGGGCCTGATGCGTGCGCAGCTGGACTTCGGCGTGCCGGTGCTCAACGGCGTGCTGGCGGTGGAGCGGGTGGAAGACGCCGAAGCCCGCGCCGGTGGCAGCCATGGCAACAAGGGTGAGGAAGCCGCATTGACGGCATTGGAAATGGTCAATCTTCTGGAGCAGCTGCCATGAACAACAGGAACCACGGCAAGCCTGCGGGAAAGCCGGTCCGCCGCGATGGCATCGACCCGGTGCTGCGTTCGCGCGCACGCCGCCGTGCGTTGCAGGCGATCTATGCGTGGCAGATATCGGGCGGCAACGCCGAATCGCTGATTGCGCAGTTCGCCCATGAGCAGGCGCATGAAATCGCCGACCTGGGCTATTTCGAGAGCCTGCTGCGCGGCGTGCTCGAGCACCGTACCGAGCTGGATGCGGCGCTGACGCCGTACCTGGACCGCACCGTGGAAGAGGTCGATGCGATCGAGCGCGCGGTACTGCGCGTGGCCGCCTATGAGCTGCATTACCGTCAGGACGTGCCGTACCGGGTGGTGATCAACGAAGCGATCGAGACCGCCAAGCGCTTCGGCTCCGAGCACGGCCACACCTATGTCAACGGTGTGCTCGACCGGGCCGCGGTGCAGTGGCGCAAGGTCGAATCGGGCAGCTGAGGGGCCGCGCGGGTGCCCGTGCGCGGTGCGCTGCAACCGCCGGGCGTCGGCTTGTCCGTCCCCACCTTTTTCCAGCTTCGCCGCGTCCCATTGACTCAAGGAGCGCTTTCCTCCGTTCGCCACAGGGGTATCCACGGCGGCGGGCACGCCCCTGCCGCAGCGGGCGTCAGCCGGCGGTGACAGGCTTCGGCCAGCGGCCGATCGTTGCTGGAAACAAGCGCTCCCATGCAGGAACCGCCCGATGAGTCTTGACGAATTTTCCCTGATCGAGCGCATCCGCGCGCGTACCGTGGCCCGCGCCGATATCGTGCTGGGTATCGGTGATGACGCCGCGCTGCTGCAGATGCCGCCGGGCCAGCAGCTGGTGGTGACCGCCGACACGCTCAACGCCGGGGTGCATTTTCCGGTGCAGACCCTGCCGGCCGATATCGGCTGGAAGGCACTGGCGGTGAATCTGTCCGATCTGGCCGCCATGGGCGCTCGTCCGGCGTGGTGCACGCTGGCGCTGTCTCTGCCGGCGGCCGAGCCGCACTGGATCGACGCGTTCGCCGAGGGCTTCTTCGCGCTGGCCGATGCCCATGGCATGGCGCTGGTCGGCGGCGATACCACGCGCGGGCCGCTGTCGATTTCGATCACCGCGATGGGCTGGGTGCCGCAAGGCGGTGCCCTGCGCCGCGATGGCGCCCGCGTGGGCGACGATATCTGGGTGACCGGCATACCGGGCGAGGCGGCGGCCGCGCTGGCGTTGTGGCAGGCCGGGAAGCTGGATGTCGCCGCCGTGGCGGCGGCACCGGAGCGGGAACTGCTGCGGCAGCGTCTGTTGCGTCCCGTCCCGCGGCTGCCGGCCAGCCAGCGTTTGCACGGGATTGCCCGCAGCTGTGTGGATGTGTCCGATGGCCTGCTCGCCGATCTGGGACATATCTGTACCCGCAGCGGGGTGGGGGCGGAGGTGTGGCTGGAGCGGCTGCCGCGGTCGCCGGCACTGGCCGCGCTGGCGGATGCGGAGCAGCGGCGGCAGTGGCAACTGGCTGGCGGCGACGATTACGAGCTGTGTTTCACCGCGCCGCCGCAGTTGCGTGAACAGGTGGCGCTGGCGATGGAGTTCGCGGCGACCCCGGCAAGCCGGATCGGCCGCATTACCGCCACCTTGCAGGTGCTTGCACTGGACGCTTCCGGCGTGCCCTGGCAGCCCCCCCGTGCCGGCTACAACCACTTCGCCTGATCCCGGGCGCGCGGGCGCTGCGCCGCTGCGTGTTCAGCGCAGCGGCAAGGCGGAGTGATGGCAAGAACCTCTCGCCCGCGCATCTCCTGCGCGCGATCACGGCCAGGGCAGGTGTCGCCCCACGGCGGCAATCACGTCGCTCGAACGCCGGTGACGGGCATGACCCCGCAAGGCGGCAACACCTTGCCCGGGTTGAGGATGCCGTCCGGATCCAGCGCATGCTTGATCGCGCGCATCGCCGCCAGGGTGGCCGGCGAAAATGCCTGCGTCATGAAATCGCGCTTGGCCAGACCGATGCCGTGTTCGCCGGACAGGGTGCCGCCCAGCGCCAGCGCCAGCGCGAACACCCGCGGCAGCGCGGCGTGGGCGCGGGCGTTCTCGCCGGCGTCGTCGGGGTGGTAAAGGATGTTGACGTGCAGGTTGCCGTTGCCGGCATGGCCGAAGGTGACGATGGGCAGCGCGAATTCGGCCGACAGCGCCTGCACGCCGGCCACCAGATCGGGAATGCGTGACACCGGCACCACCACGTCCTCGTTGATCTTGCCCGGCGCGATGCTCTTCAGTGCCGGCGACAAGGCCCGGCGCGCGGCCCACAGTTTTTCGCGCGCGCTGCCATCGACGGCCACGTCCAGCGCCAGCAGGCCGTCGCCCTCGGCGGCGCTGGCCAATGCCTGCAGCACGTAGGGCAGGGTATCGTCGTCGCCATCGGCTTCGATCAGCAGCATCGCGCCGGCCTCGGGCACCTGCGCACCATTGCGCCGCAACAGCTGCAGGCTGCGCGCATCCATGAATTCGAGCATGGTCGGCGTCACCGGCTGCGCCATCACCCGCGATACCGCAGCCGCGGCGGCCTGGGCATCGCGGTACAGCACCCGCAGTCCGGCCTGCGCGCGGGGGCGTGGGGCGAGCTTGAGCGTGGCTTCGACGATCAGCGCCAGGGTGCCTTCGCTGCCGACAATCAGATGGGTCAGGTCGTAACCGGTGGCGTCCTTGGTATAGGCGCCGCCGCATTCGATCAGCTCGCCGCTGCCGGTGACGGCGACGATACCCAGCACGTTGTCGCGACTGCTGCCGTACTTCACCGCGCGCGGGCCGCCGGCATTGCAGGCGAGGTTGCCGCCGATGCTGCAGATTTCCGCGCTGGAGGGATCAGGGGGCCAGAACAGGCCGTGTGCGCTGAGCGCCTGCTGCAGGTCGCCGTTCAACACGCCCGGCTCCACCACCGCGCAGCGGTTGCCGGGCTGGATCGAGACGATGCGGTTCATGCGGGCAAACGACAGCACGATGCCGCCGGCGGTCGGGACCGCGGCGCCGGTGGTGCCGGTGCCGGCGCCGCGGGC
>NZ_JAUJUJ010000147.1 GCF_030711595.1 Stenotrophomonas sp. YIM B06876
TGGTTTCATCGCCCAGGTGGCCGGTGGCCCAGACGGGACCGAACTGGGGGTGGATGAAGTTGGCGCCGCGGCCCGGGTGCGGGATCTTGCCCACGTCCACCAGGCCCGCGAGCTTGCCGTCCTTGGCGTCGATCGCGGCGATCTTGTTGCTGTTGTTGGCGGCCACCATGAAGTAGCGCTTGGACGCGTCCCAGCCGCCGTCGTGCAGGAAGCGCGCCGAGCCGATTTCGGTCGTCTTGAGCGAGTCGAGGTTGGAGTAGTCCACCATCAGCGTCTGGCCGGTTTCCTTGACGTTGACGATGAATTCGGGCTTGTAGTGCGAGGCCACGATGGCGGCNATGAAGTAGCGCTTGGACGCGTCCCAGCCGCCGTCGTGCAGGAAGCGCGCCGAGCCGATTTCGGTCGTCTTGAGCGAGTCGAGGTTGGAGTAGTCCACCATCAGCGTCTGGCCGGTTTCCTTGACGTTGACGATGAATTCGGGCTTGTAGTGCGAGGCCACGATGGCGGCCACGCGCGGCTCGGGGTGGTACTCCTGCGTGTCGACGGTCATGCCGCGCGTGGAGACGATCTTCCTGGGCTCGAGCGTGTCGCCGTCCATGATCACGTACTGCGGCGGCCAGTAGGCGCCGGCGATGGCGAGCTTGTCCTCAAAACCCTTGAACTTGGAGGTGTCGACCGAGCGGGCTTCGAGGCCGATGCGGATCTCGGCCACGTTGTCGGGCTTGGGCAGCCACAGGTCGATCATGTTGACGCGGCCGTCGCGGCCGATCACGAACAGGTAGCGGCCCGATGCCGAGGTGCGCGTGATGTGCACCGCGTAGCCGGTCTTGACGATGTTGATGATCTGCTTGGTGTCGCCGTCGATCAGCGCCACCTCGCCGGTGTCGCGCAGCGTGGTCGAGAAGATGTTGGCAATGTTGTAGCTGTTCATCTTCCTGGTGGGCCGGTCCTTGGGCGCCACCGAGACCTTCCAGGTCTTCTTCATGTCCGCCATGCTCCACTCGGGCGGCTGGGGCGGGTCTTGCTGGATGTAGCGCGCCATCAGGTCGACTTCGGCCTCCGTCATCTCGCCCGAGGTCTGCCAGTTGGGCATGCCGGCGGGCGAGCCGTAGGCGATGAACACCTTGAGGTAGTCCGTGCCCTTGGCCAGGGTCAGGTCGGGGGTCAGCGGCTTGCCGGTGGCGCCCTTGCGCAGCACGCCGTGGCAGCCGGCGCAGCGCTCGAAATAGGTCTGCCGGGCCTTGTCGAACTCGNCGTCATCTCGCCCGAGGTCTGCCAGTTGGGCATGCCGGCGGGCGAGCCGTAGGCGATGAACACCTTGAGGTAGTCCGTGCCCTTGGCCAGGGTCAGGTCGGGGGTCAGCGGCTTGCCGGTGGCGCCCTTGCGCAGCACGCCGTGGCAGCCGGCGCAGCGCTCGAAATAGGTCTGCCGGGCCTTGTCGAACTCGGCCTGCGTCATCTTGGGCGCCTTGGGGTTCACGCTCTGGTACATCGGCTCGTCCGCCAGGGGCGAGGAGCCAGCCTGGTAATTCAGCTCGGGAGCCGTGGTGCCCTCTTTGTGTTGGGCGACCACGGCCTGCTGGGCCATAGCAGCCAGAGCCAGGGTGGACATTGCCAGGGCAGCAATGCGCGCCAGCTTGTGGGTTGTCATGAAAAGACTCCTTGTGATGCCGCGGCCCGAGGTCCAAGCCCCTCCCTTGGGACCACCCGCCGTGGGCTGCGGCAATCTGGTTTCAGCGGGTTTTCCCGCATATTCCTATAGCCAGCAAGGTCATCAATTGATCCAGCGCAAACAGGCATTCGTGGTGAATTTTTAACCACATGCCGCACCGGATGGCGCAAAAAACAGGGACGAGCTCGGGCCCGCTCAGCGCTCGGGTGCGATGGC
>NZ_JAUJUJ010000148.1 GCF_030711595.1 Stenotrophomonas sp. YIM B06876
TGCCCGTGTGGCAGGCCACACGGCCGCCGCCGGCTGCGAGAACAGCGCCTTCGGCCTTGGCGATTTCCACGTAAGACAGGTCTTGCTCCAGTTGCGCCTGGCTGACCACGGGGCCGATGTCGGTGCCGGCGGCACGGGCGTCACCCACCTTGATCTTCTTCATGCGCGCCTGCAGCGCCGCTATGAAGGCGGGGTAGATCCTGTCGGTCACGATCAGGCGGCTCGACGCCGTGCAACGCTGGCCGGTGGAATAGAAGCAGCTCTGCGCCGACAGCTCCACGGCCTGGGCCAGGTCGGCATCGTCGAGCACCACCTGGGGGTTCTTGCCGCCCATCTCGAGCTGCACCTTCTTGCCACTCTTGACGCAGGCTTCGGCAATGCCGCGGCCCACGCCGACCGAGCCAGTGAAGCTGATGGCAGCCACATCCGGGTGCTGCACCAGGGCGTTGCCGATGACGCTGCCCCGGCCCATGACCAGGTTGAAGACTCCGGCCGGAATACCCGAGCGCTGGATGATGTCGGCCAGCGCCCAGGCGCTGCCGGGCACCAGGTCGGCGGGCTTCAGGACCACGCAGTTGCCAAAGGCCAGGGCCGGGGCGATCTTCCAGGCGGGAATCGCGATGGGGAAGTTCCACGGCGTGATCAGGCCGACCACCCCGATGGACTCGCGCGTGATCTCCACACCGACGCCGGGGCGCACGGAAGGCAGGGTCTCGCCGGCCAGGCGCAGGCACTCGCCGGCGAAGAACTTGAAGATCTGGCCCGCGCGGGCCACTTCGCCCATGGCTTCGGGGCGGGTCTTGCCTTCCTCGCGGGCCAGCAGGTCACCGAGCTCTTCCTTGCGCGCGAGGATTTCGCTGCCGATCTTGTCGAGCGCATCGTGGCGCGCCTGGATGCCGGAGGTGGACCAGGCGGGGAATGCGGCGGTGGCGGCGGCCACGGCTGCGTTCACAGCGCTGGCATCGCCCTGGGCGTACTCGCCGATCACGTCGGAGAGGTCGCTGGGGTTGACGTTCGGGGTGTAGGACTTGCCGGGAGCCCAGGCACCGTTGATGAGGTTGTCGAATTGTTGCAAGAGGTTCTCCAGAATGGGGATGGGGGGCTCAGCGCACCAGGCAGGGGCGCTTGGGGTCGAATTTCCAGCCGGGCACGAGGTATTGCATGGCGATGGCGTCATCGCGCGCGCCCAGGCCGTGCTGCAGATAGAGGGCGTGGGCTTGGGCCAGCGCGGTGCGGTCCACGGTCACGCCCAGGCCGGGGGCTGTGGGCACTTCAACGAAGCCGCCCTTGATTTGCAGCGGATTCTGCGTGAGGTGCTGGCCGTCCTGCCAGATCCAGTGCGTGTCGATGGCGGTGACCTTGCCTGGTGCGGCCGCGGCCACCTGCGTGAACATGGCCAGGGAGATGTCGAAGTGGTTGTTCGAATGCGAGCCCCAGGTCAGGCCCCAGTCGCGGCAGGTCTGGGCCACGCGCACCGAGCCGGCCATGGTCCAGAAATGCGGGTCGGCGAGCGGAATGTCCACCGACTGCAGCGACAGCGCATGCACCATCTGGCGCCAGTCGGTGGCGACCATGTTGGTGGCCGTGGGCAGGCCGGTGGCGCGGCGGAACTCCGCCATCACCTCGCGGCCCGAGAAGCCGTCTTCGGCGCCGCAGGGGTCTTCGGCATAGGCAACGATGCCGTGCATGTCGCGCATCAGGCGCACGGCGTCCTTCAGCAGCCAGCCGCCGTTCGGGTCGAGCGTGACGCGGGCCTCCGGAAAGCGCTGGTGCAGGGCGGTGACGGCCGCGACCTCGTCTTCGCCGCGCAGCACCCCGCCCTTGAGCTTGAAGTCGTTGAAGCCGTAGCGCGCGTGGGCCGCCTCGGCCTGGCGCACGATGGATTC
>NZ_JAUJUJ010000149.1 GCF_030711595.1 Stenotrophomonas sp. YIM B06876
TGGAAAACCCTGTGTAAAAACTGAACGGGCGCCTGAAAACCAGACGGTTGAATTGTCTGAAATTCAGGCAAATCGCACGCCGTGGAAATGAATTTCTCCATGCCATCAAGCACTTGCGCTGCTGGCATGAACTGTGCGATGTTCAGGCAACACAACAGGAGGCATTTCCCATGCAACGTCGCACTCTGGTCGCACTGGCCGCTCTGGCCGCCACGCTCTCGGCACCGGTCCTGGCCCAGTCCAACGAAATCCGCATCGCCCACGTCTATAGCAAGACCGGCCCGCTCGAAGCCTATGGCAAGCAGACCCAGACCGGCCTGCTGATGGGCCTGGACTACGCCACCGGCGGCAGCATGGCCGTGAACGGCAAGAAGATCGTGGTGATCGAGAAGGACGACCAGGGCAAGCCCGACCTGGGCAAGAGCCTGCTGGCGGCCGCCTACTCGGACGACAAGGCCGACATCGCCGTCGGCCCGACCTCGTCGGGCGTCGCGCTGGCCATGCTGCCGGTGGCCGAGGAGTACAAGAAGATCCTGCTGGTCGAGCCCGCCGTGGCCGACTCCATCACCGGCGACAAGTGGAACAAGTACATCTTCCGCACCGGCCGCAACAGCAGCCAGGACGCGATCAGCAACGCCGTGGCGCTCGACAAGCCCGGCGTGACCATCGCCACGCTGGCGCAGGACTATGCCTTCGGCCGCGACGGTGTGAAGGCCTTCAAGGACGCCCTCAAGAACGCCAAGCTGGTGCACGAAGAATACCTGCCCACCACCACCACCGACTTCACGGCGGGCGCGCAGCGCCTGATCGACAAGCTCAAGGACCAGCCGGGCCGCAAGGTGATCTTCATCATCTGGGCCGGCGCCGGCAACCCGTTCAAGATCGCCGACCTGGACCTCAAGCGCTACGGCATCGAGATCGCCACGGGCGGCAACATCCTGCCCGCCATGGCCAGCTACAAGAACTTCCCGGGCATGGAAGGCGCGACCTACTACTACTTCGGCATTCCGAAGAACCCCGTCAACGAAGCCCTGGTGGCCGCGCACTACAAGCAGTTCAAGGCGCCGCCGGACTTCTTCACGGCGGGCGGTTTCAGCGCGGCCATGGCGCTGGTCACGGCGCTCAAGGCCACGGGCGGCGACACCAACACCAACAAGCTCATCAAGACCATGGAAGGCATGGGCTTCGACACGCCCAAGGGCAGGATGACCTTCCGTAAGGAGGACCACCAGGCCCTGCAGAGCATGTACCACTTCAAGATCAAGGTGGACCCGGCCTTTGCCTGGGGCGTGCCCGAGCTGGTGCGCGAGATCAAGCCCGAAGAAATGAACATCCCGATCCGCAACAAGCGCTGACGGATGGGGGCGGCGCGTTCTGCGCCGCCCCTTGAGGAACTCCTTTTTTCATAGCTGCGGGCGCTTGCCCATCAAGTGCTAGAGGCTGTTTTCATTCAAAAATTGATGCTAGCGACCCAAGACCTGACCATCCGCTTTGGCGGCCATGTGGCGGTGAATGCCGTGACCTGTGCTTTTGCACCGGGCACGCTCACGGCCATCGTGGGCCCGAACGGCGCGGGCAAGACCACCTACTTCAACCTGATCTCGGGCCAGCTCAAGGCGAGCGCCGGATCGGTGTCGCTCGACGGGCGCGATCTGACGGGGCAAAGCCCTTCGGCGCGCACGCGCGCCGGGCTGGGCCGGGCGTTCCAGCTCACGAATCTGTTTCCGAACCTGAGCGTGCTGGAGAACGTGCGCCTGGCCGTGCAGGCCACGCGCGAAGGGGCGCACCGCCGCGGCCTGAACCTGTGGAGCATCTGGAGCGACCACCGCCAGCTCACCGCGCGCGCCGAAGAAATCCTGCATACCGTGGCCATGCAG
>NZ_JAUJUJ010000150.1 GCF_030711595.1 Stenotrophomonas sp. YIM B06876
GGACCTGAAGGTCTGAAAAGCAACCGGATTAACCTTCCAGGAGAAACGCACAAATGTCTACCGTCTTGCCCCCGTCCTCGTCGTCGCCCGCTTACCCCGACACGCGACTGCTCATCGCCGGCGAATGGCGCCATGCCCGGGATGGCAGAACCATCCCCGTGCTCAACCCGGCCAGCGGCCAGCCAATTGGATGCGTGTCGCATGCAGGACAACCAGAACTGGACGACGCGGTCAGGGCCGCGGCCCAGGGATTCGATGTCTGGCGATCCATGACGCCCGTGGAGCGCAGCCGCATCATGCGGCGCGCGGCGGGGCTGCTCAGAGAACGTGCGGACGCCGTGGCCGCCATACTCACGCAGGAACAGGGCAAGCCGCTGGCGGAGGCGCGCATCGAAACGCTGACGGGAGCCGACATCATCGAATGGTTCGCGGATGAGGGGCTGCGGGTCTACGGACGAATCGTCCCGTCCCGGGTCAGTGCGAGCCTGCGGCAGATGGTGCTCAAGGATCCCGTCGGCCCGGTTGCGGCGTTCACGCCGTGGAACTTTCCCATCAACCAGATCGTGCGCAAGGTGGGAGCGGCGCTGGCGACCGGATGCTCAATGCTGATCAAGGGGCCGGAAGAAACGCCGGCGGCGCCGGCCGCCTTGATGCAGGCCTTCCTGGATGCGGGCTTGCCCCCCGGGGTCCTCGGCCTGATCTATGGCAACCCGGCGGAGATCTCCAGCTACCTGATCGCGCATCCCATCATCCGCAAGATCACGTTCACCGGCTCCACCGCGGTCGGCAAGCAGCTGGCGGGCATGGCCGGCCAGCACATGAAGCGCGTGACGATGGAGCTCGGCGGGCACGCGCCCGTTATCGTCGCGGCGGACGCGGACCTGGAGCTCGCGGTAAAGACCTCGGTGGCGGCAAAGTTCCGCAACGCGGGCCAGGTCTGCATTTCCCCGACGCGCTTCCTGGTGCACAAGAGCCTCATCGGAGACTACAGCGCGGCGCTGGCGGAAGCCACGAAGCGGCTGAAGGTGGACGATGGGCTGCTGGAGGGTACGCAGATGGGACCGCTCGCCAACACACGCCGCGTGGCCGCGATGAAGGAACTGACGGCCGACGCCATCGCGCGCGGTTCGACGCTGCTTGCGGGCGGCGAGTGCACGCATCCGGCCGGCAATTTCTGGGCCCCCACCATCCTCTCGAACGTCCCGGTCGAAGCCCGGATGTTCAACGAAGAACCCTTTGGGCCGATTGCCGGCATCCAGTCCTTCGACAACCTGGAGGACGCCATCCGGGAGGCCAACCGCCTCTCGTATGGACTGGCCGGCTATGCGTTCACGCGCTCACTGCGGACGGCGGACATCCTGACCCGCACAGTGGAGGTGGGCATGCTCTGGGTCAACATGCCGGCGATCCCCTCGGCGGAGTTGCCGTTCGGTGGCTTGAAGGACTCAGGCTACGGAACCGAGGGCGGGCCGGAGGCCCTGGACGCCTATCTGAACGTTCGCAGCGTCGCCGTCATGAACGCCTGAACCCACCGCACTCCGACCCTTGCACGACCTGTAGACCTCTTTTATCCAGCATCCCATGCACACAACCGAATCCAATCAGACCCCTGACCTGCCACTGCAAGGAGTCCGTGTACTCGATCTGTCGCGCGTGCTCGCGGGGCCGCTCTGCGGCCAGGTCCTGGCCGACTTCGGCGCCGAAGTCATCAAGATCGAACATCCGGAGCGCGGAGACGATACGCGCGACTGGGGCATTCGCGTCGGCCAGACTGAAACCACGTACTACTGCAGCATGAACCGCAACAAGCGGTCCATCACGCTGGACCTGCAGACCAGCGAGGGCGTGCAGATTGTCCATGACCTGCTGCC
>NZ_JAUJUJ010000034.1 GCF_030711595.1 Stenotrophomonas sp. YIM B06876
GAACCCCGCCACGCGCCCCTGCCGTGCCGCGCCCTTGCGCTGCTGGCCGGTGCGGCCGGCGGTCGCGGGAGCTGCCGATGAACATCTCCGGCCCGTTCATCCGCCGCCCGATCGGCACCACCCTGCTGGCGATCGGCCTGTTCGTGGTCGGCATGATCTGCTACCTGCAGCTGGGCGTGGCGGCGCTGCCGAACATCCAGATCCCGGTGATCTTCGTCCAGGCCAGCCAGCCCGGCGCCGATGCCAGCACCATGGCCGCCACCGTCACCGCCCCGCTGGAGCGCCACCTGGGTCAGCTGCCCGGCGTGGACCGCATGCGCTCGTCCAGTTCGGAAGGCAGCAGCATGGTGTTCATGGTGTTCAAGACCGACCGCGACATCGATGCCGCCGCGCAGGACGTGCAGACCGCGATCAATGCCGCCCAGGCCGACCTGCCGGCGGGCATGGGCACGCCGCGCTACCAGAAGGCGAACCCGAACGATGACCCGGTCATCGCGATCGCGCTGACCTCGCAGACGCAATCGGCCGCCGAGCTGTACAACGTCGCCGACTCGCTGCTGGCGCAGCGCCTGCGCCAGATCTCCGGGGTCTCCTCGGTGGACATCGCCGGCGCCTCCACGCCGGCGGTGCGGGTGGACGTGGATCTGCGCGCGCTCAACTCGCTGGGGCTGACCCCGGACGATCTGCGCAACGCGGTGCGTGCGGCCAATGTCACCTCGCCCACCGGGTTCCTGTCCGATGACGCCAGCACCACCGCGATCATCGTCAACGATTCGGTGGCCAAGGCGGCCGACTTCGCCCAGCTGGTGATCGCCAACCACGACGGCCGGATCGTGCGCCTGCGCGATGTCGCCCATGTCTACGACGGCCAGCAGGATGCCTACCAGGCCGCCTGGTTCGATGGCAAGCCGGCGGTGGTGATGTATGTGTTCACCCGCGCCGGGGCCAACATCGTCGAGACCGTGGACCGGGTGAAGGCGCAGATCCCGGGCCTGCGCACCTACCTGCAACCCGGCACCCGGCTGACCCCCTACTTCGACCGCACCCCGACCATCCGCGCGTCGCTGCACGAGGTGCAGATCACCCTGCTGATCAGTCTGGCGATGGTGGTCCTGACCATGGCGCTGTTCATGCGCCGGCTGGCGCCGACCCTGATCGCCGCGGTGACCGTGCCGCTGTCATTGGCCGGCGCGGCACTGGTGATGTACACGCTGGGCTTCACCCTCAACAACCTGAGCCTGCTGGCGCTGGTGATCGCGATCGGCTTTGTGGTCGATGACGCCATCGTGGTGATTGAAAACATCATGCGCCACCTCGACCAGGGCATGACCCGGATGCAGGCGGCGCTGGCCGGGGCGCGCGAGATCGGTTTCACCATCGTCTCGATCACCGCCTCGCTGGTGGCGGTGTTCATTCCCCTGCTGTTCGCCAGCGGCATGATGGGCGCGTTCTTCCGCGAGTTCACCATCACCCTGGTCGCCGCCATCGTGGTGTCGATGGTGGTTTCGCTGACCCTGACCCCGGCGCTGTGCAGCCGCTTCCTGTCCGCGCACCGCGAGCCGGAAAAACCCGGCCGCCTGGGCCGCCTGCTCGATCGCGGCCACGCGGCGATGCTGCGTCTGTACACCGTGGCCCTGGATTTCTCGCTGCGCCACGCGCTGCTGCTGGCGCTCACCCCGCTGCTGCTGATCGTCGTCACCGGCTTCCTGTTCGGCGCGGTCAAGAAGGGCGCGTTCCCGCCGCAGGACACCGGCCTGATCTGGGGCCGTGCCAATTCCAGCGCGACGGTGTCGTTCGCCGACATGGTCAACCGCCAGCACCGCATCAGCGACATGCTGATGGCCGACCCGGCGGTGAAGACCGTCGGCGCGCGGCTGGGCAGCGGCCGGCAGGGTTCCAGTGCGCAGTTCAACGTCGAGCTCAAGCCGCTGGGCAAAGGCCGCACCGAGAGCACCGCACTGGTGCTGGCCCGGCTCAGTGCCAAGGCCGACCGCTATCCCGACCTGCAGCTGCGCCTGCGCGCGATCCAGGACCTGCCCAGCGATGACGGCGGCGGCGCCAGCCAGGGCGCGCAGTACCGCGCCTCGCTGCAAGGCAACGACCTGGCCCAGCTGCAGGAATGGTTGCCCAGGCTGCAGGCCGCGCTGAAGAAGAACCCCAAGCTGCGCGATGTCGGCACCGATGTCGACACCGCCGGACTGCGCCAGAACATCGTGATCGACCGCACCAAGGCGGCCCAGCTCGGGGTCTCGATCGGAGCGATCGACGGTGCCCTGTATGGCGCCTTCGGCCAACGCCAGATCTCGACCATTTTCTCCGACCTCAACCAGTACAGCGTGGTGGTCAACGCGCTGCCCGGGCAGACCGCCACCCCGGCGGCGCTGGACCAGATCTACGTCCCCAGCCGCGGCGGCAAGATGATTCCGATCACCGCCGTGGCCCATCAGGTACCCGGGTTGTCGCCGCCACAGATCACCCACGAAAACCAGTACACCACGATGGACCTGAGCTACAACCTCGCTCCGGGCGTCAGTGCCGGCGAGGCCAAGGACATCATCAAGGCCACGGTGGAGGGGCTGCGCATGCCCGGTGATATCCGCCTGGCCGATAGCGGCGGCTTCGGCTTCAACGCCGACCCCTCGTCGATGCTGATCCTGGTACTGGCGGCAATCATCACCGTCTACATCGTGCTGGGCATGCTCTACGAGAGCCTGGTGCACCCGGTGACCATCCTGTCCACGCTGCCGGCCGCCGGCATGGGCGCGCTGCTGGCGCTGTGGATGACCAATACCGAGCTGTCGGTGATCTCGATGATCGCGCTGGTGCTGCTGATCGGCATCGTCAAGAAGAACGCGATCATGATGATCGACTTCGCGCTGGTGGCGCGCCGCGAGCACGGCCTGTCACCGCTGCAAGCCGCGCGCGAAGCCAGCATCGTGCGCTTCCGCCCGATCATGATGACCTCGATGGTCGCCATCCTCGCCGCGCTGCCGCTGGCGATCGGGCTGGGCGAAGGCTCCGAGCTGCGGCGTCCGCTGGGCATCGCGATGATCGGCGGGCTGCTGATCTCGCAGAGCCTGACCCTGCTCAGCACCCCGGCGCTGTACGTGATCTTCTCGTGCCTGCAGCAGCGCTGGCGCGACCGGCGTGCGCGTCGGCGCGAGCGGCGCCTGCTGAAACTGGCCGCGCGCGCCTGAGCCGGGCGCGCGGTGGCGCTTGATGCGAGCCGGGCACCGCGGTGAAAGCAAGGACGAAGAGGCGCGGGTGCCAGTTCCGCGCCGTCCCTTGCTTCTCCGGGGAGCACAGGGAACCGGCGCCAGCGGTTTTGGTTGCTTTTGCCAGGACAAAGTTACTCGGGTGCCGAAGGCAACCGAAAGCCCTTGCTGTTGACGCGGCTCGCAGCATCCATCCTTTGGCAGACCTGTAAAAGAACACCGCGATACAGCAAAGCTCTGAAAGCAGGTAAAGGCTTTCACACCGCTGGTGCGAGCTACTTTTGTCTTGCCAAAAGTAGCCAAAACCGCCTGCGCTGGACACGAGCCGATGCGATGGAGCCGCATCGGTACCCTGCGCTCCTCACCTGGAACGGCACGACGCCCAAACTCGCTCCGCTCAAACAAGGGCGCCTCTACGGCCGTTCCAGGCTGCGGTGCCTGGCCCGTTTTGAGGCGCTGAAAATTCAAAACGGCACCGGCACCGGCACCGGCACCGGCAGGAATTTCACTTCGCCTGGGTGCCGCCTTCAACTGCGCACATCCCGCATGCCGGCTGCAACAGTTGCTCAGCCCAGCAACTGCGCCAGCGATTCGTCCTGCAGCTGTTGGTACAGCATGAATTCGTCATGCACCGGCGCGCCCAGCGCCTGTTCGAAGCCGGCACGATTGGTGCGGGCTGCGTAGGCGCGCTGCTCATCGCCGCCGAGATTGGACTGGAAGATGCCCGCGGCACTGACCGGCAGGAAATCCTCGTAGATGACCGGTTCGGCAACGGCCAGCTTCTGTGCAAGCAGTGCCTCGACCGGCTGCGTGCGCGCGGCCAGCGGAGCCGCACGACCGGCTGCGGTCAACGCATAGTGGTAGTAGCCCAGGCCTTCGCGACGCAACGTGGCGTGGTCGTCGGGGAACGCCGCAAACGCGCGTTGCAGCCGCTGCGGATAATCCTCGCCCGTGCTGCCTGCCCCGTCGTTGTCACGCGCCTGCGCCAGCAACTGGTCGTACAGCGCGCGTCCCTTCGGCGTCAGCGCAAGGCCACGCTGTTCGATCTCGCCGAAGCGCGCAGTATGGGTGCCGGCCTCAGCGTCTTCTCCCGCCGGGAAATGCACCAGCTCCTCCAGCGCCTTGAAGCTGGTCTGGCGCAGCAGGATCGGGCAGTGCCGGCGCGGTGGCCCTTCGATCACCGCTTTGGCGGCGATGCCGCGGCGCTGCATTTCCCGCTGCGCCGCATCGATATCCAGCGTGCGCGGCGTGAGGTGGTTGATGTGCGGCCCGCGGAAACTGACCACATCGGCCACCAGCCGGTGCGCCTGATGCAAAGCCTGGTGGGTGGCCAGCGACACGGTGGCCTGGTTGTGCCAACGGAAGGTTTCCAGCGCTTCGATCACGAACCGCCAGGCATCGGTTTCATCCAGCCCGCCGTCGCGTTCGCACTGCTCGATCAGCGCCAGCGCATCGGGGGTGAAAATGCGGCGACGCGCCAGGATCGCGGCCGCCTGCGCGCGCAGCGCCGCGTCCTCGATCAATTCCAGCCGCAGCAGCGAGGTGAACACCCGGAACGGATTGCGCGTCAGCGCTTCCAGCGCGATGGGGCGGAAGGCGGTGGAATGCACCGGCACCCCGGCCACGGCCAGGTCGTAGTAGCCCACCGGTTGCATTCCCATCACCGCAAACAGCCGGCGCAGGGTGGCAAGTTCCTGCGCGGTGCCGACGCGGATCGCGCCATGGCGCTCCACATCCAGCCGCTCGCGCTCGCCGCTGAGCTGCATCTGGTGCGCCACCTCGGGCTGTGCCTCCAGCACCTGGCAGTTGACCTCGCCCACCAGCTCGACCAGCGTGCCGTACAGCGGCACCTCGGTGCGGTACATGTGCGACATCGCCTGCGAGAACAGGCTGCGGATATGGTCCGGGGAAACGAAACGGTCGGCAGTCATGTCAGGGCGCGCGGAGATGGAGGGACGGAGCCCGGCATTTTCGCCCGGATGCGCGCTGTACGCCTATCTGCACAGCAACATCGTCCCCCGTCTATTGCGGCGGATGGGCCGCCCGCGTGTCGCGCTGCGCACGATCACCCAGCTGACGCCGCAGCAGCGCATCCAGCTCGATCGGCCGGTCCCAGTGGTCATAGCTGGCGACCAGGGCATGGCGCAAGGCCCGCCAGTGCAGGTTGTCGGGCGCCACCGGCAGCCGTTTCACCACCGCGGCCCAGCCACCGGCAGGATCGCGGGACCAGGCGCGTACCGGCTCGCGGCAACCGGTGCCGATGACCTTGCCCCAGAAGCAGGCGAAATACAGGTCGCCGGCTTGCCAGCCGTGCTCCTGCAACAGGGCCGCGGCATAGCCGTGCGGCACCCCGGCATAGCGCACCACCTCATCGAGGAACGCATCGGGATAGCGCGCCGCATACCGGTTGATATCGACCAGGTGCCGATCCACCCAGGCATCGCCGGTGGCAGGCACATACCGCGGCGTTGCGGTCGCCGCCGGGACGACCTGCTGCGCCAGTGCGGACGCCGGCAGGGCCAGAAGACAGCAGAGGATCAGGCGGAGGCACATGCGCCGATTGTGCCGCAAGCCGCGGCAACCTGTCAGCGCGCGCCGCTGGCTTCCACCCGGCTGCGCCTACGGCACCGGTTTACGCTGGCGCGGCGCCAACGTCGCCGCCGTTGGCGTCCCCCAACTGCAAACGCGGGTGCGGCGTTACGCCGTCGCCGCGCGCTCGGCCCGCGCCTCGATCTCGCGCACCGCCTGCGGCCAGTTGCCGGGGGTGGCGGCATACTGCAGGTGCGGCTCGTCATCGGCCACGCCATGGTCGGCTTCGTGCGCCCAGGTCACCGCGTACGGGGTATGGATGCCCCATCCGCCAAGGGCGATCACCGGCTCGATGTCCGAGCGCAGCGAATTGCCCACCATCACGAAACGCGCCGGCGCCAGGTCGAATTCGGCCAGCACCCCGGCGTACGTGGCGGGATCCTTTTCCGAGACGATCTCGATCCGCGGAAACAGGTCGCGCAGCCCCGACAGTGCGATCTTCTGTTCCTGGTGGAACAGGTCTCCCTTGGTGATCAGCACCACCGGATATTCTTCGGCAATGGCGGCCACCGCCTCGCGCACGCCGTCAATCAGTTCGACCGGATGCTGCAGGGTGCGCCGGCCGATCTCCACCACCTGCTGCAGATGGCGGGCGGCAATGCGCGCATCGGTCAGCTCGATCGCCGCCTCGATCATCGACAGCGTCATGCCCTTCACGCCGTAGCCGAACACCTTCAGATTGCGCCGCTCCACGGCCAGCAGGTGCTGCAGCGTGCCGGCATCGTGCAGATCGATGTAGTGGCCGAGAATGGCTTCGAATTCCTGCTCGGCGAGGCGGTAGTAGTCCTCGCTCTTCCACAGGGTGTCGTCACCGTCGAAGCCGACCAGGCCGATGGCGTGCGGGCGCAATGGGTGGGCGATATCCATTGGCCAAGAATACCGGGCTGGCCGCGCGCGACAAGAAGAAGGGCGGCCTATGGCCGCCCTTCGGTGCTGCAGCTGGCTGCCGCGGGCGGCAGCTTACTTCTGCTGCGAGGCCACGTATTGCCGGTATTCGTCCGGGGTCAGCTTGCCATCGTGATTGCTGTCGGCCTGCTCAAAGACCTGGGCCAACCCGGCATGGGCCTGCGCCTCGGATGTGCTGATGGCCCCATCGCTGTCGGTGTCGACGCTGGCCCAGGATTGTCCGGATCCCGCTGCCGCGGCCGGTACCGCAGCTTGCGCCGCCCCGGCGGCCTCAGGCGGTGCTGCCGGCTGCGCTTGCTGCTGCGCCATCGCCGGCAGCGAAAGTGTGGCGGCAGCGGCGGCGATCAAGGCGAACAGCGTATTGCGATTGCGAAATTTCATCGATGGCATCCTCTTTTTACGGGGAAAATCGCGCGGTGGTTCCGCACGGCCATCAACGTGCCAGCGCCTGGCTGAATCGCGTTTGTGGGGGAATTGCGCCGCACACGCCGCGTTAACCCCCCGCACATCGCAAGCGGCTACCGCTGCGGTTAGGCACGGGTGAACGCACCGTAGCGCGCGCGTTCAATGAGCCGGAAACTGCGACGCGCAGCGCACTCAAGGCGGGGGCTGCTTGTGTGCAGAGGCGCCGTCGGCCGCCAAGCGCGAGCTGAACGCCCACCAGCCCAGGGCCACGCCGGTCAGCCCACCGATCAGTTCCAGCACCACGCGGGTTCCCAGCTGATCGGGATCGTGGATGCTGGCCAGCGCGATCCGCGCGTACAGCGGCGACTCCAGTCGCACGATGCCCAGGTAGAACAGCTTCCAGACATCGATGCCGGCCCCCAGCACCAGGGCGACGCCGCAGGCACAGGCAATGGCCAGCCCGTGCGAGCCGCCTGCGCGCCGGCACAGGTACTGGCACAGATAGAACACGGAAAAACCCAGCAGCAACGCGATCAGTCCCGCTTCCAGCGATCCCAACAGGCCAAAGTGCAAGGCCAGGTTCATCGGCGACACCCGTGACGGAGACGCCACAGTCTAGCCAGTTGCGCGGCTTATCCGTCGTCTTCGGCCGCAACCCGCACATGCGCTATCTCGTCGTCGTCGATGCTCACCCACACGGTCATCGGCCGGCAGCACACCTGGCAATCCTCGATGTACTGCTGCTCGGCCATCGAGACATCCACCACCAGGTCGGTGGCTTCGCCGCAGTAGGGACATTGCACCGTGTGGAACTGGGTATCGGCCGACATGGGGCTGCTCCGGAAAAAAGCGCTGCCCCCATCATCACGCAGTGGCGCTAACGTCCTGTCAACGCAGCGGAAAATCGTAGGCGGTGGTGGAATCCGATGCCGCTTGCCAGCTGAAGTGCCACCATTCCAGCGAATAGTTGGAAAAGCCCTGCTCCGCCATCGCGTCCAGCAACAGCTGGCGGTGGCGGCGCTGCGCCGGTTCCAGCCCGGCATGGGCGGTATGGGCGCGCGGATCGAAATAATCGAACCCGGTGCCCATGTCCAGCGCGACGCAGGGTGCGGAGCGGCAATCCAGCACGCCCAGGTCGACGGTGGCGCCGCGGCTGTGACCGGAGGTTTCGGCGATGTAGCTGCCCAGCAACTCGCGTTTGTCCACGTTGGGGTAGTAGCGCGCCTTGGTCGACTGATCGTCCAGGTCCGCCGCCCAGGCCACGAACGCGCGCACCGCGTGCGCCGGGCGATAGCAATCGAACACCTGCAACGAATAACCCTGCGCCCGCAGCGCCTGCTGCACCCGGGCCAGCGCCTGTGCCACCGGGGTGAGCAGATAGCAGCGGGCCACGCCGTAACCGGGCACCGGCCGCCCGGTGAAGTTGTCGCTGCCGGCATAGCGCATATCCAGCGCGATATCCGGCGCCACCGCGCCGATCTCCACCATCCCGGCCTGCGCCGCGTCCGCCGCCGGTGATATCTCCACCGCGGCGGCGGAGAACGCCAGCGCCAGCGCCAGCGCCAGAGCCAACGCGGCCAGCGCGCGGCCGCCGCGCCTACCCACAATCGCCGATCCGGCGGAACTGCAGGTCCTGATAGTCATAGCTGAAGTCGATATCCGGGTCGATCGCGTTCATGCGCAGCACCGGGCCCTCCCCGTCCTGGCCAAACTCCAGCCATGCCTCGGCATCCTCACCCAGCTGCGGCCACTGCACCAGCCAGCGCGCTTGCCACCGCATCACCTGGCCGCGCAGCTGGGGCGATTTGACCGATGCAAAACCGACCGCATCACCGTGTGGACACAGCCGCACCTCGCCGAACCAGGGATCGCGCCAGACCCCGGCATGGGTGGAAAATTCCGCCGCCGTGGCTGCCGTCCGGTCCGAGGTGTCGGGCGCATGCTGGCCGGCCGCGTGCCGTTGCCGCTGTCCTTCGGCGATCAAACCGGCGTAATGCAGCACATCCGGCGCCGCCTGCGCGGCGGTGTACTGCTTGAGCAGGGCCTGCATCAACGCGGTGCGCGCGTCTTCGGCTTCGGTGTTGACCAGGATCACCACGCCGGTTTTGCGGTCCGGCAGCAGCGCCAGCGAGGAATACATGCCCGACAGCGTGCCGGTATGGGCGACCTTCCACTGCCCATCCATGTCCGACAGCCGCCAGCCGTAGCCATAGGCGTAGAAACGGGTGTTGTCCCAGTCGCGCAGACGCTGGCTGATCGGCATTGGCATATGCGCCGTCCACAGTTCGCGGCGCCGGGTTGCATCCAGCCACCCCGGTACCAGTGCCGGGTCCAGCAGCACCTGCATCCAGCGCAGCATGTCGTTGAGGCCGCAGCGGATGCCACCGGCCGCCATCGACGGGAAATCGTCCACCGTGGCCGGGTCCGGCGCGGCGGCGATGTTGTGGCCGGCCTGGCGCGAGTGCGGCAAGGCGATGTTGCCCACCCTGGCCGGCGACCATGCGCCAACCTGGCAGCGCTGCAGGCCCAGCGGCTGGAAGATTTCCTGCCGCACCAGCTGCGCATACGGCTTGCCGCCCGCCGCCGCGGCAACTTCGCCGGCGACCACATACAGCAGGTTGTCGTAGGCATATCCGGAGCGGAAGCTGCTCACCGGCCGCAGGTGCGCCAGTCCGGCAATGATGTCGGCGCGATCGAACTGGTTCGGCTCCGGCCACAGCATCAAGTCGCCGGCGCCCAGACCCAGGCCGCTGTTGTGGATCAGCAGGTCGCGCACCTGCATGTTCGCGGTTACCCACGGATCGTACATGCGGAACTGCGGCAGGTGTTTCGTCACCGGGTCGTCCCAGCGCAGCTTGCCGGCCTGCACCAGCCGCGCCAGCAGCGCGGCGGTCATCGCCTTGGTGTTGGAGGCGATCTTGAACAGCGTATCAGCATCGACCTGGCGCCCTTCACCCACGGCAAGCACGCCACGGGTGCCGCGGTAGACGACCTTGCCGTCCTCGATCACACCCACCGCGATACCCGGCAGCTGGTAGTGCTGCACCGCCTGGTCGACCAGTGCATCAAATGCCGGCGCTCCGGTGGCCCGCGCGGGCGACGCGCAGGCCAAGGCGACCACTCCCAGCACGCTCAGAATTCCAGTTCGTATCACCTCACTCTCTCCCAAAAGCAGACGGCCCGCCGTAGCGGGCCGTCTGTTCAACTCACGATCAGAAGTTCCAGTTCACCTGCAGCTGGGCGTAACGCGGCGACTGCCAGCGCGTCCCGGTGCCGAAGGTGTCGCGCATGACGCCCGGCTGGCCTTCATAACGGGCGGCCACGTTGATCACTTCCTGCGTATTGAGCAGGTTGTAGACCGACAGGCTCGCCTTCAGGTCGATACCCTCCACCGGCAACGTCCAGGTGACGGTGGCGCCGAGGTTGTAGATCCACGGCATGCGCCCGAAATCACCGCGCGGCGAATACCGGTACACACGCTCCTTATAGGTGTAGGGAATTTTGGTAACCGGATCTATGCCGCATTTGTCCACGCACAGCCAGCCGGTACCGCCACCGCTGCCGGTGCTGGTGTAGCTGGCGATCGCAGCATTTTCATCCGGCCAGGTCACGCCGAACGCGGTGATCGGGCCGCCGGACAGCGCGGTCAGGGTGCTGCCGAATGCCCACATCTCGTTGAGCTTGTAGCTGCCACGCAGCTTGATCTGGTGGCGGTGGTCGTTGAACAGATCGCCATAGCGCTGGTTGTTGGCCGGGTGATCCCAATGCTGGACCATGCCGGTGTCGGCGTAGTTGGTATCCGAGTTCACCGGGCCTTCGTGGTTGCCTGACGACTTGGACCACAGGTAGGACGCATTGAACGCCCACTTGTCATCCCACGCGCGGTCGATCTGGAACTCGAGCGACTTGTAGGTGCGCTTGGGCTTGGAGTAGCCGATGATCTTCTCGCTGCCGGCCATGATGTAGCCCTCCTTGGAGGTGTCGATCGTGACCCAGCCGTCCTGGGCACAGCCCTGCGCCTTGGTGCCCCACAGGGTCAGCTTGTCGCCCGGGTTGGCGATCGGCCACAAATTGCCATGGCGCTTGCCGCACAGCGCGTTGATGCGCATGTCATCCATCGCATTGGGCATGCGCCGGTAGGTACCGGTGACGCCCCACGACCAGGCCTGGTTGATCATGGTCTGGAAGCCGAGGATCGCCTCATCCTGGTACACCGCATCCAGGTCCCGGTCCACGCTCTGGCGCAGGTCCTGCACAGCGATGTTCTGCGACTGGTCGACCGGGCCGATCTGGGCGCCGATGATCGGCGCCATATACGGCGCACCGGTGACCGGATTGGTTTCCTGGCGCCAGCCACTCAGCGCGTAGTAGGTATATTCGTCGAGCAGACCGCCAGCGAAGTTGTAGCTGAGGATGCTCGGGATCGGCATGTAGTAGCGGCCGAGGTTGCCGAACAGCTTGGTGCTGCCGTCGCCCTTCATATCCCACGAGAAGCCCAGCCGCGGCGAGAACAGATTGTCCTGCTTGGTGAAGGTGGTCCCCACCGTGGTCATGTTCTCGAAGTTGTCCATGCGCACGCCGAGGTTCAGCATCAGGTTCGGCGTGACGTTCCAGTTGTCCTCCAGATAGAAAGCGCTGGCCTTGATGTCGAACACGCCGCCGTCGGAACGCTCGCGTGCCCGCAGGATGGCGTCCACCCCCGACGGCACCACCGCACCGTTATCCAGCAGATTGCCCGGCTTGGTGCCATAAGCGGTGTAGTACTTGCGGGTCGGACCCGGGTAGACCGTCCTGCGGTCGGTGGTCATCAGCTCGTGGTCCCAGCCAAAGCGCAGTTGGTGATCACCCAGGAACCACTCGAAGTCCAGCCGCTTGGCGATGCGCTCATCTTCATGATTGATGATCGTGCCACCCGGGTGGCAGCCCAGCACCGGACTGCCCATGGCGCGATAGATCGCGCCGTAGCTGGAATTCTCGTAGGTAACGAAGTCGCACGGGCCATCCGCCGGCGAGCGGTTGTAGCTGCTGCTGCGATTGCTGCCGTACATCGCCTTGGCGGTGAAGTTGTCGCCGAAATGGCCGGTATAGGTCACCGAGCCGCTGGTGCCACCGCTGGAGGAGGTGGATTGGCTCGGCGCACTGCTGCCGATGGTCGAAGTGGCGAAGTTGTAGGTATAGATTTCGGTATCGGCATCGCCCTTGTCGGAAAACGCCATCAACTCCAGCAGATGGTTGTCACTGATGTTCCAGTCCAGCTTGGAGCCCCAGAAGCCGTTATTCGACTCGCCCTTGGTCCATTTGTCACCGCCAGGGTTGGTGTTGCCGGAGTGGTTGTCGCGCTGCTCGTACATGGCGAACAGGAACAGCTTGTCCTTGACCAGCGGACCGGAACCCCAGACGTTGGTCTTGGTGAAGCTGCGGGTGTCATGGCTGGAACGGACGTTGACCCGGCCATCGTTGTAGAAGTGGTCTTCCGCCGTCGAGCGGAAAGCCGACGGCTCGAACGTCACCGTCGCGCCGCCCTTGAATTCGTTGCTGCCCGAACGGCTGACCGCATTGATCACGCCACCGGTGGAACGACCGAACTCGGCCGAATAGCCGCCGGTCTTGATCTGGAATTCCTCGAAGAACGCGAAGGGAGCTGCCGAAAAGCTCTGCCGCTTGTAGAAATCGGTGACATTCAACCCATTGATGAAGACCGAGTTCTCGGCCACCGAGGAGCCGCCGAACGAGATCCCGCCAAACCCGGAATTGCCACTGATCACACCGGGCGCCAGCAGCGCCACCGAAGACAGGTCCTGCGCCACCGGCAACCGCGCCAGCTCCTCGCGGTTGACGTTGAACGAGCTCTCGGTGGAGTGGACATCAACCCGGTTGACGATCTGCGAACCGACCACCTGCACCGAATCCAGGGTGATGGCATCACTGCTGCCACCCAGATTGACCGTGGTGGTGCCGCCCAGCGACACGGTGACGCCCACCGGCTCCTTCACCGACTGGCCATCGCGCTTGACCTGCAGGCTGTAGTCACCCACCGGCAACTGGCTCAACCGGTAGCTGCCATCGCGGTTGACGGTGACCGAACGGGTCAGCCCGGTGGCGTTGTTGACGATGGTGATCTGGTCACCGCCGTTGGCACGGCCGGCGATCGCACCGGTCGCACTCTGTGCCATCGCCATCGGCGCCATCGCGCCCAGACACGCACCCAATGCGACCGACAACGCCGCCTTCTTCAAAATTTTCCGGTTCATCCCCTGCTCTCTCCTGCAGATTGTTTGGTTGTTGCTGACCGCCTCACGGCGTGGCCAGTGGCAGGACCTGCCACTGGAAGTCGTAGTCCCACTGGTCGAAGTAAAGATTTCCCCCTTCCCACTCCACTTCGCCGCGTTGCGAGTCCACAGTTTCCGAACGGAAATGCTGTTTGGCCGGCACCAGCGGCTGTGCGTAATCGTCGTTGAAGGTGATGCGATAGGCATCCAGCCCGCCCAGATAGAAGTCGCGCAACGCCGGCTCCGGGCTGTCCAGCGCGCCGGTGGTCACGTCCATCGGCACCCAGCCATAGGGCGCCAGATACACCGCGCCCCAATCGTGCAGATTGCTGTAGCCCACCGCGTTGTCCGAATACACCATGCCCGACTGCCAGCGCGCGGGAATGCCGTTCAAGCGCAGCAGCGCGATCAGCAGCAAGGTCTGCTGGCCGCAATCGGCGTGCCCGGCGTGCAGCGCGTAATCGCTGAGGTTGGTGATGGTGGAATATTCGCGTGCGCCGCCCCACGGAATGCGGTCCACCGCCGCAAACAGCTTGCGGGTGATGTGGTACGGGTTGGTCTCGTCGCCCACCACCTGGCGCGAAAATTCGCGCAGCGCCGGGGTGAACACGAGGTGCGGCGCCCGCTCGCCAAGATGCAGCGCCAGCGCCGGATCGGCCGGTGTCGGCAGCACCCGTTGCGGATCAATGGCGAAGTGGCGGGCGTGGATGGTCAGCTCGTAGCTGACTGAAAATTCGGTGGGCGTGCCCGCTACCGCGGTGCGTTGCAGATAGGCGGTGCGCTGCAACGTCGATTCCGGCGCGATCTTCGCCCCCGCCGGCACACTGGCCAGCATGCCGATCGCGTCCTGCTGCCCGGCGATGGCGCGCGGGAAGGGAATCCAGGCGCGCACGGTCTTTCCGGCCGGTACGGCGTCCGCCTGGACCTTGATCGACTGGGTCACCCGGACCCGGCGCGGGGCAACGCTGTTGCGGCCTTGCGCCTGTGCGGCCGCCACGACTTCGGCATGATGCGGCGCCAGGCGCTCGTAAGGCCCTTCGGTGGGCGGCGGAATGTCCGCGGCGCGGCGCGCGGCCGCGGCGCGGCTGACCCGGAACAGGTTGGACGGTGCGCGGTTGAACCAGCGGCGCTGGCCATCGATATCCAGATGCTCGATCCAGCCGGCCTCGTCCCAGGCCTGGAATTCGTCATCGCGCAGATCGGGGATCCAGCGGCGCACGCGCGCCTTGGCCTGCGCCTCATCCAGGCTGAAATCCAGGCGCATGCGCCGCATACGCTCCTGCTGGAAGGCGTAGTCGCTGCGCGCCTGCGCATCCAGACCGGCACGTTGCAGCGCATCGGTGATCCGGGCCTGGGCGCCGGCAAAATCGCCGCGATCAATACGCGCCACCAGCTGCGCCAATGGTTCGGGCGCCGGTGCCGGTGCCGCCGCGGACGTCGCCCCGGCAAATGCCAACAGCAACGGCGCAGCCCACCTGCGGCTGGCAGGGCCGATCATGTGCATTACCTGGCCTGCAACTCGATCCACGGCGACACTTCCACGTGCGGGGTGGTAAGGCTGTGTAACACGCCCCCGGCACTCGGTCAATAATTTATTCTTGCTTTCGCCAGCGAAAGGAATAAGTATTCCTAAAGCTTCCATCAAGGGTCCGCCCATGAATCTCGTCCCATCCCGCAACCAGCGACGGCGATTGCGCCAGCTCCCGCAGGCGCTGGCTATCGCCGCACTGGTGTGGACCACGTCCGCTGCCGCCGCGCTCCCACCCGCACCCTCCCCGGCGTTTGCGGGCATCGTTGGCCTGCAGGAAGACTATCTGTCCGCCTCCCACTGGATCGCCCAGCTGCCCGATCCGGACCGGTTGATCCTGGACCGCGCCGGCATCGCCGCACAGAACGCGCGCATGCGCGCCCTGGACAGTTCGATCCATGATCTGCGGCAATTGCCGGCGGACGTGCCGCGGGCGCTGGTGCAGGCGCAGATCAACGCCATTTCCGTAGTGCCCACGCGCCCGCTGTATGACGTGGCCGGCAAGCCCGTCACTGCCGCGCAGTTGCGCGCACTTGCCCACAACCTGGCGCTGGCGAAGATCCCGGCCAGCCGTCCGCTGCAATACGGACTGGTCACCCATCGCGCCGCGTTGCGCGCCTTTCCCACCGACCTGCGCGTGTTCAGCAGCCAGGGCGATACCGATATCGACCGCTTCCAGGAGTCGGCGCTGTTCCCCGGCGATGCGGTTGCGGTGCTGCATGAAAGCGCCGATGGCCGCTGGGTATTCGTGACCAGCGAACGTTACACGGCATGGATGGAGAAGCGTTTTGTCGGGATCGGCAGCGCGACGCAGGTGTTCGGCTATGCGGCGAGCGGTCCATACCGGGTGGTCACCGGCGCCACCGCGTTCACCGCGCACACGCCCGAGGAGCCGCGCGTGTCCGGCCTGCAGCTGGAAATGGGCGTGCGCGTGCCGGTGCTGCAAGACTGGCCGGCGATGCAACCGGTCAACGGCCAGCAGGCCCACGCCAGCCATGTGATCCAGCTGCCGGTGCGCAACGCCGACGGCAGCCTGGCGCTGGTACCGGCGCTGCTGCCGCGCTCGCAGGAGACCGCCAGCGACTACCTGGCGCTGACCCCGCGCAACCTGCTCACCCAGGCGTTCAAGTTCCTCGGCGAACGCTACGGCTGGGGCCACTCCTACGATACCCGCGACTGCAGCGGGTTCGTCTCGGAGATCTACCGCAGCTTCGGCGTGCTGCTGCCACGCAATACCAGCGCGCAGGCGGTCAGCCCGGCCCTGGACCGTATCGCCTTCAGCGACAAGGACGGCAAGGCGCGGCGCGACGCTGCCATCGCCGGGTTGCAGGTGGGCGACCTGGTCTACATTCCCGGCCACGTGATGATGGCCATCGGCCACGCCGGCGGCCTGACCTGGGTCATCCACGACACCTCCGGCGGCAGCTGGTTCGATGCCGGCGGCAGCCGCGTCCACGCCCACCTCAATGGGGTTTCGGTGACCCCGCTGGAGCCGATGATGGCCAGCGACACCGCCAGCTATATCGATCGCATCAGCAACCTCCAGCGCATCCGGCCGCAGACCCAAGAATGAAAATCACCGACATCGAACTGGGCATGCTCCGCGTGCCGCTCAAAACCCCGTTCAAGACCGCCCTGCGCACCGTGGAAACGGTGGAGGACGTGGTGGTGCTGATCCGTACCGACAGCGGCCACACCGGCTATGGCGAGGCCGCGGCCACCGCGGTGATCACCGGCGACACCCACGGCTCGATCATCGAAGCCATCACCACCTTCATCAAGCCGCGCCTGATCGGCGAGGACATCGCCAACCTCAACCGCATCTGCGGGCTGATCCAGTCCGCGCTGGAGCGCAACACCAGCGCCAAGGCGGCGGTGGAGATCGCGGTCTACGACCTGTGGGGGCAACTGCATGGCGCGCCGCTGTACCAGATGCTCGGCGGTGGCGATCCGGTGATCACCACCGACATCACCATCAGCGTGGACTACATCGACAAGATGGTGGCCGACTCGCTGTCGGCGATCGAGCGCGGTTTCGAATCGTTGAAGATCAAGGTCGGCAAGGACATCGGTCTGGACATCGAACGGGTCAAGGCGATCCACGCCGCGGTCGAAGGCCGCGCCCTGCTGCGGCTGGATGCCAACCAGGGCTGGACCGCCAAGCAGGCGGTGTTTGCGATGAGCGAACTGGAAAACGCCGGGGTGGTGCTGGAACTGCTGGAGCAGCCGGTCAAGGCCGCCGACATCAGCGGCCTGAAGTACGTCACCGACCGGGTCAACACCCCGGTGATGGCCGATGAGAGCGTGTTCAATCCCTCGCAGGTGTTCGACCTGATCCAGCAGCGCGCCGCGGACATCATCAACATCAAGCTGATGAAGACCGGCGGCATTTCCAACGCGGTGAAGATTGCCGACATCGCCTCGATCTACGGCGTGCAATGCATGATCGGCTGCATGATCGAATCCAGCATCAGCGTCTCCGCCGCCGTGCACCTGGCCGTGGCCAAGAGCGAGGCGATCAGCAAGGTCGACCTGGACGGCCCGTCGCTGTGCCTGTTCAACCCGGTCGAAGGCGGGGTGATCTTCAACGAGTCGGAAATCACCATCACCAACGCGCCAGGACTGGGCATCACCGAAGTACGCGGGCTGGAGATGCTGAAGCTGTGACCGCACTGGCGACGGCATCCGGCCCACCTTCGGTTGCCGTCGCCGCACGTTCGCCTGCTGGCAGCGCACACGCAACGAAGTACCCGAACGCGAAGGCAACCGACCCCACCCACGCTTCTGCGCTTGCTGCTTCTGCGCTTGCTGCTTCTGCACTCGGCGCTTTCGCAGCCGTTGCCGTTGCCGTTGCCGTTGCCGTTGATTTTGCACCGCTTTTGACTTTCCGCCACCGCCGTAGAGCGAGCCGGGCACGGCTGTGGAACGGGGGACGAAGAAGTGCACGTGTCTGAACGCAGCGAGTTGTGCGCCGGCCCCCGGGCCGCGCGGAGCGCAGGGAACCGATGCGGCTCCATCGCATCGGATCGCGTCCCGGCTGTGCTTTCTTTTGGTTACTTTTCTTTGCACAAGCAAAGAAAAGTGACTCGCTCGCCGCGAAGCGGAAGCGAAAGCTCTTGCTCTTGCTCTCGCGTGTATCGGAACGTGAAAAAACCGCAGCAACAAAAAGCACCGCAGCCGCTGGCAATCCCTTAGAGTCCTCCCAAGACAGCCGACGCCGCCGCCATGTCCCCTCTGGTAAAAATCCGCTCCGAGCGCGACCACATGTCGGCCATCGAACGTCGCATCGCCGACTTCATCCTCGACAACGCCCACCTGCTGCGTGACTATTCCTCGCAACAGCTGGCCAATGCGCTGGGAATCAGCCAGTCCAGCGTCGTCAAGTTCAGCCAGAAACTCGGCTTCAAGGGGTATCCGGACCTGAAATACTCGATTGGCGATGCCGTCGCGCGGGTCGGCAACGGCGGCGATGCGGTCGCGTCCGAACAGGTGCCGGAAAGCGGCTTTGCGCAGATCGCCGACCACCTGCGCCGCAGCAAGGCCGACGCCGAAGAGGAAACCCGCGAGGCCAACCCGCAGCGCGATATCGAAACCATCGTCGCACTGATCGATACCGCGCCCAAGGTCTTCATCTACGGCCTCGGCGACGATGGCCTGTACGCGCGCGAATTCGCCATGCGCCTGTCGCTGCTGGGCATCCTCACCGTGCAGCACGCCGATCCGGTGCTGATGATGGCCAACCTTTCGGCCGCGCGCCCTGGCGACGTGATGCTGGTGTTCTCCGAATTCGGCAAGCTGCCGCAGCTGTGGCAGCTCTCGCGCCAGTTCCAGCAAGGCGGTGGCAAAGTGGTTTCGATCACCCGGCACAGTGCCAATCCGCTGCGCGCGCACGCCGATGCCGCACTGGTGATCTGCGCCCACAACCCGACGCCGCATGTGGCGCAACTGCTGTACCGTTGCTCACTGCAATACCTGCTGGATTTCGTGTTCGTACTGCTGTGCCACACCAACCCGGACCGGCAGCGCCAACTCGGCGTGAACCAGGAACGGATCCAGCATTTGATCGACAACTGACCGCCGGAGTCCCGCACCATGCCGTCCCTGTTCCGCACTGCTGCAACCGCACCCCTGCTGTCATGCGTCACGCTGTTGTTGTCGTTGCTGGTGCCGGCCGCGGAGGCCGCAGCGCCGGTCTCCCCGGTGCAGGATGCGCGCCAGCTGGTGGTGGTGACCGCCGACGGCTGGGATGCGCCACAGGGAAGGCTGCAGGCGTTTGTCCGCGGCAAACACGGCTGGCAGCCGCGCGGCGCCGCGTTCGATGTCGCGCTCGGCCGCAACGGCAGCGCCTGGGGACTGGGCCTGCATCCGGCGCGGCAGGCAGGTCCGCAAAAACACGAAGGTGACGGCCGCAGCCCGGCCGGGATCTTCCACATCGGCGAGGCGTTCGGCTATGCGCCACAGATCCCGAGCGCACTGGATTACCGGCCGATGCAGCACAGCAGCTACTGCATGGATGTGCCGGAGTCACCGCTGTACAACCGCATTGTCGATGCCGATCAGGTCGGTGCCGAAGCGGTGGCGGGCTCCACCGAACCGATGCGGCTGGACCTGCACAACAACGGCGATGGCCGCTATCGCCAAGGGTTCGTGATCGAGCACAACCCGCGGGCGATACCCGGACAGGGCAGCTGCATTTTCGCCCATCTGTGGCGCACTCCCGGCGAAGCCACGGCCGGCTGCACGGCGATGCCACCCGAACACATGCAGGCGCTGCTGGCATGGCTGCGGGCTGACGCCCAACCGCTGTTCGTGCTGCTGCCGCGGGCCGAATACCAGCGCCTGCAGCAGGCATGGGCGTTGCCGGTGCTGGCCGGAGCCGCCCCTTGAGTTCGGCCGGGGGCGACCCGAAGCTGCTCCGTGCGGTCAGTCGCTGGCAGATTGTCGGGCTGTCGATCAATGACGTCATCGGCAGTGGCATCTATCTGCTGCCGGCCGCCACCGTCGCCCTGCTCGGTCCCTTCAGCCTGTGGGGCGTGCTGCTGGCCGGCCTGGTGGTGGCGCTGCTGGTGCTGTGCTATGCGCAGGCGGCGAGCTATTTCGACCAGCCCGGCGGCAGCTACCTGTATGCGCGCGAGGCGTTCGGCAGTTTTTCCGGGTTCCAGATCGGCTGGATGATCTGGCTGACCCGCATCAGTTCCGCGGCCGCCCTGAGCAATGCCCTGGCCGATGCGGTGGCGCGCTTCTGGCCGTTGGCCGGCAGTGGCAGCGGCCGCATCGCGGTGATCGTGGCCTCGCTGAGCTTCCTGACCGGCATCAACGTGGTCGGGGTCAGGTCGGCCGCCCGCACCGGCGTGATCCTGGTGATTGGCAAGCTGCTGCCGCTGCTGTTGTTCGTGCTGATCGGCTCGCTCTACATCGACTGGTCGCTGGCCTTCTCCGGCACCCGCCCCGATCCGCATGACGTGCGCAAGCTCGGCGAAGCGGCACTGCTGCTGCTCTACGCCTATGCCGGCTTCGAGAACATTCCGGCCGCCGCCGGCGAATACCGCAACCCGCGCCGGGATATCCCGTTCGCGCTGCTGACCATGATCATCAGCGTCACCGTGATCTACGCGGCGGTGCAGCTGGTCGCCCAGGGCACGCTGGCCGGGCTGGCCAGCTCGCCCACGCCGTTGGCCGATGCGGCCGCCGGATTCGGCGGCGAAGCGCTGGCGTTGATTCTCACCCTGGGCGCGGCGGTGTCGATCCTGGGCACCAACAGCAACACGATGATGATGGGACCGCGCTTCCTGTTCGCCCTGGCCCGCGACGGCTACGGTCCGGAGTTCCTGGCGCGGGTGCACTCGCGGTTCCACACCCCGGCCGCGGCGATCGTCACCCAGGGCCTGATCGCGCTGGCGCTGGCGCTGTCCGGCTCGTTCGTGCAGCTGGCGCTGCTGTCGATGACCACCCGGCTGTTCGCCTATATCGGCACCGCCGCGGCGGTGATCGTGCTGGCCAGACGCTATGGCGACCGCCCCGACGCGCTCAAGCTGCCCGGCGGCCCGCTGATCCCGGTTGCGGCGCTGGTGCTGTCGTTGGGGTTGATGGCCAGTGCCAGCTGGCAGAACCTGGCCGCGGCCGCGCTGGCGTTCGTCATCGGGGCGGTGATCTACCACTTCCCGCGAACGGTCCGCTGAGTTTCCCGCCGCCCCGCGTGCAGGCGTGCGCCAGCGCCGCAGGGGCGCACGCCCGGGAAGTCCGCGGCGACAGGCGGTCACACTTTCCTTCGCTGCCGTTAACAGGCCGCGCAGTAGCCTTTTTGCCCTAGGTAAGGAGGTGTGCGATGGGTTCCGAATTCCAGATTCCCGGCCGTGTTCCGGAGCGCATCGACCGCGAGGCGGTGTCGCGCTATTGGCACGAACGTTTTTCCACCGAGTCCTACTACACCAGCGGCGACCGCTTTGAAGATTTCGAGCCGGCGTATCTGGCCGGGCACGAGGCCCGCGTCCGTGACTTCAACCGTGCCTACGAGCAGGTGGAAGCCGAGCTGGAAGCACGGTGGCAACAGCAACACGCCGCATCCAGCCCGTTGGGCTGGGCCAAGGCGCGCCTGGCGGTCCGCCGCGCATGGGACGAGGCGGCGCATCTGTATGGCGGTGGCGCCGCTGGAAATAAAAAGTAGCCGGGCAGCGGCAGGCAGGCGGTGCCCAGCGATGGCGCGCCACCGCTGGCTCCGTGGCTTCGTGTTGCCGGGTTCGTGTACAACAGCTCCACTCCGGTCGCCTTGCGGCACCGCATCCGTCCCGTGGAGACCCGTCCAATGAACCTGAAACTGCTGTTGTCCCTTGCCTGTGCGCTGACGCCGGGACTGTTCACCACGTCCTGCGCCGTGGCCGGCAATGAAACGCCCGCGGCGACCGCACCGGCGCAATGGCCGTTCGCCGTCACCGCGCACGGACATTTCCATGAGCCGTGGGCGATGGATTTCCTGCCCGACGGCAGCGCGCTGGTCAGCGAGCGGGCCGGCAAGCTGCAGCGACTCGATCCCGCCACCGGCAAACGCGCGGAAATCAGCGGACTGCCGGCCGTGGCCTATGGCGGCCAAGGCGGCCTGGGCGATGTGCTGGCGCATCCGCAGTTCGCCGCCAACCACTGGCTGTACCTGAGCTATGCCGAGCCGGGCGCCGGTGCCACCCGGGGCGCGGCGGTCGCGCGCGCGCGACTGGTGCTGCACGCCGACGGCAGCGGCGCGCTGGAAAACCTCACCGTGATCTGGCGGCAGACGCCGAAGGTGGAAGGCCAGGGCCACTACGGCCATCGCCTGGCGTTCGGGCCGGACGGCAAGCTGTGGATCAGCTCCAGCGAGCGGCAGAAGTTCGATCCGGCCCAGGACATGGGCAGCAACCTGGGCAAGATCATNTGGAAAACCTCACCGTGATCTGGCGGCAGACGCCGAAGGTGGAAGGCCAGGGCCACTACGGCCATCGCCTGGCGTTCGGGCCGGACGGCAAGCTGTGGATCAGCTCCAGCGAGCGGCAGAAGTTCGATCCGGCCCAGGACATGGGCAGCAACCTGGGCAAGATCATCCGCCTCAACGAGGACGGCAGCGTGCCGGCGGACAACCCGTTCGCCGCCCAGGGCGGCGTCACCGCGCAGATCTGGTCGCTGGGCCACCGCAACGTGCTCGGGATCGCCTTCGATGCCCGCGGCCGGTTGTGGGAACACGAGATGGGGCCGCGCGGCGGCGACGAACTGAACCTGATCGAGCGCGGCGGCAACTACGGCTATCCGCTGGTCTCCAATGGCGACCACTACGACGGCCGCGACATTCCCGACCACGCTACTCGCCCGGAGTTCATCGCGCCCAAGATCAGCTGGACCCCGGTGATCTCGCCGTCCGGGTTCATCCTCTACAGCGGCACGTTGTTCCCGCAGTGGCAGGGCGACGGCTTCATCGGCGGGCTGTCGTCCAAATCACTGGTGCGCGTGGTGTTCGACGGCGACAGCGCGCGCGAAGCCGAACGGTTCGACATGGGCCAGCGCATCCGCGAGGTCGAACAGGGGCCGGACGGGGCGATCTGGCTGCTGGAGGACGGCAGCGACGGCCGCCTGCTGCAGCTGCGCCCCCGCACCTGACATTGGGCATGGGGTGATGCCCGGTAGCGCCTGCTGCGTTGATCGCAAGGCGCGTGGCGACGGTGGCCGCAGAGCTCGCTCGTGGCGCGGCCACCTCAGCGTCCGCCGCACCGCTGCAGAAAACAGCAACGCTACGGCGGCAACAGTTCGAACTGCACCGGCGTGCCACTGGCCGACGACGCACAGACCCACAGGTCGAAGCTGCCCGGCTCGGCCCGTGTCACCCCGTCGCGCCCGGTAAACGCCAGCGCGTGGCGATCAAGCGTGAACACCACCTCGATCGATTCGCCCGGCTGCACCAGCACCTTGCGGAAGTCCTTCAGTTCGCGCACCGGGCGCACGCGGCTGGCCACGCGGTCATGCACATACAGCTGCGCCACTTCCTCGGCGGCGACCACGCCGGCATTGGTCAGCCTGGTGGTGACGGTCAGCGTGTCATCCCAGCCCAGTTGCACCGGGTCCAGCCGCGGCGTGGCATAGACGAAGCGGCCGTAGCCCAGGCCATGGCCGAACGGATACAGCGGCGCGTGCGGAATCTCGCGCCAGCGCGCCTTGAACTCGGACATCGTCGGCAGCTCCGGCCGGCCAGTGCGCAGATGGTTGTAGTAGTACGGCTGCTGCCCGGACAGCTGCGGAAAACTGACCGGCAGCCGCCCGGAGGGGCTGTAGTCGCCAAACAGCACATCGGCCACCGCATGGCCGGTCTGGGTGCCCAGATACCAGCCCACCAGCAGCGCCTGCGCCTCCCGCACCGCGCCATGCAGGGCCAGCGCGCGGCCATTGCGCAGCACCACCACCAGCGGCTTGCCGGTCATCGCCACCGCTTCGGCCAACGCCTGCTGCGCCGGCGGCAGGGTGATCTCGACCCGCGACTGCGCCTCGCCGCTGTATTGCTGCGGCTCGCCCAGCGCCAGCACCACCACCTCGGCGCGCAGCGCGGCGGCGACCGCCTGCTCGATGCCGCCGGGCAGCGCGGCCTCCAGTTCGCAGCCGGGGATGACCTCCAGCGTCGCCACATCGGCCACCGCCGCGCGCATGCCCGCTTCCAGCGTCACATAGCGGCTGCGGTCGCCAAACAGGGTCCAGCAGCCTTCGATATTGTCGCGGTCCTGCGCGAACGGCCCGATCAGCGCGATCTTCTGCCCGCTCCTGGCCAGCGGCAGCACCGACTGCTCGTTGCGCAGCAGCACGATCGAGCGCCGCCCCGCCTCGCGCGACAGCGCGTCGTGGGCCTGGATATGCGAGGTGTCGGCCTCGCGCGCCAGATCCAGCGACCGGTACGGATCATCGAACAGGCCGATCGCCTGTTTCAGCCGCAACATGCGCCGCACCGATTCATCCAGCCGCGCCATCGGCACTTCGCCGCTTGCCACCAGTCCGGGCAGGTGTTCGGCGTAGAAGCCGCTCTGCATGCTCAGGTCGAGCCCGGCCAGGAAGGCTTTCCGGGTCGCATCGCGTTCATCGGCGGCATAGCCGTGGGCGATCAGTTCCATGTCGGCGGTGTAGTCGGACACCACCACCCCGGGAAACTTCCATTCATCGCGCAGGAGCCCGGTCAGCAGCTCGTCGCTGGCGCTGGCGGGCACGCCATTGATGTCGTTGAAGGCGCTCATCACCGTCAACGCGCCGGCATCGAACGCGGCCTTGAACGGTGGCAGATGCACATCGCGCAGGGTCTGCGGCGAAATGTCCACGGTGTTGTATTCCAGCCCGCCGCTGACCGCGCCATAGCCGGCAAAATGCTTCGGCGTGGCCAGCATGGCATCGGCGGCCCGCAGGTCATCGCCCTGGAACCCGCGCACCCGCGCCGCGGCGAACGCGCAGCCCAGCACCACGTCTTCCCCGGCGCCTTCCGCGCCGCGGCCCCAGCGCTGGTCACGGGCGATATCCACCGCCGGGGCGTAGGTCCAGTGGATGCCGGCGGCGGTGGCCTCGATGGCGGTGGCCCGGGCGGTGCGCCGCGCCAGCTCCGGCTCGAAACTGGCCGCTTCGCCCAACGGAATCGGGAACACGGTGCGCATGCCGTGGATGACATCGGCCGCCAGGATCACCGGAATGCCGAGCCGGCTGTGCTCCACCGCCACCTGCTGGATGCGGCGCCCGGCCTCGGCACCGGCACCGTTGAACAGCGCGCCGACCCGGCCGGCCCGCACCTGCTCGAGCACCTGCTCGGCATTGCGGACATTGGCTTCCGGGTTCACCTCCGGCGCGAACGGCCGCACCATGTCGGCGAACACGCCCAGCTGGCCGACCTTTTCCTCCACGGTCATGCGCGCGATCAGTGATTCAATGGGGTCAACCACGCAGCCATCCTTGAGAAACCGTTTTCAGGCGACCGATTTTAGCGCTGGCCACCGCGGCGTGGAGGAGCACCCCATTCAGCTTCTGGGGCAATCGTGCCGACACTGCGCCGGATCACACGCCGGCGGCGGCCGCCTGTTTGAGCGTGTGCGCCTGCATCAGCATCGCGTCGCTGGATTCCTGGAACACCCGCAACCCGAACTCGGGCAGGATCGCCAGCAGATGGTCGAACAGATCCGACTGCGCCGCCTCGTAGTCGCCCCAAGCGGTGCTGGCGGTGAAGCAGTAGATCTCCAGTGGCAGGCCCTGCGGGGTGGGTTCGAGCTGGCGCACCAGCAGGGTCATGCCCTGGTGGATGCGCGGGTTGTTTTCCAGGTAGCGCTGGACATAGGCGCGGAAGGTGCCCAGGTTGGTCACCCGGCGCGCGTTCACCGGGGCCATTCCGCGCGCGCTGATCTCCCCGTTCCAGCGCTGCAGCTCTTCGCGCTTGCCTTGCAGGTAGTCGCCCAGCAGCGCGAACTGGCCCAGCCGCGCCAGTTCCCCCTGGTCGAGGAAATGCACGCTGCGCTGGTCCAGGCGCAGCGACCGCTTGATCCGGCGCCCCCCGGCCTCCTGCATCCCCCGCCAGTTCTTGAACGATTCGGTCACCAGTTTCTTGGTCGGAATCGTGGTGACGGTCTTGTCCCAGTTCTGCACGGTGACCGTATGCAGGGCGATATCGACCACGTCGCCATCGGCATTCTGGCTGGGCATCTCGATCCAGTCGCCGATGCGGATGCGGCCATCGCCACTGATCTGCACGCTGGCCACCAGTGACAGGATGGTGTCCTGGAAGATCAGCATGAATACCGCCGTGGCCGCACCCAGGCCGGTCAACACGTGCAGCAGCTTGACCCCCGCCAGGGTGGCGACCACCGACAGCCCGGCCAGCACGAACACCAGGATCTTGACCACCTGCAGATAGCCCTTGATCGGCTTGTTGCGCGCATCCGGTCGCCGCTCGTAGAGCTCGTTGCACAGGTCCAGCGCATGGCTGACCGCCAGTGCCACGGTCAGCACCACCCAGGCCTGGCACAGCCCGTGGATGAAGTGCAGCAATGCCGGGGGCAGATCGGGCACCAGGCCGATGCCGGCGGAGATCACCAGCGCCGGCACCACGTTGGCCAGGCGCGGAATCACCCGCAGATTGATGCCGGCGCCTCCGCCATTGCCGGGCAGCATCCGCACCACGCGGGTCAGGCCACGCAGCAGAATGCGTTTGGTGACGAAGTTGGCCAGCCATGCCACCAGCAGCAACGCACCCAGCGCGATGCCGGAATAAGCCCCGGGATATGGCGCCAACGCCTGTTGCAGCGGGTCCAGCCCGGACGCGCCCATTACCGCCATTGCCACATCGGCCATCCGTTACTCCCGTGCCACGCTGTCCTGCGCGCGGCTGCGCTCGATGATCACGCCCACCGCCCGCGCACCGCGCACCGCGCCGGGCTTGCTCAGCTTCAGCCGCAGCCACTGCACGTTGAATTCGTCCAGCACGATCTGCGCGCAGCGCTCGGCCAGCGTTTCCACCAGCCCGAAGCCGGACGCGCGCACGTACTGCTCCAGCCGCTTGCTCACGGCCTTGTAGTTGAGCGTGTCGGCGATGTCGTCGCTGGCCGCGGGCTTGCGGTTGTCAAAGCCCATTTCCAGGTCGAAACACAGGGTCTGGCGGATGCGCCGTTCCCAGTCATAGATGCCGATCAGGGCGTCGATCTCCAGCCCTTCGATGAATACCTTGTCCATTGCGGCGCCCGCAGCGAAGAAGCGGACATGGTAGCGGCCGCGCGCTGAGCCTGCCTTGCACAGACCGGTCAACGCCGCGTCGCGGTGCTCAGCCGGCGGCGTGCAGCGGCGGCAAGGTGGCCATGTCCCAGCGCGGGGTGACTTTCACTTCCGCCGGACTGTGCTGCCCGGCCTGCAGCCGCAACGCACCGGCAAAGGCGATCATCGCGCCATTGTCGGTGCACAGCTCCGGACGCGGGAAACACACCCGGCCGCCGCGCCGTTCGGCCATCTTCTGCAGTTTGGCGCGCAGGCGCCGGTTGGCCCCCACGCCGCCGGCCACCACCAGCACCTCGCAGCCCGCCGCATCGAGCGCGCGTTCGCACTTGATCGCCAGCGTATCGACCACCGCATCCTCGAAGCCGCGGGCGATGTCGGCACGCACGGCTTCACTTTGATCGCTGTCGCGCCAGGCCAGCAGCATCTGGGTCTTGAGCCCGGAGAAGCTGAAATCCAGTCCCGGCCGGTCGGTCATCGGCCGGGTGAAGCGGAACCGCCCCGGCGTGCCGCGCTCGGCCAGCGCCGCCAGCTGTGGGCCGCCCGGATACGGCAGCCCCATCATCTTGGCGGTCTTGTCGAACGCCTCGCCGGCGGCATCGTCCAGCGTCTCGCCCAGCAGGCGGTAGCTGCCAATCGCCTCGACCGCCACCAGCTGGGTATGGCCGCCGGACACCAGCAACGCCACGAACGGCGCCTGCGGCGGATGGTCCTCCATCAGCGGCGCCAGCAGATGGCCTTCCATATGGTGTACGCCGATGGCCGGCACCTCCAGCGCCCAGGCCAGCGCGCGTGCCACCCCCGCGCCGACCAGCAGCGCGCCGACCAGACCGGGGCCGGCGGTATAGGCCACCCCGTCGATCTCGGACACTGTCATTCCCGCCTCGGCCAGGGTCTGCCGGATCAGCGGCAAGGTCTTGCGGACGTGGTCGCGGCTGGCCAGCTCCGGCACCACCCCGCCGTATTCAGCATGCAGCGCGATCTGGCTGTAGACGGCGTGGGCGCGCAACGCCGCCGCGCCGGAGAGGCCCGTGTCGTATACCGCTACGCCGGTCTCATCGCAGGAAGATTCGATACCGAGGATTTTCATGGCGTCATTGTGGACCCGAAATGCGGGGACGAAAACCCGACCCACTTGCGAGCGTCGCCGAAGCCACTATAATGTGCGGCTCGCCGGGCGTGACCCGGTTCTATTGTGTCCGGAGATTCCATGCCCAGCGTTAAAGTCCGCGAGAACGAGCCCTTCGAGTTTGCGCTCCGTCGCTTCAAGCGCACCTGCGAAAAGGCCGGCGTGCTGGCCGAGACCCGCAAGCGCGAGTTCTATGAAAAGCCCACGCAGGAACGCAAGCGCAAGGCCGCCGCTGCGGTGAAGCGTCAGCTGCGTCGTACGTCGCGCGACGTCACCAAGCGTCAGCGCCTGTACTGATCGTACGCTGCTCCTGAACAGGGAGGCTCCGGCCTTCCTTTCGTGGAGTGAAAGCCGGCACGCGCAAGCGTCGCCGGCTTTTTGCGTTGCTTTTCAAAAGCGGGGCGGATGATACCGTCACCCGCCCTCCCTGCTACCGCACAAGGTGATCCAATGAGCCTGAAAATCCAGCTAACCGATGACATGAAGGCGGCCATGAAAGCCGGCGACAAGCACAGCCTGGGCGTGATCCGCCTGGTCAATGCCGCGATCAAGCAGCGCGAAGTGGACGAGCGCATCGAGCTGGCTGATGCCGACGTGATCGCCGTGCTCGACAAGATGGTCAAGCAGCGCAAGGACTCGGTGGCCCAGTTCGAAGCCGCCAACCGCGAAGATCTGGCCGCGATCGAGCGCGAGGAGATCGGGGTGATCGAACGCTACCTGCCGGCCAAGATGGGTGAAGCCGAGATCCTGGCCGCCGTCCAGGCGGCGATCGCCGCAACCGGCGCGGCCAGCGCCGCGGACATGGGCAAGCTGATGGGCGTGCTCAAGCCGCAGCTGGCCGGCAAAGCCGACATGGGCCTGGTGTCCAAGCTGATCAAGCAGCAGCTGGGCTGAGCCGCTTCACCCCGGCTTCGGACCGCGCCTGTTAAAACGGCGCGGTGCCGACGCAGATTTCCGCATACCCTCCATCGGCACCGTGGTCGCCCCGGGTATGCGCCGGATGGATCTGCATGCGAGCCACGCGCTATACCGAACGCCTGACCCGGAATCTGCAACGGTTGCAGCACAGCCTGCCGGTGGCACTTGTCCAGCGCTTCGTCCAGATCGAAGTGATGACCCAGGCCGCCTCGCTGTCGTTCTACACCCTGCTTTCGCTGGCACCGCTGCTGGTCTTGCTGCTGTGGCTGACGGCCTCGCTGTATCCGCCGGCGCAACAGGCGCTGATCGGGCAGATCGGCACGCTGGCCGGCAGCAGCGTGGCCGAGGTGGCGCAGACCATCATCCACAACGCCAACCGTGAGCCCAGCGTCGGCTCGCTGGCCGGGCTATGGAGCACCGCGCTGCTGTTCATCGGTGCCACGGTGGTGTTCGCGCAGCTGCAGGCCGCCCTGAACCGGATCTTCCGTACCGATGCGCAGCGCCTGGACGGTTTCACGGGCTGGCTGAAGAAGCGTTTCTTCTCGGTCGGCGTGGTACTGGCGCTGGGCTTCATGCTGATCGTGTCGATGATCGCCACCACCGCGCTGCAGGTGGTGTTCGCGCACCTGCCCTCGCTGCTGCCCGCCCTGGGCTATGCCAGCACCCTGGTACTGCATGCACTGGGCTTCGCCTTCCTCTACCACTACCTGCCCGACCGCCGGGTCAACTGGCGCCAGGCCCTGCTCGGCGGCGCCATCACCGCGCTGCTGTTCGCGCTGGGCCGCTATGCCATCGGGCTGTACCTCAGCAATGCCGCGCCCGGCAGCGCCTACGGTTCGATGGGCGCGCTGGTGATCATGTTGATCTGGATCTATTACGCCAGCGTGGTGTTTTTCAGCGGCGCGCTGCTAACCGCGGTGATCGACGAGCGCGTGCGTGCCCGCCAGCACCTGGCCGACACGCGCCTGTCCGCCGATCCGGCCCCACCCTAGTACACTGGCGACCTCCCTGTTTTCCGAGTCGCGCCGCGTATTCGCGGTGTGCAGCATTGCTCCATGGCACGACTTCCCGACGCATTCATCGACGACCTGCTGGCCCGCTGCGACATTGTCGAGGTCGTCGGCAGCCGTGTGCCGTTGAAACGCCAGGGCAAGGAGTACGCGGCACGCTGCCCGTTCCATGACGAGCGCTCGGCCTCGTTCACGGTCTCGCCGACCAAGCAGTTCTACCACTGCTTCGGCTGCGGCGCGCATGGCACCGCGATCAGCTTCCTGATGAATTACGACCGCCTCGACTTCCTCGATGCGGTGGATGAACTGGCCAAGCGCGCGGGCATGGAAGTCCCGCGCGACGCGCCGCAGCGCAGTGCCCAGCAGCAGGACGACAGCCGCGAGCTGTATGCGGCGCTGGACGCGGCCACGCGGTTTTTCCAGAAGCAGCTGGAAGGCAGCGACAAGACCCGCGCCTACCTGGAAGGGCGTGGCGTGGACGAGGCGATCCGCACCCAGTTCGCGATCGGCTATGCGCCGGATGGCTACAGCGGGTTGAAGGACGCGCTGGGCAAGGACGAGCGACGGATGAAGTTGCTCGACCGTGCCGGCCTGTTCTCCAAGAACGACCGCGGCCATGTCTACGACAAGTTCCGCGACCGGGTCATGTTCCCGATCTTCGACCGCCGTGGCCGCGTGATCGCCTTTGGCGGCCGGGTGATGGGCAAGGACGACGGCCCGAAATACCTCAACTCGCCCGAGACCGCACTGTTCCACAAGGGCCGCGAGCTGTACGGCCTGTGGCAGGTGCGCCAGGCCAACCAGAAGATCGAACGGCTGATCGTGGTCGAAGGCTATATGGACGTGGTTTCGCTGTTCCAGTTCGGCGTCACCCAGGCGGTGGCGACACTGGGCACGGCAACCACGCCGGACCATGCCGAGCTGCTGTTCCGCAACGCACCGGACGTGTTTTTCTGTTTCGACGGCGACGCCGCCGGCCGCCGCGCCGGCTGGCGCGCACTGGAATCGGTGCTGCCGCGGATGAAGGACGGCCGCCAGGCATTCTTCCTGTTCCTGCCCGATGGCGAGGACCCGGACAGCATCGTGCGCAAGGAAGGCGCCGGCGGTTTCGAGGTGCGCCTGAAACAGGCCACGCCGCTGTCACAGTTCTTCTTCGATGAACTCGGCCGCGAGGTCAATCTCGCCACGCTCGACGGCAAGGCGCGGCTGGCCGAACGCGCCAGACCGATGCTGGCGCAGATTCCCGATGGCGCCTTCGGCGACCTGATGAAGCAGCAGCTGGCCAAACTCACCGGCATCGGCGGCACCCGCACTGCCGCGGCCGCGCCGTCGCGGCCCCCGGCG
>NZ_JAUJUJ010000151.1 GCF_030711595.1 Stenotrophomonas sp. YIM B06876
TCGCGCCCAACAAGACGCTGGCCGCGCAGTTGTATTCCGAGTTCCGCGAGTTCTTTCCGAAGAACGCCGTCGAATACTTCGTCAGCTACTACGACTACTACCAGCCCGAGGCCTATGTGCCGCAGCGCGACCTGTTCATCGAGAAGGACAGCGCCATCAACGAGCACATCGAGCAGATGCGGCTGTCGTGCACCAAGAGCATCCTGGAGCGGCGCGACGTGGTGATCGTGGCCACGGTGTCGGCCATCTACGGCATCGGCAACCCCGAGAGCTACCACCGCATGGTGATGACCTTGCGCGTAGGCGACAAGATGGGCCAGCGCGACACGATTGCGCAGCTGGTGCGCATGCAGTACCAGCGCAACGACATGGATTTTTCGCGCGGCAACTTCCGCGTGCGCGGCGACACCATCGATGTGTTTCCAGCCGAACACTCCGAGCTGGCGCTGCGCATCGAGTTGTTCGACGACGAGGTCGAGAGCCTGCAGCTGTTCGACCCGCTCACCGGGCGCGTGCGCCAGAGCATTCCGCGCTTCACCGTCTACCCAAGCAGCCACTACGTCACGCCGCGCGACCAGGTGCTGGTGGCGGTCGAGGCCATCAAGATCGAGCTGGCCGAACGGCTCAAGCAACTGGTGGGCGACGGCAAGCTGGTGGAGGCGCAGCGGCTGGAGCAGCGCACGCGCTTTGACCTGGAGATGCTCAGCGAAGTGGGGCACTGCAAGGGCATCGAGAACTATTCACGCCACCTTGCGGGCAGCGCGCCGGGCGACCCGCCCAGCACGCTGACCGACTACCTGCCCAAGGATGCGCTTATGTTCCTGGACGAGAGCCACCAGATGATCGGCCAGCTCAACGCCATGTACAACGGCGACCGCTCGCGCAAGACCACGCTGGTCGAATATGGCTTCCGGCTGCCGAGCGCGCTGGACAACCGGCCGCTCAAGTTCGAGGAATTCGAGCGGCGCATGCGCCAGGTGGTGTTCGTCTCGGCCACGCCGGCCGACTACGAAAAAACGCATTCCAGCCAGGTGGTCGAGCAGTTGGTGCGGCCCACCGGCCTGGTCGATCCGCTGATCGAAGTGCGCCCGGCCACGCACCAGGTCGACGACGTGCTGCAGGAAATCCGCATCCGCGCCGACCTGGGCGAGCGCGTGCTGATCACCACTTTGACGAAGCGCATGGCCGAGCAGCTCACCGACTACCTGACCGACAACGGCGTCAAGGTGCGCTATTTGCACAGCGACGTCGACACCGTGGAGCGCGTGGAAATCATCCGCGACCTGCGCCTGGGGGCGTTCGACGTGCTGGTCGGCATCAACCTGCTGCGCGAGGGCCTGGACATTCCCGAGGTGTCGCTGGTGGCCATCCTGGATGCGGACAAGGAAGGTTTCCTGCGCTCCGAGCGCAGCCTGATCCAGACCATTGGGCGCGCGGCGCGCAATCTGAGCGGCAAGGCCATCCTGTATGCCGACCGCGTCACCGATTCGATGCAAAAAGCCATCGGCGAGACGGAACGCCGGCGCGCCCGGCAGATCGCACACAACGAGGCACAGGGGATTACGCCGCGCAGCATTGTCAAGCGGGTACGAGACCTGATTGACGGTGTCTACAGCGAGAAGGCGGGCAAGGAGATCGACCGCCTGGAGCAAGAAGCGCTGCAGCGGGCCAAGGTCGAGGACATGTCGGAAAAAGACGTTGCGCGCGAAATCAAGCGGCTTGAGAAGCAGATGCTGGAGCATGCGCGCAACCTCGAGTTCGAGCAGGCAGCGCGGGTGCGCGATCAATTGAGCCACCTGAAAGACCAGGCTTTCGGGGCGCATGGCAGCGACAACGTGGTGCCGTTGCTGCGCGGTTA
>NZ_JAUJUJ010000152.1 GCF_030711595.1 Stenotrophomonas sp. YIM B06876
GGGTGCCGTGGCCGGTATTGAGGAACAGGTTGGCGTAGGGCGTGGCGCCGATGATGGGCGTGCTGTCGGGCGTCATGGGCCGCAGGCCGGTCCAGAATTCGGCCCTGGGCAGGTCGCCGCCCGGAAACAGGTCGCTCACGACCAGCTCCAGCGTGGCGCGCCGGCGCGGGTTCAGGCGCAAATCAAAACCCGCCAGCTCGGCCATGCCGCCGACGCGGATGCGCTGGTCGAAGCGCGTCACGGCCACCTTGTAGGTTTCGTCGAGCACGGTCGATTGCGGCGCCAGATCGGGATCGAGCAGCGGCACGGTCAGCGAGTAGCCCTTGACCGGGTACACCGGCAGGTCCAGCCCCAGCGGCGCGAGCGCGCTGCGCGAATAGCTGCCAAAGGCCAGCACATAGCGGTCGGCGGTCAAGACCTGGCCGCCCACGCGCACGCCGGTGATGCGGCCGCCCTCGGTCAGCAGGCCATCGACCGCCTGGTCGAAACGAAAATCCACGCCCAGACCCTGCGCGATCGCGGCCAGGCCCTGGGTGAACAGGTGGCAGTCGCCGGTTTCATCGTTCGGCAGGCGCAGGCCGCCGGTCAATTTGTCGCGTGCCTGGGCCAGCGCCGGTTCGACCGTGGCGAGCTGGTCGCGGTCCAGCAGTTCGTAGGGCACGCCGCATTCCTGCAGCACGGCCACGTCGCGCTGCACGGCATCGAGCTGCGCCTGCGTGCGAAACAGCTGCAGCGTGCCCTGGCTGCGGTGTTCGTACTGGATGCCCGTGTCGGCGCGCAGCTGGCGCAGGCAGCCGCGGCTGTATTCGGCGACGCGCATCATGCGTTCCTTGTTGACGGCGTAGCGCTCGGCCGAGCAGTTCCTCAGCATCGCCGCCATCCAGCGCAGCTGGAACAGGCTGCCGTCGGGACGGATCGAGAGCGGCGCATGCTTCTGGAACATCCACTTCAGCGCCTTGAGCGGAATACCGGGCGCGGCCCAGGGCGTGGAATAGCCGGGCGAGACCTGGCCGGCATTGGCAAAGCTGGTTTCCTGCGCCGGGCCGCTCTGGCGGTCGAGCACCACCACCTCGGCGCCCGAGCGGGCCAGGTAATACGCCGTCGTGGTGCCGATGACACCGCCGCCCAGAACGATCACTTTCATCGCGCACTCCACTGTGAACAAGATATATGGCAAGTTTAAAAACTTGGATGCCATAAAATTCACTGAAGTACGAGCGAAGTGCCGCTGCTTCAACCGAACTTTGTGTGTTTTCTCCAGCCAGGCCATTGAAATGACCGAACTCGATCGCATCGACCGCAAGATCCTCGGCATCCTGCAGCGCCAGGGGCGCATTTCCATGACCGATCTGGCAGAGCAGATCGGCCTGTCGACCTCGCCGTGCTCCGAGCGCGTGCGGCGCATGGAGCGCGAGAAGGTCATCACCGGCTACCACGCCCGGGTGGACCCGGCGGCGCTGGGCAGGAACCTGCTGGTGTTCGTGGAGATCACGCTGTCGTCCAAGTCGGGCGACGTGTTCGACAAGGTGCGCCAGGAGCTGCTGCACCTGCCCGAGGTCATGGAATGCCACCTGGTCTCGGGCAGCTTCGACTACCTGGTCAAGGCNCGCCCGGGTGGACCCGGCGGCGCTGGGCAGGAACCTGCTGGTGTTCGTGGAGATCACGCTGTCGTCCAAGTCGGGCGACGTGTTCGACAAGGTGCGCCAGGAGCTGCTGCACCTGCCCGAGGTCATGGAATGCCACCTGGTCTCGGGCAGCTTCGACTACCTGGTCAAGGCGCGGCTCGGCGGCATGAGCGAATACCGCCACCTGCTTGGCGACATCCTGAAGAAGCTGCCCGTCACGGCCCAG
>NZ_JAUJUJ010000153.1 GCF_030711595.1 Stenotrophomonas sp. YIM B06876
ACCTGGGCCAGTCGGCCAAGCAGGCCACCAACTGGACCGCCATCATCATGTTTGCCGTCTTCGTCGCCGGCACGCTCTGGATCACCAAGTGGGCGGCGGCCAAGACCAAGTCGGCGTCCGACTTCTATACCGCCGGCGGCGGCATCACCGGCTTCCAGAACGGCCTGGCGATTGCCGGCGACTACATGTCGGCCGCCTCCTTCCTGGGCATTTCGGCGGCCGTGATGGCCTCGGGCTACGACGGCCTGATCTACTCGCTGGGCTTTCTGGTCGGCTGGCCCATCATCACCTTCCTGATGGCCGAGCGCCTGCGCAACCTGGGCAAGTTCACCTTCGCCGACGTGGCCGGCTACCGCTTCCAGCAGGGCCCGATCCGCGCGTTCGCCGCCTCGGGCACGCTGGTGGTCGTGGCCTTCTACCTGATCGCGCAGATGGTCGGCGCCGGCCAGCTGATCAAGCTGCTGTTCGGCCTTGAGTACTGGATGGCCGTGGTCATCGTCGGCGCGCTGATGATGGTCTATGTGCTGTTTGGCGGCATGACCGCGACCACCTGGGTGCAGATCATCAAGGCCTGCCTGCTGCTGGCCGGCGTGAGCTTCATGGCCTTCATGGTGCTGGCGCAGTTCGGCTTCAGCCCCGAGGCGCTGTTCGCCAAGGGCGTGGAAGTGCGCGCCGCCATCGCCAGCAACGCCGGCAAGACGCCCGAAGAGGCCGCCAAGGCGGGCCTGGCCATCATGGGGCCGGGGGGCTTCATCAAGGACCCGATCTCGGCGATCTCGTTCGGCATGGCGCTGATGTTCGGCACGGCCGGCCTGCCGCACATCCTGATGCGCTTCTTCACCGTGCCCGACGCCAAGCAGGCGCGCAAGTCGGTGCTCTGGGCCACGACCTGGATCGGCTACTTCTACGTGCTGATCTTCATCATCGGCTTTGGCGCCATCACCCTGGTGCTNGGCCGGCCTGCCGCACATCCTGATGCGCTTCTTCACCGTGCCCGACGCCAAGCAGGCGCGCAAGTCGGTGCTCTGGGCCACGACCTGGATCGGCTACTTCTACGTGCTGATCTTCATCATCGGCTTTGGCGCCATCACCCTGGTGCTGACCAACCCCGAGTTCGCCGACGTCGCCAAGGGCGTGATCCACGGCGGCGCGGGCACGGCCAACATGGCGGCCGTGCTGGTGGCCAAGTCGGTGGGCGGCAACATCTTCTACGGCTTCATCTCGGCCGTGGCCTTCGCCACCATCCTGGCCGTGGTCGCGGGCCTGACGCTCTCGGGCGCCTCGGCCGTGTCGCACGACCTGTACGCCACGGTGTTCAAGAAGGGCAAGGCCGACAGCGCCGCGGAACTGAAGGTCTCGCGCATGACCACGCTGGCCCTGGGAGCGATCGCCGTGGTGCTGGGCATCGCCTTCGAGAAGCAGAACATCGCCTTCATGGTGTCGCTGGCCTTCGCGATCGCGGCCTCGGCCAACTTCCCGGTGCTGTTCCTGTCGGTGCTCTGGAAGGACTGCACGACGCGCGGCGCCGTGGTCGGCGGCTTCCTGGGACTGATCTCGTCGGTGGGCCTGACCATCGTGTCGCCCTCGGTGTGGGAAGCCACGCTCGGCCACCCGGCCGGCTCGGCCTGGTTCCCCTACACGTCGCCGGCGCTGTTCTCGATGGCGATCGGCTTCATCGGCGTGTGGCTGTTCTCGATCACCGACCGCAGCGCCAACGCCGCACGCGAACGCGCCGCCTTCCCGGCGCAGCAGGTGCGCTCGGAGACCGGCTTTGGCGCCTCGGGCGCCTCGGGACACTGAGAGCAACACCCCCCTGTGGCGCTGCGCGCCTTCCCCCGCTCTCGCATCGCT
>NZ_JAUJUJ010000154.1 GCF_030711595.1 Stenotrophomonas sp. YIM B06876
GTCGGTGCTGTAGTGCACCAGCCAGGCGCCCAGCTTTGCCGCCTCTTCGGCCAGCACCCCGGGCGTGGTGGCGTTGAGCAGGCGGGCCAGCCCGGGCTCGCTCTCGGCCTTGTCCACCGCCGTGTGGGCTGCGGCGTTGACGATGACGTCGGGACGCAGCGCGCGCACCGTGTCGGCAATGCCGGCGGGGTTGGCAAAGTCGCCGCAGCGCTCTGTGCTGTCACGGCCCAGCGCTGTCACCTGGCCAAGCACGGAAAGGCTGCGCTGCAGCTCCCAGCCGACCTGGCCGCCTTTGCCCAAGAGCAGGATGTTCATGCCGCGCCCTGCCCCGCACCTGGCTCTGCATACTGGGTCTGCACCCAGTCGCGGTAAGCGCCGGTCTGCACATTGGCGACCCAATCGGCGTGTTCCAGATACCACTGCACCGTCTTGCGGATACCGGTGTCGAAGGTCTCGGCCGGCTTCCAATCCAGTTCGCGCTCGATCTTGCGCGCGTCGATGGCATAGCGGCGGTCGTGCCCGGGGCGGTCCTTGACGTAGGCTATCTGCGTGCGGTAGCTCTGGCCGTCGGCACGCGGGCGCAGTTCGTCGAGCAGGCCGCAGACGGTGTTGACGATGTCGATGTTGGGCTTTTCGTTCCAACCGCCGACGTTGTAGGTCTCGCCCAGTTTGCCGGCCTCGAGCACGCGGCGGATGGCGCTGCAGTGGTCGGTGACGTAGAGCCAGTCGCGCACCTGCATGCCGTCGCCGTAGATGGGCAGGCTCTTGCCGGCCAGGGCGTTGACGATCATCAGGGGGATGAGCTTTTCGGGGAAATGGTAGGGCCCGTAGTTGTTGCTGCAGTTGGTGGTCAGCACCGGCAGGCCGTAGGTGTGGTGCCAGGCGCGCACCAGGTGGTCGCTGGCAGCCTTGCTGGCGGAATATGGGCTGTTGGGCTCGTAGGTATGCTCTTCGGTGAAGGCCGGGGCATCGGGCGCCAAGGTGCCGTAGACCTCGTCGGTGCTCACGTGCAGAAACCGGAACGCTTCATTTTTGATAGCTGGCAGCGCTTGCCAGTAATGCCTTACAGCCTCCAGAAGCCTGAAAGTGCCGACCACGTTGGTCTGGATGAAGTCTTCGGGGCCGTGGATGGAACGGTCGACATGCGACTCGGCGGCGAAGTTGACGATGGCACGCGGCTGGTGTTCGGCGAGCAGGCGTTCGATCAGCGCGCTGTCGCCAATGTCGCCCTGCACGAAGTGGTGGCGCGCGTCGCCCTGCAGGCTGGCCAGGTTGTGCGGATTGCCGGCGTAGGTGAGTTTGTCGAGGTTGACGATGCCCTCTTCGCTGCCGCGCAGCCAGTCGAGCACAAAGTTGGCGCCAATGAAGCCGGCGCCGCCGGTGACGAGGATCATGGGAGGGTCCGTAGGAGAGCTGCCACTTGGCAAAGCTTGTGATTATCCCATTGCGGTTCTGGCGGCACGTAACCAATGGCGTGGCAGCAGAAATGGCACGCTCTGCATTTCCAGGCACGCGCGCCTCAACGCGCAGCGGCGACGCGCGTAGAGTGCAAGGCATGCGCCAAAGGCAGATCGCCTGGCGTCTTTATCAACCTCTGTGATTGGAAACCCCATGGTCAAGAAACTGCAAAAAAGCAGCGACGACGAGAAGAAGGCCAGCGACCAGTTCTCCAGCACCGTCAAGGACTCGGCCCAGCAGATCTGGCTGGCCGGCCTGGGGGCCTTTGCCAAGGCCCAGGAAGAAGGCGGCAAGGTGTTCGAGTCGCTGGTCAAGGAGGGCCTGTCGATCCAGCGCAAGACGCAGGCCGTGGCCGAGGAAAGAATCTCCGAGGCCACCAGCCGCGTGGCCG
>NZ_JAUJUJ010000035.1 GCF_030711595.1 Stenotrophomonas sp. YIM B06876
GAGCCCCATGTTGAAGGACAAGACCTCAAGCGCCATCGTCGCGGTCAGCGACCTGGACCGCGCGCGGGATTTCTACAGCAATACGCTAGGCCTGGAACCACGCGACGACGATATGGACGGCGTGGTGGGATACCGCACGGGCGACACGACGCTCGTGGTCTACCGGTCCGAAGGCATCCGCCCGGGTACGGGCAACGCCGTGGCTTGGAGCGGCGGCGATGACGTCGCGGCCATCGCCGAAACCTTAGTCGCGAAGGGAGTGGTGCTGGAGGAGTACCCCGATCTGGGCATGGACATAGAGCGCGGCGTGCACAAGGCCGAAGGTTTCGCGGGCATCTGGTTCAAGGACCCCGACGGCAACATCCTGCACGTCCACAGCATGTAACCACATTCGTCGTTGTTGATGCCCGCCGGACCATTGGAACGCGGCCCAGCACAGCCATGCGCATGTGCGCCTGGGATTGGCCACATTCCAGCTTTGGGTATTGGATGGAACGAGGCTCTATCNGTTGTTGATGCCCGCCGGACCATTGGAACGCGGCCCAGCACAGCCATGCGCATGTGCGCCTGGGATTGGCCACATTCCAGCTTTGGGTATTGGATGGAACGAGGCTCTATCCGCCGGACTGAGCGAGCCCACTGGATATTGGGCCCGATCAATCCGAAAGAGGTGCAGGGTTGATAAAGCCAACCCAGCCCATGGCCCTAAAAGAAGTGAACCCGACCCCGTTCTTCGAAACAAAAATAGGCCCCGCAATGCGGGGCTTACTTTTATGAACACAGGACGCAACCAATGCTCTTTTGAGCAGGTGACCATAAGAAGAAGTCAACCCGACCGTATTATTGGATCAATTTGAATGAGCTGATGAATTGGTGAAGCCACCCCATCCTACGGGCTCGAATATTAATCTGCCATCTCTGGCACGACCACATCAACGTCCACCTCAATCGAATCAACAATATCCTCGACGCGCAAATCATTTCCGCTTAAAGAAGCCGCCGCCGCGCGCTCAAGGGAGTAGTCCGGTGATTCACGAACACCAATTGGCCTACGCTTATCATCAATCTTCCAGAACTCAACAATCTCTATTCCGCGCCGCCGAGGCTCCATAAATATCGAAAAATCCAGCGTATACGCAACAAACCGCCCTTGCCGCCCCGATGCCGCAGAGGTGTTTTGCGAGATAATATGAATAAGCTTGAAATCCATTAACTGCTGAAGCAACTCATTTTGATCAGGATATTTTCTAGCATCCTCGATACCAACTAAAAATGCGGTTTTCCTTTTCTCTTTCAAACAAAATGTGACAAGATCAGCATAGACCCTACTCAATGCCTCGGAGTCGTAACCCGCCTCCTCTTGAATGTTTGCCAATTTATTACGATAGGAATGCTGTGCTGCGGCCTTGTAAATATATGTTGGAGTGAGGCGCCCCGTTCTCCCGGCCCTAACCGAAATATCGATTGCATCAACGAAAATATTCAAAAAATCTCTGGGAACCCCACCTGATGCCAGAGTTAACGCCCTAGCCGCATCACTATTAAACAGGGCTGCCACATCCATTCTTTCATGGCCAACTTTCCCCATTTCCGAGAGCATCGAGTGCAAGTAGGAATTCGTATCTTCGAACGTCTCAAACGTCTTATCCAAGCTAATTTCCTCTACGTCCTGAGCCAGCTCGACGCCAATTGTCTGCCCCTCATGAACCCTCAATTGCGTTCTGTGACGTATTGTGCCCAGCTTCAAATAAGCATCTGTTCCTCGAAAAAGCCTATGCAAATAATCAACCACATATGGCTGAAGATCTTTCTTTATTAGATAAAAATCATCAACGAGAATAAACACGGTAGGCCAAACGCCCTTGATCGAACTACGAAGAGCCTCCTTATAATCCTGAAGGTGGCGCTCAAGGTAATCCAACTTCGCACTCTTAAAACTCATCACAACTTCGCGGCCGCGCCTTTCCCTTACATCAACTCCGGGCGCACCCGACCCGGGCGACAGAGCGAGACCTGCCTCCCTATCACTTGTATCTGTCTGATTAACATCAGCACTTTCGGGGTCATCCAAAAGCTTATTTAGTGACTTAACAATCTTACTCTGAGGAGTATCAAACACTCCGAAGAACCGCCCATGAGCTTTCGGAAGGCGTTGAAAGACACCGAGCAATATTCGAATCAGAACATCCGGAAACCCCAGCCTCTTGATCTCATCAACACCAACATATATAGCCAGCGGATCCTTATTACTCTCCGCCTGCCTAAGAAAATGCACTTGCAAGCACGACTTACCCGAACCGCGACGACCGAACAGGACCTGATGCTGCGCACTAGAGAAGCGCTGCAGATTTCCACCCAGATCTACATATACCGGATCCTGATTCTCTCGAATCCGAAAGCTATCCCGAATTAGATTTTTAAGCGCCTGAACTTCCTGAGATAAAAGCATCCTTCCCTCCATTTTTTACATATTCCGCCGGTATTCCCCACCGACGTCATACAGCGCGTGGCTGATCTGGCCGAGGCTATGGGTTTTGACCGCTTCGATCAACGCTTCGAAGACATTCTTACGGTCGCGGGCGGTTTTCTGCAGGTAGGCCAGGCCGTGGCCATCGTGGATTTCAGCGGCTGATTCGCCCTGCCCCACTTCGTGGGCGTGCGAGGTTTCGCCCTTGGGCGCAAGGGCGTTGCGGCCCTGCTGCCAGTTGTGAACGTTGGCGATCTGCTGCTGCTTTTCTTCTTCGGTGGAGCGGATCAGTTCGATCTCGGTGGCCACTTCGCCGGCATGTTCCTTGGGCAGGAACATGTTGACGCCGACCAGCGGCAGGCTGCCGTCGTGCTTCTTGTGTTCGTAGTAGAGCGACTCTTCCTGGATCTTGCCGCGCTGGTACATGGTGTCCATGGCGCCGAGCACGCCGCCGCGCTCGCTGATGGCTTCGAACTCCTTGTAGACGGCTTCCTCGACGATGTCGGTGAGCTTATCGACGATGAAGCTGCCCTGCCACGGGTTCTCGCAGAAGTTCAGCCCCAGCTCCTTGTTGATGATCATCTGGATGGCGACCGCGCGGCGTACACTCTCTTCGGTAGGCGTGGTGATGGCCTCGTCGTAGGCGTTGGTGTGCAGGCTGTTGCAGTTGTCGAACAGCGCATACAGCGCCTGCAAGGTGGTGCGGATGTCGTTGAACTGGATTTCCTGCGCGTGCAGGGAACGGCCCGAGGTCTGGATGTGGTACTTCATCATCTGGCTGCGTTCGTTGGCGCCGTAGCGCTCACGCATGGCGCGTGCCCAGATGCGGCGGGCGACGCGGCCGATGACGGTGTATTCCGGGTCCATGCCGTTGGAGAAGAAGAACGACAGGTTGGGCGCGAAGTCGTCGATGTTCATGCCACGGGCGAGGTAGTACTCGACGATGGTGAAGCCGTTGGACAAGGTGAAAGCCAGCTGGCTGATCGGGTTCGCGCCGGCTTCGGCGATGTGATAACCGGAGATGGACACCGAGTAGAAGTTGCGCACCTTGTGATCGACAAAGTACTGCTGGATGTCGCCCATCATGCGCAGCGCGAACTCGGTGGAGAAGATGCAGGTGTTCTGCGCCTGGTCCTCTTTCAGGATGTCGGCCTGCACGGTGCCGCGCACGGTGGACAGGGTGTGCGCCTTGATGCGCGCGTAGGTTTCCGCATCGACGAGCTGGTCGCCGGTGACGCCGAGCAGCCCCAGGCCGAGGCCATCGTTGGTGGGCGGCAGCTCGCCGTGGTACTGCGGGCGGGCGCGGCCTTCGAACAGCGTGGCCAGTTGTTTTTCGGCGGCGGCCCAGCGCGCGGGATCTTCCTTCAGGTATTTCTCGACCTGCTGGTCGATGGCGGTGTTCATGAACATCGCCAGGATCATCGGCGCCGGGCCGTTGATGGTCATCGACACCGAGGTGGTGGGCGCGCACAGGTCGAAGCCGGAGTACAGCTTCTTCATGTCATCCAGGGTGGGGATGTTGACGCCGGAGTTGCCGATCTTGCCGTAGATGTCCGGGCGCGGCGCCGGGTCTTCGCCATACAGGGTGACGGAATCGAAGGCGGTGGACAGGCGCGCGGCCGGCTGGCCGACGCTCAGGTAATGGAAGCGGCGGTTGGTGCGCTCGGGCGTGCCTTCGCCGGCGAACATGCGGATGGGGTCTTCGCCGCTGCGGCGGTACGGGTAGACGCCGCCGGTGTACGGGTAGGAGCCGGGCAGGTTTTCCTTCTGCAGGAACACCAGCAGCTCGCCCCAGCTGCGATAGGTGGGCGCGGCGATCTTGGGGATGAGCTGGTGCGACAGCGATTCGCGGTAGTTCTCCACGCGGATGGCCTTGCCGCGCACCTGGTATTCGGTGACTTCATCGGTGATGGATTTGAGCCGCGCCGGCCATTCGCGCAGCAGCTTGAGCGCTTCGGAATCCAGTGATTGCACCGCGTCGTTGTAGCGCTGGCGCAGGATCAAGAGCGAGCGATCGACCTGTAGAGCAGGGCTTGCCCCGCTGTCCTCGGCGCCATCCGCGCGGGGCGCGCCCCGCTCTACAAGCGCATCGGCAGCATAAAGATCCAGCGCGGCCGGCAGTGCGGCATCGCCCAGTTCCTTGAGCGCCTGCCAGCAGCTCTGCGCACGCTCGGCGATTTCGGCCTGCGAGTCGATGCGGGCGTTGATGCCCCTGCCCTGCTCGGCGATCTCGGCCAGGTAGCGCACGCGGCTGCCGGGAATCAGCACGGTGGCGCGCGGCTCCTTCAGCGTGGTGTCGAGGACAGGATCGAAACCGGCGAGCGACAGCTTCTCGCGCAGCAGCCGGCACAGGTTGGCGAACATCCAGCTGATGCCCGGATCGTTGAACTGGCTGGCGATGGTGGGATAGACCGGAACGTCTTCATCCTTCATCTGGAAGGCGACGCGGTTGCGCTTCCACTGCTTGCGCACGTCACGCAGCGCATCTTCGGCACCACGCTTGTCGAACTTGTTGAGCACCACCAGCTCGGCGTAATCGAGCATGTCGATCTTTTCCAGCTGGCTGGGCGCGCCGAAGTCGCTGGTCATCACGTACATCGGAAAATCAACCAGATCGACGATTTCCGAATCGCTCTGGCCGATGCCGGCGGTTTCCACGATGACGAGGTCGTAGGCCAGCGATTTGAGGAAGCCGATGCAGTCGCGCAGCACCGTGTTGATCGCCGCATGCTGGCGGCGGGTGGCCATCGAGCGCATGTACACGCGTTTGGAGCGCAGCGAATTCATGCGGATGCGGTCGCCCAGCAGCGCGCCGCCGGTACGGCGCCGGGTGGGGTCGACCGAGACCACCGCGATGCGCATGGCGGGGAAATTGGCCAGGAAGCGGTTGAGCAGTTCGTCGGTGACCGAGGACTTGCCGGCGCCGCCGGTGCCGGTGATGCCGACCACCGGCGTCCTGCCGCCCGCCAGCTGCCACTGCTTGCGCAGGTGCGCCAGTTCAGCCTCGGCAAAGCCACCGTCTTCCAGCTGCGAAAGCACGCGGCCGATGGCGATCTCATCCTCGATGGCCGGCGCACCGGAAGCGGTGGCGCGGACATGGGCGTCGCGCGCCTGGCCGGCACGCGTGACCACGTCTTCGATCATTTCCACCAGCCCCATCTTCATGCCGTCGTTGGGGTGGTAGATGCGCTCCACGCCATAGGCCTGCAGCTCGCGGATCTCCTCCGGGGTGATGGTGCCGCCGCCGCCGCCAAACACCTTGATATGGCCGGCGCCGCGCTCGCGCAGCATGTCCACCATGTATTTGAAGTATTCGACGTGGCCGCCCTGGTAGGAGGACAGCGCGATGGCGTCGGCATCTTCCTGCAGCGCGGCGCGCACCACGTCCTCGACGCTGCGGTTGTGGCCCAGATGGATCACTTCCGCGCCCTGCGCCTGGATCAGCCGGCGCATGATGTTGATCGCCGCGTCGTGGCCATCGAACAGGCTGGCGGCAGTGACAAAACGCAGCGGTGAGGTTTCAGGCAGCGCCTGCGGGAGGGGGGAGGCGGAAATACTCATGGGCCGTGCAACATCCAGTTTCTGTTGAAACCGATAATAGACCCGCAACGCCCGCAGATCAGGTTGCAGCGCAGCGTGACCTTTGCGCGTTTCCACGACTGCGAAACCGTTGAACAGACCTTCAAAGCGGCATGACATCGGTTTGCACGCGCCGGCCACCCGCTCCGGCCAGCGCGACCTCCGCTTGCGGAGGAATGCTTTAGAATGAGCCGCCGCGACCCCGTCACCCACCCCGACGCAGTCGCATTTTTGTTTTTTGGCCTGCTGATACCCGCAAGATCACAGATGTTGTCGCAGTAACGCGCAATCGGAGCTCCCATGCTTTTCGAAACCCTCGAGACTTCCGGCCATGAACAGGTCCTGTTCTGCCACAACCGCGACGCCGGCCTGAAAGCGATCATCGCCATCCACAACACCACGCTCGGCCCTGCCCTGGGCGGCGTGCGCATGCGCGCCTATGCCAACACCGACGACGCCCTGCGCGATGCGCTGCGGCTGAGCCGCACCATGACCTACAAGAACGCGCTGGCCGGGCTGAATGTGGGCGGCGGCAAGGCGGTGATCATCGGCGACCCGAAAACCGACAAGAGCGAAGTGCTGTTCCGCGCATTCGGCCGTTATGTCGACTCGCTGGGCGGGCGCTACATCACCGCCGAAGACGTCGGCACCGACGTCAACGACATGGAAAACATCTACCTGGAGAGCGAATACGTCACCGGCGTGCACCAGGTCCACGGCGGTTCCGGCGATCCGGCGCCGTTCACCGCCTACGGCGCATTGCAGGCGTTGATGGCGTCGATCAACCGCAAATTCGGCCACGAGGAAGTGGGCAAGGTCAGCATCGCGGTGCAGGGCCTGGGCCATATCGGCATGGAGCTGGTGAAGCTGCTGCGCGAGCGCGGCGCCAAGCTGTATGTCACCGATCTGGACCCGCTGCTGGTGGACCGGGCGGTCACCGAATACGGCGCCGAAGCGGTGAAACCGGACGAGATCTACGAGGTGTCCGCCGACGTGCTGGCGCCATGCGCGCTGGAAGGCGCGATCGAGATGGCGATGCTGGACCGGATCAAGGCCAAGGTGATCTGCGGCACCGCCAACAACCAGCTGGCCAGCCATGCGGTGGGCGATGAGCTGCACAAGCGCGGCGTGCTGTGGGCGCCGGACTATGCGGTCAATGCCGGCGGCGTGATGAATGTGTCGCTGGAGATCGACGGTTACAACCGCGAGCGCGCGATGCGGCTGATCCGCAGCATCTATCACACCCTGGGCCGGGTATTCGATCTGTCCGGTCGTGAAGACATCTCGCCGCAGCGTGCGGCCGACCGCATCGCAGAAACCCGCATCCAGTCGATCGGCAAGCTGAAACTGCCGCTGGGCCGCACGTCCCCGCGCATGGGCAGTCTGCGCGGCGACTGAGCTCCCTCACGGACGATGGCGGGAAGATGGCCAAAAGGCGGGCGAATCGATCGCCCGCCTTTTGTTTTTCAGAACGCGTAACGGTAACGCAGCGCCCATTGGCGGTTGTCGCCGCGCGGCCCGAAGCGCTGGTCGTAACCGAACGCCAGTTGCGTGTTGCCGGTCAGCCACGAATCCAGCGACACCCCGAGCAGTCCGCCCGAACGCGCCGGTTGCATGCCGGCCAGTGGCGCCCACGCATCGACGCCGACAAAACTGGCGGCCAGCATCAAGCCGTCACTGGTCAGGGCCTGCTGCCATTCGGCGTAGCCATTCAACGCCAACCTCTGCCAGCGGTAGCGCCCGCGCACACCGGCCAGCGCCTGGGTGCGGGTTGCGGTGGACGCGTCGCTGCGCAGGCCGAAACCGTAGCCGCCCTGTTCGCTGAAACCGGCAGTGTCGATCCGGGTGTATTCGGCGCCCAGATACGGGGTCAGCCCGGCGTGCGTATTTCCGAAACGGTGCCCGGCCTCGACACTGGCGCCGAAGAAGCGGCCACCGTACTGGCTGGCTACTGCGTACGACTCCGCACCCAGCAGCAGGCGGCGGTCCATCTGCCGCTGGTAGTGGCCGGTGCCCAGCTGGCCCAGCGCGTAATTGTCGGTCTGTTCCCACCCGGCGAAGGCCTGCGCGTGGGTCTGCCGGTCGCGGCCGCGATCGAGCGCTGTCGTCGCCGCAGCGCTGTTGGCGCGGGTTTGACCAAAGGCGAAGCCGGCCACGCCTGACGCGCCGACCCGGTAGTCGGTGCCCAGCATCCAGCCGCCCACGTCGAAATCGCTGCCGGCGTAACTGCCCTGGCCGACGCTGCCGAGATCGCGCGCCCATGCCCCACCCGTGGTCGCGCGACCTGCGCCGTCGTCGAAGTGGGAAGACAGCGCGCGCCGGTGCATATCGATGCTGTCAAACGCCATCGCCGCCGCCGCGGCATGCGCCTCACCGGACAGGCTGCGCAGCGAGGCGGCCGCCGCGGCATTGCCGGACGTCTGTTGCAGCACCGCCGCACCACGGATGAAGCCGTCCGCGATGGCGGCGTCGTCGCCGGCCTGTTGCGCGTCGATCTGCTGGAACGCCGCCTCCACCCGCGACGCCGCGCCCAGTGCGGCAGCGCTGATGTTGTTCAGCGACATCGCTACGGCCGTCACGTTGAGGCGGTTGATATCCATCCACGCCTGGGTGGGGCTGTAGCCCAGCGTCGCCTCCAGGAACACACTGGGCGCGGACGTCAACGTCGCGAACTGGCCGCTCAGGCCGCCATCGGCGGTCAGCACGTATTCGCGCGCCCGGGTGACGTAGCCGTCACGCACCCCAAGCACATGCACGCCGCCGCCCTGCAACGTGGCCTTGCCCGCCACCAGCAGCTGGCCGTAACCGAGCGTCATATCCAGCCGGCCACTTGCCTGCTGGGTGTAATCGCCGGCGATGCGGATGCCGCCGTAAGCCGCGCCGGCCTTGTCGATTTCAACAATGCCGGCATTGGCCAGATTGGCCCCGAGCCCTGCCGTGCCGGCCAGGCGGCCGCCGTTTTCCACCACGACATTGGAATGATGCAGGTCGCCGGCCACCACCAGCGTGCCCTGCTGGATCCGGGTGCTGCCGGTGTAGTCCAGATACAGCCCGGCGTGGCCCAGTACCAGCGTGCCGCTGCCGCGCTTGATCAGGCCGCCGCTGCCGGTAATCGCGTTGTTCCAGGTCGAGGTGCCAGCCAGGTTGACGGTGACATCGCCCCAGTCGAACTTGCCCGGCCCGTTTACCGCCTTGCCGATATTGAGCAGGCCGTAGCCGAACACCGGATCCGGCCCCGCCGCGCCCAGATCGGTGGCCGTGCCCAGCAGCGTCTGCCGCACCAGGTCGTTGCTGAAATACGGGAACGCCTGCCACACCAGCGCCGCCGCGCCCGACACCAGCGGCGTCGCGTAGGAGGTGCCGCTGCCATAGAAGTAGGCCAGGTTGCCGGCGGTGGCATCGGGGCCGATGAACATCGACGTTCCCGGCGCCACCAGGCAGTAATTCATCGCCACACCGCAGGCGTTGGAGTAGTAGGCCAGCTGCGTCGGGGTGGCGGTATCCAATGCGGCCACGGCCAGCCAGCCGCGCTCCAGATCCGCCGCCGGCCGCGTCCCGCCGGGTCCCGGCTGGCTCGGCAGCGCCGCCATGTCCGAAGGATTGGCCTTGCTTTCATTGCCGGTGGCAAATACCACCAGGCCATCGTTGCCGATGATGAAGGGCCGGTATTCGGCCGCGATCGGCGCGGTGGCGCTGGCATTGGTCCAGTACAGCCCGCCCCAGGAATTGTTCATGATGCGTACGCCGGCATTGATCAGATCCTGGTGGACCGGTGCCAGCCCCAGCGCGCCGGTGACCTCGTTGCCCTTGCCCGAGCCGTCGTCGGTGGGCGCCTTGTCATTGATGATGCGGGCCGAGACGATCTGCGCCCCCGGCGCGATGCCGCCGGGCCATTGCCCCACCGCCGCCCCGGCGGCCAGCTGCGCCACCGTGGTGCCATGGCCGACCACGTCATCGACACCAAGGTTGTTTTTCTTCGGATCGACGTAGTTGTAGTTCGCCACCACGCGCCCGGCCAGGGTGGGATGGTTGCGGTTGACGCCCGAGTCGATGACGCCGATGCGCAAACCGGCACCGGTGAGACCGGCCGCCTGCGCCGCCCTGGCATTGGTCAGCGCCAGATGCGCATCGAACGCCGGCTGCGGAATAACCGGCGGCGGGGTTGGGGTCGGCGGGGGCGCCGTGGGCGGCGGCGAAACCGGGACGGGATCGGGGCGGGTGCCACCACCGCCACCACACCCCACCAGCGCCGCGGCGAGACTGGCTGCCAACAGATTGCGAGCGCGCATTTTCTTGTTCATCCCCCGACTCCGCCCTGGTTTGTCGCAGCCGCCAATTCAGGTGATACGCAGGCCGGCCGCATTGTGGCGAACATCTATACTGCATCGCCAGTCCGCTGTCTGCCGGGTATGTGCCATTGGTCCACTGGGCACTTTTCCGGCGTCTTTCGATAATTGCCGCCTGCTATAAACGAGATTGCACATGTCCGACATCGTCATTGCCGCCGCAAAACGCACCGCCATCGGTTCCTTCCTCGGCCAGTTCACCGGCGTGCCCACGCCCACGCTGGGCGCCGCCGCCATCGCCGCCGCCATGGAACAGTCCGGCATTCCTGCCGCCGACGTGTCCGAAGTGATCATGGGCTGCGTGCTGCCGGCCAACCTCGGCCAGGCGCCTGCACGCCAGGCGTCGCTGGCGGCCGGTCTGCCGACCAGCGCCGGCGCCACCACGCTCAACAAGGTCTGCGGTTCGGGCATGAAGGCGATCATGCTCGGCCATGACCTGATCAAGGCCGGCTCGGCCAGCATCGTCGTCGCCGGCGGCATGGAGTCCATGTCCAACGCCCCGCACCTGCTGCCCAACTCGCGCACCGGCAACCGCTACGGCAACTTCCAGGCGGTGGACCACATGGCGTGGGACGGCCTGACCAATCCGTATGACGGCCAGGCCATGGGCGTATTCGCCGAAAGCACCGTGGCCAGGTTCGGCTTCACCCGCGAAGAGCAGGACGCCTATGCGATCGAATCGGTGAAGCGCGCACAGGCGGCCCAGGCTTGCGGTGCATTCGCCGATGAAATCGTTGCGGTGAAGGTGGCCACCCGCAAGGGTGAGGTGGAGTTCGACCAGGACGAGCAGCCGGGCAAGTCCGACATCGCCAAGATCCCCACCCTGCGCCCGGCCTTCAAGAAAGATGGCAGCGTCACCGCCGCCAGTTCGTCGAGCATTTCCGATGGTGCCGCCGCGCTGGTGCTGCTGGACAGCGACGAGGCCACCCGCCGCGGAGTGACGCCGCTGGCGCGGATTGTCGGCCACAGCACCTTCTCGCAGGAACCGGAGTGGTTCACCACCGCCCCGATCGGCGCGATTGAAAAGCTGCTGGTCAAGACCGGCTGGAAGGTCGAGGACGTGGACCTGTTCGAGATCAACGAAGCCTTCGCCGTGGTGGCGATGGCGCCGATCCGCGAACTGGCAATTCCGCACGACAAAATCAACGTCAACGGCGGCGCCTGCGCACTGGGCCATCCGATCGGCGCATCGGGTGCCCGGCTGGTGGTGACGTTGCTCAACGCCTTGCGCAAGCGCGGGCTCAAGCGTGGAATCGCCGCGTTGTGCATCGGCGGCGGCGAAGCGACGGCCATCGCCATCGAATTGATTTGATTGGAATTAACCTGCGCTTCGCAAAAATGAATGCGCATTCGCTTGACAGTCAATCTTGGCTTGTCATCATGTTCCAGGCGCGCAATAGCGCGTTGCCTAATCTATCGACGAGGATTCACACAATGAGCATCAACAAGCTGCTGATCGCAATGGCCCTGGGCCTGGCCCTGACCGCCTGCTCCAAGCAGGAGCAGGCTGCTGACGCCGCTGCTTCGGCCAACGAAGCTGCTGCCGACGCGCAGGTTGCCGCCGACCAGGCTGCTGCTGCCGGCGCTGAAACCGCTGACGCTGCCCAGGCTGCCGCCGACACCGCCGCCACCGCTGCTGACGCCGCTGGCGACGCTGCTGCCCACGCTGCTGGCGCCACCACCGACGCTGCTGCCGACGCCGCTGCCGACGCCGCCAAGTCTGCTGAAGACGTGGCCGGCAAGGCCAAGGACGCTGCTGAAGAAGCCAAGAAGTAATAACTTCTGCTTCGACGCGAGTCTGAAAAGCCGCTGGTTCGCCAGCGGCTTTTTTCATGCCTGTTGACGCAATCTGAATATGCACTTGCCTACTCTGCAGATCGGATCCCTTCCACCGGAGAGTGCAATGAAGAGACTTATGCCGCTGCTCGCCGCCAGCTTGGTGCTGGCCCTGGCCGCCTGTAACAGCCCCGACGCCGAACAGGCCAAGCGCGATGCCCAGTCCGCGGCCGATCACGCCGCGGCCGCCACCCGGGATGCCGCTGACGAGGCGGCGGCGGCGACGCGCAAAGCCGCGGCGGAATCACAGCAGGCGCTGGAACACGCCGCCGATGCCACCGGCAAAGCCGCCGATGACGCCTCTGCCGCAGCCAAGGAGGCCGCGGCCGATGCGTCCCATGCCACCGCCGAAGCCGCCCAGAAAGTCGCCGACCATACCCGCGCGACCGCCGATGACATCCGCCGGAAAGCCGACGAAGCCAAGCATTGATAGACTGCTGTCCGGCACCGGCGTGTTGGCTTTCGCCGGCCGGTGCCGTTTTGGTTGATGGCAGTCCGTTGGTCCTCGTCTCCGGCCGCTGCAAGGTCCGGGTTTTCTGGCATGGTTCTGGCAAGTCGCTGATATGACGGCCAACCCCGGCCGCGTCTTTCACTACGCTCAGGTTGGCGATGCAGCAACGCACCCGCAGTAAAATCGCCCTTGTATTCTCCGCATTGGTTTTTATCGGGATCGGCATTGGCGTTTTTATCGGTGCCCGCCACTTCATCGCAGATGCCACACGCGTTGCCCACACCCATGAGGTCATCGGCCGGATCGACGAAATCCAGGCCCGCGTGCTGGACGCCGAATCGGCTGAGCGCGGTTACCTGCTGACCGCCAACCAGGCCTATCTGCTGGACTATCAGACCAGCGTTGAGCGCCTGCCGGTATTGCTGGGCAATCTGCGCGGCGCGATCGACGACAACCCCCCGCAGGCACAGAACGCGATAAAGCTCGACCAGCTGGTCAGCCGGCGTCTGGCGCAAATCCAGCGCGTGATAGAGATCTATGACGCCAAAGGCCTGGACTCGGCGCGCGCGGCCATCACCCAGAATGCCTTCCGCACGACCAGCGCGATCCGCGAACAGGCGCTGACCATGGTCGACCTGGAACAGGGGCTGCTGGCAGAGCGCGCGGCCAGCTCACGCCGCAGTGCCGATCTGCTGCTGGGGCTGGCACTGGCCGGCATTCCGTTTGGCCTGATTGTGGTCGCATCGGTGTATGGCGTGCTGCTGTCCGAATTGCGCCGGCGCTCGCGTGCGGAAAAAAAGGCCGCCATCGCCAGTGCCCAACTGAACACCAATCTGGAACAGATGCAGCGCTCGCGGGCCGACCTGCAGACATTGAGCCGCTATACCGGCCTGCTGCAGAGCTGCGTCAATCCGGACGAGGCGCTGGATATCACCGCCCGTACCCTGAGCGCGCTGCTACCCGAAGTTGCCGGCTCGGTGTACCTGCTGCGGGCCTCCAATGACCGGGTCGAAAGCATTGTCAGCTGGGGCGAACCACGGGCGGAAAGCGCCGCGTTCCTCGCCCCGGATGAATGCTGGGCGATCCGCCGCGGACGCCCGCATGTGATCGGCGACCTACTCCAGGATGCCGGCTGCCCGCATATCGCCAAACCCGACCCCGGCCAGTCGGTCGCCACCGCCTGCATCCCGATGTCGGCGCAAGGTACCCAGCTCGGTTTCCTGTTCCTGGTCGGTGCCGGCCCCGGGCCGCTGCAGCGGCTCAACATCGCCGAATCGGCGATGGAGCAGCTGTCGCTGGCGCTGAGCAACCTGCGCCTGCGCGAATCGCTGCGCCTCCAGTCGATCCGCGACCCGCTGACCGGGCTGTACAACCGCCGCTATCTGGAAGAGTCGCTGACCCGCGAAATCGCGCGCTGTGGCCGCCGCTCGCAGCCGCTGTCGGTGCTGATGCTGGACGTGGACCACTTCAAGAAGTTCAACGACACCCACGGCCACAGCGGCGGGGATGCCTTGCTGGCGGCCGTTGGCCAGCTGCTGTCCGCGCATCTGCGCGGCGAGGACATCGCCTGCCGCTATGGCGGTGAGGAATTCACCGTCATCCTGCCCGAATCCAGCAATGAACACGCCCGGCGCCATGCTGAAGAAATCCGCCATGCACTGTCGCAGCTGTCGGTACCGTTCGCCGGCAAGACCCTGCCGCCGGCCACCATTTCCGTAGGGATAGCGACCTATCCGGACGACGGCGTGGCCGGCATCACGCTGCTGCGCAAGGCCGACGCGGCGCTGTACCGGGCCAAACGCACCGGGCGCAACCGGGTGCTGCACTTCGACAGCGCGCTGGATGGGCCCGGCTGAACACTCTGCTCAGGGCAATGCGCGGGCGAGGATGCAGGTAAACGGGGTCGCAGCCGGCAAGGTGCCAAACGCCTGTCCGCGCCCTCCGGCCAGGCGGGACGCGATGAAGGTCGGCGCCAGCGGACTGTCGGCGCGCAGCAGCACCGCCGCCTGCAGCACCAGCGCCAGGGTTTCGGTCAACCGGCGTGCGCTGGCCTCGATCAGGGGAGCGGCGCTGATCTGCACCAGGATGGCCTGCACCGCTTCGTCGTAACGGGCATCGCGGCCACACGCATCCTGCAATTCGCGCTGCAGCGCCCGCAGTACTGGCGGTTCACGCGACAACGCCCGCAGCACGTCCAGGCACTGGATATTGCCGCTGCCTTCCCAGATCGAATTGAGCGGTGCCTGCCGGTACAGCCGCGGCAACATCGATTCCTCGATATAGCCGGCGCCCCCCAGGCACTCCTGCGCCTCGTTGACGAAGGCCGGCGCCCGCTTGCACAACCAGTATTTGCCGATGGCAGTGGCGATGCGCGCGAAGGCCGCCTCGTGCGTATCGCACTGCGCCCGGTCCACCGCGCCCGCCACGCGCAGCGAAAACGCGGTGGCCGCTTCGGACTCCAGGGCCAGATCGGCCACCACATTGGCCATCAGCGGGTGCTCAACCAGCCGCTTGCCGAAGCTGCGTCGATGGCGCACATGGTGCAGCGCCTGGCTCAACGCCATGCGCATTTGCGCCGCCGCGCCCAGCATGCAGTCCAGCCGGGTCAGCATCACCATCTCGATGATGGTGCCCACGCCATGGCCTTCGCGGCCAATGCGCTGCGCCCAGGCGCCGCAGAACTCCACTTCGCTGGAGGCATTGGACCAGTCACCGAGCTTGTCCTTCAGCCGCATCAGATGGAACGCATTGCGCCGGCCATCCGGCATCCGTCGCGGCATCAGCAGGCAGGTAAGCCCGCCCGGGGCTTGCGCCAGTACCAGCCAGCCATCGGACATCGGTGCGGAAAAGAACCACTTATGCCCGACCAGCGTGTATTCGCCCGGGGCGGCCAGCGGCGTGGCGGTGGTGCGGTTGCTGCGTACGTCCGACCCGCCCTGCTTTTCGGTCATGCCCATGCCCAGGGTGATGCCGCGCTTGTCGGCAACCGGCACGTCGCGCGCATCGTAGTGCGGCGCCGCCGCCTTGTCCGCCCAGTCGGCCAAGGCAGGCGCCTGCCGGAGCACCGCGACCGCGGCATGGGTCATGGTCAACGGACAGCTGGTGCCGGCTTCGGCCTGATGGTGCAGGTAGCTGAGGGCGGCCCGCGCCACATGCGCCCCGGGTTGCGGGCTGTGCCATGACAAGCCGGCCACCCCGTGCGCCTTGGCCACCTGCATGAGCCGGTGATAGGCCGGATGGAACTCCACCGTGTCGATGCGGTGGCCCTGGGCGTCATGGGTGCGCAGCCGCGGCCGATCGCGATTGGCGTCAAAGCCGAGCCGGTACAGCTCGCCGCCCGCCAGGGCCCCATAGCCGCAGAGCCCGGCATCGAATGCGCTTGCGCCTTCGCGCACCACCGCCTCGCGCAGTGCGATGTCGTCTGCCCACAGGTCGCGGTCGGCGAAGGGGGCTGGCTGGTTGTCCACCACGTGGGTCTCGAACGGAGGCAATTCCGGCTGCATGGCTCACTCCTGCGCTCACCTGCCGCGATTGTGGCGCAATGCCGCCGCCTGCGGCGATGCGGGCTCTGATCCGTACAACGGCCAGCGTCACAGCAATTCCCCGGCGGCGCCGGGCGTTGCACCCGCTGATCGTCGGCGCTGCCGCCGGCCGCGGACACAGCCCAAACGCGGGCAAGCGTCGCTGGGCGGGAACCTGGGGTACACGTCGGCAGCGGCTCCGGGTGCATTGCGGCCCATCCGGACGAAAAAAAACCCCGCCGAGGCGGGGTTTCAACACGCTACCGGCGAGTTACTCGGCGGGCATGATATTTGAAGCCTGGGCGCCTTTCGGACCCTGCGTCACGTCATAAGTGACGCGCTGGCCTTCCTGCAGACTGCGGAAGCCTTTGGAATTGATCGCGGAGAAGTGCGCGAAGACGTCGGCGCTGCCGTCCTCCGGTGAGATGAAGCCAAATCCCTTGGCGTCGTTGAACCACTTGACGGTACCGTTCGGCATGGTGATGCGAGACCTTGTTCTGTTGATGGATTGATGCACGCTGAATGAAGCGCACTGGCGGAGTATGCAAACCTTGAAACGGGAAGACAATCACCCCCGCGCCAATTCAGCCACCAGACTCGGCAAACCCGACGACGCCACCTCCACGTTGGCCAGCACCTCGGCCATGGTGATTTCGCCCGCATCGCCACAGCCGGCGGCCCAGTTGGCGACAATCGCCAGGCAGGCGTATTCCAGTCCCAGCTCGCGCGCCAGGCCGGCTTCGGGCATTCCCGTCATCCCCACCAGATCGCAGCCATCGCGGCGCATCCGCGCAATTTCGGCAATGGTTTCCAGCCGCGGCCCCTGGGTCGCGCCGTAGCAGCCGCCATCCTGCAGCCGTACGCCGGCGACCTTGGCTGCGGCCAGCACCTTGCGGCGGAACAGCGGCGAATAGGGATGGCCGAAATCCACATGCAGCACCTCGCTGCCCGGCTCCTCACACAGGGTGGAAATGCGGCCCCAGGTGTAGTCGATCAGCTGGTCCGGGCAAGCCAATACGCGCGGCCCGAAGTCCGCGGTGATACCGCCGACCGTATTCAACGCCAGCACCCGGGTGGCCCCCAGTTGCTGCAGCGCGGCAAGGTTGGCGCGATAGTTGATCTTGTGCGGCGGCAGCGAGTGGCCTTCGCCATGGCGCGCCAGGAATGCCACGCGCTGGCCCAGCAGCCTGCCTACCCGGACCGGGCCGGAAGGCGTGCCATAGCGGGTTTCAACGTGGTGGGTCTGCACCTCATCCAGCGCGGCCAGCGTATAGACGCCGGTGCCGCCGATGACGGCCAATGCGATGTGTTCCATATCTGTTTCCTGATGCGTTTGCAGCGTGACGCGTGGCCATGCCCGGCGCCCGGCCGCGATCATCGCAGCGCGGGCACAGGCGCTATCGGGTCGGGCGCTGCCGGGGCGGAGTGCGGCCGCGCAGCGCCAGCCCTCATTCCTTCATCGCGTAGATGGCCGGCAAGGTGCGCAGCGACTCGTTGACGTCCATGCCGAAGCCGAACACGAAGCGGTCCGGCAGCTCGATGCCGGCGTAATCGGCCTTGACGCCCGGCAGGCAGCGGGTGTGCTTCTTCACGGTCAGCACGGCAATGCGCACGTCGGTCGCACCCTGTTCCAGGCACCACTCGCGCACGCCCTGCAGGGTGAAGCCTTCATCAAGGATGTCATCGATCAGCAATACACGGCGGCCGAACAGGGCCGAGACCGGGCGGTGCTTCCACACCAGCTCGCCACCGCTCTCGCCGTGATAGCGCGACGCCTGCAGGTAGTCGACCTGGGCATCCTGGCCACGGGCGCCCAGCTCCAGCGCCAGCTGGCCGGCGAACGGCAGCGCACCGTTCATGATCGACACGAATACCGGCACCTCGCCCTGGTAGTCGCGCGCGATGGCGTCGGCGATGCCGGCGATGGCCTTGTCGATGGTGGGACGGTCAACCAGCAGGTCGGCCTGGGCCACGGCTTGTTCAAGAGTGAGTTTGGACATCAGACGGTTCTTCCAAGGTTTTCAAGCAAACGGGATTGGGTACTGGCATGGCGGGCATCGGCGATCAGGCCGGCCCAGCCCATCGCGCCGTGGGCGATCAGGCCCAGCAGCGCAGCGGTATTGAGAGTGCGGCCGGTGACCGCCTGCAGCGATTCCTCGACGAGGTCCGGGTGGCAGACCAGCACCACGTCGCAGCCGGCGTCCAGATGCGCCGCCACGCGGGCCCTGATGCCGCCGGCCGAGAACGAGGCCGCCATGCCGATGTCATCGGAGAAGACCACCCCGCGGAAACCCATCTCCTGGCGCAGGATCTGGTTGATCCAGCGCGGCGAATAGCCCGCCGGTTCCGGCGCCACCTGCGGGTAGACCACATGCGCCATCATCACCGCGTCGGCACCGGCCTGGATACCTGCGACAAACGGTAGCAGATCCGCCGACCGCAGCTCAGCAAGCGTGCGCGGGTCGCTGGCAACGTCGAAATGGGTGTCTTCCCGGACCGTACCGTGGCCGGGAAAGTGCTTGAGCGTGGCGGCCATGCCGACACTGTGCATGCCGCGCACATAGGCTGCGGTCAGCGCGGCGACGACCTGCGGATCTTCACTGAACGCGCGGTTGCCGATGGCCAGGTTGCCCCGGCCCAGATCCGCCACCGGGGCGAAGCTGAGGTCGACGCCGCTGGCGCGGATCTCGCTGGCCATCAGCCAGGCGTGCTGCTCGGCCAGCGCCAGCGCGGCGGCCGGGTCGGTCGCGTACAGCGCACCCAGACCGTCCAGCGGCGGCAGTTCGCTGTAGCCGTCGCGGAAGCGCTGCACGCGCCCGCCCTCCTGGTCCACACAGATCAGCTGCGGACGCGGCGCAGCCGCGCGGATCGCGGCTGACAGCTCGGCGACCTGCTCGCGCGAGACGAAGTTGCGCTTGAACAGGATCACCCCGGCCACCGCATCGTGCTGCAGCCAGTCGCGCTCCTGCGCGGTCAACCCGGTGCCAGCGACGCCAATCACAAGCATGCCAATACTCCAATGCGGGGCGCCTTGAACGCGCAGGGCCGCATTGTCGCAGATGGCGGATTGTGCGTCAGAGACCGCACCCGTCCGCGCCGCAGGCCGGTTCATTGCCGGCAAGGGTTCCCGGCGTGCGCTCGGCGGCGATTTTCGCCAGCACCTGGGCGAAGGTTGCCGGCGGTTGCGCGCCCGACACCGCATAGCGCCCCTCAATCACGAAGGTCGGCACCGAACCGATACCCAGCGCCTGCGCCTGACCGAGGCCGGCCCGCACCTCGGCCAGACCTTCGTCCGACTCCAGCAGCGCGTGCACGCGCGCGGCAGCCAAGCCGCCAGCGGCGGCGGCCTCGACCAGGACCTGCGGATCGGCCAGGTTGCGCCCTTCGGCAAAGTGCGCACGGAACAACGCTTCGGCCACCGCGTCCGGTACGCCCTCGCGCGCGGCCAGCCACATCAGCCGGTGCGCCGGCAGCGTGGTCACCCGCACCTGGCCGCGCGCGAAATCCATCGGCAACCCTTCGGCCTGGGCGGTGGACTGGGTCTGCGCCAGCAACTGTCCGGCACGTTCGGCGCCGCCAAATTTGGCCGCATAGGCCTGGCGCAACGGGACCGGCGTTTCATCCGCCTGCGGATCAAGCAGGAACGGATGCCAGTGCACCTCGACCTGGGGCGCCCGATCCCCCATCAACGCCAGCCCGCGCTCGAACCGGTGCTTGCCGATCCAGCACCAGGGGCAGACCACATCGGACCAGATATCGATTCTCATCGTCACTCCTCCAGTGCTGGCGCGCGCAGGCGGACCTGCGGATTCAGCCGCGCTCCTGCGCCGACCAGCGCGCATACGGATGCGAGGCCAGCGCCAGATTGTAATAACGCGACTCGTCGGTCACCTCGGTGCCGGCCCAGTCGGGTCTGGCAAACACCTGGTCGACGCTGGCCAGTTCCACTTCGGCCACCACCAGCCCGGCGTTGTCATCGAGGAATTCATCCACTTCCCAGAGCAGGCCCTCGTGCTGGACCAGATGCCGGCGCTTGGCGATCAGCCCGCCCACGCACAGCGCCAGCAGCTGGCGGGCGTCGCTGGGCGGAATCGCGTATTCGAACTCCTGCCGGGCAGGGCCAAGCTCACGCGATTTCAGGTTCAAGAACGCCAACTCGCCCTGGATGCGCACCCGCACCGAGACGTTCTGCGCACCCGTGTCCAGCGCCGCCCCGTCGTTGATGTAGCCCTGCGCCATCGGGATCACCGCATGCGCGGCGGCGCGCCAGCCCTCGCCGGTGACGCGGAATTTGCGCTCGATCTCGATGCCCATCGCTTATTTCCTTTCGAACACGGCGATGCTTTCCACGTGCGCGGTATGCGGGAACATGTCCATCGCCCCGGCCGCTACCAGGGTGAAGCCCTGGTCATTGACCAGATAACCGGCATCGCGCGCCAGCGAACCCGGATGGCAGCTGACATAGACGATGCGCTGGAACTGCTTGAGCGGCAGCTGCTGCAGCACCTCGATCGCCCCCGAGCGCGGCGGGTCCAGCAGCAGCTTGTCGAAGCCCTGGCGCATCCACGGCGTATGCCGCTGGTCCTGCGTGAGGTCGGCGGCAAAGAACCGGGCGTTGTCCAGGCCGTTGCGCTGGGCGTTCTCCCTGGCGCGTGCCACCAGTCCGGCATCCCCTTCCACGCCCACCACTTCGCGCACGCTGCGCGCCAGCGGCAGGGTGAAATTGCCCAGGCCGCAGAACAGGTCCAGTACCCGCTCGTCGGCCTGCGCATCGAGCAGCGCCAAGGCGTGAGCGATCATCTTCTCGTTGAGCTTGGCGTTGACCTGGATGAAGTCCAGCGGCCGGAATGCCAGCTCGACATTCCACGGCGCCAGCTTGAATGACAGCGGCACTTCCTGGCCCAGCAACGGCTGCACCGTGTCCACGCCGCCGGACTGCAGGAAGATGGCAAAACCGTGCTGCTCGCCGAAGCCGGCCCAGGCCTGACGGTCGGATTCGCTCAGCGGCTGCATATGGCGGATCGTCAGCACCACGGCAGCGTCGCCGGCAATGAACTCAATCTGCGGAATATCGCGCTTGCCATCCAGTGTCTCGATGAACTCGGCCATCGCCGCCACCTTGGTGCCCACCTCGGGGATCACCGTCAGGCACTGGCCCAGATCGGCGACGAAGCGCGGATCCTGCTCGCGGAAGCCGACCAGGGTCTTGCCCTTCTTCTCGACCCGGCGCACCGAGAAGCGCCCCTTGCGCCGGTAACCCCAGCTGTCGCCGGCCAGCGGCGCCAGCACCGTGCCGGGGCTGACGTGACCGATCCGGGTCAGGTTGTCCATCAGCACGCGCTGCTTGGCCACGATCTGCTGCGATTCGTCCAGGTGCTGCAACACGCAGCCGGCGCACACGCCGAAATGCGGGCAGCGCGGCTGCACGCGTTGCGGCGAGGGCTGCAGCACCTCCAGGGTTCTGGCTTCATCGAAATGACGGTTGCGCGCCGTCGGTTCGGCGATCACCACCTCACCGGGCAATGCGCCGGCAATGAAAGTGACCTTGCCACCCTCACCTTCGCGGCGGGCAACGCCCCGGCCGTCATGGCTCAGGTCGAGGATGTCGGTCTGGAACGGGGTCTTGTTCAAACGGGATCTGGATCGGGCCACGTGGCAAACGGTTGCGGGCAAAAAGGGCGCACATTGTCGCAGATGCGCCGGGTGCCGGCCGGGTGCGGGTTGCAGCTGCCCGCACCGCGGTTAAGATGCGGCCATCGCTGACATGGAGGCAGCCAGAATGAACGAGTCACATCCGGAATCCATCCCGCGCCTGCTGCTGGTCGAGGACGACATGGTCAGCCAGGGATTTTTCCAGGCGGCGCTGGAATCACTTCCCGCCCGCGTGGATCTTGCCGACTCGCTGGCCAGCGGTCTGCAGCGCGCCGATCAACAGCGCCACGACCTGTGGCTGATCGACGTCAACCTGCCCGACGGCACCGGTCCGCAACTGCTGCAGCGTCTGCGCGCCCGCCATCCCGGCGTGCCGGCGCTGGCGCATACCGCCGATGGCAGCGCGGAGATGGGCAACGCGTTGCAGCAGCAGGGATTCTGCGAAACCCTGGTCAAACCGCTGTCGCGCGAAGCGCTGCTCAAGGCGGTCCGCCGCACCCTGGCACGCGGCGGCGATGCCCACAGCTTCGACGTGGAGAGCGCGGTGTCGGACTGGGACGAAACCGCCGCACTGACCGCCCTCAATGGCCAGCGCGCCCACCTGACCGCACTGCGCGAACTGTTCCTGGCCGAACTGCCGGGCGCCCACGCCGCGATTGACGCGGCCTTGCAACGCGGCGATGACGTGGCACTGCGCGGGCAACTGCACCGGTTGCAGGCCAGTTGCGGCTTTGTCGGGGCCTCGCGGCTGGGACGGGCGGTGCGGCAATTGCACCAGCATCCGCGCTCGGTGCTGGCGCAGAGCCAGTTCAGCGCGGCGATTGCGGCCCTGGGGGAATAGAAGTCTGCGGCGCGGCGACGGCGCGTGGTCGCGTCAGATCGTCGAGCATTTCCCAGGACTTCAAGCCGCGCCCGCCCAGATGGTGGACGAGCAGCGTGCGCATGCCGCGACGCAGGCTGGCCAGATCTTCCGGCCCGGGCTGGCAGTCGGCCGCCAGCGCCAGCAGCGCCGCACCGGTGGCCATGCCCCGGCGTTCGCTCGCGCCCCGGTCACTCAACAGCCGTTGCGGCCCTTCCTGCGGATCGAGCAGATAGCGGGCGGCCGGATCGACCGGCTGGCCGTCGCCGGCATGCCGCCAATCAAATCCCACGCCCACCGCATCGAGCAGATCACGCTCGAACCGGCGCAGGGTCCACGCCAGCGGGTTGTCCGTGGCCAATCGGCCACGCACACGCCCGTAGGCGTCGTACAGCTCGGGAAGCGGATCCTGGCGCGGGGTCAGCCGCAGCAGCAGCTCATTGACATAGAAGCCGGCCAGCATGGCGTGACCACTCAGCCGGGGGGCCGCGTCCAGCGCTTCCACCCGGCGCAGCTGCGCCAGTTCAGCGCGTTGCACCGCATCGAAGCGGATCCATTGCAACGGCTGCAGCGCGGCGCGCATCGGCTGCTTGCGCGGCCCGTGGACGCCACGCGCAAGCACTCCCAGACGCCCGTACTGTTCGCTCATCACCTCGAGCAGCAGGCTGGTCTCACGCCACGGCCGGGCATGCAGCACATATGCCGGCTCGTCATCGATGCGCATGGCGCGGCGCTACCGGCCGGTCAAGGACTCAGCTTTCGCCATAACCGAACGCCTTGAGCGCGGCCTCGTCGTCCGACCAGCCCTCGCGCACGCGCACCCAGGTTTCCAGGAAAACCTTGGCGCCGAACAAGCGTTCCATCTGCAGCCGCGACTTGGCGCCGATTTCCTTCAGGCGGATGCCGCCCTTGCCGATCACGATCGCCTTCTGGCCTTCGCGCTCGACCCAGATCACCGCGCCGATCCGCAGCAACGCGCCATCCTCGGCGAACCGCTCGATTTCCACCGTGGTGGCATACGGCAATTCCTCGCCCAGCTGCCGCATCAGCTGCTCACGCACCAGCTCGCCGGCCAGGAAACGCTGGCTGCGATCGGTGATCTCGTCCTCGCCGAACATCGGCGGCGCTTCCGGCATCAGCTTGAGCAGATCCTTCACCAGTTGCTCCAGCCCCTTGCGCTTGAGCGCGGAGATCGGATGCACCGCCGCGAACTCGCGGCCTTCGGTGATCTGCTGCATGAACGGCAGCAGTGCGCCCTTGTCCTTCAGCCGGTCGACCTTGTTGATCACCAGCACCACCGGCACCTGGGCATCGCTGAGCACGTTGAAGGCCAGCGTGTCCTCGTCGTCCCAGCGCCCGGCCTCGATCACCAGCAAGCCGGCGTCCACGCCCTCGAGCGAGCCGCGCGCGGCGCGGTTCATCACCCGGTTCATCGCGTTCTTCTGCTGCCGGTGCAACCCGGGCGTGTCGACCAGCACCAGCTGCCCTTCCGGATAGGTGGCGATGCCCAGCAGCCGGTGGCGCGTGGTCTGCGGGCGATTGGAGACGATGCTGACCTTGGCGCCTACCAGGGCGTTGGTCAGGGTGGATTTGCCGACATTGGGACGGCCGATGACGGCAACGCTGCCGCAACGATGGGAGGACGCTTCGTTCACTTGGAATCCAGTTGCTCTATGGCTGCCGCAGCCGCCTGTTGTTCGGCCAGCCGTCGCGAGGTGCCTTCGCCCTCGGTGGTCACGGCCGGATCGGCTACGCAGCAGCGTACCCGGAAGTGCTTTGCATGGTCGTCACCGCATTCTGACACCAGCTCGTAGGTGGGCAGTGTCTTCTGCCGTGCCTGCAACCATTCCTGCAGGCGGGTCTTGGGATCCTTGCCGGGCTTGCCGACCGGCAGCGCGGCCATCGAGACCTCGAACCAGGGCAATACCACCGCCTTGCAGGCCTCGAAGCCGACGTCCATGTAGATCGCCGCCACAACGGCCTCGACGGCGTCGGCCAGGATCGAATCGCGGCGGTGGCCGCCAGACTTCATTTCACCGGCACCGAGGGTCAGCCGCTCACCCAGCTGCAGGGTGCGGGCAATGACCGCCAGCGCACCTTCCCGGACCAGTTCGGCGCGGGCGCGGGTGAGCGCGCCTTCGTCGGCTTTGGGCCAGCGCTGGAACAGCGCTTCGGCCACCAGCATGTTGACGATGCTGTCGCCGAGAAACTCCAGGCGTTCGTTGTGCGGGGCACCGGCACTGCGATGCTTCAGGGCCTGCGCAAGCAGGTCCGGATTACGGAAAGGGTGGCCGATCAGGTCACCCCGCATGAACGTATTATTCGCCACCGCGCCGCGTCAGGTCCTGGGAGGTATCAAATTTTCCAACCACGTCGAGATTACCGATCAGCTCCCGGCGCACTTCGTAGTTGACCTTCATCCGCCAGCCGCCGTCGATCCGCTCGAACTTCACGTCCTGCGGCTTCACGTTTTCCGAATAGTTGATGTACAGGCGGCGGAAGAACAGATCCTGCACCTTGGATGGATCCATATCGGCGCTGCCCGGCTCATTGGCCACCCCTTTCATGGCGGTGCGCACCGAGTAGTACTCCTGGTACATCGGCAGCAGCTTCATGCCGACGTAGATGGCAAACGCCACCACGATCAGCACAGCCAGAAACGACGTCAGCGTCATGCCACCTTGCTTGCGATTCATAGCGATCTCCCCAGACACGCGTTGTCCACTCATTGGATACCGGTTCCGATCCGCGACGGCTCGAAACTCCCCTTGCAGAACCAGCCTTCACAGTTGAGCCAGATCAGGAACGCCTTGCCGCGCAGGTTCTCCTCCGGCAGGAAGTGCGTCCTGGTCCAGAAACGACTGTCCTCGCTATTGTCGCGATTGTCGCCCATCACGAAATACTGGCCTTGCGGCACCTCCCAGTCGCCCTGACCGGCAGGATTGGCGCGGCCCACCCATTCCAGCACGGTATGGGTGCGCCCCGGCAGGTCTTCGCTCAACAGCGTGGCGCCGGTCATTTCCGCCCCGGGGCCCTGGCCGACATACTCGCCACGAACCTGGTAGGTCATCGCTTCGCCATTGATGAACAGGGTATCGCCGTGGAAGCCGATACGGTCACCGGGCAACCCGATCACCCGCTTGATCCAGTTCTGGTCCGGCGCATGCGGCGGCTTGAACACCACCACGTCGCCACGCTTGGGCTCGGTCACCGGGATGATCTTGGTGTTGGTGATCGGCAGGCGGATGCCATAGGCGAACTTGTTGACCAGGATGAAGTCGCCGATCAGCAGGTTGGGCATCATCGAGCTGGACGGGATCTTGTACGGTTCGGCGACGAAGCTGCGCAGCACCAGCACCACGGCCAGCACCGGGAAGAACGCCCGCGAATAATCGACCAGCACCGGCTCGGTTTCCAGCAGACCGGCACGGGCCGCGCGCCGCTTGGCCAGGAACAGCTTGTCCAGCAACAGGACAAGACCCGAACCCAGGGTCAGCACCACCAAGGCGATTTCAAACCATTTCATGCGTCATCCTTTGCAACGGGAACAGGCCCCGGCAGCAGGCAGCGGCGGCGTGCAACCACGCCCTTGCGCCACCTCGCCCCGGCAACCCCTACTTGTCCATCTGCAGCACGGCGAGGAAGGCTTCCTGCGGGATTTCCACACGGCCCACCTGCTTCATGCGCTTCTTGCCTTCCTTCTGCTTTTCCAGAAGCTTCTTCTTGCGCGAAACGTCGCCACCATAACATTTGGCCAAGACGTTCTTGCGCATGGCCTTGACCGTGGAACGGGAGATGATCTGCGAGCCGACGGCGGCCTGGATGGCCACGTCGAACATCTGCCGCGGGATCAGATCCTTCATCTTTTCGCACAGCTCGCGGCCGCGGCGATCGGCATGGCTGCGGTGGACGATGATCGACAGCGCATCGACCTTGTCGCCATTGATCAGCGTGTCCACACGCACGAACGGGCCGGCGTCGAAACGCAGGAAGTGGTAGTCCAGCGAGGCGTAGCCGCGGCTGACCGACTTCAGGCGGTCGAAGAAATCCAGCACCACCTCGGCCATCGGCAGCTCGTAGCTGATCTGCACCTGGCTGCCCATGTAGTTGATGCCGATCTGGGTGCCGCGCTTCTCTTCGCACAGGGTGATCACGTTGCCCACGTAATCCGGCGGGGTGAGGATATTGGCGCGGATGATCGGCTCGCGGATTTCCTCGACATTGTTCAGCGGCGGCAACTTCGACGGGTTGTCCATCGCGATGATGCTGCCATCGCTCTTGAGCACCTCGTACACCACTGTCGGCGCGGTGCTGATCAGGTTGAGGTTGTATTCGCGCTCCAGCCGTTCCTGCACGATCTCCATGTGCAGCATGCCGAGGAAGCCGCAGCGGAAGCCGAAGCCCATCGCCTCGGAGCTTTCCGGCTCGAAACGCAGCGCGGCATCGTTCAGCCGCAGCTTGTCCAGCGCTTCGCGCAGATCCGGGTAGTCGTCGGCATCGACCGGGAACAGGCCGGCAAACACGCGCGGCTGCATTTCCTGGAAGCCCGGCAGTGGCGCCGCCGCCGGATCGGCCAGCAGGGTCAGGGTATCGCCCACCGGCGCGCCGTGGACATCCTTGATGCTGGCGTTGATCCAGCCCACCTCACCGGCCCGCAGGCTCAGCGTTTCCTTGCGCTTGGGGGTGAACACACCAACCTTGTCGACCAGGTGCCACCGTCCGGTGGACATCACCAGGATCTTGTCACCGGCCTTGATCTCGCCCTGCATCACCCGCACCAGCGAGACCACGCCCAGGTAGTTGTCGAACCAGGAGTCGATGATCAGCGCCTGCAGTTTGCTGCTGCCACGGTCGGCCGGCGGCGGAATGCGGTGGACGATGGCCTCCAGCACCTCCTCGATGTTCAGGCCGGTCTTGGCGCTGACCGGCACCGCCTCGGACGCATCGATCCCGATGACGGCCTCGATCTCGGCCTTGGCCCGCTCGATATCGGCGGTCGGCAGGTCGATCTTGTTCAGCACCGGCACCACTTCCAGGCCCTGCTCGATCGCGGTGTAGCAGTTGGCGACCGACTGCGCCTCCACACCCTGGGCGGCATCCACCACCAGCAGCGCGCCTTCGCAGGCGGCCAGCGAACGGCTGACCTCATAGCTGAAGTCGACGTGGCCGGGGGTATCGATGAAGTTCAGGTGGTAGGTCACGCCGTCGCGCGCCGTATACGGCACCGATACCGACTGCGACTTGATGGTGATGCCCCGCTCACGCTCGATCGGGTTGTTGTCGAGCACCTGCGATTCCATCTCGCGCGCGGTCAACCCGCCACACAGCTGGATGATGCGGTCGGCCAAGGTGGACTTGCCATGATCGACATGGGCAATGATGGAAAAGTTGCGGATATTCCGCATCGAATAAGAGGACATGAGATGGGCGGCGGCCACAGCCGTCGTCAGGATAACGCCGCATTATCGCATGCCGTGCCCTTTGGAAAACGCCTTGGCGACGAATGGGCCGACCCGCCCGCGCACCGGACTCCAAGCCGACGCCCCTCCCCCGTACAGGGAGAGGGGCGCACAGACTCAGTCGCCGGCCTTGACCGCGACAAATGCGCTGTTGCCGCCACTGCGCACCAGCAGCATCACCACATCACCCTTGCCATAGGCGGCCAGCTGCCGGTTCAACGCCGAGACGCTGCCCACCGGGGTACGCCCGACCTGCAGCACCACCATGCCCGGGGCCAGGCGGGCGTCGCGCGCGGCCTGGCTGCTGACGCCGGTGATCCGCACCCCCTCGTTCGCCGCCAGCCCCAGCTGCTTGCGTTCGGCAGCGTTCAGATCCGCCACCTGCAGCCCCAGCAAGGCGTTGGCGCCGGTTTCGGGCCTGGCCTCGTCCGCCACACGCGGTGCATTGCTGCCGCGCTCGGCATCCTCGGCCAACTCGCTCAGGGTGACGTTGATATCCCGCACCTTGCCATCCCGCAGGATTCCGAGCCTGACCTTGCTGCCGGGCGGCATCGCGCCGATCAGCGGCGGCAGGTCGCTGGAACTGACGATCTCGGTACCGTTGACCGAGCGGATCACATCGCCCACCTCGACCCCGGCCTTGGCCGCGGCACTGCCTTCGACCATCTGGTTGACCAGCGCACCGCGGCTGTCCGGAAGCCTGAAGCCCTTGGCGACATCGGAGGTGATCGCGCCCACCATGACTCCCAGCTGGCCACGGCTGACGCGGCCGGTCTTCTTGATCTGCTCCACCGCGCCCATCGCCAGGTCGATCGGGATTGCGAAGCTGATGCCCATGTAGCCGCCGGAGGCGGAAAAGATCTGCGAATTGATGCCGACCACCTCGCCGCGGGTATTGAGCAGCGGGCCCCCGGAGTTGCCCTGGTTGATCGCCACGTCGGTCTGGATGAACGGCACGTAGCGCTGGTCGGCGTACGGATTGCTGCGGCCGGTGGCACTGACGATGCCGGCCGTGACCGAGTGATCCAACCCGAACGGTGAGCCGATCGCCACCACCCACTGGCCCGGCTTGAGCGTGTTGGAGTCGCCCACGCGCACCGTCGGCAGGCCCTTGGCATCGATCTTCAGCAACGCCACGTCGTATTGCTGGTCGCTGCCCACCACCTTGGCGATGAACTCGCGGCGATCACCGAGCTTGACCTTCACCTCGGTCGCCCCGTCCACCACATGGTGGTTGGTCAGCACATAGCCGTCGGGGGAAATAATGAAGCCCGAGCCCATGCCGCGCCCGCGCGGCGAATTGTCCGGCGCCTGGTCCGGCATCTGGAAATCCGGGCCGAAGAAACGCCGGAAGAACTCGGGCATCTGCTGCAGGTCCGGACGCTCGCCGCCGGCGCGGGCGGTACGGCTGGGGCCGATCACGGTTTCGACATTGACCACGCCCGGCGCCACCTGATCGACCAGGCGGGTGAAATCGGGCAGACCGCTGACCAGCTGCGGCGCGGGCGCAGCCGGCTGGGTGATCGCTGCGCGCTCGGCGGGGGGGGCCGGCGCCGTGCTCTGGGCACAGGCCACCAGCGGCAGGGTCATCGCCAACAGGCCAAACACCTGCGTGTGGATACGGTGGGTCATCAGACTTGCGCCTCCGACTTGGGGAAAAAAAGGGGGGAAAGCAGGGAGAACAATGCCCGGCAGGGGTATGCGCCGGCAGGCTCCCTCGTGAAACCCGCAGCGGACATTGCGGTCCGCTGCGACAGCTCATTCGCGCGGCAACAGATCACGCACACGGCCCGGGGCCGGTTCCGGAGACGGAAGCCGCGGTTCGAACGGATAGAACGTGGTTTGTGGCGACTGCACCGGAACACTGGCGTTGAACACCCCTGACGAGATTGCCGGCGCCACTGCTGAACGCGGCCACGGCCGTGCCGGCAGGGCCGCGACCGGATGACCGAACGGATCCTGGCGCGCACCGGAGGTGGCCGGCAGTGACGGCAGCTGCACCGCGACGGCACGCTGCGGCTCCTGCTGACGCGCCGCCACGCTGCGGGCGACCTGCCGGGTGC
>NZ_JAUJUJ010000155.1 GCF_030711595.1 Stenotrophomonas sp. YIM B06876
AGGTAGTAGGTGGTCTTGAGGCCGCGCAGCCAGGCCAGCTTGTAGGTCTCGTCGAGCTTCTTGCCCGATGCGCCGGCCATGTAGATGTTGAGCGACTGCGCCTGGTCGATCCACTTCTGGCGCCGTGCTGCAGCCTCCACCAGCCAGGTGGTCTCGACCTCAAACGCCGTCGCGTAGAGCGACTTGATGTTTTGCGGCACGCGGTCGATGGGGCGCAGCGACCCGTCGAAGTGCTTGAGGTCCATGACCATCACGTCGTCCCACAGGCCCAGGCGCTTGAGGTCGCGCACCAGGTAGCCGTTGATGATGGTGAACTCACCCGACAGGTTGGACTTGACCGACAGGTTGCCGAAGCACGGTTCGATCGACGCGTCCACGCCCACGATGTTGGAGATGGTGGCGGTCGGTGCGATGGCCGTGCAGTTGGAGTTGCGCATGCCGTCCTGGGCGATCTTCTTGCGCAGCGCGTCCCAGTCCAGCGTCGACGAGCGGTCCACTTCCACGTAGCCGCCGCGGGCCTTTTGCAGCATGTCGATGGTGTCGAACGGCAGTATGCCCTGGCTCCACAGCGAGCCTTCATAGGTCTGGTACTGGCCGCGTTCGCGCGCCAGTTCCGACGAGGCCCAGTAGGCGTAGTAGCAGATGGCTTCCATCGACGTATCGGCAAACTCCACGGCCTGCTGCGATGCGTAGGGGATGCGCAATTCGTACAGGCTGTCCTGGAAGCCCATCAGGCCCAGGCCCACTGGGCGGTGGCGCAGGTTCGAGTCCTTGGCTTTTTGCACGGCGTAGTAGTTGATGTCGATCACGTTGTCGAGCATGCGCATCGCCGTCTTGATGGTCTTCTTCAGCTTGTCGTGGTCGATGGCGCCGTCTTTCAGGTGCTGCAGCAGGTTCACCGAGCCGAGGTTGCAGACGGCCGTTTCGGTGTCGCTGGTGTTGAGCGTGATCTCGGTGCACAGGTTGGACGAGTGCACCACGCCGGCGTGCTGCTGCGGCGAGCGCACGTTGCAGGCATCCTTGAACGTGATCCAGGGGTGGCCGGTCTCGAACAGCATGGTCAGCATCTTGCGCCACAGGTCGGTGGCCTGGATGGTGCGCGCCGGCTTGATCTCGCCGCGTGCAGCCTTGGCTTCGTAGGCCACATAGGCCTTCTCGAAGTCAGCGCCGAAGAGGTCGTGCAGGTCGGGCACATTGTTCGGCGAGAACAGCGTCCAGGTACCTTTTTCCANGAACAGCATGGTCAGCATCTTGCGCCACAGGTCGGTGGCCTGGATGGTGCGCGCCGGCTTGATCTCGCCGCGTGCAGCCTTGGCTTCGTAGGCCACATAGGCCTTCTCGAAGTCAGCGCCGAAGAGGTCGTGCAGGTCGGGCACATTGTTCGGCGAGAACAGCGTCCAGGTACCTTTTTCCATGACACGGCGCATGAACAGGTCGGGGATCCAGTTGGCCGTGTTCATGTCGTGCGTGCGGCGGCGGTCGTCGCCGGTGTTCTTGCGCAGCTCCAGGAACTCTTCGATGTCGAGGTGCCAGGTCTCGAGGTAGGTGCAGACCGCGCCCTTGCGCTTGCCGCCCTGGTTCACGGCCACGGCGGTGTCGTTGACGACCTTGAGGAAGGGCACCACGCCCTGCGATTCGCCGTTCGTTCCCTTGATGTGTGAGCCCAGGGCGCGCACGCGCGTCCAGTCGTTGCCCAGGCCGCCGGCGAATTTCGACAGCAGCGCGTTTTCCTTGATCGACTCGTAGATGCCTTCGAGGTCGTCGGGCACGGTGGTCAGGTAGCAGGAAGACAGCTGCGAGCGCAGCGTGCCGCTGTTGAACAGCGTAGGCGT
>NZ_JAUJUJ010000156.1 GCF_030711595.1 Stenotrophomonas sp. YIM B06876
CGCGCCGCTGAGCGTCTACGGACGCACCAAGCTCGAAGGTGAGCAGCTGATCCAGCAATCGGGCGCCAAGCACCTGATCCTGCGCACCAGCTGGGTCTACGCCGCGCGCGGCGGCAACTTCGCCAAGACCATGTTGCGCCTGGCGCAGGAGCGCGAGCGCCTCACCGTCATCGACGACCAATGGGGCGCCCCGACCGGTGCCGACCTGCTCGCCGACGTGACCGCGCACGCCATCCGGCACTTGCAGCAGCGTCCGCAGGACGCCGGCCTGTACCATTTGGCGGCCGCTGGCGAGACCAACTGGCATTTGTACGCAAAATACGTTCTGGCCCAGGCTGCACAAGCGCAAGCAGCTATAAAAATCAAAGCGACCGAAGTGGCGCCCGTGCCGACCAGCGCGTTCCCCACGCCCGCCGTGCGCCCGCACAACTCGCGCCTCGATACGCGCAAGCTGCAAACCACCTTCGGCCTCACGCTGCCGCACTGGCAACAAGGCGTGGCGCGCATGCTCGCCGAAATTCTCTGAGAAACGAAACACCCATGACCGCACGCAAAGGCATCATCCTCGCCGGAGGCTCCGGCACCCGCCTGCACCCGGCCACGCTGGCCATCAGCAAGCAGCTGCTGCCGGTGTACGACAAGCCGATGATCTACTACCCGCTCAGCACCCTGATGCTCGCGGGCATCCGCGACATCCTCATCATCAGCACCCCGCAAGACACGCCGCGCTTCGAGCAACTGCTCGGCGACGGCAGCCAGTGGGGCATCCGCCTGCAATACGCCGTGCAGCCCAGCCCTGACGGCCTGGCACAGGCGTTCATCATTGGTGAGCGTTTCCTGGACGGCGCGCCCAGCGCGCTGGTGCTCGGAGACAATATTTTTTACGGCCATGACCTGGCAACCCTGCTCTCCAACGCCGACGTCAAGGAGCAGGGCGCCACGGTGTTTGCCTACCATGTCCAGGATCCCGAGCGCTACGGCGTGGTGGATTTCAATGCCGATGGCGAAGCCTTGAGCATCGAAGAAAAGCCGCTCCAGCCCAAATCCAACTTTGCCGTCACGGGGCTGTATTTCTACGATGCAGAGGTTGTTGAGATCGCCAAAAAAGTCCAGCCCAGTGCAAGAGGCGAACTGGAAATCACCACCGTCAACCAAGCCTATCTGGCCCAGGGGAAACTCACTGTGCAACGTATGCAGCGAGGCTACGCGTGGCTGGATACCGGCACCCATGACAGCCTGCTCGATGCCGGGCAGTTCATCGCCACGCTGGAACAGCGCCAGGGCTTGAAGATTGCCTGCCCGGAAGAGATTGCCTGGCGCAATGGCTTTATCGCCGCCGAGCAAGTCGAGCGGCTCGCCAAGCCTCTGGCCAAGAGCGGCTATGGGCAATACCTGTTCCGTTTGCTGGAACAGGGCAAGGCGGGCCATTGATCTCTTCTTGAGCTCCCGCGCGGCCAAGCCCCGGGAGGCTGTGCAAAAGAGGATTCAATGCCGTGCCTTGGGCGACGCGGCCGCTGCAGGCAGGCCGGCGCTGGTTCCATTTTTCAATCGAGCGTGCAGCGAAGGACTGCCGCAGACGGTGCTTGTTGCACGGNGTCGAGCGGCTCGCCAAGCCTCTGGCCAAGAGCGGCTATGGGCAATACCTGTTCCGTTTGCTGGAACAGGGCAAGGCGGGCCATTGATCTCTTCTTGAGCTCCCGCGCGGCCAAGCCCCGGGAGGCTGTGCAAAAGAGGATTCAATGCCGTGCCTTGGGCGACGCGGCCGCTGCAGGCAGGCCGGCGCTGGTTCCATTTTTCAATCGAGCGTGCAGCGAAGGACT
>NZ_JAUJUJ010000157.1 GCF_030711595.1 Stenotrophomonas sp. YIM B06876
CCGACCCCGACCCCGAGGAAACCGCCGAGTGGCGCGACGCCTTTCTGGCGCTGGTGGCGACCGAGGGCCCCGAGCGCGCGCGCCACATGCTGCAAGAGCTGGTGCTGCTGGCCCGCAGCCAGCGCATTGGCTGGCAGCCCGATCTGAACACGCCCTATGTGAACAGCGTGGCGGTGCAGGACCAGCCCGTCTTCCCGGGCGACCTGGCCATCGAAGAACGGGTGGCGTCCATCGTGCGCTGGAATGCGCTGGCCATGGTGGTGCGCGCCAACCAGGCCTATGGCGAGCTCGGCGGCCACATCGCCAGCTATGCCAGCGCAGCGGACCTGTTCGAGTCCGGCTTCAACCACTTCTTCCGCGCCCGCGAGGGCCTGGGCGAGGGCCAGCACCGGGGCGACCTGGTGTTCTTCCAGCCGCACAGCGCGCCGGGCGTGTATGCGCGGGCCTACCTCGAAGGGCGCCTGTCCGAACAGGACCTGATGCATTACCGGCAGGAAATCACCGCGCCCGCCGCCGGCGCGCAGGGCCTGTCGAGCTACCCGCACCCGTGGCTCATGCCCGATTTCTGGCAGTTTCCCACGGGCTCGATGGGCATAGGCCCGATCAGTTCGATCTACCACGCGCGCTTCATGCACTACCTCACGCACCGCCAGCAGCTCGACTGCTCGGGGCGCAAGGTGTGGGGCGTGTTCGGCGACGGCGAGATGGACGAGCCCGAGAGCATGAGCGCCCTGACGCTGGCCGCGNCAGCTCGACTGCTCGGGGCGCAAGGTGTGGGGCGTGTTCGGCGACGGCGAGATGGACGAGCCCGAGAGCATGAGCGCCCTGACGCTGGCCGCGCGCGAGAAGCTCGACAACCTGGTCTGGGTGGTCAACTGCAACCTGCAGCGCCTCGACGGCCCGGTGCGCGGCAACGGCCGCATCATCGACGAGCTCGAACGCCTGTTCTCGGGCGCCGGCTGGAATGTGATCAAGCTGGTCTGGGGCAGCGACTGGGACGGCCTGTTCGCACGCGACCTCACGGGCGCGCTGGTGCGGGCCCTGGCCGGCACCGTGGACGGCCAGATGCAGACCTTCGCCGCCAAGGACGGGCGCTTCAACCGCGACAACTTCTTTGGCCAGAACCCCGAACTGGCGCACCTGGCGCAGGGCATGACCGACGAGCAGATCGACCGCCTGAAGCGCGGCGGGCACGACCTGGTGAAGATCCACGCCGCCTACGCCGCCGCTGCGCGCCACACCGGCCAGCCCACGGTGATTCTGGCCCACACCAAAAAGGGCTACGGCATGGGCACGGCGGGGCAGGGCAAGATGACCACGCACAGCCAGAAGAAGCTGGGCGACACCGATCTGATCGAATTCCGCAACCGCTTCAACCTGCCGCTCTCCGATGCCCAGACCACGGGCCTGGCTTTCTACAAGCCCGCTGAAGACAGCCCCGAGATGCAGTACCTGCACAGTCACCGCCAGCAGCTTGGTGGCTACCTGCCGCACCGCGAGGCTGTGTGCGATGCACTGCCCGTGCCGGAGCTGGAGGGCTATGCGCGCTTTGCCCTGCAGGCCGATGGCAAGGAGATGAGCACCACCATGGCCTTCGTGCGCATGCTCGGCGCCCTGCTCAAGGACGCGCAGCTGGGCCCGCGCATCGTGCCCATCGTGGCCGACGAGGCGCGCACCTTCGGCATGGCCAACCTGTTCAAGCAGGTCGGCATCTACAGCAGCGTGGGCCAGCGCTATGCGCCCGAAGACATCGGCTCGGTGCTGAGCTACCGCGAGGCGCTCGATGGCCAGATCCTCGAAGAAGGCATCAGC
>NZ_JAUJUJ010000158.1 GCF_030711595.1 Stenotrophomonas sp. YIM B06876
CGTCTTGCGGCCCACCAGGTCGTTGGCCTGGATGGCGGTCGTGCCTTCGTAGATGGTCAGGATGCGGGCATCGCGGTAGTACTGCGCCGCGCCGGTCTCCTCGATGAAGCCCATGCCGCCGTGCACCTGCACGCCCAGGCTGGTCACTTCGAGGCTCATCTCGGTGCTGTAGCCCTTGACCAGCGGCACCATGAATTCGTAGAAGGTGGCGTTTTGCTTGCGCACCGCGGCGTCGGGGTGGTGGTGCGCCGCGTCGTAGGCGGCGGCGGCCGTGGTGGCCATGGCGCGGCAGCCCTCGGTGTAGGCGCGCATGGTCATCAGCATGCGGCGCACGTCGGGGTGGTGAATGATGGTGCTGCTGGCATTGATGCTGCCATCCACCGGGCGGCTTTGCACGCGGTCCTTGGCATACGCCACGGCCTGCTGGTAGGCGCGCTCGGCCACCGCGATGCCCTGCACACCGACCGCGTAACGGGCCGAGTTCATCATGATGAACATGTATTCGAGGCCGCGGTTCTCCTCGCCGACCAGGTAGCCCACGGCGCCGGGTCCGGCGCTGTCTGCGATGCTCGCCGCCGTGCCGTCGCCAAACTGCAGCACCGCCGTGGGGCTGGCCTTGATGCCGAGCTTGTGCTCGATGCTGACGCAGTGCGCGTCGTTGCGCGCGCCCAGCGTGCCGTCGGGGTTCACCAGGAACTTCGGCACGACGAACAGGCTGATGCCCTTGACGCCCTCGGGCGCGCCCTGCACGCGGGCCAGCACCAGGTGCACGATGTTCTCGGCCATGTCGTGTTCACCGTAGGTGATGAAGATCTTGGTGCCGAAAATTTTGTAGCTGCCGTCGGGCTGCCCGGATGGACTCACCTGCGGTTCGGCGCGCGTGCGCACCAGCGCCAGGTCCGAGCCGGCCTGCGGCTCGGTCAGGTTCATGGTGCCGGTCCATGCGCCGGTCACCATCTTTTCGAGGTAGATCGCCTTGAGCTCGTCGCTGCCGGCGGTGAGCAGCGCCTCGATGGCGCCGTCGGTCAGCAGCGGGCACAGGGCGAAGCTCAGGTTGGCGCTGTTGAGCATTTCGCCGCAGGCCGCGCCTATGGTCTTGGGCAGGCCCTGGCCGCCGAAGTCGACCGGGTGCTGCAGGCCCTGCCAGCCGCCTTCTGCGTATTGGCGAAAGGCCTCCTTGAAGCCGGGCGTGGTCGTGACCGCGCCGGCCTGGAAGTTCGACGGGTTGCGGTCGCCCTCGACGTTGAGCGGCGCCACCACGCCCTCGTTGAATTTGGCGCACTCTTCGAGCACGGCCTGGGCGGTATCGAGGCCGGCGTCTTCAAAGCCGGGCATTTGCGCGACCTGTGCAATGCCGGCCAGATGCTCGATGGCGAACAGCATGTCTTTGATGGGGGCGGTGTAGCTCATGAGGGTCTCCAGGGGAAAGCGGGGTCCGGATGTGAAAAAGGCATCGCGAACGATGCCCTTTGCGGTACGCAGTGGCTTACAAGGCCTTGATCAGCTCGGGAATGGCCGTGAACAGATCGGCCTCGAGCCCGTAGTCGGCCACCGAGAAGATCGGCGCCTCCGGGTCCTTGTTGATCGCCACGATGANCCGGATGTGAAAAAGGCATCGCGAACGATGCCCTTTGCGGTACGCAGTGGCTTACAAGGCCTTGATCAGCTCGGGAATGGCCGTGAACAGATCGGCCTCGAGCCCGTAGTCGGCCACCGAGAAGATCGGCGCCTCCGGGTCCTTGTTGATCGCCACGATGACCTTGCTGTCCTTCATCCCCGCCAGGTGCTGGATCGCGCCCGAGATGCCGCA
>NZ_JAUJUJ010000159.1 GCF_030711595.1 Stenotrophomonas sp. YIM B06876
TGGCGGTGTCGTGGAGCATGACGCGCAGACCATAGGGCGTGATAATGGTCTGCAGATTGCTGGCCAGGCCCGCATCGTCGCTGAGGTTGGCCAGGATCGCCGACAGCTGCTGCAGGTCGGCCGGAGATTCGTAGCGTGTCTGCACAGGGGCGAATCCCGATCGGGTGCCTTGGGGGCTGTCTGTTCCGTTGGTGAAGGTTTTGCGCGGCTGCCGGGTGTCGCCTTGCGCGGGTATGGGTTCGCGGGGAATCAGGCTTCCCCGGGCCGTGCTGAAGCTCTGGATCTTGTGGCCCGCGCCCTCGTCGAAAAGCTTGCCGCCGGTCGTGCGCAGCACTTCTTCGGTGCGCTCCGCGTTGCGCGCGGCGAGCACCCACAGCACCAGGAAGAGGCACATCAAGGCCAGGCAGAAGTCGGCGAAGGCGACCTTCCAGGCGCCGCCGTGCTCCTCATCGTCGTGCTTGCGCGAGACGCGCTTGACGATGGCCTGGTGCTGCTTTTCGCGCGCAATGGTCACCGCGGGTCTCCCGCGCGGCGATTGGGCGTCCTGGGCGGTGCATCTGCGCCGGTCAGCGCGTTGATCCAGCCCTCGAGCAGGGCAAAGCTGGGCTTGAGGTTGAGCTGCACCAGGCGGCGGCCCGCGTCGATGGCCAGGAGCGGGGGCTTGCCGGAGACGTGGGTGACCAGCACGACCTTCACGCATTCGAGCGTGGAAAGCTCCTGCTTGACCAGTTGCTTCATCACGTTGCTCAGCGGGTCCAGCACGCCGTAGCAAAAGAAGATGCCGATGAAGGTGCCGACCATCGCCGCGGCAACCTTCTCGGCAATTTCAGCGGAGCTGGCGCCATCGCCGATGGTGTTCATCGCCATCACGATGCCCAGCACCGCGGCCAGGATGCCGAAGCCGGGCATGGCCTCGGCGATCTTGTGCAGCGACTTGGACGGCTGGTTCAGCTCTTCGTGGATCGCCTCCAGCTCTTGTTCGAGCACGCCTTCGAGTTCGTGGGCATTGATCTTGCCCATGGCCATCAGGCGGAAGTTGTCGACGATGAAGTGCAGCAGCTTGGGTTCGGCCAGCACCAGGGGGTAGCGCTGGAACAGGGCGCTTTGCTGCGGCGCCTCGACGTGGGCGTCGAGCGCCTTCAGGCCACCGGCGGCCGTTTGCAGCAGTTCGTACATCAGCAGCAGCAGCTGGCGCTGGAACTCCTGGCTTTGCTTGCGCATGGTGACGGCCTTGCGCAGCTGCAGCACCATTTCATTGAGCACGTGGCGCGGGTTGCCCAGCACGATGGCGCCCAGAGCGGCCCCGGAGATGATGATCAGCTCGACTGGCTCCCAGATGACGCGCAGCTCGCCGCCGCCCATCATGAAGCCTCCGAACACACAGCCAAGAACAATGGCCATACCGACGATTGGTTGCATTTCTGTTTTCCTGAATGGGAATTCNGCGGCCCCGGAGATGATGATCAGCTCGACTGGCTCCCAGATGACGCGCAGCTCGCCGCCGCCCATCATGAAGCCTCCGAACACACAGCCAAGAACAATGGCCATACCGACGATTGGTTGCATTTCTGTTTTCCTGAATGGGAATTCACGCGTCTTGCAGGAAGGCTTTCATCTTCCGCAGGGCGCCCTTGTTGATCTGGCAGATGCGTGCGTCCGTGAGGCCCAGCACGGCGGAAATTTCCTTCAGGCTGAGATCGAATTCGTAGTACAGCTGGACCACGCGCTGCTCGCGCTCGTCCAGGGCGCCGAGGGCCTGCTCCAGGCTGCGTCGGCTCATGAATGCGGCCTC
>NZ_JAUJUJ010000160.1 GCF_030711595.1 Stenotrophomonas sp. YIM B06876
GTCTTTTGCGGACACCGGCCTCGCGCAGTCGCCCCATCCAGGAGATCGCCATGCAGTTCCTCGGTCGTTCGCATTGGATTCCTACGGTGTTGGCAGGCTGCGTCGCGGCAGGCGCGTTCGGCGCGGCGCTGGCGCAGGATGTGGTGCTGGGGGCCTCGGTGCAGCTGACCGGCCCGGTCGCCAACACCGGCCGCTACTACCGCGATGCCTATCAGTTGGCGGTCGACAAGATCAATGCCGCCGGCGGCGTGAAGATCGCCGGCCAGCCGCACAAGCTGGCGCTCAAGCTCTACGACAACCAGTCCGACGTCAACCTGAGCGTGCGCCAGTACACCCAGCTGGTCTCGCAGGACAAGGTGAACCTGCTGCTCGGCCCGTTCGCCAGCAACTTCGCCCTGGCCGATTCGGCCGTGTCCGAGAAATACAAGGTGCCCATGGTGCAGGGCGGCGGCGCCTCCGACCAGATCTTTGCGCGCAATTTCAAGTACATCTTCGGCACGCTGGCGCCGGCGAGCAATTACTTCGGCAGCACCGTCGACATGCTCAAGGCGCTCAAGCCGCCGCCTAAAACGGTGGCGCTGCTGTATGCCGACGATGCGTTCGACGTGTCGGTGGCCAAGGGCACGCGGCCGCTGCTGCAGAAGGCTGGCCTGGACATCGCCATCGACGAACGCTACAGCACCAACGCCACCGACTTCAACTCGCTGCTGTCGCAGATCAAAGCCAAGAACGTCGAGGTGGTGCTGGTGGCGGGCCACGAGACCGAGATCCTCAACTTCGTGCGCCAGGCCAAGAGCCTGGCCGTGGCGCCAAAGCTTTATTCGTTCACCGTGGGCGTGCCCAGCGAAGACTTCCGCAAGGCCCTGGGCAAGGATGCCGACTACGCCTTCGGCATGACGGCCTGGCTGCCGTCGGCGGCGCTGAAGGACCGCTGGTTCGGCGACGCCCTGCAGTTCGCCAAGGAGTACCAGGCGCGCTTCGGCTATGAGCCCGACTACCACGCCGCCTCGGGCGTGGCCGACGTCGAGGCGTTGGTGCAGGCCATGGAGGACGCCGGCAGCATCGACCCGCAGAAGGTGCGCGATGCCCTTGCCAAGGTCAAGTTCGACAGCCTCTACGGCCCGGTTTCGTTTGGCAAGAACGGCCAGATCGACCTGCCGCAGGTNCACGCCGCCTCGGGCGTGGCCGACGTCGAGGCGTTGGTGCAGGCCATGGAGGACGCCGGCAGCATCGACCCGCAGAAGGTGCGCGATGCCCTTGCCAAGGTCAAGTTCGACAGCCTCTACGGCCCGGTTTCGTTTGGCAAGAACGGCCAGATCGACCTGCCGCAGGTGGTGATCCAGGTGCAGGGCGATACGCTGGTCGAGGTCTACAACGCCAAGGGCTTCGTCACGCCGCCCAAATACCCGATGCCGGCCTGGAACGCGCGCTAGCAGGCAGGCCCACAGGAACGCGCCGTGGACCTGCTGGCTCAAATCCTGCTCAACGGCGTGCTGCTGGGCGGCCTCTACGCCGTCATGGCGCTGGGCCTGGCCCTGGTGTGGGGGGTGCTCAACATCGTCAACCTGGCGCATGGCGCCTTCATCATGCTCGGCGCCTACCTGTCGTGGTACCTCTACACCGACGCGCACATCGATCCCTTTCTGGGCCTGCCGATCACGGCGGTGCTGATGTTCTGCCTGGGCTACGCGCTGCAGCGCGGCCTGCTGAACCTGATCGTGCGCGCGCCGATGTTCAACACGCTGTTGATCACCTTCGGCATCGAGGTCGTCCTGACCTACCTCGCCCAGA
>NZ_JAUJUJ010000036.1 GCF_030711595.1 Stenotrophomonas sp. YIM B06876
CCACGGTGCGCGCGCAGCCGCCATGGCGGGCGATGCAGTCGGCCCGCGCCTGCACGTAGCCGCGCATGTGGTGGGTGGCGAACTCGGGGTGGAACTGCAGGCCCCAGGTCTGCGCGCCCCAGCGGAACGCCTGGCAGTTGTCCTGGTTCGAGCGGGCCAGCACGGTGGCGCCTTCCGGGGCGCGCAGTACCGTCTGCAGGTGGGTGGCATGGGCGGGGAAGCTGGCCGGGAGGCCGGCAAACAGCGGGTCGGTCGCGGCCGGTGCTTCCAGCTCCAGCCGGATCGTGCCCGATTCGCGCCCGGCCGGGTTGTAGTCGACCTGGCCGCCCAGCGCATGGGCCAGCAGCTGGTGGCCGTAGCAGATGCCCAGCAGCGGCATGCCGCCGTGGGCGGCCTCGCGCAGCCAGTCGGCGCTGCGTTCGCTCCAGTCGGCACGGTCGGTGACGAACGCCGCCGAACCGGTGATCAGCGTGGCGGCGAACCGCCCGCGCGCCGGCAGCGGTTCGCCGTGTTCGACGTTGACCACCACGGTATCGGCGGCTTGCAACCCCGCGGCCACGCGGATCCAGTGCGGAAAACGGCCGTAGCGGCGCAGCGCGGGGGCCGGTTGCCCGGTTTCAATGATCAGGAACGGCGAGGATTTCATGCTTCCGAGGGTGGCAGGACCGACAGGACTTCCTCGATTGTAGTCAGCCCGGCGGCCACCTTTTCAAGCCCGGTGCGACGCAGGGTGCGCAGGCCTTCGGCGCGCGCGGCCCGGCTGAAACCGGCCAGATCCATGTCCGACCGGATCAGCCCGCGCAGCCGCGGACCCAGCGGCAGCAGCTCATACAGGCCGACGCGGCCCATGTAGCCGGTACGCCGGCACTCCAGGCAACCGACCGGCGCATAGGCGGTGACCGCATCGGGCAATGCTTCACCGGCATCACGCAGCGCCGCCCAATCGGTCTCGCCCAGGGTGGTGGGCACCTTGCAGTGCGGGCACAGGGTGCGCACCAGCCGCTGCGCCAGCACCCCGTTGAGGGTGGAGGCGACCAGGTAGTGCGGTACGCCCAGGTCGAGCAGGCGGGTGATCGCCGAGGGCGCGTCGTTGGTGTGCAGGGTGGACAGCACCAGATGCCCGGTCAGCGAGGCCTGCACCGCCATCTGCGCGGTTTCCAGGTCGCGGATTTCGCCGATCATGATGATGTCCGGGTCCTGCCGCAGCAGGGTGCGCACGCCGGTGGCGAAGTCCAGGTCGATGTTGGTCTGCACCTGCATCTGGTTGAACTCGGGCGCGATCATCTCGATCGGGTCTTCCACCGTGCACACGTTCACTTCCGGCGTGGCCAGCCGCTTGAGCGTGGAATACAGGGTGGTGGTCTTGCCCGAACCGGTTGGCCCGGTGACCAGCACGATGCCGTGCGGGCGCGCCACCAGTTCGTTCCAGCCGGCCGCTTCTTCCGGGCTGAAGCCGAGCTGGTCGATGCTCTTGAACGCCGCATCCGGGTCGAAGATGCGCATCACGCACTTCTCGCCAAACGCGGTGGGCATGGTCGACAGGCGCATTTCCACCTCGCGCCCGCCCGGCGAACGGGTCTTGATGCGGCCGTCCTGCGGGCGCCTGCGCTCGGCCAGGTCCATGCGCCCGAGCACCTTGATCCGCGAGACCACCGCGGTCATCACCGTCGGCGGCACCTCGAACACCTTGTGCAGCACCCCGTCGATGCGGAAGCGGGCGCGGCCCATGTCGCGGCGCGGTTCCAGATGGATGTCGCTGGCACGCTGTTCGTAGGCGTATTGCAGCAGCCAGTCGACGATATTGACGATGTGGTGGTCGTCGGCGTTGACGTCGCCGGCTGCGCCCAGCTCCACCAGCTGCTCGAAGCTGGGCAGGCCGCTGCTGTTGCCGCCATCGCGCACATCGCCGCGGGCGCCGCGCACCGAACGGGTGACGCCGAAGAATTCCATCGTGTAGCGGTGCAGGTCCAGCGGGTTGACCAGCACCGTCTCGATCCGGCGCCGGGTCAGGTGCTGCAGGTCGGCCAGCCACTCCTGGCAGGTCGGCTCGCTGGTGGCCACCAGCACCTTCTCCGCGCCGACCGCCAGCGGCAGGATGCGGTGGCGACGGGCGTAGGCGTGCGACACCACCGCGGTGGCGGCCGCCACATCCACCCGGGTCGGGTCGATGCGCAGATAGCGCACGCCGGTACGGGCAGCCAGCCACTCGGTCAGCCGTTCCAGCCCCAGCTGCCCGGCCGGCGGCCGCGCCGCGGTCAGCTTGAGATTGGCCAGCAGCACCAGCGGATGCACCTCGCTGGCGTTGCGCGCGCCCTGGGCGGAAAAACGGATGCGTTCCAGATCGGCGTCGGCCACCAGCCCATCGGCCACCAGCGCGTTGGCGACCCGCTCGAACACCAGGCGGCCGGGCGGAAGTTGTCCCGCGGCCAGCGCCGATTCAAAACGTGCCGGTTGCTGCTGATCCATCCGCCGGAATCCTTGGAATGTGCTGTGTACGATGAGAGGGGCCCGGGCGGGCGCCTGGGCCGCGCCGCAGGCAGAGCGATGCGGCGGCCGGTGGTGGCTGCGGGCGACGCGCTTCCGGCTGCTGCCAAGACAGGCGCCCGAGGCGCGTCGCTATACTAGCGCACCCCTCCGCACGGCAATCTGCAGCATGTCCGAGAACCGGTCCGTACCGATCACTTTCCAGGGCCTGATCCAGACCCTCAACCAGTTCTGGGCGCAGCAGGGCTGCGTACTGATCCAGCCGCTGGACCTGGAGGTCGGTGCCGGCACCTTCCATCCGGCCACGTTCCTGCGCGCAATCGGCCCGGAACGCTGGAATGCCGCCTACGTGCAGCCCTCGCGCCGTCCCACCGACGGCCGCTACGGGCAGAACCCCAACCGCCTGCAGCGCTACTACCAGTACCAGGTGGCGATGAAGCCGAGCCCGGACAACATCCAGCAGCTGTACCTGGACTCGCTCAAGGCGCTGGGCATCGACCCGCTGGTGCACGACCTGCGCTTTGTCGAGGACAACTGGGAGTCGCCGACGCTCGGCGCCTGGGGCCTGGGCTGGGAAGTGTGGCTCAACGGCATGGAGGTGACCCAGTTCACCTACTTCCAGCAGGCCGGCGGGCTGGAGTGCAAGCCGGTGCTGGGCGAGATCACCTATGGCCTGGAGCGGTTGTGCATGTACCTGCAGAACTGCGACAACGTCTACGACCTGGTCTGGACCTATGGTCCGGACGGCAGCCCGGTCAGTTACGGCGATGTCTACCACCAGAACGAGGTGGAGCAGAGCACCTACAACTTCGAGCACGCCGACGTGGCCGAAATGTTCCACCGCTTCGACGCCTGCGAGAAGGAAGCGCAGGCGCTGATCGACGTGGGCCTGCCGTTGCCGGCCTACGAGCAGGTCATCAAGGCCAGCCATTGCTTCAACCTGCTCGACGCGCGCCGCGCGATCTCGGTGACCGAGCGCCAGCGTTACATCCTGCGCGTGCGCACGCTGGCCATGGCGGTGGCCAAGCTGTACGAGGCCAAGCGCATCGAAGCCGTGGCCGCCAGGGAGGTGCAGGCATGAGCATGTTGCCGCTGCTGATCGAGCTGGGCACCGAAGAGCTGCCGGTCAAGGCGCTGCCGGGCCTGGCCCAGGCCTTCTTCGATGGCGTGATCGACGGGCTGGCCAGGCGCGGCATCGCGTTCGACCGCGACGGCGCCAAGCCGCTGTCCACGCCGCGCCGCCTGGCCGTGCTGTTGCCGGGCGTGGAAACCGAACAGCCCGAACAGCATTCCGAAGTGCTGGGGCCGTACCTCGACATCGCGCTGGACGCCGACGGCCAGCCGACCCGGGCGCTGTCCGGGTTCGCCGCCAAGGCCGGGCTCGACTGGAGTGCGCTGCAGCGCACCCGCGACGCCAAGGGTGAGCGCTTCGTGCATCGCGCGGTGAAGCCGGGCGCGCGTACCGCGCAGCTGCTGCCGGAGATCCTGCGCGAGGCGATCGCGGCGATGCCGATTCCCAAGCCGATGCGCTGGGGCGCCCACGAATACGGTTTCGCCCGTCCGGTGCACTGGCTGGTGCTGCTGCATGGCAAGGACGTGGTGCCGGCCGAACTGCTCGGATTGAGCTCGGACCGCATGAGCCGCGGCCACCGCTTCATGGCCGACAAGCAGGTGTGGCTGAGCACGCCGGAAGATTATGTCGAGTCGCTCAAGGCGGCGTTCGTGCTGGTCGATCCGGATGCACGCCGCGAGCGCATCGTGCACGAGGTCAACGCCGCGGCCACCCGCGCCGGCGGCGTGGCGCGCATCACCGAGGACAACCTGGAACAGGTGGTCAACCTGGTCGAATGGCCGGCCGCGGTGCTGTGCGGTTTCGAGCGCGAGTTCCTGGCGGTGCCGCAGGAAGCGCTGATCGAGACGATGGAGATCAACCAGAAGTTCTTCCCGGTGCTGGACAACGCCGGCAAGCTGACCGAGAAGTTCATCGGCATCGCCAATATCGAATCCAAGGACGTGCGGGAGGTGGCCAAGGGCTACGAGCGCGTGATCCGTCCGCGTTTCAGTGATGCCAAGTTCTTCTTCGACGAGGACCTCAAGCAGGGTCTGGTGGCGATGGGCGATGGCCTATCGAGCGTCACCTACCAGGCCAAACTCGGCAGCGTCGCCGACAAGGTCGCGCGCGTCTGCGCACTGGCGCAGGCGGTCGCCGCGCAGATCGGGGTGGACCCGGTGCTGGCCAAGCGTGCCGCCGAGCTGGCCAAGAACGACCTGCAGTCGCGCATGGTCGGCGAGTTCCCGGAACTGCAGGGTATTGCCGGCCGTCATTACGCCCTTGCCGGCGGCGAGTCGCCGGGGGTGGCGCTGGCCATCGACGAGGCCTACCAGCCGCGCTTCGGCGGTGACGACATTGCGCTGTCGCCGCTGGGCAAGGTGCTGGCCATTGCCGAACGGCTGGACACGCTGGCCGGTGGCTTTGCCGCGGGCCTGAAGCCGACCGGCAACAAGGACCCGTTCGCGCTGCGCCGCAACGCGCTGGGGCTGGCGCGGACGGTGATCGAATCGGGATTTGATCTGGATCTGCGCGGTTCCATTTCATCGGCACGGCATGCGGCATTGAATGCCTGTGTCGCAAGCGCAGAGAAGGCGATTTCGGATGCCAAATCGGATAAGGATCTGGTGTCTGCAACGAAATTGCGCGATGCAACCCTCGCGTTGCGCGAGGGTGATCCCGCGGCAGGGATTGACGAGCTTTATGACTTCATCCTCGACCGCCTGAAGGGCTACTACGCCGACAAGGGCGTGCCGGCCACCCACTTCAACGCCGTGGCCGAACTCAAGCCGGCCTCGCTGTACGACTTCGACCGCCGCCTGGATGCCATCGGCACCTTCGCGGTGCTGCCGGAAGCCGAGGCGCTGGCCGCGGCCAACAAGCGCATCCGCAACATCCTGCGCAAGGCCGAAGGCGAGATTCCGGGCAGCATCGATCCGTCGCTGCTGCGCGAGCCGGCCGAGAGCGAGCTGGCCGAAGCGGTGACTGCGGCGATCGACGACACCGGCATCGCGCTGGCGCAGAAGGACTACGTGGCCGTGCTCGGCCGCCTGGCCCGCCTGCGCCCGCAGGTGGACGCGTTCTTCGACCAGGTGATGGTCAATGTCGATGACCTGGCGGTCCGCAACAACCGGCTGGCCCTGTTGCGCACCCTCGGCGACCGCCTCGGCAGCGTGGCGGCGATCGAACACCTGTCCAGCTGAGTACCGGCACCGCTTGGATCGGACATGGCCCGCGCACGCGGGCCATGTCGTGTCAGCGCATTGGCATGCGGATTTGACGCACCTTTCACGCTGGCTCTGGGTGGCTCCACCGAGTTTTGCCGCCCACGCCACCCCCGGTATGCTGGTCGGCATGCAGCTATCGAAACGTGTCTGGCCCCTCCTGTTTGCCGCCGCGCTGGCGTCGTCTCCCGCCCATGCCCGTGGCACCATCGACAAGGTGCAGATCAAGGGGCTGGACAAGAGCGACGACGCCGAAATGATCGAGAACATCGAGGTGTCGTTGTCGCTGTACGACGCCATCGGCAAGGTCCAGGGCGAGTCGCGGCTGGAATACCTGTTGGACCAGGCCGAACGGCAGACGCGCGAGGCGTTGCAGCCGTTCGGTTACTACAATCCGACCATCACCGTGAAGGCACCGCGCCAGGACGATCACGTGCAGGTGCTGATCCAGGTCGAAAAAGGGCCGCCGGTAACGGTGCGGCATTCGGAGGTGGTGCTTACCGGCCCGGCCGCCCGCGATCGTTACCTGCAGCAGGACCTGGCCGATTTCGAGCCGCGCGAGGGCGAGCGCTTCGACGACGTCACCTACGAGGCGAGCAAGATCACCATCACCCGCCGTCTGGCCGAGCGCGGCTATTTCGATGCCGACTTCACCCAGCGCCGGGTGGCGATCACCCGCGCCGAGAACGCGGCCGACATCGCGCTGAGCTGGGACAGCGGCCGCCGCTACAACATGGGGCCGGTCAGCTTCCACCAGGATTATTTCCGTCCCGGGCTGTTCCAGCCGCTGGTGTACTGGGAACAGGGCAGCTACTACCACGAGGGCAAGCTGGACCGGCTGCGTGAATCACTGACCAAGCTGGACTACTTCAGCGTGATCGACATCCAGCCGCATCCGGAGCAGGCCTGGGACGATGGCGAAGTGCCGGTGGACGTCAACCTGACCCTGGCCAAACGCAACATCTACACCGCCGGCCTGAGCTACGGCAGCGAAAGCGGGCCGGGTGTGCGTGGCGGCGTGGAGCGGCGTTACGTCAACCGCCGCGGCCACAAGCTCACCACCCAGCTGGACTATGCGCAGAAGCGCAAGAGCCTGATCACCAGCTACCGGGTGCCGGGATTCAAGTGGCTGGACGGCTGGTACACCTATGCCGCCAGCGCCTACGACGAGCAGACCGACTACATCGACCTGCGCAACGTGAAGCTGATCGCCAGCCGCAGCGGCGAGATCAGCGAGCAGTGGACCGCGATCGCCTCGCTCAACCTGCTGCGCGAGCGCTGGGGCTACAACAGCGCGGCCGGCGCCCCGCTGCGCTACGACTATTCGACCCTGCTGTATCCGCAGCTCACCGCCGACTATGTGGACGTGGATGACAAGGTGTTTCCGCGCCGCGGCTTCAGCGGCAACGTGACGATGCGCGCCGGGATCGAAGGGGCCGGCTCGGATACCAGTTTCGTCCAGGCCCAGGCGATCGTGCGCTGGTTCCTGCCGCTGGGCCGGCGCGACCGGCTGCTGCTGCGCGGCGAGGGCGGCACCACCTGGACCAGTGATCTGGTGGCGATGCCGCCAAGCCTGCGCTACTTCGCCGGCGGCGACCGCTCGATCCGCGGCTACGCCTACCGCGAGGTCGGGCCGCGCACCCCGGCGCCGGACAAGTTCGCGCTCGGGGCCAAGCACGTGGTCACCGGGTCGGCCGAATACGAGCACTATTTCGGCACCGGGCCGTGGGGCGCGGCGGTGTTCGTCGATACCGGCAGCGCGTTCGATACCCGCATCGACCTGCATACCGGCGTCGGCTTCGGCCTGCGCTGGAAATCGCCGGTCGGTCCGGTGCGGGTGGATGTCGCCCACGGCCTGAACCATCCCGATTCGCAGTTCCAGCTGTATCTGAGCATTGGAGCGGACCTGTGAGCCGGGCCGCCGCCGACCTGACCCCGGAAGAGCGCGAAGCGCGGATCGCCGAACTGCGCGCCAGGCGCAAGGCGCGGCTGCGGCTGCTGGCGGTGCGCAGCGGCATCGCCATCGCCGCGCTGGTGGTACTGCTGGCGCTGGCGGTGTACTGGGTGCTGCAGACCGTGGCCGGGCGCGAGGTGCTGCTGGCCCAGGTGGTGGCGCGCTTGCCGGCCGGTTCGTCGCTGACCTGGGAGAAGGCCGAAGGTCCGCTGGCCGGGCCGCTGATCCTGCACAACCTCGATTTCCGCTATCAGCAGCTGCATTTCAGCGCGGCCCAGGCCTATCTGGACCCGGATATCCGGCCGCTGCTCGGCCGCAAGCTGCGCCTCGATGCGCTGCGCGTGACGGACGCGCAGCTGGAGCTGGGCCCGGCGGAAGACACGCCGTTCGAACTGCCGCGCTGGCCCGACGTGCTGCCGGCGATCACCATGCCGCTGGCGATCCAGGCCGATACGCTGGTCGTTGACGGCCTGCGCATCACCCGCCAGGCCGAGCCGCTGATCGACATCGGCAAGATCCGCGGCGGGATCGAGATCGCCAATGGCGAATTCCGCGCCACGCAGTTGAAAATCAACAGCAACCTGGGGGACTTCCGCGCGGACGGCCATTACCTGCCGGGCAGCGATTACGACACCGACCTCACCGTGCGCGCGCTGATGCCGGCACCGCGAGGCAAGGTCCCGGCGCGGCTGGGGCTGGTGGCGCGCGGCAATCTGGCGCACATGGAAGTGGCGCTGGCCGGGGCCGCACCCAAACCGCTGCACGCCAGTCTGGTGCTGGACGGGCGCAGCGAGCCGCAGTGGCGCTTCAGCGCCCGCAGCGAGGAGCTGGACCCGGCACTGCTGGTGCCGGCCACGCTGATGCCCACCCCGGTGCAGCCGGTGGCGCTGGAGCTGGGCGCACGGGGCCGCGGCGGCAAGGCGCAGCTGCAGGGGCGCCTGCGCCAGGGCGAACAGGAGCTGGTGCTGGCGCCGTCCACTGTGTCCATCGACAACCAAGTGCTGACGGTAGCACCACTGGTGGTGGAGGCCTTCGGCGGCAGTACCCGATTGCAGGGCACGGCCGATTTCAGTGACGCGCAGAACCCCGGCTTCCGCTTCGCGGTGGTCGCCCATGGCTTGACCTGGGTCCCCGCGCCGGACCCGACCCTGCCCGACGCCACCCCGGTGCCGTTGCACCTGTCCGAAGCGCGGCTGGGCGTGGCCGGCACCCTCAGCAACTGGGCCGCGATCGGCAGCGCGGCGGTGGCGCGCGAAGACCAGAGCGCCGCTCTGGAATTCGACCTGCGTGGCAATGACCAGCGCGCCAGCATCAAGCGCCTGAAAGCGACCACCCCGGGCGGCACCCTCGATCTGAGCGGAGCGGCGGCATGGGCGCCGTTGCCGGTGTGGGACGTGACCGCCACCCTGGCCAACTTCGATCCGGGTTATTTCCTGCCCGGTTGGGAAGGCAGGCTGTCGGGCCGGCTGAGTTCCAGCGGCGAACAGCTGCCCGCCGAGCCGGGAGCCACTGCAACGCGCTACCGGGCCAGCCTGGATGTGCCCCAGCTCAAGGGCCGGCTGCGCGGTCGCGCGGTCGATGCCCGCGCGCAACTGGCCGTGCGCGGCAGCGAAGGCGAAGGCGATGTCCGCCTGGTGATGGGCAACAGCCACCTCCAGGCCAGCGGCAAGGTCGGCGACCGGCTGGATGTGGAAGCACGGCTGGAGCCGCTGCAGCTGGACGATCTGGTGCCCGGTGGCAGCGGCAGCCTGCGCGGCACGCTGCAGATGCGTGGCCCGCGCCAGCAGCCGGACATCAGCGCCGACCTGCACGGCAGCGGCCTGCAATGGGGCGACTGGAAGGCCGCGCAGCTGAGCGTGGTCGGGCACCTGCCGTGGCGGGGCGACAGCGGCACTGTGAAGGTGCAGGGCACGGCGATTGCCGTGGGAATGCTGCTGGACCAGCTGCAGCTCGACGCCCGTGGCAGCATGGAAAACCTGCAACTGGAGGCAAGTGCCGGCAACGAGCTGGGCACGCTGGCGCTGCAGGGCGGAGTGCGCCACACCGGCCAAGCCTGGCGCGGGGAATTGGCCTCGCTGCGGGTGAAACCGGCCAAGGGCGATGCCTGGACGCTGCGGCAACCGGCCGCGCTGGCGCTGCAGGGCAACGCGTTCACGCTGGCGGACACCTGCCTGGGCGCCGCCACCGGCGGTGCGCTGTGCGTGGCGGCCGACTGGCCGCGCGAGGGGGTCAGCGTGCGTGGCGATGCGTTGCCGCTGGCGCTGCTGCAGCCGTGGCTGCCGCCCAATGCCGGCCGCCGCATGTACCTGCGCGGCGAGCTGACCATCGATGGCAAGCTGCGGCCGCGCGGCAATGCGTGGGAAGGCATGTTCAAGGTGGCCTCGCTCGAAGGCGGTATCCGCCTGGGCGACAACGCCCGCGGCGAACTGCTGCAGTACGACCATTTCTCGTTCAACGTGGACATGGCGCCGCAGAGCATCAAGGGCTATCTGGGCGTGGGCTTCCAGGGCGACGGCTTCATCGACGCCAAGGTGCAGACCGGCTGGGAAGCCAATGCCGCGCTCACCGGCGAGCTGTACATGAACATGTCGCGGCTGTACTGGATGGAGCTGTTCTCGCCGGACCTGGTGCGGCCGCAGGGACTGGTCGAAGGCCACGTCAGCCTGCGCGGCACCCGTACCCAGCCGTCCCTGGGCGGTGAGGCCAAGCTGAGCAGTTTCACCGGCGAGCTGCCGGCGCTGGGGCTGACCCTGAGCGAAGGCCGCGGCGAGTTCATCGCCCAGCCCGATGGCTCGGCGCGGATCAGCGCGGCGGCCAGGACCGGCGGTGAAGGCGCGTTGCAGGTCGAGGGCGGGTTGTCGTGGTTCGGCGACAGCACCCCGCTGCAGCTGCATATCTTCGGGCAGAACGTATTGCTGGCCAATACCAGCGAACTGCGCGCCATCGCCAACCCGGATCTTCAGTTCAGCCTGGACAAGGGCACCATGCGCCTGCGCGGCCGCGTGCATGTGCCCGAAGCCGACCTGGACCTGGAGCGGCTTGACCGTGGCACCGCGGTGTCGGCCGACGTGGTGGTGCTCGATCCGGTCGATCCGGAGCAAGGTCCGTCCTCGCCGCTGGATATGGATCTGGTGGTCAGCCTTGGCGACAAGGTCAAGATGGCCGGCTTCGGCCTGAAGGGCGGGCTGACCGGCAAGCTGCAGGTGTGGGCCAAGCCCGGCCGTGAGATGACCGCCAACGGCGGGCTGGAAGTCAGCGGCCGCTACAAGGCCTACGGCCAGGATCTGACCATCACCAACGGCCAGCTGCTGTGGAACTACGGCATCGTCTCCGATCCGCGGATCAACATCCGCGCCGAGCGCGAGATCGGTGCGGTCACCGCCGGCATCGAAGTCACCGGGCGCGCGCAGCAGCCGCGGGTGGAAGTGTGGTCCGAGCCGGCGATGTCGCAATCCGAAGCGCTGGCCTATCTGGTGCTGGGGCGCAGTCTGGCCGGCGCCAGCGACGACCAGGCCCAGCAGGTCAACGCCGCCTCGGCCGCGCTGTCGGCCGGCACCGGCCTGCTGGCCGCGCAGATCGGCGCCAAGCTGGGGCTGGACGATGCCGGGGTCAGCCAGTCGCGCGCGCTGGGCGGCTCGGTGATCGGCGTCGGCAAATACATCACTCCCAAGCTGTATATCGGCTATGGCGTATCGCTGATCGGCAACGGTTCGGTGCTGACGCTGAAATACCTGCTGCGACGCGGTTTCGATGTCGAATTCGAATCCAGCACGGTGGAAAACCGTGGCTCGGTGAACTGGCGCAAGGAGAAATAGCGGTAACGGCTCACGCAACGGCCACATGACTTGCGCCAGACCGTGCGGTGACCCCGGCAATGGCGCGCGGGGAGTGCCTCCACTGCGGTGGAGTGGGGTCTCGCCATCCCCGGCGTGTTGCCCGCCCGGCGGTCATGACCGTTGGCGGTTGCCCCGTACGCGGCCCGCGGCTACTGTCCCGGGCTGAATCTGTATCCGGAGTTGCCATGAGTCGTAAACTGTTGACCGCCGCGCTGGGCCTGGCCCTGGCCGCGAGCGCCCATGCCGATGAAGGCATGTGGATGCCCACCCAGCTGCCGGAACTGGCCAGGACGCTGAAGCAGGCCGGCTTCAAGGGCGACCCCAAACAGCTGGCCGACGTCACCGCCAAGCCGCTCAGTGCCGTGGTGCGGGTGGGCGGCGGTACCGGGGCGTTCGTCTCCCCAGACGGTCTGCTGCTGACCAACCACCACGTCGCCTACGGCGTGATCCAGTACAACGCCAGCGCCGAACACAACACCATCGACGACGGCTTCATCGCCCAGGGCCGCAGTGATGAGCGCGCCGCCAATCCCGATTACCGGGTGCTGGTGACGGTGGGCTTCGACAAGGTCACCGACCAGGTGCTCAAGGACGCCCGCGGCAAGACCGGCCGCGGTTACTACGATGCCGTGGAGAGCGCCCGCAAGCACATCGTTGCCGACTGCGAAGCCGAGGGCGGTGTGCGCTGCTCGGTCGCCAACATGTATTACGGCACCGATTTCTACCGTATCCGCCAGCTCGAACTGACCGACATCCGTCTGGTCTACGCGCCGCCGCGCGCGATCGGCAATTACGGCGACGAGGTCGACAATTTCATGTGGCCGCGCCACACCGGCGACTTCACCCTGCTGCGCGCCTACGTCGGCAAGGACGGCAAGCCGGCGCCGTACAGCCCGGACAACGTGCCCTACCACCCGCCCGCGCATCTGAAGATGGCCGTCGATGGGCCGAAGGAAGGCGACTACGCGATGCTGGCCGGTTATCCCGGCACCACCTACCGGTTGCGCACCGCGGCCGAGTTCGCCAACCAGATCGACACGGTGCTGCCGCGTCGGGTCGAGGTGTTCCAGCAGCTGATCGACCGGATCGAAGCGGCCGGCAAGGACAATGCCGATGCGCGGACCCGTTATGCCTCGCAGCTGCAGTCGCTGAAGAACAACCGCAAGCGTGCCGCCGGCGAACTGGAGGGCCTGCTGCGCAGCGATGCCAAAGCCCTGCGCGCGCAGGACGAGCAGGCCATGCTGGCGGCCACCGGCGCGCGCTACCGGGGCGATATCGACGCCCTGTTTGCCACGCTGGCCGAGGATCGCGCGATGGGCGAACGCGACCTGCTGCTGGGGCTGATGTCCAGCCAGACCCAGCTGCTGCGTTCGGCGTTGCTGCTGGAGCGGCTGCGGATCGAGTCGGCCAAGCCCGATGCCGAACGCGAGAGCGGTTACCAGCAGCGCGACCAGGCGCTGATCGAAGGCGTGCTCAAGCAGGTGCAGCGCCGTTACGATCCGCAGGTGGAAAAGGCGCTGCTGACCACGCTGCTGACCCGCTACCAGCAATTGCCCGATGCCCAGCGCGATGCCGCGTTCGACACCGCCTTCGGCCGCACCCCGGCGCAGCTGGCCAAGGCGCTCGATGCGCTTTACGGCAGGACCGTGCTGGGCAGCGAAAACGAGCGCCTGGCGCGCTTTGCCGCCGCCCGCGAAGGCAAACCGCTGACCGCCGATCCGCTGGTGACGCTGGCCGCCAGCCTGGTTCCGGCCCAGCTGCGCATGGAAAACGCCGACAAGGCCCGCGAAGGCGAGCAGCTGCGCCTGCGCCCGGCCTACATGCAGGCGCTGTTCGCCTGGCGCGCCCGGCAGGGCCGCGCGGTGTACCCGGATGCCAACAGCACCCTGCGCATCAGCTACGGCAAGGTGGAAGCACTGCATCCGCGTGACGCGGTGAGCTACGCGCCGGTCACCACGGTGGCCGGCATCGTCGAGAAGAACACCAACGCGGTGCCGTTCGATGCCCCCAAGCCGCTGCTGGCCGCGATTGCCAAGGGCGACTTCGGCAGCACCGCCGACCCGGTGCTCAAGACCCAGACGGTCAACTTCCTGACCAACCTGGACACCACCGGCGGCAACTCCGGCTCCCCCGTGCTCAACGCCCGCGGCGAGCTGATCGGGCTGAACTTCGATTCCAACTGGGAATCGGTCAGCGCCAGCTGGTGGTTCGACCCGCGTTACAAGCGCGCCGTGCACGTGGACATGCGCTACCTGCGCTGGCTGCTGGCCAAGGTCTACCCGGCGCCGGAACTGCTCAAGGAAATGGGTGTCCCGGCGGAGTGACCCCATGCGGACGGAGGCCGCTGGACGGCTTCCGTCCGCGTCCTGCCGGTCGGCACCGGCGGGCACCGCGGTGCTGCAGCTAAACTGCATCCTGATGTCGCCGGAACCCGCCCCTGGTGTCTAGCTGGATCCTGTTGCTGGTCTCCATCGGTTACGCCGCACTGCTGTTCGGTGTGGCCTGGTGGGGCGACCGCCGCCCGCTGTATCCCCACCGCCCGTGGCTGCGCCCGGTGGTCTACAGCCTGGCGCTGGCGGTGTACTGCTCGTCGTGGACGTTCTACGGCGCGGTCGGTACCGCGCTGCGCCATGGCATCGGCTACCTGCCGATCTATCTGGGGCCGCTGCTGCTGCTGCTGTTCGGCTGGCGCATCATCGAACGGATGGCGCTGATCGCGCGCAGCGAGAACGTGGTGTCGATCGCCGACTTCATCTCCTCGCGCTTCGGCCGCTCGCGGCGGCTGGCCGCGCTGGTGGCGTTGATCGCGCTGGTCGGGGTGGTGCCGTATCTGGCCCTGCAGTACAAGGCGGTGGCGATGAGCCTGCAGGTGCTGACCGGCGACGCCTCCGCCAGCAGCGGCTTCTTCACCGATCCGGCGCTGTATGTGGCGTTGCTGATGGCGTTGTTCGCCACCCTGTTCGGTACCCGCCAGGTGGATGCCACCGAACACCACCACGGCATGATGCTGGCGATCGCGCTGGAGTCGGTGATCAAGCTGGTGGCGATCGTGGCGGTGGGCCTGTTCGCCTATCTGTGGCTGGGCGAGCACGGCGCGTCGGTCACCCGCTCGGCGCGCACGCTGTTCGAGGGCACGCCGCCGGCCGGCTTCGTCTCGCAGACGCTGTTGAGTTTCCTGGCGCTGATCTGCCTGCCGCGACAGTTCCACGTGGCGGTGGTCGAATGCGGCGATGTCGGCGACATCCGCCGCGCGCGCTGGATGTTCGGCGGTTACCTGGTGGTGATCTCGGCAATGATCGTGCCGATCACCGCCGCCGCGGTGGCGCTGTTCGGCACGGGCATCGCCACCAACGACAGCATGATGCTGGCGCTGCCGCTGGCCGAGGGGCGCCAGGCACTGGCGCTGGTGGCCTACGTGGGCGGGTTCTCGGCGGCGACCGGCATGGTCATCGTGTCCTCGATCGCACTGGCGACGATGATCTCCAACGATCTGGTGATGCCGGTGCTGCTGCGCCGCAGTGGCGACCATCGCGCCGCGGCCGACGTCGCTTCCCGGGTGCTGTGGATCCGGCGGCTGGCGATCCTGCTGCTGGCGCTCGCCGCCTACGGCTATTACCGCAGCGCCAGCAACGATGCCTCGTTGGCGTCCTATGGGCTGATGGCGTTCGCCGCGGTGGCGCAGTTCGCCCCGGGGCTGCTCGGCGGGCTGTACTGGCGCGGCGCCAGCCGCCACGGGGTCGAGGCCGGCATGCTGCTCGGTTTCGCGGTGTGGGGCTACACGCTGCTGTTGCCGGCGCTGACCCAGGGCGGCTGGCTGGATCCGGACTGGCTGGAACACGGCGCGCTGGGCATTTCCTGGCTGCGCCCGCAGCAGCTGTTCGGCCTCAGCGGCTGGGACCCGCTGACCCATGGCACCTTCTGGTCGCTGCTGTTGAACACCGGCACCCTGCTGGTGGTGTCGGTGCGCTGGCGCCCGGACGTGGCCGAACGGCTGCGCGCGGCCCCGTTCCTGGACCCGTACGCGCAGCGCCCGGCGGTGGCCGGCGACTGGCCCGGCCACATCAAGGTCCGCGACCTGCTGGCCCTGGCGACGCGGGTGATCGGCGACCGCCACGCGCGCCGCTCGTTCTTCGAACAGGCGCAGTCGCTCGGCCGGGAACTGCAGACCTCCGCCGCGGCCGACCGGGTCTGGGTGCAGTTCACCGAACGCCTGCTCGCCGCCTCGATCGGCGCGGCCTCGGCGCGGCTGCTGCTGACCAGCCTGCTGCGTGGATCGGGCATGGACCTGGGTGAAGTGGTGGCGGTGCTGGACGAGGCCGGGCAGGAACTGCGGTTCAACCGCGAGATTCTCTCCACCACTTTGGAGAACATCAGCGCCGGGGTCAGCGTGGTCGATCCGGAAATGCGCCTGACCGCGTGGAACCGCCGCTACCAGCAGATGTTCGGCTACCCCGACGGCATGCTCTATGTCGGCCGTCCGGTGGCCGACCTGATCCGCTACAACGCCGAGCGTGGCGAACTGGGCCAGGGGGATATCGAAATCCAGATCAACCGCCGCATCGGCTACATGCGGGCCGGCTCGCCGCACGTGTTCGAACGCACCGGCGCCGACGGCAAGGTGATCGAACTGCGTGGCCAGGCGCTGCCCGGCGGCGGCTATGTCACCAGCTACAACGACATCACCGACTTCAAGCGCGCCGAGACCGCGCTGCTGGAAGCCAACGAGACGCTGGAACAGCGCGTGGCCGAACGCACGCGCGTGGCCGAGGTGGCGCAGCAGTCCAAGACGCGCTTTCTGGCCGCGATCAGCCACGACGTGCTGCAGCCACTCAATGCCGCGCGGCTGTTCGCCTCGGCGCTGCGCGACAGCCACCAGGACAACGAGGAGCAGCGGCATCTGGCCGAGCGCGTGGATGCCTCGCTGCGCGCGGCCGAAGAACTGCTGGACGGGTTGCTGGATGTGTCGCGGCTCGATGCCGGCGGCCTGCAGGTGAGCCTGGACGACTTCGACGTCAGCCTGCTGATGCGCGAACTGGCCGCGCAGTACACCCCGGTGGCCGCCGGCCGCGGCCTGCGCCTGCATGTGTTCGCGCGCCCGGCCTGGGTGCGCAGCGACCGCCGGCTGTTGCGCCGGGTGTTGCAGAACTTCATGGCCAACGCGCTGCGCTATACCCGGGTCGGCCGCATCGTGCTGGCGGTGCGGGTGCGCGGTGACGCGGTCCAGCTGCAGGTATGGGATACCGGGCCGGGCATTCCCGAGCACCACATGCGGCAGATCTTCAACGAGTTCCACCGCTACCAGCAGCCGTTCGACTGGGGCGAGCAGGGGCTGGGGCTGGGGTTGTCGATCTGCCAGCGGATTTCGCGGCTGCTTGATCACGGTCTGGATGCGCGCAGCCAGGTCGGGCGTGGCAGCATGTTTTCCATCACCCTGCCGCGGGTTCCGGCGCCGGCCTCGGCGCCTTCGCCGCGCCCGCCGACGGCGTTCACCGCGGATGATTCGCTGGCCGGGTTGCGCGTGCTGTGCCTGGACAACGACCAGGAAATCCTCGACGGCATGCGCGCGCTGCTGGGACGCTGGCAGGTGCAGGTGATCACCGCCAGCACCGTGGACATGGCGCTGGAAAAGCTGCGCGAACACCCGGACGTGATGCTGGTCGATTACCACCTGCACGACCGCATGGACGGGCTGGACGCGCTGGTGGCGCTGCACCAAGCCGCCGGGCGGTCGTTGCCCGGCGCGCTGCTGACCGCCGATGGCCGCGATGAACTGAAACGGCTGGCGCGCGAGCGTGGTTACCGGCTGCTGACCAAGCCGGTGAAACCGGCCTCGTTGCGGGCGTTCCTCAGCGCGTTGCGCGAGCCGCGGCACAGCTAGGGAGTTGCTCCCCGCCGAGATCGCGATGGCGGCAGCGCCGGTCTTCCCCTGGCGAGCGCGCTCGCCACCGCGTTCGCCCGGGCCGGTTTCAGGCGGCGGCGCCGTACAGGTGCTGGTACAGGATGCTGGCGCCGATCACGATCAGGATCACCCCACCGATGACTTCGGCGCGCTTGCCGACTAGGGTCCCGACCACGCGGCCGAGCATGATGCCGATGGTGACCATGGTCAGCGTGCACAGACCGATCACCGCCGCCACCACCGCGATATTGACGTCGAGAAACGCCAGGCCCACGCCGATCGCCATCGCATCGATGCTGGTGGCCAGACCGGTGGCGGCCAGCAGCCAGAAGCCATGGCGCCGGCCATCGTCCTGGGCGGGCACCGCGTTTTCTTCCGGATCCGGACGCAGTCCGGCGATGATCATGTGCGTGCCCAGCGCGCCGAGCAGGCCGAATGCGATCCAGTGGTCCCAGGCCTCCATGTAGCCGGCGGCGGCGCGCCCCAGCAGCCAGCCGATGACGGGGGTGAACGCTTCGATGGTGCCGAAGATCAGCCCGGCCCGCAGCGCATCGCGCAGCCGGGGTCGACGCATTGCCGCGCCCTTGCCGATGGCCGCCGCGAAGGCGTCCGTGGACATGGCGATACCGATCAGCAGGATGGAAAGAGGGGACATTGCATGGCACCTGGTCGGGCGGACACGGACGGCACACGGCGCGCCCGACCTTCGTTGCGCACGTGTACCGCTGGTCTCGCCAACCCGGTCGGGCTGCCCACGCCATGGCGCAATGGCCAAGCATGTTGACGTGGGCGCGTCCTGCAGCAGGACGCCGGCTACTCCCCAAGGGGACGTGGAGTCTATCACGCCATCGTGCCGGCCCCTTTATCCGCACACGGCGCAGCGGCCATGGCTCGCATCAGCGGGGCGGCCGGGCGCGTCGTCCCGGGTCCGGCTGTGCAGGGGTTCGCCATCGCTGTCGAGGAGGTGCGGCGACGCAACCGGGGTGACGGTCCACCGCCACCCGCGGCAGCCGGATAGCGGCCGGGACGATCGCGCGCCGCGGCTCAGTCTTCTTCCGGCGGCAGCACGATGGCGTCATCGTCGATGGCGAGCTTGCCGGCCATCAGCACCGCCTGGGTGCGGTTGGTGGCGCCCAGCTTGCGCAGGATGGCGGTGACGTGGGCCTTGATCGTGGCTTCGGAAACGCCCAGGTCGTAGGCGATCTGCTTGTTGAGCAGGCCGGTGCCGAGCATCTGCAGCACGCGGAACTGCTGCGGCGTCAGTTCGCGCAGGCGCTGGCCGACTTCGCGCTCCTCGCTGTCGGTGGGCGGCACACTGTGTGCTTCGGCCGGGGCCCAGCGCTCGCCATCGAGGATGGTGCCCAGCGCGCGGCCGATGGTGTCCGAATCCGCCGATTTGGGAATGAAGCCGAAGGCACCGTGGTCCAGCGCGCGGCGCATCACCGTGGGCTCCTCGCGCGCGGACACCACCACGATCGGCAGCTGCGGGTGCAACGCGCGCATGTGCACCAGCGCGTTGAAACCGTGGGCGCCGGGCATGTTGAGGTCCATCAGCACCAGGTCGGCATCGGCATGCTGCTCGGCCAGCAGATACAGCGCCTCGACACTGTCCGCTTCCAGCAGTTGCACGCCGGGAATGACCCGCTGCACCGCACCTTTGAGGGCTTCGCGGAACAGCGGATGGTCATCGGCGATCAGCAGGGTGGGCATGGCAACAGTCCGTTACGGGAAGGGACAAGCGGTGAGCCGCGATGCGTCGCTGCGGTTGTCCGCCAGCGCCGGCATGCGCCCTCCACGCATGCCGGCGGCGGACCAGGCTGCGGTTTCCCGGCCTGGCGTCACGTCACTTCACCTTGCGCTCGTCCACCAGCGACGCCACCACCGACGGGTCGGCCAGGGTCGAGGTGTCGCCAAGCTGGTCCGGTGCATTTTCGGCGATCTTGCGCAGGATGCGGCGCATGATCTTGCCCGAGCGCGTCTTCGGCAGGCCCGGCGCCCACTGCAGATAGTCCGGGGTGGCGGTCGGGCCGATCATCTTGCGTACCCAGGCCACCAGTTCGGCGTGCAGTTCGTCGGTCTGCGCTTCGCCGGCGATCAGGGTGACGTAGGCGTAGATGCCCTGGCCCTTGATGTCGTGCGGGAAGCCGACCACCGCCGCTTCGGCCACCTTCGGATGCGAGACCAGCGCGCTTTCGACCTCGGCGGTGCCGATGCGGTGGCCGGAGACGTTGATCACGTCATCGACGCGGCCGGTGATCCAGTAGTAGCCGTCGGCGTCGCGGCGGCAGCCGTCGCCGGTGAAGTAGCTGCCCGGATAGGTGCGGAAATAGGTGTCGATGAAACGCTGGTGGTCGCCGTATACGGTGCGCATCTGCCCGGGCCACGAACTGAGGATCACCAGGTTGCCTTCGCCTTCGCCTTCGATGAATTCACCGTTGGCATCGACAATCGCCGGCTCGATGCCGAAGAACGGCTGGCTCGCCGAGCCGGGCTTGAGGTCGGTGGCACCGGGCAGCGGCGAGATCAGGATGCCGCCGTTCTCGGTCTGCCACCAGGTGTCCACGATCGGGCAGCGGCTGTCGCCGACCACCTCGTAGTACCAGCGCCAGGCTTCCGGATTGATCGGCTCGCCGACGCTGCCGAGCAGGCGCAGGCTCTTGCGCGAGGTGCGCTTGACCGGCGCGGCGCCTTCGCGCATCAGCGCGCGGATCGCGGTCGGGGCGGTGTAGAAGATGGTGACGTGGTGCTTGTCGATCACTTCCCAGAACCGCGAGACGTCCGGGTAGTTCGGTACGCCCTCGAACATCAGCGAGGTGGCGCCGTTGGCCAGCGGGCCGTAGACGATGTAGCTGTGGCCGGTAACCCAGCCGACGTCGGCGGTGCACCAGTAGATGTCGTCCTCGCGCAGGTCGAACACCGCTTCATGGGTGTAGGCGGCATACAGCAGGTAGCCGCCGCTGGTGTGCAGCACGCCCTTGGGTTTGCCGGTGGAGCCGGAGGTGTAGAGGATGAACAGCGGATCCTCGGCGTTCATGCGCTCCGGTTCGCACTGCGCCGGCTGCGGGTCGACCACATCGTGGAACCAGCGGTCGCGCGGGGCCTGCATGTCCACCGCGCCGCCGGTGTGGCGCACCACCAGCACGGTTTCCACGGTGTTGGTGCCGGGCAGCTTCAGTGCCGCGTCGACGTTGGCCTTGAGCGGCACCTTCTTGCCGCCGCGCAGGCCTTCATCGGCGGTGATGATCAGCTTGCTGCCGCAGTCGGCGACGCGGTCGGCAATCGAGTTGGCGGCAAAGCCGCCGAACACCACCGAGTGCACCGCACCGACGCGGGCGCAGGCCAGCATCGCCACCGCGGCATCGACAATCATCGGCAGGTAGATGGTGACCCGGTCGCCCTTCTGGATACCCAGCGCACGCAGCGCGTTGCCGAGCCGGCACACGCGTTCGTGCAGCTGGCGGTAGGTGACGTGCTGCGCCGGTGCATCCGGGCCATCGGGCTCGAACAGCAGCGCGGTCTTGTCACCGCGCGTGGCCAGCTGCCGGTCCAGGCAGTTGACGCTGACGTTGAGCTCGCCGTCCTCGAACCATTTGATGTGGAAATCGCCCAGCTGGTAGCTGACGTTCTTGATCGTGTTCGGCTTGACGTACCAGTCCAGCCGCTCGGCGGCCTTGGCCCAGAACGCATCGGGATTTTCCAGCGACTCCCTGTAGAGCCGCTGGTATGTGTCTTTGTCGATCCGCGACGCGGCAGCGAACTGCGGGTCGACGGGGTACAGATCAGCCATGGCACCCTCACCTTGCATGTGGATATATGGGGACGGCCGCGGCTTGCACGCGACCCGACTGCCCAAGTTTGCCGCATCCATCGCCGCTGGCCGCATCGCCGCGCTTAGACCTTGGTCTTAGATTTCGCGGGCTTCGACTAATGGCGAATAGCGGCTCCCGCCAAGGCCGCGCACCCTGCGTCAGACCGTGCATCTGGCGCGGCAGTCAACGCCAGCTGGAGAGAGGGCAACCCATGAGCAACCGTATGTCGAGAATGGCGCGAAAGCCGCTTGCCGCCGCCCTGTTTGTCGCCCTGGTGGCGCCGGGCATGGCGTTCGCACAGAGTGCCAAAGAGCAGGCGCTGGAAGCCCGCGTCGCCCAGCTGGAGCAGCAGGTGCAACTGCTGCTGTCCGCCCAGCAGCAACAGCAGGGCGTGATCGCGCAGACCCGGACCGAGGTGCAGCAGACGCGCGCCGAGCAGGCCGCGATGGCCGCCCGCACCACACCGGCGCTGCCGGCCGGCAAGCAGCCGATCCAGGTCACCAGCATCACCCCCGGCGCCGCGCCCGGCACCACGTTCAAGTTCGGCGGCTTCATCAAGGCCGACTTCCTTGCCACCCGGACCGGCGACGGCCAGCTGGCCGACGATGCCACCGGCCGTTCGCTGTACCTGCCGGGCCAGACCCCGGTGGCCGGGGCCGGCGGTTCGGGCAAGCGTTCGGGGGTGGACACCAACGCCCATGCCAAGTTCTCGCGGATCAATTTCGGCGTGGACCATGTGGCCGACAACGGCGACAAGGCCGGCGCGGTGGTGGAGATGGACTTCTTCGGCAACGCGCTGGGCAACCAGACCGCCACCAACACCTACGGCGCCACCCTGCGCCACGCCTACATGTACTGGAACAACTGGCTGGCCGGCCAGACCTGGTCCAACTTCCTGGACGCCGCTTCGATTCCCGAGGCGGTGGATTTCGTCGGCCCGACCGACGGCGTGGTGTTCGTGCGCCAGGCGCAGATCCGCTACACCAACGGCGGTTTCAGCGTCGCGCTGGAAAACCCGGAGACCACCCTGATCGGTGCGTCCAATTCCGACCGCGGCGCGCTGCCGGACCTGACCGCGCGCTATGGCTGGAAGGGTGACTGGGGCACGTTCGGCGTCGCCGGGCTGGTGCGCCAGCTGAAAGTGGACAACCAGGCCACCGGTGCCGATGCCAGCAAGATCGCCGGCGGCCTGACCCTGGGCGGCAAGTGGGTGGTGGGCGACAGTGACAGCCTGCATTACCAGTTGACCGGCGGCCAGGGCATTGCCCGTTACATCGGCCTGGGCATCACCGCCGACAGCGCCTATGACGCCCTCCGCGACCAACTCGATCCGACCGGCGTGATGGCCGGCTATGTCGGCTGGCGCCATGCGTTCTCGCCCAAGCTGCGCACCAACCTGATCTATGCCCGCAGCGACTACGACAACGATGCCGGCATCACCGGCCCGCTGGTCACCAGGAGCGTGCAGTCGATCCGCGGCAACGTGTTCTACACCCCGATGCCCAAGGTCGATGTCGGTGCCGAGCTGATGTACGGCGTGCGTGAAATCGAGAACGGCAAGAAGGGCGACATCAGCCGACTGCAGTTCACCACCAAGTACAGCTTCTGATCCATGTCCGCCGGCGTCGCCATGGCGCCGGCGGTTGCGGTACCTCCCTACCCCCACGGGGAGCACTCATGTCGTTGCCGGATGGCTGCATGCTGCAGCGGCCGGCAGCCTTCCCCTTGTATGGAGAATCACGATGAATGCTTCCATCGATCCCCGTGTCCAGCGGATCGCCTCACACCCCGCCTACCAGCGGCTGCGGCGCATCCGCAATCGCCTCGGCTGGTTCCTGACCGCGCTGATGCTGCTGGCCTACTACGGCTACATCGGCCTGATCGCGTTCGACAAGGAATTCCTGGCGCAGCCGATCAACGGCGGCGTGACCACGATCGGCATCCCGATCGCGATGGGCCTGATGGTGTTCACCATCGCCATCACCGGCTTCTATGTGCGCCGCGCCAACAAGGAATTCGACCAGTTGACCCGTCAGATCATGGAGGACGTGCAATGACCCGCGGCCTCCTGCGTAGCGGCGCGCTGCTCGCGCTGCTGGCCGCCAGCGGTGCCGCCTGGGCGGCCGGGGGCGACATCGGCCAGACCGTGCGCCAGCCCACCAACTGGACCGCGATCACCATGTTCGCCGCGTTCGTGCTGGCCACGTTGGGCATCACCAAGTGGGCGGCCGCCAAGACCCGGTCGGCGTCGGATTTCTACACCGCCGGCGGTGGCATCACCGGCTTCCAGAACGGCCTGGCGATTGCCGGCGACTACATGTCGGCGGCCTCGTTCCTGGGCATCACCGCCGCGGTGATGGCCAACGGCTATGACGGCCTGATCTATGCGTTGGGTTTCCTGGTCGGTTGGCCGATCCTGACCTTCCTGATGGCCGAACGGCTGCGCAACCTCGGCCGTTTCACCTTCGCCGACGTGGCCGGCTACCGCTTCCAGCAGAAGCCGATCCGCCTGTTCGCCGCCTCCGGCACGCTGGTGGTGGTGCTGTTCTACCTGATCGCGCAGATGGTCGGCGCCGGGGCCCTGATCAAGCTGCTGTTCGGGCTGGATTACTGGATCGCGGTGATGCTGGTCGGCGTGTTGATGATGGTCTACGTGCTGTTCGGCGGCATGACCGCCACCACCTGGGTGCAGATCATCAAGGCGTGCCTGCTGCTGTTCGGCGTGACGTTCATGGCGCTGATGGTGATGTGGCACTTCAACTTCAGCTTCGAGGCGCTGTTCTCCGAGGCGGTGCGGGTCAAGACCCAGATCGCCGCCAACAGTGGCAAGGGGGCCGAGGAAGCGGCGGCAAGCGGGCTGTCGATCATGGGCCCGGGCGGCTTCGTCAAGGACCCGATCTCGGCGATCTCGTTCGGCATGGCGCTGATGTTCGGCACCGCCGGCCTGCCGCACATCCTGATGCGCTTCTTCACCGTTCCCGATGCCAAGCAGGCGCGCAAGTCGGTGTTCTGGGCGACCACCTGGATCGGCTACTTCTACATCCTGATCTTCATCATCGGCTTCGGTGCGATCGCGCTGGTGCTCACCAACCCCGAATACGCCGATCCGGTGACCGGCACCATCCAGGGCGGGCCGAACATGGCCGCGGTGCTGGTCGGCAAGGCGATCGGCGGCAACCTGTTCATGGGCTTCATCTCGGCGGTGGCGTTCGCCACGATCCTGGCCGTGGTGGCGGGCCTGACCCTGTCCGGGGCCTCGGCGGTGTCGCATGACCTGTACGCGACGGTGATCATGAAGGGCAAGCCGCCGGCAGGCACCGAGTTGAAGGTGTCGCGCCTGACCACGCTGGTGCTGGGGGTGATCGCGGTGCTGCTGGGCATCGCCTTCGAGAAGCAGAACGTGGCCTTCATGGTGTCGCTGGCGTTCGCCATCGCCGCCTCGGCCAACTTCCCGGTGCTGTTCCTGTCGCTGCTGTGGAAGGACTGCACCACCCGCGGTGCGGTGATCGGCGGTTTCCTGGGCCTGTTCTCCTCGCTGGGCCTGACCCTGCTGTCGCCGTCGGTGTGGGTGGACACGCTGGGCAATCCGGCCGGTTCGGCGCCGTTCCCGTACACCTCGCCGGCCTTGTTCTCGGTGACGATCGCCTTCGTCAGCATCTGGCTGTTCTCGGTGCTGGACAAGAGCCGGAACGCGCAGGCCGAGCGTGCCGCCTATCCGGCGCAACAGGTGCGTGCCGAAACCGGCATCGGTGCCAGCAAGGCCTCCGATCACTGATCGGGCGGCAGGGATCTGGAACCAGGGGCCGGTCCAGCAGGACCGGCCCTTTTCCATTCCGTCCCGCAGCGCGCCGGTGGCGGTGGCGCATCACGTAAGCTGCGCGGTGACCGCTGGAGGATCCCCATGTTGCCCGCCTCGCCCGAGCCCGCTGTGTCGTTGCCGCAAACCCTGTCGGTGCTGCGCGCCGCCTGGTCGGCCCGACGCCCCGACTACCCTCAGCGCCGCGATGACCTGCAGCGGCTGCGCGCGGCCTTCAAGCGGCAGCTGCCGCAGATGGTCGAGGCCATCGCGCGCGACTTCGGCCACCGCTCGCCGCATGAATCGCTGATTGCCGATGGCATGACCGTGATCGGCGAGATCGATCATCTGCTGCGGCATCTGCGTGGCTGGATGAAACCGCGCAAGGTCGGGGTCGGCTGGCGTTTCTGGCCGGCGCGGGCGCAGATCCGGCCGCTGCCGGTGGGCGTGGTCGGGGTGATCTCGCCGTGGAATTACCCGGTCAACCTGGCGCTGGTGCCGCTGGCCACGGCCATCGCCGCCGGCAACCACGTGCTGCTCAAACCGTCCGAACATATTCCGCACACCAGTGCGTTCCTGGCCACGTTGCTGGCCGGGGTGTTTCCGCCCGAGCGGGTGGCCGTGGTGCAGGGCGATGCCGGGGTGGCGGCCGCGGTTTCGGCGCTGCCGCTGGACCACCTGGTGTTCACCGGTTCCACCGCGGTCGGGCGCAAGGTGATGGCGGCCGCCGCCGCGCACCTGACCCCGCTGACCCTGGAACTGGGCGGCAAGTCGCCGGCGATCATCGCCGCGGACTACCCGCTGCCGGCGGCCGCGACCCGCCTGGCCACCGGCAAGTGGTTCAACGCCGGGCAGACCTGCATCGCCCCGGATTACGTACTGGTCGATGCCGGCCGGGTGCCGGCGCTGGTGCAGGCGCTGCGCGAGCAGGTGCAGACGCGCTATGGCGATCTGGCCGATGCCGCGGACTACACCCGGATCATCAACGAAGGCCAGTACCGGCGCCTGCGCGGCTATGTGGACGATGCGCGCGCACGCGGGCTGGAAGTGGTCGAGCTGCTGCCGATCGATCCGCTGCGCGCCGCGCGTGAGCGCCTGATCGCCCCGACGCTGATCCTCGAACCGGACGATGAGGCCGCGGTGATGCAGGAGGAGATCTTCGGCCCGATCCTGCCGATCCGCAGCTACCAGTCGCTGGATCAGGCGTTGGCGTGGATCAATGCGCGTGAGCGGCCGCTGGCGTTGTATCCCTTCAGCCATGAGCGTGCGACGGTGGAGCGGATCCTCGGCAGTACCCTGGCCGGCGGCGTCACCGTCAACGACGCGCTGCTGCACTTCGCCATCAACGGCCTGCCGTTTGGCGGGGTCGGCGCCAGCGGCATGGGCGCCTACCACGGCCGCGCCGGCTTCGATGCGATGAGCAAGCAACTGCCGGTGCTGTGGCAGTCGCGCCGCGCCGGCAGCGACCTGCTCAAGCCGCCCTACGCGAAAGTGGCGCGCTTCATCGACCTGATCGTGCGCTGAGGCGCACGCACCGGCGCAACAAGAGCCGCGACCGGACGCGGGGGAAACGGTGTCCGGTCGCGGCGATGCCGGCAGGGGGAGAGTCCGGCCGGCATCGAAACTAGTAGGCGGTGACCGGCAGTGGCTGCGCCAACGCCGCCGCCTGCGCCGCGCAGTCCGCCGGGGCGGCCGC
>NZ_JAUJUJ010000161.1 GCF_030711595.1 Stenotrophomonas sp. YIM B06876
AACGACTCCGCGAGCGCGTCCACCTCAACGGCCAGCTCGTCCAAGGCAGCCTCGATCTTGGCCTGCTGGCCGTTCGCCCAGTCGTCCCAGCGCAGCGCTTGCGGCCGCAACGCCGTTTCGTAGCGCAGCAGAACCGCCGCGTCCATGAGGCCATCGGCCAGGGCCTGGTGCCGCAGCGCACGCCAGCGCGACTCACCACGAACAGGAATCAGCGGGCTGCCGCAGTGCAGACTGTCCAGATACTCGGCGATGACCGGCGAGTCATAGAGCGGCTCGCCATCATCTCGCACCAGCACAGGAATCTTGCCCAAGGGGTTGAGCGCCCCGACCTGCGGGTTCACCGTCTGCGGCGTGACGGTCACGTGGACCTCCTCCAGTCGATCCGCGAGCCCCACCTCCAGCGCCAGCATCCGGATCTTGCGGGCAAACGGGGACAATGCGGACATGAGTAGCTTCATATGCCTGCTGCTCAGAATTTCACGCCGTCCGGCATCGCGCTGGCCACGGTTCTGACATCCACGACGACGGGGCCCTTGCACCGCAAGGCTTGCTCGAACGTCGACTTGAGATGCTCCGGCTGGTCCACGACCAGACCCTCACAGTCGAACGCGCGCGCTATGGCGGCGAAGTCCGTCTCGGCGAAGTCGCACGATAGGGTTTGGCTGCCGTAGCGCGCCGTCTGGCCGGCCTTCGTGTACTCGAGATTGCCGTTATTGAGCACCACGACCATGACCGGAATGCCCATGCGCCGCGCGGTCTCCAACTCCTGAATCACCATCATGAAACCGCCGTCGCCGACCAGCAGCACGAACTTGCGCCCAGGGTCGGCCACTGCTGCGCCCAACGCGCCAGGCAAGCCGAAGCCCATTACCCCCATACCGCGCGGACCAATGTAGGAGCGCCCCGGCCTGTGTACTTCGAAGTACTGGCCGCCCCAGATCTGGTTGAAACCGGAGTCGCACACGATGGTGTCTTCTTCCGACATGGCCTCGCGCAGGGCAGCGATCGCTTGCAGGGGATGGACCGGCCCGTCGCCCGTCGCGGCCGCCTGCGGGCTCTGCGTGCCACGCTCGACCAGCCACTTGCTGCGGATACCCGACACTGCGTCGGCGCGCGCCGCCGCATCCCATTGGAGCGGCTGGCACTGCGCCACCAGATCGGTGACGAAACTGCGCACATCGGCGCAAACGCCCATCGTGATCGGTTGGTGGTGGCCCAACTCATCCGCGTCGATATTGACCTGGATGACTTCGGTAGTGCGCGCCGGCACGGACCAACCCGCCGTGTCGAGGTTGGTGAAGCGCGACCCCAGCGCGAGCACCAGGTCGGCGCTGCGCACATACTCATTGGTCATCGGACGGCCTAACGCCCCCACCGTGCCGACCGACAGCGCATGGTTCTCGGCGATGGCACCCTTACCCATGTAGGTCGTGGCGACGGCTGCGCCGGTCAGCTCGGCCAGTTGCACGATTTCCGTCCAAGCGCCAGAAGCAATCGCTCCACCTCCGCACCAGATCACAGGGCGACGCGCCGCGTGCAGCCGCTCGGCCACCTGACGGACCTCCTCGGAGGACGCGTGCAGACGACGGCTCGGCCAGACATCCATGTCGCCGGGCAGGTCGAATTCATGGTCCGGGTAGTCCACTTCGACCGCGAAGATGTCGGCCGGAATGTTCAGCACGACGGGGCCCGGCCGGCCGCCAACCGCCTTGGCGATCGCGCGGCGCGTCCACTCAGCCACCCGGCTAGGGTCCACCAGGTCATAGGACGCCTTGGAAATGGAGCGGA
>NZ_JAUJUJ010000037.1:0-237 GCF_030711595.1 Stenotrophomonas sp. YIM B06876
CAAAACCCCGCAGAAAACACTGCGGGGTTTTGCTTTTTATGAAGGCAGTCGTCTTTATGTTTGCCTTTTCTCGGAAGAGACCCCTGCCGAGCTGGCGCGATGCGCTGCTCCAACCGTCTCCCTGGTGAAATCAGCGCTGTGGAACCACCCGATTCCATCCCGAACTCGGAAGTGAAACGCAGCTGCGCCGATGGTAGTGTGGCCTAAGCCATGCGAGAGTAGGTCATCGCCAGGGTT
>NZ_JAUJUJ010000037.1:293-24622 GCF_030711595.1 Stenotrophomonas sp. YIM B06876
GAACTCGGAAGTGAAACGCAGCTGCGCCGATGGTAGTGTGGCCTAAGCCATGCGAGAGTAGGTCATCGCCAGGGTTCATATCGAAACCTCCGCAGCATACGCTGCGGGGGTTTTCTTTTTTGCCCCGCGGGGACCAAGCTGAGCCTCGTCGCATCGGCGGGTGATGGACGGCCGGTACCGGTTTTATACAGCCGCCGCAGTCACCGCATTGGGACTCGGCACCGAGCTCGTCACAGGCGGTGCACCCGCAAATCCGAGGGTGCCCAGGCGCGGAACACGCTATCGCGCGCTGCCACCGGCGGGGCCATTCGATCGGTGCGGGCCATGACCGGCGCCGGCCGATATCCCTGCAGTGGGGGGAAGAACCCCCCAAAAAAAAACGGCGCCCTCAGGCGCCGTTTCCACCCAGCGGTTGGCGGTGGTCAGTGTGCGGGGCGGATTTTGCCCTTCATCATCTCATCGCGGGCCGCCTTGAACGGGTTGCCTTCGTACCAGTTCGGCCAGCTGTCACCCCCGGCCAATTGCTTGCCCACACCGTAGAGCAACTGCAGATCTTCCACGGTGCCATCGAGCTTCCAGGTGGCTGGATCGTACTCGTCCTTGGGGCCGTGATAGCGTTCGCGTCCATAGACTTCGGCGGCGCGCTTGCCTGCGTCGGTACCGCCCTCAAGCAGGTCTTCGCCGCCATCGGCATACAGCGCGGGCACCCCGGCCTTGGCGAAGTTGAAATGATCGGAGCGGAAGTAGAAGCCGCTCTGCACCGAACTCTCGGCGTGCAGGGTGCGGCCCTGGCTGGCGGCCAGCGGCTTGAGGATGTCCTCCAGTTCGGAGCTGCCAAAGCCGGTGACGGTCATGTCGCGGGCGCGTCCGGCCACCGACATCGCATCGATGTTGATCACGCCGGCAATCTTGTCCAGCGGGAAGGTGGGATGGGTGACGTAGTACTGTGAACCCAGCAGCCCGGATTCTTCCAGTGTCACTGCCAGGAACACCACCGAGCGTTCCGGCGCGGGAGTCTGGTGAACCATCGCATCGGCGATTTCGAGGATGCCGGCCACGCCGGTGGCGTTGTCCACCGCGCCGTTGTAGATGTTGTCGCCGGTTTCGCCCTCGTGCTTGCCAAGGTGATCCCAGTGCGCCATGTAGATGACGGCTTCATCGGCGCGGGTACTGCCCGGCAGTACGCCGACCACGTTGCGCGATTTCTTTTCCGTGACCGTGCTTTTGAGGTCCAGTGACAGCTGGGCCTGCAGCGGCACCGGTTTGAAGCCGCGCTTGTTGGCCTCCTTGTAGGCCTGGTCCAGGTCCAGCCCGGCGCCGGCAAACAGCTTGCGGGCGGCCTCTGCACTGATCCAGCCCTGCGCGGGCAGGCGCGGCTGGGTATCGTCCTTGGCCGGCAGGTCGTACTGCGGGCCGGCCCATGAATTCTTCACCACGTCCCAGCCATAGGCGGCGCCGGCGGTGTCGTGCACGATCAGCGCGGCGGCTGCGCCCTTGCGCGCGGCTTCTTCGAACTTGTAGGTCCAGCGCCCGTAATAGGTCATGCGCTTGCCATCGAACAGCTTGCGATCGTTGACGTGGAAGCCGGGGTCGTTGACGAACATCACCACCGTCTTGCCCTTCCAGTCCTGGCCGGCGTAGTCGTTCCAGTTCTGTTCGGGGGCATCGACGCCGTAGCCGACAAACACCATGTTGCTGCCGTCGATCTTCACTTCCGGCTGGCCGCTGCGGGTGCCGATCACCATGTCGGTACCGAAGGCCAGTTCACTGTCATGGTCCTTCTGCCTGATCTTCAACACCGTGGCTTCGTCGGCGGTGGTTTCAGTCATCGCCACTTCCTGGAACCAGCTGTCGCCGTTGCCCGGTTGCAGGCCGATACGTTGCATCTGGTCGCGGATATATTCGACCGTGCGCTGCTCGCCGACGCTGCCCGGCGCGCGGCCTTCGAACTCGTCCGATGCGAGCGTCTTTACCAGCTCGGCGAAATCGGCGGCGTCGATGGCGCTGGAGAAGACATGGGCCGGCGCATGCGGTGTGGCCGCGGCGGGAGCCGGCGCAGCGTCCTCGCGCTTGCAGGCAACCAGCGCCGCGGCGGCGGCAAGACACAACAGTAATTTACGGGGCATGGAGACTTCCTGTTCGAGCGACCCCCGATTCTATGCAAGCCGCAGCGCGAGTGCTCAGTTCTGCGGCGCGGTATCGCTGTCGAAGGTCTGCACCGTGGCACCCTTCACGTTTCCGATCCGGGCGCTGCGATGCACGTACAGCACCACCTCGCGTTCGAACTGCAGTTCGCCGTGCACCACCGCGTTGGGGCCGATGATCACCCGCGGCTTGCGCGGCGCGGTCAGGGAGAGACTGAAGGAGGGCCTTTTCACATGGATGCCACCTTGCACCTCGGAGCCGACGCCGACGGTGATGTCGCCGTTGACGGTTTCGATGTCCTTGGCCACGGCGGTGCCGACCAGCCCGATACCGCCATTGACGGTTTCCACGCTGCCCCCGATGTGGCTGCCATGGTCGCTGAAGATGCTGCCGTTGACGGTTTCCACTTTGCTGCCGAGGGTGACATTGCGCCCGATCCGGATGCTGCCGTTGACGGTTTCCACCCGTACCGCCTCGGCGTTGTCGCCGATGCGGATGCTGCCGTTGACCGTTTCAATGTTGCGCGCTTTCACGCCCGCATCCACGGTAATGCTGCCATTGACGGTATCCAGGTCGCGGTAGGTGCCGCCTGCCGTGGTGCGGATGCTGCCATTGACCTTGCTGATATCGTCACTGGCCAATGCCGGTACGGCCAACGCGCCGAGGGCGAACGACAGGACAAATGCGGTCTTTTTCATCGGTATATCTCCGCTGGTGAGGGTGCCGGGCAGACAGCCATTGGCAGGAATGACACCACGGCTGGTTACAATCCGCATCTGCCTGAAGTCACTGGACCGTCCTTGCGCTTGAACCGCCGCCGCCGGATTGGAACGTCAGCGACGCTGCCGCGCGGCTGCCGCGCCGGCATGGTGCTGCTGCTGGCGGTATTGGGCAGTGCGTCGGCACAGAACCCGCGCGAAGCCGAAAAGAAGCTGCAGCAATTGCGCGGAGAGCTCAAGAGCGTGGCGCAGGAACGCCGCAAGCTGGAAGGGCAGCGCGGTGATGCCTCCCAGCGGTTGCGCGATGCCGATGAGAAAGTGGCCCGCACCGGCCGGGCCGTGGCCGATGCCGAAGCGGCGATACGGCGCGAGCAGGAGGCACTGGCCGCATTGCGGGAGCGGCGCACGCAACTGCAAAGCGGGTTGCAGCAGCAGCGCCAGCAGTTGGCGGCGCTGCTGCGCGGGGCCTATCACCTTGGCAACAACGCGCCATTGAAGCTGCTGTTGTCGCAGGACACCGTGGCCGATGGCCACCGGCACCTGGCCTACCATCGCTACCTGCAACGTGAACGCAGTCGCGCCATCGCCGGTTTGACCGCCGACCTGCAGGCCCTGGCCACCGCCGAACAACAGATCATCGCCCGCAGCGATGCGTTGCAGCAGGCGCGTGACGAGCGCAGCAAACAGGCGCGTGCACTGGCCGAGGAGCGCCGCCAGCGGGCGCAGCTGGTGGTCGATCTGGACCAGCGCTACCAGGACCGCAGCGAACGCGAGAAGGCGTTGGGCCAGGATGCCCGGGCGCTGGAGACGCTGCTGTCCAACCTGCGCGCTGCCGCGCGCCGCGCAGAAGCCGAAAAACGCGCGGCGGCCCAGCGTGCCGCAACGCGGCAGGCGACAGAAACCTCGCCGCGGCCCTCCGCTGGCAAGACCCTGCCGCGGGTCGTGGCCAACGCCGCGCCGGCACCCAAAGTCGGCGGACTGGGATGGCCGCTGGCGGGCAATCTGCTGGCCCGTTACGGCGGGCGCCTGCCCGATGGCCGTACCAGCAGCGGGGTACTGATCGGCGCTGCCGCCGGCAGTACCGTCACCGCGGTTGCCGATGGCACGGTGGTGTTTTCGGACTGGATGACCGGCTACGGCATGATCCTGATCGTCGATCACGGCAACGGCTACATGAGCCTGTATGCCCACAACGATGCGCTGTTGCGCGATGCCGGCGCGCGCGTGCGTCGCGGCGAAGCGGTGGCGAAAGTCGGCAATTCCGGTGGCCAGGGCACCCCTGCGCTGTATTTCGAGTTGCGGCGCAACGGACAGCCGGTGGACCCGACCACGTGGCTGCAACGGCAGTGAAGGCGGGCTGACCGGCGCTGCCCCTTCCGGGCCAAGCTTCAACGGGAATTTACCGGTGCTTCGCGCATAATCGTTTTGCGCGCCGGTGGCGCGTAATTGTTTTCATCCTTGGAGTGTTCCATGCGCGTAGCCCGTCTTGCTGCCCTGCTGTTTGCCCTGTCGCCGGCGTTTGTGCTGGCGCAGAGCGCCACCGATACGGGGGCAAAAGCCGGCGTGGGCAAGCCGGACACCCAGGAGGCGGTGACCTCGCGGGTGCCGCTGGAGGAGATCCGCCGTTACGTGTCGGTCTACAACGCGGTACGCGCCGCCTACGTGGACCCGGTGGACGACAGGAAGCTGATGCAGTCAGCCATCCGCGGACTGCTGCTGGACCTGGATCCGCACAGCACCTATTTCGACAAGGAAGATGCCGAGGCCTTCGATGAGCAGGCCAGCGGCGCCTATGACGGCATCGGCGTGGAGTTGCTGCAGCAGAAAGACAATACCTTGAAGGTGATCGCGCCGATCGACGACACCCCGGCGGCGCGTGCGGGATTGAAGGCCGGCGACCTGATAGTGGCCATCGACGGCAAACCGATCAGCGCGATCGAGGCGATGGAGCCGTTGCGTGGCGCACCCGGCACCACGCTGGTGCTTACCATCGTGCGTGACGGCAAGGACAAGCCGTTCGATGTCAGCGTGACCCGCGAAACCATCCGCATCACCAGTGTGCGCGGCCGTATGCTCGAACCCGGTTACGGCTATGTGCGCATCAGTGCCTTCCAGGCCGACACCGGCGCCGATTTCCAGAAACAGGTCAGCCAGTTGCAGGCGCAGGCTGGTGGCAAACTGAAGGGGCTGGTGCTGGACCTGCGCAGCAATCCGGGTGGTCTGCTGACCGCGGCGGTGCAGGTGGCGGACGACCTGCTCGACAAGGGGGTCATCGTCAGCACGCGCGGGCGCATTGCCATCAGCGATGCGCAGTTCGATGCCACCCCGGGCGACCTGATGAAGGGCGCGCCGGTGATCGTGCTGGTGGATGCCGGCTCGGCCAGCGCTTCGGAAGTGCTGGCCGGGGCCTTGCACGACAACAAGCGGGCGCGGGTGATCGGCAGCCGTACTTTCGGCAAGGGCTCGGTGCAGACGGTGCTGCCGCTGGACAATGGCGATTCGGTCAAGCTGACCACCGCGCGTTATTACACCCCCAGCGGCAAGTCGATCCAGGCCACCGGCATCGTTCCGGATGTGGAGCTGGCGCCTGCGCCGGCCGCCGCCGGCAGCGAAGGGCCGGCCAGCCTGGCCGACTTCAGCGAGGCCAAGCTGCCCGGCCACCTGCAGGGCGACGGGGAGGGCGTGGAAGGCAGCAAGGCCGGAGTGGCGTTGCCCGGTGATGCGCCGATCACCGCGGCCTTGAATGAACTCAAGCGCCCCGGCTCCACCCCCGCGCTGCCCAAGCCGACGGCCAAGCCCGCCACGGCGCCGCTGAAGACGCCGGCCGAAGCGGCGGGTTCCAAAAAACCCGCAGTGGCGGACACGCCGCAGAAATGACGCGCCTGCCGCCGTCGTGCGGCGTGACTGCCCTCCCAGGTCCGGCGCATTGTGCGCCGGGCCGGCAGCGATGGGGTCCTAGCGCGGCTTGCCCGGCATCGGGAACGGTGTGACCACTTTTTCGCCGGTGCTCGCATCGCGGATCGCCGACTGTCCTTTCTTTTCCACTTCCTCGATGCGGACAATGCTCTGTATCGGCAGATGCAGCACCCGGGTGTTGCCGAACTCGTCGCGCAGGCGCTCTTCGGTCGGGTCCACAACCACGCCGTTGTGCAGGTCGAACATCAGTTCGGACACTTCATTGAAGCCCCACAGGTGGCTGCTGCCGACGCGGCCGGCATACAGCTCGTAGATCTTGCCGCTGTTGAGGAATGTCACTTTGTAGAGGGGTTTGCTCATGTGCCAAGTATAGGCGGCCGGTACCCCGCGGCCGCGTCAGAAACCGTGGCGCTTGCGCAGCCGGCGGGCGATGGCGGCGCGCACATACAACCCGTAGCTCACGCCGAAAATGAAGCCGGCCACATGCGCCGCCCACGCCACCATGCCGAAGCTGGGGCCGATATAGGCGAACACCACCTGCAGCAGCGCCCACGCCCCGATCAACAGGAAGGCCGGGGCACGGATGAATTCAAGGAACAGCCCCAGCGGCACCACCACGCCGAGCTTGGCGCCGGGAAACAGCGCCAGATAGGTGCCGATCAGCGCCGACACCGCACCGCTGGCACCGATGATCACCCGGTCCGGGGTGCCCATCGCATACAGCGCCGCCACGTTGGACGCCGCGCCACCCAGCAGGAACAGCAGCACGAACCGCCATGACCCGAGCACGCGTTCGGCCGGCAACCCGAAGATCAGCAGGAATACCAGGTTGCCCAGCAGGTGCGACCAGTCCGCATGCAGGAACAGCGCGGTGAACAGGCGCAGCATGCTGCCGTCGCGCAATGCCGCCCACCAGTCCTGTGGATTGGCCAAGCCGGTGGCCAGCGCGCCCCAGTCCAGCCACAGCGTGCGTCGGGCCTCGTCCGGGCGTGAAATGGACCACAGGAAGGCGATCCAGATCACCGCGAACAGCAGCGGCGTGGCCCAGCGCGGGCTGGGAGTGGCACGGGAAGGAATGGAGACGAACATGGCTGGCGCTAGCCTAACCCGGCAGCGACAGCCGCGCTGCGGCGCGACGATGGCCGGGAAAACCGTTATTGTTTAGTTAACCCGGCTGGGTATACTGCATACGGCGTCGTATGTCGGGAGGGGTCTCCGGCGCGTTTGGCGGGTTGGTTCCTTTGACCGCAAATGCAGGCGCAGCAACGAAATTCCACTGTATTCCGGAGAGCTTCCACATGCATACCGCTTCTACGATTGCCCGCTTCACCGCTTTGACCGTCGGCATTGCTGCTGCCCTGGCGTTTGGCCAGGCGCATGGCGCCGCGTTCCAGTTGAAGGAAAACAGCGCCAAGGGCCTGGGCCGCGCCTTTGCCGGCTCCGCCAGCGCCTGGGGCGATGCTTCGGTCGTTGCGACCAACCCGGCCTCGATGCGCCTGCTCGACGGCCGCCAGTTCCAGGCCGATCTCAGCGCCATCAGCTTCTCGGCCAAGTTCGACAAGTACGGTGCACGTTATGTCGGTCCGACCGGCAAGGCGGGTACCGGTGCCCAGATCAGCGGCGGCAACGGCGGTGATGCCGGCATGATCGCCCCGGTTCCGGCCGCCTACTTCCATCTGCCGTTCGGCGACAACGACAACATGCATTTCGGCGTGTCGCTGACCGCGCCGTTCGGCTTCAAGACCGAATACGACCGCAACTGGGTCGGCCGCTACCACGGCGTCAAGACCGACCTGAAGGCAATCGACCTGGGCGCGGCGTTCTCCTATGACGTCAACCCGTATGTGTCCTTCGGCGCCAGCGTGTTCGTCGAGCATCTGGCCCTCGAACTGAGCAATGCGGTCGATTTCGGCACCGTGGCCTACAGCGCCAGCAAGGGTGCCAGCGCGGCCCTGGGCCTGTACCCGGGCAGCGCCGACGGCTTCGCCACCCTCAAGGGTGACAACAACGCATTCGGTTACGTGCTGGGCGGTACTTTCAGCCCGAGCGAGAACACCAATATCGCGTTGAGCTACCGTTCCAAGGTCGAGCACAAGGTGACCGGTGGCAAGGCCACCTTCGAAGTTCCGACCACGGCGGCGACCGTGCTGCAGACCCAGGCCCGTGGCATCTTCGTCAATACCAGTGGCAAGGCGACGTTGACCCTGCCGGCCTCGGCCACCTTGAGCGTCACCCACCGGTTCAACGACCGCTGGACGGTGATGGGCGATGTGAGCCGCACCGCGTGGGCGCCGTCGTTCGACAGCGTGACCGTGGACTTCGCCTCGAACCAGCCGGACAAAGTATTGGTCTTCGGCTACAACGACACCACCTTCAGCTCGCTCGGTGCCGAGTACAAGCTGTCGGAAACCATCACCCTGCGTGGTGGCGTGGCCTATGACGAAAGCCCGACCAGCTACGCGCACCGTGATGCGCGCGTGCCGGACGTGACCCGCAAGTGGCTGTCGTTCGGCCTGGGCTGGACCCCGTCGGAGAAGACCGAGTTCAACTTCGGCTACACCCACCTGTTCACCAACGAGCCGGCGATCAACAGCATCTCGGACACTCAAAGCACCTTGCAGGGCAAGTACAAGGTGGGCGGCGACATCCTGGCCGCGTCGATGAACTACAAGTTCTGATCTGACCTGTAGAAGCTTCAGGCAGGAAGCCCCGCGCAAGCGGGGCTTTTTGTTTGGTGCCGCGTAAAGCCGCAATAGAGCGCAGCCCTGTTGCGCTGGCACGTCGCCACGCAGGCTGCTGCCGAGCATGGCCCGGCACTGCGGGCGTCGATTTCGTTTGATGTGGGGTGCCGGCAGCAGATGCAGAGACGCGATTTTTTCGCTTCCCCTCTCCCGCCTTCGGCATCCTCTCCCGCAAGAGGAGGAGAAGAGCTGAGGCAGCAGAGCGGCAGAAGCAGAAGAGATGCGACTTTGTCGCTTCCCCTCTCCTGCCTTCGGCATCCTCTCCCGCAAGGGGAGAGGAGAAGAGCCGAAGCCGAAGCAGCCGAAGCAGCCGAAGCAGCAGAAGCAGCAGAAGCAGCAGAAGCAGCAGAAGCAGAAGCAGAAGCAGCAGAAGCAGAAGCAGCAGAAGCAGAAGCAGCAGACGCAGAAGCAGCAGAAGCAGAAGCAGCAGAAGCAGACGCAGCAGAAGCAGAAGCAGAAGCAGAAGCAGAAGCAGACGCAGAAGCAGAAGCAGAAGCAGAAGCAGAAGCAGAAGCAGAAGCAGCTCAACTACCTTGGGCTCTTGCTGTCACCTATCCGCCATCGTCAACCAAAAACCCCGCTTGCGCGGGGTTTTCGTTGCGGTATCTGCAGGGGCGATCAGTCGCCCAGGGTCAGCAGCGAGGCATTGCCGCCGGCGGCGGTGGTGTTCACCGTCACCGTCTTCTCGGTGGCAAAGCGCAGCAGGTAGTGCGGGCCGCCGGCCTTGGGGCCGGTGCCGGACAGGCCCTGGCCGCCGAACGGCTGCACCCCGACCACCGCGCCGATCTGGTTGCGGTTGACGTAGACGTTGCCGACGTGGACGCCGTTGGCGATGCGCTCGACGGTTTCGTCGATGCGCGAATGCACGCCCAGGGTCAGGCCGTAGCCGGTGGCGTTGATCTGCTCGATCACCGCATCGAGCTGGTCGCCCTTCCAGCGGATCACGTGCAGTACCGGCCCGAAGACCTCCTTGTGCAGCTGGTCCAGGTTCTTCAGTTCATACGCACGCGGGGCGAAGAAGGTGCCGTGCGCGGCGGCCTCGGGCAGCGGGGCGGCGGCGATCAGGCGGGCCTCGGCGTCCATGCGTGCGGCGTGATCGGTGAGGATCTGCAGCGCATCGGCATCGATCACCGGGCCGACGTCGGTCGACAGCAGGCCCGGGTCGCCGACCTTCAGTTCGGCCATCGCGCCGGCCAGCATCGTCATCACCTTGTCGGCGATGTCGTCCTGTACGAACAGCACGCGCGCGGCCGAGCAGCGTTGCCCGGCCGAGGTGAAGGCCGAGCCGATCGCATCCTTGACGATCTGTTCCGGCAGCGCCGAGGAGTCGGCGATGAAGGCGTTCTGGCCGCCGGTCTCGGCGATCAGCACGCCGATGGCGGCATCGCGCGCGGCCATCGCGCGGTTGATGGCGCGGGCGGTCTCGGTCGAACCGGTGAAGGCCACGCCGGCCACGCGCGGATCGGCGGTGAGCGCGGCACCGACGGTGGCGCCGTCGCCCGGCAGGAACTGCAGTACGCCTTCGGGCACGCCGGCCTCGAGCAGCAGACCCATCGCGTAATAGCCGATCAGGTTGGTCTGCTCGGCCGGTTTGGCGATCACGCTGTTGCCGGCAGCCAGCGCGGCGCTGACCTGGCCCAGGAAGATCGCCAGCGGGAAGTTCCACGGGCTGATGCAGACGAACACGCCGCGGCCATGCAGCTGCAGCTCGTTGGATTCACCGGTCGGGCTGGGCAGCTTCTCGGCATGGCTGAACTGCTCGCGGGCCTGTTTGGCGTAGTAGCGCAGGAAGTCCACCGCTTCGCGCACCTCGGCGATGCTGTCGGGCAGGCTCTTGCCGGCTTCCTTCACGCACAGCGCCATGAATTCGGGCAGGCGCGCTTCGAGCTGATCGGCGGCATTTTCAAGGATTGCCGCGCGGCTGGCGGGCGGGGTGCGGTTCCACTGCGGCTGCGCGGCCACCGCGTTGGCCAGCGCCTTCTCGACCGTGGCGCTGTCGGCCGGCTGCCATTGGCCGACGATCTGGCGGCTGTCGGCCGGGTTGCTCACCTCCAACAGCACGCCGGTCGGATTGGCACCGGGTACCCGCGGCGTGGCCTGCCACGGTTTCACGGCGGCGTTGAGCTGCCCGGCCAGGGCGCGCAGATCGTTGTCGTTGGCGAGATTGACGCCCATGGAGTTCTTCCTGTCATGGTTCTGGCTGCGCAGCAGGTCGACCGGCAGCGGGATTTTCGGATGCGGGATGGAGACGAACGAGGACACTGCTTCGACCGGATCGCGGATCAGGTCGTCGATGGCCACGTCCTCGTCGGTGATGCGGTTGACGAAGCTGGAATTGGCGCCGTTTTCGAGCAGGCGGCGCACCAGGTAGGGCAGCAGGTCCTCATGCGAGCCGACCGGCGCGTAGACGCGGCACGGCACGTTCAGGCGATCGGCGGGGACCACCTCGGCATACAGGTCATCGCCCATGCCGTGCAGCTTCTGGTGCTCGTAGGTGTGACCGGCGCCGATCTGCTTGATCACCGCGATGGTGTGCGCGTTGTGCGTGGCGAACATCGGGTACAGCGTGTCGCTGTGAGCGAACAGGCGCTTGGCGCAGGCGATGTAGGACACGTCGGTGTTCTGCTTGCGGGTGAACACCGGATAGCCGGGCAGGCCGTCGACCTGCGCGCGCTTGATTTCCGCGTCCCAGTACGCGCCCTTGACCAGCCGCACCTGCAGCTTGTGGCCGATGCGGCGCGCCAGGTCGGCCAGGTAGTCGATCGTGTACGGGGTGCGCTTCTGGTAGGCCTGCACCACGATGCCGAAGCCTTCCCAGCCCTTCAGCGAAGGATCGCTGACCACGCGCTCGATGATGTCCAGCGACAGTTCCAGCCGGTCGGTTTCCTCGGCATCGACCGTGCAGCCGATGCCATAGGATTTGGCCAGCTGCGCCAGCTCCAGCACGCCGGGCACCAGGTCGCGCAGCACGCGTTCGCGCTTGCCGTGTTCGTAGCGCGGATACAGCGCCGACAGCTTGATCGAGATGCCGTGCGAGGCGGTGACATCGCCGTCGGCGTTGCCGCCGCGGGCGAGGTTGTCCTTGCCGATGGTGTGGATGGCGCGGCGGTAATCCTCCAGATAGCGCAGCGCATCCTTCATCGTCAGCGCGCCTTCGCCGAGCATGTCGAACGAATAGCGGTAGCTGGCGTTGTCGCCCTTGTGCGAGCGCACCAGCGCTTCGTCGATGGTCCGGCCCATGACGAACTGGTGGCCCATGATCTTCATCGCCTGGCGCACGGCCAGGCGGATCACCGGCTCGCCGACGCGGCCAAGCAGCCTTTTGAACGCGCCATGCACGTCGCGCTTGGTGGCATCGGCCAGATCGACCAGGTGCCCGGTCAGCATCAGGCCCCAGGTCGAGGCGTTGACCAGCACCGAATCGGACTGGCCCATGTGCTTCTTCCAGTCCGCCTCGCCGAGCTTGTCGCGGATCAGCTTGTCGGCGGTTTCCTGGTCGGGAATGCGCAGCAGCGCTTCTGCCACGCACATCAGCAGCACGCCTTCCTCGCTGCCCAGGTCGTACTGGCGCATGAACGCTTCGATCGCGCCCTGGTCCTTGGCGCGTAGGCGTACTCGCCTCACCAGGTCGGCGGCGACAGCCTGCACGCTGGCCTGTTCGGCCGCCGGCAGGCGTGCCTGTTCCAGCAGTTCGCGCACGTGGCTGGCTTCGTCCTTGAGCCAGGCCGCGGTGATCGCGTTGCGTAACGGATTGGACGGACCTGGCAGCTCGGGTGCCAACAGGGCGTGGGGAAAATCGCGCGAAGCGACGTTGGATGCAGAGATTGCGTTCATGCGCATGATCACCGGGAGACTTGGCCATTTTAATCCAGTCGTGTGGATTTCATATCCCCCCAGGCGCAGGCATATTTGCATAAAACACTTGTTTTTCAGGGGTGTGGCGGCAGCCTGGCGGACTCCCGGATTTTGTGCCGTATTCGGCAAATAAGTTGACGTTCGTTGCGCGGATCGACGTCGTGGCCAATGTGCGCTGCAGCATTCCGATCGATGATGAATGGAAGCTTGCCGGGGTGAATTGGCGCGGCTACCATCGAACGTGTTTTCCGCGGCACGGACGCGGTTGCGACATGATCGAGCTGCTTCGGTTGAAACCGGAAGGGTCGGGAGTGCGGTTGTTGCTGCACCCGCCACGGGCGCTCAGCGCCCGCCAGTTCGTCCAGCTGTTCGCCGTGCTGGCAGGACTGATGTTGTTTTCGGCAGCCTGGGGTTGGCTGCTTGGGAACCTCTTCGCTCCTGGTTTTGCGTTGTTGTATTGCCTGCTGGTGGCAGCCGCATTGCGCTGGTTATGGCGCAGCGGCCAACGCCGGGAGGAGATCAGGGTAGGGCCGGATTGCGTGGAGGTGATCCCCGCGGCCGGAAGTTCACCGACATTCCGGGCTCATCCGCATTGGGTGCGCCTGTTTGTCGAGGATGAGCGCGTCCTGCTGATTTCCAGTGGCAGGCGGGTTGAAGTGGGGAGTTTCCTCGCACCTGCCGAACGCCGGGAACTGGTGGTGACACTTGAAGGCTTGCTCGCTGCCAGCGATGGCGGCAACCGATGACACCAAGGGTCTAGGCAATGAAGCAAAGCAGCAGGTGGGGTGGCAAGTGGAGTTCCGGATTGGCGTTGTTGGCCGCGTGCGCGGCGATGCCAATGGCATGGGCGCAGTCGGCCGATCCGAAGCCATGGCAGCTCAATATGGGCAGGGGCGTCACCCATACCTCGCGCATGGCATGGGAAGCGCACATGGTGGCGTTCTGGGTGTGTACGGTGATTGGCGTGCTGGTGTTCGGCGCGCTGGCGTACGCCATCTTCAAGTTCCGTCGGTCCAAGGGCGCGGTGGCCGCCACGTTCAGCCACAACACCACCGCTGAAACCATCTGGACCGTGATTCCGATCGTGATCCTGATCGCGATGGCGTGGCCGGCGACCGCCAAGCTGATCTCGATGTACGACACCCGCGAGTCGGAGATGACGGTCAAGATCACCGGCTACCAGTGGATGTGGAAGTACGAGTATCTGGGCGAGGACGTGGCGTTCACCAGCCGCATGGATCGCGAATCCGACCGCCTGCGCCAGAGTGGCGAGCGGCCCACCATGCAAGCCAATCCGCACTATCTGCTCGAGGTCGACAACCGCCTGGTGTTGCCGGTCGATACCAAGGTGCGCTTCGTCATCACCGCCGATGATGTGATCCATGCCTGGTGGGTGCCGGCGCTGGGGTGGAAGCAGGATGCGGTGCCGGGCTTCATCAACGAGCGCTGGACCAGCATCGACACCATCGGTGTCTACCGTGGCCAGTGCGCCGAGCTGTGCGGCAAGGACCATGGCTTCATGCCGATCGTGGTTGAAGCGGTGTCCAAGGAAGATTTCAAGAAGTGGCTGGCCGCGCGCAAGCCGGCGCCCGCGGCGGCGCCTGCACCACCGGAGCCGGCTGAAACACCCCCTGCTGCAGAAACGCCAGCCGCGTCGGCCGACGTCTGATATCGCCCCCGCACCGCCGGTGCGAGTTGAAGAGACTGGATAAAGAGGTGTAGTCCCGATGTCCTATTCCGCAGCCGACCACTCCGATCACCACGGGCACCAACAGGGCTTCTTCGAGCGCTGGTTCTTCTCCACGAACCACAAGGACATCGGCACGCTGTACCTGCTTTTCAGCTTCCTGATGTTCATTGTCGGTGCGGCAATGAGCGTGGTGATCCGCCTGGAACTGGCGCAACCGGGCCTGCAGTTCGTCAAGCCGGAGTTCTTCAACCAGATGACCGCGGTGCACGCGCTGGTGATGATCTTCGGCGGCGTGATGCCGGCCTTTGTCGGTCTGGCCAACTGGATGATCCCGTTGCAGATCGGCGCGCCGGACATGGCCCTGCCGCGCATGAACAACTGGTCCTTCTGGCTGTTGCCGGTGGCGTTCACGCTGTTGCTGCTGACCCTGTTCCTGCCCGGGGGCGGCCCGGCGGGCGGCTGGACCATGTATCCGCCGCTGTCGCTGCAGGGCGGCTACAACGTCGCCTTCACCGTGTTCGCCATCCATGTGGCCGGCATCAGCTCGATCATGGGGGCGATCAACATCATCGCCACCGTGCTCAATATGCGGGCCCCGGGCCTGGACCTGTTGAAGATGCCGATCTTCTGCTGGACCTGGCTGATCACCGCGTTCCTGCTGATCGCGGTGATGCCGGTGCTGGCCGGTGCGGTGACTATGCTGCTGACCGACAAATTCTTCGGCACCAGCTTCTTCAACGCCGCCGGCGGCGGCGATCCGGTGATGTACCAGCACATCTTCTGGTTCTTCGGCCATCCCGAGGTCTACATCATGATCCTGCCGGCGTTCGGCGTGATCAGCGAGATCATCCCCACTTTCAGCCGCAAGCCGCTGTTCGGCTACCAGGCGATGGTGTACGCGACGGCGGCCATCGCCTTCCTGTCGTTCATCGTCTGGGCCCACCACATGTTCACGGTGGGCATGCCGCTGGGCGGCGAGCTGTTCTTCATGTTCGCCACGATGCTGATCTCGATCCCGACCGGGGTGAAGGTGTTCAACTGGGTCAGCACCATGTGGCAGGGCTCGCTGACGTTCGAGACGCCGATGCTGTTCTCGATCGCGTTTGTCATCCTGTTCACCATCGGCGGCTTTTCCGGACTGATGCTGGCGATCGTGCCGGCCGACTTCCAGTACCACGACACCTATTTCGTGGTCGCACACTTCCATTACGTGCTGGTCACCGGCTCGGTGCTGGCGCTGATCGGCGCGGTCTACTACTGGTGGCCGAAGTGGACAGGGCGGATGTACAACGAGTTCTGGGGCAAGGTGCATTTCTGGTGGACGATGGTGTTCGTCAACCTGCTGTTCTTCCCGCAGCACTTCCTCGGTCTGGCCGGCATGCCGCGCCGCATCCCCGATTACAACCCGGTGTTCGCCGACTGGAACCTGGTCAGCTCGATCGGTGCGTTCGGCATGTTTGTCACGCCGTTCATGATGGCGGCGATTCTGCTCAGTTCACTGCGCAGCGGCGTGCCGGCGGCAGCGCGGGCGTGGGAAAGCGCGCGCGGCCTGGAATGGACGGTGCCCTCACCGGCGCCGGCGCATACCTTCACGGTGCCGCCGGTGCTGCAGCCTGGCGACCTGGCCCATGACGACATCAGCCGCTGAAGGAGCCTGAGCGATGAATGCCCCGCAGCCTCCCCTGGAAGACCTGTTGCAACGCCGGCGCCGTTCGCGGCGCACGGCGCTGGTGATGGCGGTGATTGCCGTGGCGATCTACGTCGGCTTCATCCTTTCCGGAGTGCTGGGAAGGTGAACGGCCCGGTGCCGGCGTCGCGTCGCAATGCCGGGTTGGGACGCCTGATCGGTGTGGCCCTGGCGGTCTTCGTGCTGACGTTCTCACTGGTTCCGCTGTACCGCATCGCCTGTGAAAAGGTGTTCGGGGTGCGTCTGGAGCGTGGCCCCGGGCAGGCGGCAAAGACGGCCGCGGGCAGCACGGTGACACGCACGGTGCGGGTCGAATTCGATGGCGGGGTGAACTCCAAGTTGCCGTGGACGTTCCATCCGGCGCAGCTGACGATGGAAGTGGTGCCCGGCGAGCTCAACGAGGCGCTGTACTTCGCGCAGAACCGCAGTGACCACGCCTTGGTCGGCAGTGCGGTGCCGTCGGTGGCGCCGGCGCGCGCCTCGGGCTATTTCAGCAAGACCGAATGCTTCTGTTTCACCGCGCAGACGTTGCAAGCGGGGGAGCGCCGCGATATGCCAGTACGTTTCATCGTCGATCCCGACCTGCCGGCCGATGTGAAGACAATTACGCTGTCCTACACCTTCTACAAAAACGATGCGCTGTCGGCGCAGCTGGTCACTGCAAGCGCCGCCAGCTTCGCCCCCGCCGCTCCCTGACAACGTAACCGGAAGCACGCCATGGCCCACAACACGCCCGATGCCAACGTCTACTTCGTGCCGAGCCACAGCAAATGGCCATTCGTCGCCTCGGTCGCCATGCTGGTATTGATGGTCGGCGTGGCCAGCTGGCTCAACGATACCCAATGGGGGCGGTGGACCTTCTGCGCCGGGCTGGCGATGCTGGTGTTCACCCTGTTCCTGTGGTTTGGCGATGTGATCCGCGAGTCGGTCGGCGGCCAATACAACCACCAGGTCGATGGCTCGTTCCGCATGGGGATGGTGTGGTTCATCTTCTCCGAGGTGATGTTCTTCGGCGCGTTCTTCGGCACGTTGTTCTACAGCCGCAACCTCAGCCTGCCCTGGCTGGCGGGGGAAGGCCGCGGGGTGATGACCAACGAATTGTTGTGGAACGGTTATTCGCAGGCGTGGCCGACCAATGGCCCGGGCGACATCGGTGGCGCGTTCCAGACCATCCCGGCGTGGGGATTGCCGCTGCTCAATACGTTGATCCTGCTGTCTTCCGGCGTGGCCCTGACCATTGCCCACCACGCCCTGAAGGCCGGAAAGCGCACCCAGCTGCTGGTCTGGCTGGGACTGACAGTGGGGCTGGGCGTCATGTTCCTGTTGTTCCAGGCCGAGGAGTACATGCATGCCTACGGCGCATTGAACCTGACCCTGGGTTCGGGCATCTACGGCTCCACCTTCTTCATGCTGACCGGCTTCCATGGTGCCCACGTGGCGCTGGGGACGATCATGCTGATCGTGATGTGGTTCCGCTCGGCGCGCGGCCATTTCACCCGCGACAACCACTTCGGATTCGAAGCGGCGGCATGGTATTGGCACTTTGTCGATGTGGTGTGGCTGATGCTGTTCCTGTTCGTCTACGTGCTTTGAGTCGCCACGACAGGTGCCAGGTTCCGGCGGCGCGGTACTGCGGCACTCGCGTCGGCGCCAACGCGTCTTTCAGCGGGGTGACTGACCCCGGACCAGCGCCGGTGCCGCAAGCCGCAGGCGCATCTGTCAGCCGCCGATGCCGTGCGGTTTGATCCAGCCGCTGTAGATGCCGGCGACCACCAGCAGGAACAGGATCACCGACAGGGCGATACGGCGGGTCAGCGCGTTGACCGTGCGGTTGGTCTGGCCGCGGTCAATCATCAGGTAATACAGCCCGGCCCCCAGGTTCCAGACAATGACGATCAGAAACGCGATAACCAGCAGGGTCTTGAGCGAATCGTTCATGTGCGGCTCGGCAGTGGACAGGGCAACGGACTATCACCCGGTTCGGGCGGGATTGTCATGACGCGGCAGCACACGCGGCTGTCCGGCTGGATTGCCGCGCTGCTGGTTGCCACGTTGTTTGCCTGGCTGGGCACCTGGCAACTGCAGCGGATGCGGGAAAAACAGGCGCTGCTCGAACAGATCCCGCGCGCGCAGCAGGGCGCGGTCAGCGTCGAGCAGGCGCTGCGGACACCCGCCCGGGTGCGCCGGGTGGTCGATCGTGGCCACTTCCTGCCGGGCACGGTGATGCTGGACAACCAGCTGCGCCAGGGCCGCGCCGGCGTGCGCATCTACCGGGTGTTCCAGCCGGCACAGACGCCGCAAGCGGTGCTGCTCGACCTGGGCTGGTTGCCGTTGCCCGGCGATCGCAGCTTGCCGGCCCTCGCGCCGTTGTCCGGTGACTACGAGGTGCGCGGTCTGCTCGCACCGGCACCGGCCACCGGCATTGCATTGGGCCCGGCGCTGGTCGCCACGGCGCAGCCGCAGCTGTGGCTGGCCACCCGTCTGGATACGCAGGCCATCGCGGCGCAGCTGGGGCGTGCGGCCGGCCAATTGCCGGCGCAGGTGCTGCGGCTGGACCCGGCCCTGCCGCTGGGTTACGAGCGCGATCTGGACCTGCTGCCCAATACCTTGCCGCCGTCGCGGCATCTGGGCTATGCGGTGCAGTGGTATGCCATGGCGCTGACCGTGCTGATCATCGCGCTGGTGCTGGAATGGCGTGCCCGTCGCCGGAACGGGCGTTGAGCTGCCGCCCATGAGAAAATGCCTCCCATGAATTCAATGAGCTCGACCCCGCTGCGGGCCCGCAATCGCGGCCGCTGGGTGCTGCTGGCGCTGTTCGCGATGTTCTTCGGCTCGATGCTGGGAGCCGGTGTGTTGCGTTTTTCCGGCTGGCAGCCGGCGATAAACCGCAATCACGGCCAGTTGTTGTCGCCGCCGGTGGATCTGCGCGCGCTGCCACCGCGGCAGGCGGACGGCCAGGCCTACGACTGGAATCCGGCGGCGCGGCGTTGGCGCATCCTGCTGGCGCCGGCGGCCGATTGCACCCCGGCGTGCGTCACTTTGTCGCAGGATCTGGGCAAGGTCTGGCAGCTGTTCGGCCATAACGCCGATAATGTCGAAATCCTGTGGCTGGGTACGCCGCCTGCGGCGGTGGCGGCAATGCCGGCGCTGCGGGTGCTCATGCCGCAGCCCGCGTTGCGCGAGCAGTTGCCGGGTGTGGATGATCCTGCCGGAATACCGGTATACGTGGTCGATCCCAATGGATTTGTAATCCTGCGCTATGCCCCGGGGTTTACCCCCGGTGGACTGCGCGCGGACCTGGCCAAGCTGTTGAAACTGAAGTGAGTGCTGCCTGATGAATGCTTCTGCGCGCCCGACGGTGCACCGTAATTTCCATCGTCTGGCGTGGTTTGCGCTGATCATGACCGCGAGCACGATCCTGTTCGGATCCTTCGTGCGGCTGTCCGATGCCGGTCTCAGCTGCCCGGACTGGCCGACCTGTTACGGCAAGGTGACCTGGCCGCAGACCCAGCACGAAGCCATGCAGCACGTGGCCAGCGAGATCCGCCCACTGGAAACGCACAAGGCGTGGCGCGAGCAGGTGCACCGTTTCCTGGCCGGAGCGCTGGGCGTGGAAGTGCTGTTGCTGGCGTTGCTGGCGGTTCGCAGGCGCAAGTGGGGCGTGGCACAGGTGGTCACGGCCTCGGTGCTGGTGGCCTTGGCGATTCCGCTGTACATGCGCGGCGACCATGTCGCGGCCAGTGTGCTGGCCATCGGCGGCGAGGCGATCCTGCTGCTGGCAGCGCTGCGCTGGTCGAACATCGATCTGGCGCGGGCGGCGGTGTTGACCCTGGCGGTGGTGATTTTCCAGGCGTTGCTCGGCATGTGGACGGTAACCTGGCTGTTGAAGCCGATCGTCGTCATGGGCCACCTGCTCGGCGGGATGCTGATGTTCTCGCTGCTGGTGTGGATGGCATGGCGGGCAACGCATCTGCCGATCACGCTGGCCGAAGCCCCGCGGTTGAAATGGTGGCTGCGCGCCGGGTTGGCGCTGCTGGTGCTGCAGATCGCGCTGGGTGGCTGGGTCAGTGCCAACTACGCGGCGCTGGCCTGCGGTGGTGGCAGCTGGTCGGCCGACAACTTTCCGCGCTGCGTCAGCCAGTGGTGGCCGCAGCACGATTTCCGCGAAGGCTTCACGCTGTGGCGGGGCATCGGCGTGGACTACGAAGGCGGGGTGCTCGATGGCGCTTCGCGGATCGCGATCCAGCTGGCGCACCGGTTGCTGGCCATCGTGGTGGCGCTGTACCTGCTGCTGCTGTCGGTGCGCATGTTCAAGCTGCCGGGCATGCGTGGCTGGGCCAGTGCGCTGGGCGTGCTGGTAGTGGCGCAGGTGACGCTGGGCGTGCTCAACGTCAAGCTCGCGCTGCCGCTGGAAGTGGCGGTCCTCCATAACGGTGGTGCGGTGGCATTGCTGTTCGTCCTGATTTCACTGCTTGCGCGCCTGCGCGCACCGGATTGATGTGATGTTGCCAAGTTGGCGTGAATACTGGGACCTGACCAAGCCCAAGATCGTGGCGCTTATCGTGTTCACCGCGCTGGTGGGCATGTGCCTGGCCATTCCCGGACTTCCCACCCGCCAGCAGCTGTTGGCCGGCGTGCTGGGCTTCATCGGAATCTGGCTGTCGGCCTCGGCCGCCGCGGCGATCAACCAGCTGCTGGATGCGCAGATCGACGCCAAGATGGCGCGTACCGCGTGGCGGCCGCTGGTTGCCGGCAAGGTGACGCCGCGGCAGGTGCTGGTGTTCGCCGGCGTGCTGACCGTGTTGTCGATGACGATCCTGGTGCTGTGGGTGAATGTCATCACCGCGGTGCTGACCTTCGCCTCGCTGATCGGCTATGCGGTGATCTACACCAAGTACCTGAAGCGCGCGACCTCGCAGAATATCGTCATCGGCGGGCTGGCCGGCGCCACGCCGCCGCTGCTGGGGTGGGCCGCGATCACCGGTATGCAGGGCCAGTGGGACTGGGCCTATGCCTCGTTGCTGGTGCTGATCATCTTCATCTGGACCCCGCCGCATTTCTGGGCGTTGGCGATCTTCCGCCGCGCCGATTACGCCAATGCCGATGTGCCGATGCTGCCGGTGACCCACGGCGTGCCGCACACCCGCAAGCAGATCCTGGTCTATTCGGTATTGCTGGCGATCGTGGCGCTGGCGCCGGTGGCGGTGGGCATGAGCGGCATGTTCTATCTGGGCGGGTCGATCGTGCTCAATGCCGTATTCCTCTGGTACGCGTGGAAGATCCAGAACCCGCCGGATGAAATGTTCAACATGAGGATGTTCGGTTATTCGGTGGTGTACCTGATGGCGCTGTTCGCCTTCCTGCTGGTCGACCACTGGATGCTGCCCTGGCTGTAGGCGCCGACCGTGGGGCGTCGGATGCGGGCTGATAGGCGCGGTGCAGGCCACCGCTACCGTTCGCAATCGGTCTTGAATCCGCGTTTTTGGACCAGCATTGTCTTCATCACCTGACATGGAGTGAACGGCATGAAGCGATGGCTATGGATGGCGGCAGTGGCGGTTTCGATGGCGTGGGGCGCGGCCCACGCGGCCTCCGCCGAAGCGGGTGACGACACGGCGGCGCAGATCGTGACGCATGCGGGCGATCACCGGCTGCTGGTGCTGGGCGAGTATCACGGCACCGTGGAGACGCCACTGCTGGTGGCCGGGCTGATGGAGCGTTACAGCCGCGACAACGCCGCCGTGCGGCTGGCGCTGGAAATGCCGACCAGCGAAAACGCCGCGCTGGCACGTTACCTGCGCTCGGAAGGTGATGCGCCTGCCCGTAAAGCGTTGCGGCAATCACCGTTCTGGCGGGTCCGGGACAACCAGCACGATGGGCGGCGCAGCCGCGACATGCTCGGGCTGATCGAAGCGGTCAGGAGCCTGCGCGAACAGGGGCGTGACGTGAGCGTGGCAGGTTACGACCGGGAAGCCGCTGCCGAGGGTGGCAATGACGTGCGCGATGCGTGGATGGCGGCGTGCCTGCGCCAGCAGTTCGGCGCCTTGCCGCCCGCTGCCCGGATGCTGGTGGTGACCGGCAATGTGCACGCGATGCGGCAGCGCCCCGCCGATGCCCCGGCACAGATGCAGCAGCGGCCAATGGCCTCGCACCTGTTGGACCTGCCGCTGTACAGCGTGCGGCTGGAGGCGCTGCAGGGCGAGTTCTGGGGGTGTGGGCAGCCGTGCCGCGCCATCGCGCTGTATCCAACTGCTGCGCGCGCGCCAGATGCGGACACCACGCCCGGTCGCCAGTACGACCTGGTGATCTGGATGCCGAGGCTCAGCGTGGCCAGGCTGACGGATTGATCCGGTCCGCCCGGATCAGGACCATCGCGCTTGTCCGCCGTTGTGACCACGGCGTTTGGCTTCATCAGGTCAGGCGATGCCCAACTTCATGGATACGGAACGAAGGTGGGCAGCAACGAAGTGGCGATGCAGGCGTCGCGGGCAGCTGGCCGCGCCCCGGCTTCCCCGGGGGGCGCTGGCTTCATTCCGTCATTTTGATCGCCGGGGCGCCCGGGGCGGCTGCGCGCGCATAGCGCTGCGCGACCACTGCGCACACGATCAGCTGGAGCTGGTGATAGATCATGATCGGCAGCACGATCGCGCCGAGGCTGCCGCCGGCAAACAGCACCTTGGCGATCGGCACGCCGGTGGCCAGGCTTTTCTTGGAGCCGCAGAACACGATCGGGATTTCGTCGTAGCGGCTGAAACCCAGCCGCCGCGACAGCCAGGTGATGCCGGGCATGGCGATGGCCAGCAGGACCACCGAAATCAGCGCGGCCGTCAGCAGCGAGCTGAGCGGGGTCTTGCTCCACAGGCCTTCATGCACCGACTCGCCGAAGGCGGCATACACCACCAGCAGGATGGTGCCCTGATCGGTGAAGCGCAGCAGCGCGCGCTGCTTCTCCACCCAGCGTGCGATCCAGGGCCGCAGCAGGTGGCCGACGACAAACGGCACCAGCAGTTGCAGCATGATCGCGCCGACGGCGTGCAGTGGATTGGCCAGGCTGCCTTCGGCCTCGGTCAACACCGTCATCAGCAGCGGAGTAAGGAATACGCCCAGGATGCTGGACAGCGATGCGGCGCAGACCGCGGCCGGTACATTGCCGTGGGCCATCGAGGTGAAGGCGATCGACGATTGCACGGTGGAAGGCAGTGCGCACAGGAACAGCACGCCGATATAGAGCTCCGGAGTCAGCAGCCAGCCGTCCAGCGGCTTGAAGCCCAGCGCCAGCAGCGGGAACAGGACGAAGGTGCAGGCAAGGATGACCAGGTGCAGCCGCCAGTGCAGCAGGCCGGCAACGATGGATTCGCGTGGCAGCCGCGCGCCGTGCAGGAAGAACAGCGCGGCGATGGCGATATCGGTGACGCCATCAAGCACTCTGGCGGTGGTGCCGACCATGGGCAGCAGCGAGGCCAGGGCCACGGTGGCGAGCAGGGCGAGGGTGAAGTTGTCCGGTCGCAGGCGCGACCACCAGCGCATCATCGGCACGGTTTTCCTCGGGAGCGGGAGGCAAATGGCGGCCGGCGCGATATCACTCGGCGGTGCCGCGTTCCAGCAGCGCGCGGGTGACCGGCTCCAGCGAGGTCAGGCCGGCGCGACGACCCAGCTGCAACGCCGGTTCAATTCCGGCGCCTTCCACCCGGCCATTGAGCAGCGCCAGCAGCGCGCCGACGCGATTGCCGGAGGCGCAGTGCAGCAGCACCGGCCCTTTTTCCTGTGCCAGCAGCTGTTGCAGCGCGCGTGCGTTGTCTTCGGTGATTCCGGCCGCACCGGCGATCGGCAGGCGCACATAGCGCAGCCCCAGCTGCCGGGTGGCTGCGGCTTCATCGAAGCCGCGATCCTCGTCGGGCTGGCGCAGGTCGATCACCGTGGTGATGCCGTTCTGCGCCGCCGCACCCAGCTGCTCCGCACTGGGCTGGCCGGCGGTATACAGACCCGGGCGCGGTTGCGCGAAGCCGGGTTCGGCGGCGAACGCTGGCGCGTACGTCAGTACCAGCAGCAGGGCAAGCAGGCGGAATGGAATCATCGGGCGGCTCCTGGGCGTATCACATGCGGGTGCGGGCCTCGCGCACGTCGCGGTTGAAGATTCTCTCAGATGCGCAACGTGGCACGTGCGTTCAGCAGTTCACGCAGTTCATAGCGATCGGTGGCATCGAGCTGCGAAAAGGGGCGTGATTGCAGCTCTTCAAGACGCTGCAACAATTGCTGCTTCTCCAGTTGTTGCACCGCGTCCTGCAGCTCCTGTGCCCATACGGTGTCATCGCCGGGCAGCACCATCGCCGCCAGGCGCTGCAGCGCTTCGTGCTCTTCGCGGCCGGTGAAATGTTCCAGCAGCGCGCCGGTGCTGATATCCGGACGTTGCTGGACCAGATCCAGAAGTTCGATCAGCAGCTCGACTCCCGGCAGCCGCAACCCGGAAAACGAATGGTGTCCGCCCAGCGTCAGGGCCAGCGACGGCTGTTGCAGCAGGACCGAGATCGCGCCGCGGACCAGGCTGCGCCGCTGTACCGGCGCCCCCGGCCGCGCCG
>NZ_JAUJUJ010000162.1 GCF_030711595.1 Stenotrophomonas sp. YIM B06876
AGGTTGGTCAGGATCAGCGTGACCTCGTCACCCTTCTTGAGCTTGAACTCGCGCAGGCTGAAGGCCGGCGCCTGCGAGGTGAGCTTGACGGTGACCTTCTTGCCGTTGCGGAACACGCCGCTGTCCTTGGGGTCCTTGATCGCCAGCGGAAAATCGTCGTGCGAATACACCTGCTTGGGGCGTACCAGATCGCGCTTGAAGATGATGAAGTCGTGTGGCTCGCCGCGCACCGGGTGGTCGGCCAGCAGCACCATCTTGTCGCCCGAGATGTCGATCAGCTGCTCGTTCTCGGGGTGCAGCGGGCCCACGGGCAGGAAGCGGTCCTTGGAGAACTTGCAGCCCACGGCCAGGTACTTGCCGTCCGCCGCCTTGGTCTCGGACTGCGAGGCGTTGACGTGGCCCGGCTGGTACTGCACATCGAGGCGGTCGACGACGTACTTGGCGCTCTTGTCGCCGGCATGGGCCTTGATGGCGGCCGCTACGTTCCACTTGACCATCTGGCTGTCGAGGAACAGCGTGGTGTAGGCGTTGCCGCGGCCGTCGAAGGCGGTGTGCAGCGGCCCCAGGCCCACCTCGGGCTCGGCCACGATGGCGTCGTCGAGCTTCTCGGACTTGCCGTCGAACCAGTCGAGCACGCGGCTCAGCTCGATCACCGTGCAGGTCGGCGAGAGCTTGCCGGCGCAGATGAAGTACTTGCCGTCGGGGCTGGCGTTCACGCCGTGCGGGTTCTTGGGCACGCTGACGTAGGCCACCAGCGCGGTCTTGGCGTCCTTGTTGGCGGCGTGCGTGCCATCGACCACGGGCACCTTGGAGTCGCCGTAGGTCTTGAACCTGCCGGCCTTCACGGCCTCTTCGATGCGCGCGATGTGGAAGAACGCGCAGGCATCGCGCTCGGCCGACATCATGTCTTCGTAGTGGATGCCTCCCTCGGTGTTGTACTGGTTGGTGGCGGCCAGCTTGCCGTCGTACGAGGTGGCCACCAGGTCGCAGTTGCCGTCGAGCAGCACCTGCCAGCGCACTGCCATCGATTCCGCGTCCACGCAGGTGAACAGCGAATGGTATTTCTCGGGTGCGTCGGCGTCCTTGCCGCTGTTGGGCAGCGGAATGCCGAACTCGCCGCCGCAGAACACGCGCGTGGTGTAGTTGATGGCCGGGTCGACGGGGTCGGCCTTGTCCGGGAAGATGCCGTGGAAGCCCTGCACGTTGGGCAGGTCGGTGATCTTGTCGCAGANTGGTATTTCTCGGGTGCGTCGGCGTCCTTGCCGCTGTTGGGCAGCGGAATGCCGAACTCGCCGCCGCAGAACACGCGCGTGGTGTAGTTGATGGCCGGGTCGACGGGGTCGGCCTTGTCCGGGAAGATGCCGTGGAAGCCCTGCACGTTGGGCAGGTCGGTGATCTTGTCGCAGACGAAATAGTCGAGGCGCACGCGCGCGATGCGGCTGTTGATCTTGTCGTTGATCCAGGCGTAGCGGCCGTCGTAATTGCCGTCCTTGTACGAGGCATGCGTGTGGTGCGTGTCGGCCACCGTGTACTTCAGGCTGCCGTCGGGCTTGGTGCCCATGATCTTCTTCGATTCGTTGGTGATGCCCCAGCCGACCAGCGCGTCGGGCACGAAGCACGGAATGCGGTGGATCTCGCGGCCCGAGGGCAGGCCCAGCACGCGCATGTCGCCGGTGTGGCCGCCGCTCCAGAGGCCGTAGTAGGTGTCGAGTTCGCCCGGCTTGAGGTGCGTGCTGTTGGCGCTGGCATGCGCCGCCCCTGCGGGCG